>CAJMPX010000010.1:0-87610 GCA_905215365.1 uncultured bacterium | reverse complement strand
CGGGGTCGTGAGGTGCACACGCAAGGGGCGGTGCCGACGCCGTGCGGTTAGGAGGAGCCAGATGGGCTACTACGCATGGGGTACCGGCGAAATTAAGTTTGCGTCCAAGGATGAGCTCGAAGCCGCCGTAAAGGCGCTGAAGAAGATCCCCGCTAGCGCGAATTTCAAGGGCATCGAGAAGGATTACCCCGACCATGAGTCGTTCGAGTTCTGCAAGGCGATGTCTGAACTCGGGTTTTCCGCAGTCCACTCCAAGGATGATTTCTACCCCTATTCCTTCGATATCGAGTACGAATGGGACAAAATCGGGTCTTGGACGGAAGAGCCGTTTGAGGCGATCGGCTCCCATTGCGTCAAAAGCTATTTCAAGTGGAACGGAGAGGACGGTGAGCGGTGGCTTGAGTCCGAGCTGCACACCGAGAAGGATATGCTCGTCGCCAGCTTCCCGGATGGTGGCGTTGAGTGCTCGAACGGCTGCATGTTCATCGATCTGACCTATGCCGACCAGAGGTTCCAGCTGTTCATCAACGTCAACGACTGGGGTGTCCCCACGTTCCATATCAGCCAAATCAAATAGATCCAATGCCGGGACGGTCGCCGTCCCGGCCTTTATTCCCCCGGCCACCGCCCAGGGGGAGCGCTCCGGCGCCGCCTAATTTCAAGAACAGCCAATGGCGGGGGCCTGCGAGCCCTCGCCCCACTCCAAAGGAGAGAACCATGAAGAACATCGACGAGAAGATCAGGAAGATCGTCGCCCTCATCGACGGGGCCGCGACCGAAGGCGAAGCGCGTGCCGCCTCGTTGGCGCTCCAGAGGCTCCTCGTTGCGAACAACCTTAAGTTGGAGGACATCAATCTGGACGATTCACCGGCAGAAGTCGGCGAGGAGGTTTGCGATCTCGGCCGTCGAATTCCCGAGTGGAAGAAAACCCTTGCACTTGTTGTTGCAGCGAACTACAGGTGCAGGGCCTACACGTCATATAGCAACAATGGAAGGACTGTCGTGTTCGTCGGTGAGGGCGAGGATTCCGTTGTCGCCTCGTGCTGCTTTAGGGCGAGCGCCAATGCGGCCGAGAACTGCTTCAGGACCTATTCCGCGCGAATGAAGGCCATGGGGTACGGGAATGTCTCACGTCAGAAGGGCGTAAAGGGAACGTGGATGCTTGGCTTCATCTCCGGTCTCAAGCGAGCCTATGCGGAGCAGGTCAGCAATGACGAGTCCATGGCGCTCGCGATCGTCGTCCCCGAATCCGTCAACCGTCACATGGATGGGATCGGCTTGAGGACGACCAAGATTAAAGTCAGGACTACTAGCGATCCTTATGTCAAAGCCGACGGCTATGAATCCGGTTATGGGTTCGGCAGAGGTGACAGAGTGACCGCCGCATCGGCATAAGACGAAATGCCGGGGCCGCCAAAAGACGGCCCCGGCATTTTTCTATTTAACTCGATCTAAAGGACAATGGGGCTCCGGTATCGAATGGGAAACCATTTATCGCCGGGCCCCATTGCCAGTTCGATTGTTAGACGAACTACTGAAATATGGAAAAGGTGAATACATGAACAATGGGAAAAGCGAACTACAGAATTACGTAATAACGACAAGTTGCAATAGCGTAAAGGCAGCAAACCGTAAAATGCGAACCACGAAACTACGGAATAGCAGAACTATTGAACATCGTACCGTTCGGTCCTGAATTTTGTCCGCAAGAGTCGTACGCTGCCGTACAAAACTGCGTTTTGCCCGGTAGCGTACCGCCGCCAAGGGCGGCGCTTGTTAGGGCTCTGCCCTAAAACCCGGCGCCTGCGGCGTTAAAAAGTTACGGAATAACGTAGTTACGTTATTCCGTTATTACGTTATTGCGTAGTTCTGCAATGACGTAATTCGGATATTCGTTTATCACACTTTTCGCTTTTTACACAGTTATGTTCTACCAGTATTAAGCGGTTCGACCAGGCTGTTTTTCGAAGCTAGAAATAAGCTGCTGTCCACCCTTCAGGAACATGGCCCTGTTCGAATCCATATTCGCAAGGAGCCGCAACAGTGTCAGCCGGATAAGCCATGCTTTGATCTCGACGATTAACACCTTGCGCTGCGTTATACGAACTGACGCCACAAGACTGATGGGAAGCACCCAGCTAGATTTCGAAAGCAGGCTCATCAGCTCTGTTTGTTCGAGCGTGAGTGCAGGCTCGAGGTATGTAGTATTTGATGAAGGTTGTCACCTGGAGCGCCAGGCGGCTGCGGCTAGGATCCCCATTCATAGGTTATCTGGCGGTTGTTTTATGCCTTAGTTACGCTTTTACGTTATTCCGCTTCTACATTATTGCGAGATAACGTTTTGACATTGTTTCGTAGTTCGGCTGTTCACTTTTCGCATAGTTCACTTATTTGCTTAATCCATATTTAAATAGCGCAGTACTTTCATCGTCTCGCTATTGCGTTTTTGTGAACATCGCACCAACGATAACTGAGACTCATTCGCAAGGTGGATCGCAACAACACCCGGCGGATAGTTTAAACTCTGCTCTCTTCGGTTAATCCTCGAGTGCCCGCTCCCAAACTGAAGCCGTAAGGCTGAAGCGAGGCTCTCGGCATGATTTCGATAGTAAGTGCAGCAGCCGTGGCAGTTTAGGCTTGAACACAGGATTGATCTCGTGTTATTAGATGAGGGGTCACGTCCAAAACTTTGGCTAGCAGCGACCAGGATCTCCATTCGCTGATTATTCAATAGCTCGACTATTCGGTAATCACGTAGTTACACCACTCCGCATTTACGTTGTCGCGGTATAGCGTTTTGACGTTGTCGCGTAGTTCGGTTATTCAGCAATTATGGAATACCGAAAATGAGTGGTTCGACTATTCAATTTGAACCCATAGAGCTGATGAGTAGCGTTCAGCTGATTTTCGAAAGTAAGACCAGCTGTCTTTGCGGCTCACTCGATAATACGGGATTGCGACTAGCTGTATTTGATGAAGCGGCTTTGTCTACAGCGATAAGCGATCGCAACCAGCCCACCATGCTCTGTCACGCAACCTCGTTATTTCAAAGTCACATAGTTCGGCGAAACCGTTTTGCTGTAATTACACTACTACGCAGTTACGTTATTACATAGTTATGCTATTGCGAAGTTCAGTAGTTCGCCTTTTACATTGTTCGCTTGTTCAATTCGACTGTAGTTCGATATTGCTTTTGAATCAGTTATGACGTAGTTGCTACTTTCTACAGTTCGGAATTGGCATAGTTCCCGAATGATTCGACGGGCTCTTTCTTCTAGCTGGTCTTTCAGCTAATAAGCCGTAAATGACATTGGCACCACCTGTCACCAAATTGTACGGCACGGTACGTATCACTGCCCTACGCTTGAATAAGCATGAATTAGGAGACAGTGCATGAGCAAGATGCCCCGTAAGAAAAAGCTAAAAGAGGCGCGTATAGAGGCCCGAAGTACTGTTGAGGAGGCAGATGCCATCCGTGCATTGGCAAAGGGCCTCAATATGTCCATCACTGAGTACATCCTGTATAAGACGCTCTACGAGCCCGACGCCTCATCGGGGTCCACCTTAAGAAACCTCTGGGACGAGCTCATTGCAATCTCTATGCAGCTATCCGAGCTCAACACGAACGCCAAGGCGATAGCGGGGCAGTCGCGGGCCGCCGAAGCCAGAAGGCTGTCTATCGCCATTTTTGCAGCAATCGATAACGTTGAGCCCAATCTGATTGACGCGTGCGAGAGGATCTCTCGTGCAATCGAGGCCGAATACCCCGCTGAAAGGAGACGTAATGCCCTTTCTTAAAACGATCTCGGGCGGCGCGGGCAGCTGCAAGCAGGTCGATGACTATCTTTCTTTTGGCCATAGGAGCATGGAGGACCACGAGGAAAGGATGGAGAGATACCTTGCCGGTGACAAGTCCGCCTCGCGCTCTATGGCGTTCGGCCATTCTCCGGGTCTGCCCGATACCCCATTCGGGTGGCATAAGGTCATGGATGCGACACGGAAGAGATTTGGCAAGGATAGGCCCCCGGAGTGGTTTGAGAGGAAAAGGCAATCAAACCCTGACTTAGTTTGGAGGAACTATTACCAATGGGTCCTATCGCCCGATCCCAAGGATCGCGCATCTGCTGAGGAGGTTGGCCAGCTCGCCCAGGAATGGTGCGAGAGGGTTTGGCCTACAGAGCAGGGCTGGCAGTGGATCTGGTCGGTCCACGACGACAATGCAAATGGGGTCATGCACGCACACGTTATTCTCAATGCGGTGAATTCTTCCAATGGACTTAAGGCTCAAATAACGCCCGAGGACAGCGATAACATGGCGCGCGTTGCACAAGAGATAGCGCGCGAGCATGGCATGGGAACGCTGCCGGATCTCTCAGAGCGCAGAAAGGCAATGCGTGAGGGACGACAGGCTCCCACAATTCAGTCGGTTCGCATGAGTGCCGCCGAGCGCTCGCTTAGGCGCCGTGGACGCCGGAGCTGGGTAGCGGAGATCAGAGACGCCATAGATAGGTCAATCGAAAATAGTTCCGACTGGGATGAGTTCGTAGAGAAATTCGAGGCAGATGGCTTTAAAGTCGAATGGAGTCGCCGGGGTATCGGCTATAGGCATCCCGACAGCGGAGGACATGATAAGAAAGTCCTTGCGTCTTCGCTCGGGTCAAATTATGACGAGTTCGGAATTCGCGCTCGACTGGGGATACCCATCGATGTCGTAACTGGGGAGTTAAGCTCTAGATTCACGAGGCGACAAGAGCATAAATCTCAGGTTCCAAACGCGAGCTATTCGCCGCATCGCAGGGGGTTCCAGGATACCCTCAAATCGAGAATCGCAGCGCAATCAAGACGTCGCGGCGTAGGTGCTATTAGTGCCGGCATCAAAGCTCTTTCCTTAATTTCTGCAGACGGGTATGGCTCCGTGTCGGAGGTCGAGGAGGCCTGCAGATCGCAGATGCTCAAAGTCGAGGCCATGGAGTGCGAGATCCATGAGATAGAGTCATCGATATCAATTGCAGAGGATGTAATAGAGCGCTCGAAGAGGATTGAGTCTGCCAGGGCGAGGATCGCCGAGCTGGAGTCGTTGCCGTCATTTGCGCAATCAGAGAGAATAGAACGTAACGCCCTTTTGCTTCAGATTGACGACGATACCGCATTTTGCAAAATGGCATTTTCAAAAGTTGCCACCGAGATATCGGGGCCCGAAAGCTATGCAAACGAAGCGGGCATAATTCTCAACAGACTAAGGAATGAGCTGGGCGATCTCTCCGTGTCGCTCGACAGGGCACGAGCTGACGCCAAATCGCTCAGCGAGTCCCTTGGGGCGATCGAGGGCTTTGTCGGCGCAAGGGCCGTCAGGGACTTAAGAGGTGTCCCATCGGTTGGCGAGTTCCTAAGAAGGTCCAAAGGCCGCCAGCTAAGCGTTCCGACTTCAATCCAAACAAAAGACTCAATGGCTATTGCTGCCGCATTGGAGTCAGCAGCCTCAAGGCGAATCCTTCAAGAGAGCAACAGCCGTATAGAGAGCATTGATAAGGCGATAAAAGCGCAATCGCCTTCCGTATACATCCGTCCCGAAGCTGCAGCGGTTGCCGAGAGAAAGAACACGGTTTAAAGATGAACACTTCTTCATTGAGGATTTACTACGAGACAGGATGCATCGATGAGGTGCACATGCCGGATCCGTCGTTTGAGTCGGGTGTCGCACTTCAACGCGAATACCTCGACATCTCAAATCCCGACAACGGTATATTCCTCGATCGAAGCTACAAGATGCCCGGAGGCGATAGTGATGAGTATCGCGAGCTATGCGACAGGATGCTTGTCGTGAGCCCAGACGACCTCGCACGGGCCCTTCTCGTGGAGTCTCACGGGCTCGCGCTGCTTACACGCGATCCTCTTTCTGATTTCGAGTGTGGGCTATCTATCACGCTACCTGATCGTCTCGGGTTTAGCGACAATGCCTGCCTGATGAATGAGGATTGGTATTTCGGCAACATTCAGAAGCTCATCGAAAAGGTAATTGCCATGGGCCCCTCCGCGCACGCCGCGCTCGTCAACGGATTGGCGGCAGGCGTGGAGGGGCTTACCGTTGAGGAGGGCTGGGGCAATGTCACCCGATGAGATTGTTCTCAGGGACTACCAGCAGGAGTGCGTGGATATCTGCGATTCTCTCGGGAGCGGATCGCATCTCGTTCAGATGGCCACAGGGCTCGGTAAAACCGTGACTTTCAGCAAAATCGCCAGGAAGGGCAGGGTTCTGCTTCTTTCCCATCGCGAGGAGCTTGTGACCCAGCCAGTTAAATACTACAGCTGCCCGGTCGGCATAGAAAAGGCCGAACGACACTCGCATGGCGAGGAGGTAGTCTCTGCTTCTGTCCAGACGCTCGCAAATCGACTCGAGAGAGACTTTGAGCCTGGCGAATTTGACATGGTTATCACCGATGAGGCCCACCATGCCCTGGCACCGTCCTATCGAAAGATCTACGACTATCTGAGGCCTCGCCTCCACATCGGTTTTACCGCGACGCCGAGAAGAGGAGACGACCGAGGGCTCGGAGCGGTTTTCGACGATATCGTTTTCCAGAAAGACCTGCGTTGGGGAATCGCCAACGGCTATCTTTGCGATATCGACTGCCGCAGGACCATCGTGGACTGGTCGACGAAGGGCGTGCGCACCGGAATGGGCGATTTCCGAGTGAGTGAACTCGCGAAGCGCGTGGACCGCCCAGAGACAAATCGACAGGTCGCGGCTGCATACGATAAGCTCCACATAGGACAGACGCTCGTATTTGCATCGAGCGTACACCATGCCTACTCATTGGCCGAGCTCATTCCCGGATCCGTGGTGGTCGATGGAAACACGCCGGCAGATGAACGCCGACAGATCATCGATGCATTTACGGCACGGGAGATTCCATGCCTCATCAACTACGGGGTATTTACCGAGGGCACGGATATGCCGCTTATCGAGACTGTGCTGCTGGCCCGACCGACGAAGAACCCATCCCTCTACACGCAGATGGTCGGGCGAGGGCTGAGACTCTACACTGATCCTGTCACCGGCTATCAAAAGAAGTCCCTTAGGCTTATCGACTGTCTGGGCATCTCGGATGACAAGAGCATATGTACGCCGCCAACACTGTTCGGACTGAACGAAAGGGATTTCCCAGACAGGGTCGGCAAGAAGCAGCTCGATGGCTCGCTTCTCGATTTGGGAAGAAGGGTCGAGGAGGTGGAGGATTGTCCCTCCGGTTGGGTCCTCTCGTCGCGCAAGGTCAACGTGCTCTCTTCGACGGGATCCATCGCATGGGTTATCCACTACAACGGCGATCGCAATATCGCCGGCCCCGGCGCGTCCGATAGAGGGTGGCAGGTCACGCTATATAAACCGGATCTTCTCGATTGCTGCACCGCAGACCTTACAAGGCTGGGGGAGACCCAGCGCAGGTATTATAGGTCGCTAGACGTTGCCGAACAGGACATTCTCCTTTGGCTTGAATCAAACTATGAGACCTCGCATGATAGGGCTCTTTGGGACCGCGAACGCGCGGCAAAATGGGCCGAAGATTCCGCCTCGGAGCCACAGCTGACTTTTATACGGAGGCTCTTGGGCGACTCTGCAGGCGACCTGGATTTCGATAACCTTACCAAAAGGGATGCAACGATCGTCATCGAGTGCGCAAAGAGGCGCGTCCATGAGAAGAATCTCAAGAAATACGGGGCCTGTCCGATCTGCGGCAGCGCATTGAAGGTGTCAAAATCCGGAAAATCCATCGTCTGCGAGTCTAACAGCTGGGAGTATAGAGACGGATCGTTCGTACTTGCGTCCGGTTGCGGTTTCCAGGTCAAGCGTTTCCGCGGTGATGAAGAATATTCGCCTGAAAAAGCCATGGGGTGGCCGGGCGTTAAGGAATATATTAAGGAGAAGAAGGGATGATTCCCCTTATAGGTCCATTTAACGAGCTTGCGAAAAGGCGCTTCGACCGGAAATGTAAACAAGCCGCATGGGGGGCTAAAAATACTACCGCCGTAAGGATGGCGATAGGTGTTCTCGTGACTTCGGCGCTTATCTTCATATGTCTCGGCGCGGAAGTTGTAAGGGAGACTGTCATTACAAATACGGCTGAGCAGAAGGCACAAGCAGAAGACAGTGGACAGTCTCTTGCAGATGAGAACCCGGACTATGCCGGCTGGCTCACCGTTGAGGGGACCTCGATCTCGACACCTGTTGTCTCATGCCGGAAAGGTGACCCGAAGGGCTTCTATCTCAATCACGGCTTCGATCGCACACCGTCTTTTTCCGGATGTCCGTACATTGCAGAGGGGTCGACGCCTACAAGCTCGAACATGCTAATTTACGGTCACAACATGGGAATCGGGTCCTTGGCGTTTAGTGAACTCCAGGATTGCTATAGAAGGGACTGTTTTTCAAGTATCGGTACTGTGACCTTCAAGGACAAGGATGGCAGAACCTCTTCCTATGCACCCTTGTACGGCTTAAAGGTGCCGATGGGCTATGACGTGCTGCTCAGGTTTGATTTTGCTGGAAAATCGGATTTCGACGCCTGGCTCAACACGCTGTCCGACTGCGCAAGTGAAAAATCGGATTTCGGCGGCACTGATTCCGTCATTACACTGGTTACTTGCGCCTCCGCGTTGGGTGGGGCGAAATATCGAAGCGTTCTGGTTTGCAAGAATATCGCGCATTAGTAATGGCTCTGTTAGACCAGAATTGACATAAAGGCTTTCATGCATAGATAAATTGACTGTACCCCCAGAATCTGATAATCGATTCAGGAGGCACAGTCAGAAAAACAGATTACTCGATTCAATTGACGCACTATTTTAGGAACTCATATTCGAAAAGCTTAGGGACAATCTCCTTAAGGTAGTACTCCTTGTTAAGCTCCTTGAGAGTACGAATCGACCCGTTTAGGGACGGGTAATCATATATTCGTCCCTTTTTTCCATTTGGCGGCTCATGCCATGTGTTGAGCTCTTCCCCTATCTGATAGAAACCATACGTAAGCGAGCTGTCGTATAGAGTCGTTTCCTTTGCCTCCTCAAGGACCCTAGACCATGCGTCCAGGAGCTCGCTTTCGCGAACGCGGCGATCGAGCTTCTCGAGCGTCTCGGAAGCCACCGTGCTGCCATTCGTAGTGTCAAGGCACAGCTCGTTCCTGTATGTTCTACCGTCGCCGCCCGTGAACGAGCGCATGTGATTCTGGTACTCCAAGCATGTGAACAGGAGCGTCCTCAACAGCCATTGATCCAACTTTCCGGAAGCAGCGTCCTTCAGGAATTTGTCCGCTCCGTCGGCAGACTTCATAACGCGCCCTCGCTCCGTCCAAGATCCGTTATAGGAGATGTATCGGGAGGCAGCGAACATGGGCAGCTTCTGCAAGAAGTTGTCACGGCGGAGATAGAAGCCATTGCCGTTGAATATACCGGCCGAGACAAGTATCGAATGGAGTTCGGGATTATCGAACCCGACCCCGTCCGCGACCATATAGCCGAGAATGTTCTTGTTCCAGCGGGGTTTAAGCCGCTTTTTCTGCGTTGTTGCCTCGTTCCCAGTTTTTTGCAGAAGGATTCCGCCATCGATGTCATCGTTCATTTTGCGCTTGTCGTAGTAACGAGAGCTGTAGAGCGAGTCGACTTTTCTGAATTCTAGAGAAACCGGCGCCCCGAGTTTTCCTTTGACGATATCGAAGCCGTCCACCGTGAACGAATCGCTCTCTGCGTCCTGATTCGACCATAGGGCGACAAGGACACATGAGTGCTTCCTTGCATGGAAATGGAATCTGTCCCCGGCGAAGCCGTCAATGAAGCGCTTCTTCACGAGATCCTGGGCCTTCCAGTACTTAACCGGTGAAAAAACGACATAACTGTCGGTTGGTTGTCGGAGATAGTACTCGAACGCGGACCAGATGAAGGCGTTTCCCATATCGTTGGTCGACGTTCCAGAAATCGACGGATTCTCCTTTACGGCCTTTCTCATCTGTTCCAGAACCCAACTTGCCTTCCAGCCAGAAGACGACCGCTTTCCCTCGCCGCGCTTCTGATGCTCCATTGAAGTGGTCTCAGCGAACGGTGGGTTTTCGAAGAGAATTATCGTACATGACGGGTCTTCGATATAACGCCTGATAAGTGGATTCTCGACATACTCTTGAGTTAAAGCGTCGGCACCCCTTACGTTACCGGCATCGAAGGTGTCTTCGGCCTCGATGGGCGGGATGATATGGCGAACCTTCGAGCCGATCAGCTCTTGCAGCACCTTGTACTCGTAATACTCCTTCGTCGATACGATGCAGTGTGACAGAATATCCTCGGAAAGGCCCCGTTCTAGGTTTCCCGTACCGGCGCAGCGGTCGATGACGACATAATCGTTTCCTGAAGGTACGCGCGAGATAGCTTGCGCCAAAAGCTCCCTGGCTTTTTCCGCATAGGGCTCCGGGGTGAAAAAAGCCCCCAGGTCCTTTTTCTGAAGGAAATCGTTCAGGCAGTCCATCAGATAATCGAACTTGACATTGGTCTGACCGGTATAGGGAATCAGGTACCGCTCAAATATTTTGGGCTGTCTAATCTCTCCAGTAACTTGGTGTTTTCCTGTGCTGTCGCCGATGAAGTGCTCTTTGCGGGCGTCCGGTCTCAGCCGATAGTATTCCTCCGCCCATCCGACGATGCAATTTTCGTCTATGTGGGTCTTCGTGTAATTGTCGGTCTTCAGCGTCATTACGAGCCTTTCGGCAGAAAGCTGGTCTGAATAGTCCAGCTTGTCCGCATACTTGCCTGCCGTGAACCCGCTGTTGTTCTTGGACGAAGGGCCGTTGTACACCGTCTCAATCTGTCCAAGGTAGTCCTCGGAGCGATAGATGTAGGCAACGGAATCTTCGAGCGAGACGATCACCACGTTCGCAGGAACCGGCTTTCCCTTAAGTCGGCGGGCGGAGAGGTACTTGACGCATTGGAATAGAACGGCGTTAAGATCGATGACGCGAAGCTTAAATTCCAGGAGGTTCCCATTGATAACGCCGTCGTTGTCGTCAGCGAGAATCCCGTCCAAATCCAAATCTGGGTCTACCCTCGGGATGAACGTCTCGTAGAACTCGATCTGTCCCTCGCGCTCGGTAGTGTATGACGCCATTTAGAACCACCGCCCCGCGATGGCCTTCATGTGCGCGAGGCCTCTATCTGTCTTCTCTTTCTCGATTTGCGGCATCCAGGCTACTCCTCGTTCTTCTTTGACGCGACCTTCATCTCGAATGGCATCCCGCCTTCTCGGAAGAGCGCCTTGAGGCATGCGTTGAAGGCAGTGGACATGGAGAGGCCGAGTTCGTCGAGGATAACGGATGCCTCTCTTCTCCTCCGGCTCGATCCTGATGGTGGTTGCTGGTATGTTCGACGGCATTGCGGCTCCTATCTATCGTGTATACCACGGTGCCGCCATTTTAGCGGACTACGCCGCCGGTGTAACCAGTAGTCCATATAGGGCGGCAGGACGTTGAACATGTCGCAGATGAGGGTAGTGCAGGTGCCGTTGGCGAGCTGACGTAAACAGGACAATGCCAGCAAGTCGATGACAGATGAGCTCTCTCTGCCGTTGATTAACTGCATGTTCAACAATAACGGCATTATGTATTACTGACGGTCGGCTGATTTCGTTCACCATCGGAACGTGTTGTCCATCATTTACAATGGTCCGCCGACTGAAGGACAGACTTATTTTCAGGATTCCATAGGAGTCTATACAGACGCCTATTTGATTGGCATGAAGGATAGCGTCATACCGAATCGTGAGGTTGGATTGTACATGGCAGCGGTAATAAACGCATCAATTCTTAACGAAAAGAAGCGCAAGTATTCTCGCGGACATAAAGCCACACCCGGAGGCAGGGTGGAGTACGACAAGATTATTGTTCCAGTTAATGCATAGGGAAAGGTGGATTTTGTCTATATGAAGCGATATATACGCGCGATCGAGAAGTTGTCAATTGCTGAGCTTGCCAAGTACAAGAACAGCGTTGTTGTCGCCACAAGACGGGTTGTGGGAGCTTAGGCGATTCAACGACCCGTCGTTACATGTGTCGTTACTTGTTGAGCCGCATGTCAAATCTTGACGCCCTCAATTATGACTAGATCGGGGAGGGTCTGATCCCGGAACTTCTCCGGTGTCAGACCCTTCTTCTCGATCTTTATAGTGCTTAACAGAGATCCCTGTGGAGTCCCGAGTTCGCAGCAGAAGTCGCCCAAGGGGGCGTTTAGGTGCGCTTGGAGGAGCTTTCATTCACCCGCTGCGCTATATTTCGGTCTAGATATGGCACTGCTAAATTGCAGATCAAACGCCGTGGGGATTATGTCCCTCACTCAAAGGTGCGTTAGCTGCTCGGCCCTTATTTTCGAGAGCCTTTAAGTCTGCCTGGATCTTGGCGGTCGACGGAAGGGAAGGGTCGATTGAACGCTTCCCCTCCTCAAGAGTCTCAGGGGTGTGCTGGATGAGGAAGTCTGCACCCATCTCGTGCATCCTGGCGTCAAAAGAAGATTGGCACTTCCGAAGAACCTCATCGAAGAAGCGGAAATTGCCCTGAGTCTGCGCGATCTCCATCCAGCTCTTGTACTCGTCCGCATGTTTTTCGTCAATGACGATTAGGTCGACACCGTTTTCGATGCACTGCTTCATCATAATGAGGCGGCCGATTCGCCCGTTGCCATCCTGGAACGGATGCAGATGTTCGAACCTTGCGTGGAAACGAGAAATCGACTCGAAGTCCTTCGGGCTGGCGTTCCATTCGGCGAGCAGCTGCGGTATGGCGGTCGGTATGTCACTCGGGAGGGCAACCTGTACCGAACTGTTTCTGATGCGGTTGGGAATATATTTGAAATGCCCGCTTTCACCGTTGGCTGCCATGGTCGTTCCCTTGTGAAGGATCGTCTCGAATTCAATGAGGAGTTCCGGCGTCAACTCAACATCGAGCGTGTCGACCATTCGATCGAACATCTTGAAGGAATTCTTGGTCTCGATGATGTCGTCAAAGTCATGGTCTCCGGTCACCTTATTCCGCACATAGAGCGTCTCGATCTGATCGAGCGTGAAGGTGGATCCCTCAATCTTATTTGAGTGGTAGAGGAACTCCGGAAGGATGACCTCATAGGCTGAATTCGGCGCCGCCTTGAGCGTCTGCATCTTGTTTGCGGAGATAATCATCGTTCATCCTTCGTAATCGTTATGCCAAGCACTTGTCTTTTGCATATTCTATGATAAACGAGCGCTTGATAATAGCTTTGCAATTCCCCAGCAGGACATGCGTCTCCAAATGCCCTACAACGGCCGTATAAGAGGTACCCCTTACCGGAAGAAGGGTAAAGTTCCTTGTTTTTGCGACCATCATGGGGTATAAGTGGTTTAAGGTGATCGACACCGTCAATGCGCCGCTAACCAGGGCGCCCATCAGTCCGCAATAGGGATTTAAGGAGACGGTGCCATGCCGAATGACTCAATCCGCTACTCAAAGCAAATATCTGATAAGGGCCGTGAACGCTCTGCAGAGGTGCGCCGGGAGCGCGCCGCCCTCAAGGAGCGCCTCAAGGCAGGTGAGATAGCCCCTGTCGATGTGCTCAACGATGAGAGCCGCGTCGCAGCTAAAATCAGAATGTTTGCGTTCCTCAAGAACTGTCCCGGCGTGGGGGCGGTAGGTGCGAGGACACTACTCCGCACGCTGGGCCTGTCCGAGACCAAGACGATCCGCTCCTTGGGACCCGTGCAGAAGGCTCGCATAGTCACGACATTGGACATGATCGCAAGCGGCGTCCGGGTCGACCGAGTCGCCGAGATCATTATGTCCGAACGCTAGAATAGAATCCGATAGGGGATTAGAGAAAGGCAACATCATGGATGAGAACAACAGCAAACCCCAGGACGAGCTCAATCAGGACCTCGACCTCGTACCCGACGGAAGCGATAACGGCAAAGCACCCCTGAAACGGAAGGTCGCCATCGGCGCCGCGGTCGCGCTCGTCGTCGCGGGACTCGGGCTCGGCGGCGCATGGGCGACTGGCGCCTTCACCCCCAAACCCGAGGCCGCCAAGGTCGAGGCCGGCACCGGCTCCAACAAGAAGCAGGTCTCGGATAAGGCCGAGCCGACGGTTGATTGGACCGTCAGGATCGAGGCCGAGGGCGTGACGGCCGATTCCTCGCCCCTCATCACCCGCTACGTCTGCACCGACGGTACCGAGGCGGGCACCGAGTTCTACCATGCCACGCCGGCCTCCGACGCCATCGAGGGCAAGGACAGCGTGCGTCTCGCCGAGGGCACCTGGGAGATCACCGCGATCCCCATCATCAACCAGGACGGCTCTATCACCACCCCCTCCGGCGGCGGCGAGCAGGCCGTCCCAGGCGATCACAAAGGCTCCGGCTCCACCGATTTCACCGGCGAGACCAAGCCCGCCGGGGACGTCACCCAGGACGATATCGACAAGGTCCTCGACAAGGTGAACGAGGCTGTCTCTAAGGGCGACGGCACGCTAACGGGGGATGCCGGCAAGGACGTGGTGAACAAGGTCACGGACAACGCCTCGAAGGCCCCTGCCGCCGACAAGGAGAAAGTGGAGGAGAAGAAGGACGCCGCGACCGACAGCGCCGCGAAGGCCGAGGAAAAAAAGGCCGATGCCGTGAAGCCGTCGACGGGCTCTAACTCCGCGCCGTCCAAGTCGGACTCCAAGCCGTCATCAGGCTCTACCTCGAAGCCCTCCCATGAGCATACGTGGCAGGCGCAGTACCGCAGCGAGCCGGTATACACCACTGAGACCTACACCATTGTTGACCAGAAGGCATGGGACGAGCAGGTTCGTAGCGGCAGCCACTATCTTTTCTCTGATGGTGCAGTCTTTTATGATGACTATCAAGCAGCCAACTATCAGGAATCAAAAGCTCTCTCAGGAACCCCAGTCTCTTACACGCTCGTAGATGACTACAAGACTATCCACCATGAAGCGGTAACGCATCAAGAAACACGCCAGGTGCAGACCGGGACAAAACAAGTCCTCACGGGCTACCGTTGCTCCGGTTGTGGCGCTACGAAATAGGCCCGAAGCGGAATAGATGGATCGGCTCTATGGAACCTGGATTGAATTTGCTCCATGCCATATCGCTTTTCGGTCGATTCTATTTCGCCCTGCTCCTGGTAATACGACCGGATCACTTCGGGAAGAGGACATGTCTTTATAGGGGAGTTGGACTGCTCGTTCTGCTTGGCGCGCTCCTGCGCCTGGCGCGCGGCATCTTGCGATATGTTGCCGGGCTGATGTGAGCTTTGCCGCCTATCCAAAGGGTGGTCACATGGAAATGGGGATATCAAGGCAGCAACAGCGCATCTAAACAAAAGACTTTTGGGTACTATGATTATGCGATAGTATGTCATTATCATATTGAGAGGTGATATATATGGCACTGATACAGCTGAACGTCCCCGATGAGGTGAAGGACCGCGCTGACAGGGCTTTCGCCAGGAGCGGTCTCACGACGCCGTATGCGATGCGCATTATGGTCAATCAGGTTGCCCAGACCGGCAGGACGCCTTTCGACGGCCTGTTCTCATCGCCATCCGGCCGCCTCTACTCGGAGGAAGTGCGCGTTGCGATGCTTCGTGCCGAGGCCCAGGAGTACGGTTTGATTGAGGACGATTCCGGGGAGGACCCGCTCGAGATACCGGCAGGCATACTTGCGGAGATGGGCATCGAGCCCGAGGAGGTCGGGCAGTGAACCGCTACGAGGTCAAGGTTCCCGCCTCCTTTTGGAAAACGCTCGTCGTGCTGAAGCCGAAATACTCCCATGCCGAATACGTGGAAGTTGTCAACGCGATCAAGGGATGTATTGACGAACTAGGTCGCACCGGAATGATAGAGGAAAGCGGATGGGACGACCACGTTCTCGTCCATCCGCCCTATTCTGACGGCAAGCACCGTGAGGCCCATACCTACGACGACGATGTCCTGGTCGTGTATTTTATCCGCGAGAGAAACCGCCGAATCCGCATGGTCGGCGTGTTCGACCACGAGAATATCCCGCATTCATAGTCGCATCCCATTGGAGCCGCATAGCAAACTCCCTTATAACCCGACGGCTCCTTTCAAAAGAGAAGGGCCCCGCTCGTGCGAGCGGGGCCCTTCTGCTATATAGCGACTGAGCCTTAGTTCTTGCGCTTGCGGAAGACCAGGACGATACCGGCGATGCAGGCCGCGACCCCGGCGGCGATTGCCGCGTAGAGGATCCAGTTGCCGGTCTGATCGAGGTTCTTGCCCTCGGGGGCTTTCTCGATATCGATAGTCTGGTCGGTATCCTGCAGATCGGTCTCCTTGGAGATCTCCTTGCCATCGGTGTCGCGCTGCAGGCTCTCGAACACGACCGCCTGCTGTCCTGCGACATCGGATGCCTTGAACACCATGGGAACGTCCACATCAAGATCGGACACGGCGGGGGTGAAGCGCACCTGTCCGTTGGCGATGACCTCGTAGGTGCCCAGCGTCGAGTTCTCTACGTTCGATTCCGAACCCGCTGCCGTGCCGTCGCCGTCTGCCTTGTCGCCCTTATCGGAAGGCTCGAGTTTCACCTGGCCGCCGCTCAATTTCGTCACGATGTCGGCCGCGTCCTTCGTGGCTCCCGGTACGGTGAGCGTGTAGGTCCCATCATCGTTCTTGGTGAGTTTGGCGCCCTCGGGAATACTGACAAACGAGCCCGTCCCGGTGACGTCGACGAGCGCCTTCGAGAGGTTGGTGCCGGATTCGGTGCCAGTGGAGCCCTTCTGGATTCCGTTGCCGGCAAGGGCCGAGGCGTCCTTCACGTCCGCGAGCGTGAGCTGCGTGCCGTCAGCCTTTTTGTTGATCGATGCTGTGAGCGTATAGCTCTGGCCGGGGCGCAGCCCCTTGAGGTGGACGGTGTCGACGATGGCGACCTCGTCCTCGGGCTTCACGACCTTGCTGCCCTGGATCGTGGCGGCAGTGGTCTTGAGGCTCGGGGAGATCTCGACCGTCTGCCCCTCATCGGTTGGGTCCTCGTGGGATCCGATGAGCGTGCCGTCGACGAACAGCTTCTCGAATACGACCGCCTTGGCGCCGCCCAGCTCGCTTGCATCGAACGTGAAGGTCACGTCCTGGGTGCCGTCCTGGGACTGCGGCGTGAACTTGGCCGTGGCGGTGATCTCCTTGCCATCGGCGCCCTTCAGTGCCTCGCCGGTCTCGGCGTCCATGAGTGTGCCGATGAGTTCGTATTCGGTACCGGGGACGAGGCCCGCGTACTTGACGGTGTCGATGATGGAGGCCTTGCCGTCGGCGGTGATCTCCTTGTCGCCGTCGGCGCCATCGGACGCAGACGTGCCGATCTCGGGAGGAACGACCTCGACGGTCTGCCCCTCGTCCGTCAGGTCCTCATGGCTGGCGATGACATTGCCATCTGCCGCGAGCTTCTCGAACACGACGAGCTTCTTATTGGAAAGGGTCGAGGTGTCGACCGAGAACGTCACCTTCACCTTACCCTCGGTTTTCTCGGGCTCGAAGGTCGTGGATGCGGTCACGGCATTTCCGTCTGCGTCCTTCAGGGGTTCTCCGGTCTCGGAATCCATCAGCGTGCCGGTGACGGTGTACTCGCGGCCCGTGGCGAGATTCTCGTAGGAGACCTCGTCCTCGATGGTCACGGCCTTGCCGACCCCGATGGCCTTGTCCCCGTCGGCGGCGTCGGTCGCGGTGGTTCCGATTTTGACGGGCAGGAACTCGACAGTCTGATCCTCGTCCTCGGGATCCTCGTGTGACGCCTGGATCTTGCCTTCAAGGTAGAGGCGCTCGAACACGACCGCCTTATGGCCACCGAGAAGCGTGGCATCGAACTTGAACTTGACCTTCTGCTTGCCGCTGGATGCCTTGGGCGTGAACTTGGCCGTGGCGGTGACCTCCTTGCCGGCGACGTCCTTCAGCGCCTCTCCGGTCTCGGCGTCCATGAGGGTGCCGGAGAGCTCATACTCCAGGCCCTTCTTGAGGCCCTTGTAGGTAACCGTGTCGACGATCTCGGCCTGGTTCGATGCCAGGAGCTTATGGTCCCCGTCTGCGGCGTCGGTCGCGGTCGTGCCGATCTCGATGGGGTTGTCGTCCACGGTGCCGCGGTCGATAGTGTAGGCGTCGCGGCTCACGGTCACTTCGAACTTGACGAGGTTGAGGCTGTCGTTTGAGGCGCAGCGGAGCTCCACGAAGGTGTATGTGTCATACGGAAGCGCGCCCTTGGAGTCGTCAGCCGTCGTCTGCGCGCCCTTCGATCCGGAGAACCACAGGCCGTTGTCGATGGAGAGCTTCGACTCATCGAGGGTGCCGTCGGCGTTGAGTGCCGCATCGTTACCGTTGGTGTTCTGGGTATGCGGGCAGGCCGAGGACTCGGTCGTCAGGATACCGTTCGCATCGGTGATGGCGATGTGGCTCTCGCCCGTGGTCTTGGAGGTGATCTTGAACGGGATGTTCGCGAGGCCGGTCATATCCTCGCCGTGGACCTTGTTGAAGGCGATATCCCCGCGCCTCACCTGCTCGCGCACGGTGGGGGCGTCCTCGCTGGGCTCCACGAACGTCGAGACGAACTCGGACGTAGTGTTCGAGGTAATCTGCTGGATGTGGATGGAGCTGTCGGTCAGGAGGTAGCCCGCGGGGGCTTTTGTCTCCTGGACTGTCACAGTGCCAAGCGGTAGGGTATAGCGACCTTCGGTATTTTGATAAAACGTATCGCCCTTAACAAAGTACTTATCTGGTTCTGTTTTAGCCCTAATTAGAGACGTATAACCATTCTCATTTGTCTTTAGAATCCAGGTCCTCGTGGCCTTCTCGGGCAGGTTGTCCTGGGTGTAGAAGCCGTCGTAGTACTTGACGGTGAACTCCGCGCCCGCGAGCGTGCCGGCACCGAGCGGGGAGGCCTTTCCCGTCTCGGAATCGACCTTGGCGACCAACATGTCGGCAGGGTCGTTCTGGGGGGCGTCGGTGACGTTCACGGTCGCCGTCTGGCCACCCGACACATTCACCTTATGGATCCCCTCATCAAGTGCATAGGACTTGCCGGCCTTGGTCTCCTTGACATAGTAGGTGCCAGGGGCGATATCGATCACGTTGGAGTCGCCGGAGGCGTTGCATGTGAGGGTGCCCACCTGCTGGGTGCAGCCCGAATCGGAGTAGACGCCGTAGGTCGCGCCCTCGAGCGAGTAGCAGGGGTTGTTGTCGGAGATGCCGGGGTTGGAGCTCGCCTTCTTGAGTTTCAGCTTGCCCTTGTTGTGGAAGGTGATGAGGCACTGGGTGCCGGTGCCGTAGTTGACCAAGTAGATTGAGTTCTTGAAGGACTGGGGTGCGGGTCCCGGCAGATTCTTGTCCAGATTTGCAAGGAATGTGCCCGCGTTGATATTGCCGTTGTAGTAGAGGATGGTCTTATAGCACCAGTTGCGGAACGCGGCCGTCGTGCCCTGCATACCGTACTGGCTGGAGCTCTTCGAGAGGGCCGAGAGGGCGATGTGCTGGATAGCGAGCATCTTGTTGTAGTCCAGGGGTGTGCCGTCGTACCAGTTGAAGTTCCACAGGCCCTTTGCCTTCGCCTCCTCGAAACCAGGACCCGTGGGACCGTAGTAGAGGACCCTCGCCATCCCGTCGGTGCGGTCTATCCGGGTCTGATCACCGCCGCCTCCCGTGTAGCATTTGGTCCAGTCGGTTTCAATGGGCAGCTGTGCGGTGGCCGTCATGGCATCGAGCGGGTGACGCTTCGCCGGGTCGAGACAGATCGCGGGCGTACCCTCGGAGGTCGTCGAATTGTACATGTAGTAGCCGCCGTAGTTCACGCGCTCGCCGCGAGTGATCGTCTCGGAAGATGCGGCATATGCCGCGGTCGGCGTAGGCACGACGGAGAGCACCTGGCTCGCGATGAGCACCGCGCCCGTACCGATGACCGCGCCTTTCTTGAGACGGGCGCCGATGCGGCCGAAGAGCTTGCCGGCGCACTCCTTCATCTTTCCTCCAGGTCGCATGACTGCTCCATTCTCTCGGTTACCGGAGAGGGGACGCGGGTTTCTGGCTACATTTATTGGCATGCGCCCCCATGGTCTAACGTACCGCCGGCATCGGCGCCATGAGCACCGATTTGGTGCCACAGGGTGACAGTTTGTGCCTGCGGTGCGGGACGGACCTATCGTTTCCACACTAACGAGAGTGTTCGCTTGGATATGGGCTTGGAACAAGTGTTCAGGTGAATTCGGGCCCGGTGAGGTCGATAGTGGTAAACTGGTTCTTACAGAATTCCGGTCGGGTTATTGACGACGTGAGCACAATGGCGCGAACGCGCCCTCGTCAACGAGCAACCGGAGGCAAATAAATGAATGAATTCAATTTCGGCATGGGCGCTAACTCATCGGGCCGCAGCATGACGGTCCGTGAGTTTCTCGAGAGCGCTACCGAGGTGGGGGAGCTGGTTGTCGTGACATGCGGAGGGTGGCCCACCTGCACCGTACATATCGACAATGAGGACTGTTTTCGCATGCCCGCCGATATCGCTCATCGAAAGGTTCTGAATTCGAGCTTCGGAACGATTAAGGTCACGACCCGTGGGCCGTTGCCCATGGACGTCCCCGTTCGTTTCGTCGATTGTTAAAGCCGGTTGCAGGCCAAAAAGCCGCTTCTGAGAATCTGAGCATCGAGTAATAAAGGGCGCAGTGCTCTCATCGCTGAAATGCCACGACACTGTGCCCTGAAGCCGGGTTTGGGGCCGTTCGGGAAGAACGGTCCCATCATTGCCAGGGGCTAAATCCGACGAGTGCGATGCGTCTTATGATCGGACTTGATCTCGGATCCAGAGTTTTCGACTGATTCGAGGCTGGATTTCAACGATTTTGTGGAAGGGCCGACAAAGCCGGCGTCATCCTTGAAGTTCGGCCTCTCTATGCCCAATTTCCCAAGTAGGCTATCGGACAGAGAGCGGTCGGAGAGCATGGGCGCTATCGTGGAAACGAAATCGACCTGCATTGCCTCAGCATAGGAAATAAGTGGTGTTGTAGTCCCCGCCCTGAACTCATCGAGGGAGGCGTAATAGGTTTCCTTCGAGGCGTCCGTCACGATAAAGGGAACGAGTCCGGCTCGCAGGCATTCACGAAAGGCGATGGCCCTTCCGACCCTTCCGTTACCGTCCGGGAAGGGGTGGATCGTCTCGAATCGAACGTGGAACCTGACGATGTTCTCCAGGGACGGCTCGTATTTGTTGTATTCCGTGACCAGGCGGTCGATTAGCGAGGGAACCTCCTCTGGGCGTGCCGTGATGACGCTTCCCACGCCGTTGCCCAGAATCTTCCACTGGCCGGGTATGTCCATTACCCTAGTCATAAGCTGCAGATGGAACTCCTTGATGAATTCGGGGGTCAGCTCCCTTTCCAGCGAATCGAAAAGGAAGTCGAACATTTTCGTATGGTTTGCCGTCTCGCGGACGTTTCCGGGGGTGGTCGAATCCGCGAGAACGGTATCCCTGGTCTCGAAGATCGTCCTTGTCTGCCATTCCGTGAGGGAGCCGCCCTCGATCCTTTCGTTATTGAACACGAAAGAGACGAGAGACGTCTCGTACACGCCGTTTGGGACGCGACCTTTACGCTCGGAGGCGGTCTGCTCGATATAGCTGCGGGCAAATTGCCGCTGCGATTCCCGGCTCAGGGGCATATCTGTACGCGAGCTATCGGCGGGGTTCTTTTCCTTGTTGGACCCAGCAAGCAAATTGAATAATCTGTTGAACATATATCCGCATACTCCGATAGACGCGCCGATTCCTAGGGACACTCTACCCTAGGATAGCTTCCCTTCACGGTCGGCCTGTCACCCAATGGCACCAAACCGATAGGCACTGAGCGGCTTGTCGTCTTACGCTTTTGATGGGGCCGAATGCCCATGGGCGACCATGGGCTAGTGGCGGGCTGGTCGCCATAAGGCCCCGACCAACTGACGGCAAACGTAGTTCCTTGGAGGATATCGAGTGCTGGATAACCTTTCACTTATGGGGCCCGATGAGGATGAGCTCTCACTCTCGGCGGCGGTGTCTTCCGCGACCCTCCTGCCCGCCTGCGCATACTCGGCCTATTCCATCATCGTCAACATCATGCCCGTGATGGGCAAGCGGGCCGCCCTGTTCTACCTGACGCGAGGGTCTGTTGAGACCATCTGGATCCCCGTCGCCATATTCACCTTCGCCCTTATAGCGCGAAAGGTCGACGACTGGCGCTTTTACGCACTTACATCCTTGTTCGGGCTCGCGGCATGCGTGCTTGCATCCATGAGGCTGGATTTGTACCAGGCTGCCGTCTATCTGGCGGTGGCCTTGTGCTGCGGCCTGTCTGCCATCAAGTCGAGGGGATACTGATATGGGCTCCCGAAATAAAAAGGGGATCGCCCGCTTTGAAGCGAACAAGGCGACCGGAAATGAAGGCCGACCCCATGGCGACGGATCCGACGCCGGAATCTCCGCGCCCATTTCGCGCCGCGGTCTCTTCGCGGCCCTCGCGGTTGCAGCCGGGCTTGGCATCCTATCGAGCACCCAGGCATATGCCCTCGCCGCGCAGAATTTCGGGCTCGGGCAGTGGATCGGCAACAAATGGGTGAACGGCCATATCTCGGGCGAGATCACGCATCCCCATGCCGATCGCGGGGTAAACGACTACTTCTTCGGGAAGTCGACGAATGCCGGCGCCTGGATTGCCGATAGGTACGGTTATCAGAAGCTGCAAGCCGAGTTCGCCTGCGTGGTTGAGTGCGACTGGTCCGATGAGCTCTATGACCACATCGTCTTTCGCCCCTTCTATTATTGCGCCTCCCTTGACTTGAGCTATGGCAAACCCCTTTGGCTGGGCGCCTCGGACGGCGACGACAACAAGAGCTATGTCTTCCTCAACGATAGGCAGGTCGGATGGTTCCAGGGCAACCTCATCAACAGCGGCTGGAGCAAGGGCTGGCTCGTCAACGGGTTCTATGAAGGGCCCGGGTGCGATACCTTCGTTCGTCGCCAGGCGAAACCCCATGATGAGAAAGTTAAGGCTCGCATGGATATCTGGAATGTCTGGGTGAACGGAGTTCCGGCAAACAAGAATCCCAATGACATTAAGGGCCGCCGTTATGCGCCCAATAACGACATGGCCATCAACGTCGAAAGAATCTATATCGAAAATGACCTGACGCTTATGGGTGGCATTTTCAAGGTCATCCCAGTCACGGCACCAGGTCTGAGGCTCGATCTCATACAGGGCGGCTATGAGAACGACATTCCCGTTGCCCGATACGAAAACGGGCGCGGAACATGCCTTTGGCATGATTATGACGGCGTCAACCAGAATTGGATGTTCTGGCCAAATAAATCTGACGGCCTCGGATGCTTTACCTTCTGTATAGCTAACATGGTCGGACCGAATCTCGACCACGGCCTCAATAATTCCAATCGTAAGAGCCCTTCCATGGATAGGGGCAATGCGATTGTCTATAGAAATTGGGAATCGAACAACCTGTCAGGTTCGTGGTGGGTTCATCATGAGCCGACCGTTACGAACGAAACTGATCACAAATGCTGGTTCATCACCTCGGACGCGGACGGCCAACGACTCGACACATGGGGTATTACGAAGAATAGTACCGATTACGTGGCAGTGTCTAATCCTGCCTGTCCCGGCGTCTGGGCAAAACAGGTAAATGCGCAATGGATGATTGAGGAGGTCACCTGCCATGGTGAGGTCGGTTTGTCCTCAGATGAGGCAAAGCCCGGCGATTCTCTAAAGATCCTCGGCTGGCACAATAAATTCAAGGATGAGACGAGATACATTCGCCCTGCCAGCTGGGTGCTTGGCGCCAAGAATGAAAACGTTCTTCCTGTCTATCCAATCTTCCGCCTATACATTAGCGACAGGGCAGAAGAAATTGCCGAAGACAATGCGGTAATCATGGCATCATGTCGAGTCGGTTCATGGGCAAATGGTAACCAACAGACTGAGGCATACTCACATCGCCATATCGGATGGCCGCATGGCGGACAGCCTATTTTCAGCCTTGAAATGAGACTTCAGGATTCGAATTACAGCGGATCAATTCATTATGCCGCGCAGCGATGGTATGGCGATGCATGGGATGAGGGAGCAGACGGAAGTAAGGTCTGCGCAAATGGAGCCCATGACACCGAGGCTATGGGTCGAGTAAAGGTATGGCTTACCGGAGATATTGCCGATAGGTATGACCTCGTCGTAAGGACTAAGCTCCTCAACGGCTCGTGCACCTGGAGCGATCCTGTCTATGTCTACAACTCAAAAGACAAACCGCTGACGCTTGAGACGGCTCCAGCATGTGGGCTTGAACCCGATGGAAGCTCCAATACGAAGATTTCGGGTATGAACGTTCACCTTATTCGCAAGCCGACTGGCGCTCGTGTCGTCCGAGAATTCAGCACCGATGAAAGCCTTACGATCACCGACGATTTCGGATCTGGCTACCTATATGTCGCCGCCATGTTGGGACTGCGTTTGCCTTCAAAAAACACCGACCGCATTTGGACCGACCGGTACCGCGGTACAGTCGTCTCCAAACCCTGTCGCATCGAGTCTGCTTGCGTCGAGTACTATGCAGACGGTATCGATGAGGCTCACCTTGTATATCGTGATTCCAATGTCCATTCAGGTGACACCTACGCGCCTGTAGATGCGGCACTTGAGGCGGCTGGGAAGAAGCCATGCAATCTCGATGCCCATTTCGGGGAGGATGCCGCCTCGGGTTTCACCGGATGGTTCAAGGACGCCGCTTTAGTCAATCCAGCTGCCTCCCTTGAGATCCCCGAGAAGGGCGCATTGAAGCTGTATGGGCGCAACCGCTGTACTTTGCGCATCGAATATGCGGAAGGATCGGTCGAGCCCGACGCTGGAACCGTCTTCAGGAAGCAGCCGAGCGATAGGGCTGAGGTCATTGACGGTGCGCTTGGCCTGGTCGACTTTACCGGGCGTATCGAAAAGCACCGGCTCGATAATGTCGACCTGCCCGCCATCGGCGATGACGGGGTGGCGCACGCGGCCTTCTACCGCGGCGAGCCTGTAACGCTCGCCGGATCGGCTGACGTTTTCACCAAGCTGGAGGACGGAACGTGGCGCCGCCTCGTCTTCAAGGGCTACATGTCCGATAAGGCGGGGGGGGGTCGCCTCTCACGACTCTCAAGATGGAACGCGACACGACCGTATATGCCGTATGGGCGTTTGCGGAGTCGGACGGCGTCGCCACGGCAAAGAAGTAATTACGAACCGGGACGGAGGTGCGGCCTCCGTCCCGAGGCCGCGCATGTCCCTTGCGGGAGGTGCGCGTAGATGAACGGTCTCGATGCTCGGAATGAGGACCGAGCAGACACTGAGAAAAATGGAACACCGATATCGAGACGCGGCCTGCTGGCCGCGCTGGCGATTGCTGCCGGGCTCGGCCTTGCCGGCCTTGCATACGCGGATACGGATGAAAGCCATGGCGCGGGGCGCGGCGGTCATTACTATTGGGGTGACTGGAATAACGGCGCCCTTTACAACGGTAACGGCTTCGGCTGTGCGACGCATTGGCTCGATTGGGATGCCCATGCAGGCCAGACGCTTCGAGTCGCGATGGCAGTGGAGCTCTCCTCCAACTATTCAAACCCCCTATACGAATGGTGTTGCATGCAGCCGTTTTCGCAATGCGGCGACACGAATAACCTCAACACGCACCGGCTTTGGTACCCACGCTATCAAGACAACTATATTGAGTACTACTGGAACGGTGCCTACTGGAAGACCGAGACGGGACGTTTCGCGTTCGATAATACATTCCTAGGCGCGGGATACGGCCGCCACGATACCGCCATGCACACCTTTGGCTATCCCAGCTACGGATGGCTGGAGA
Source organism: uncultured bacterium (assembly GCA_905215365.1). GTDB lineage: Bacteria > Actinomycetota > Coriobacteriia > Coriobacteriales > Coriobacteriaceae > Collinsella. Next base: position 61,690 of record CAJMPX010000010.1, on the reverse strand, counting down.
GGAAAGGCGCGACGGAGTCGACCAGGACGCTGGGGGCGAACATATACCTGTTCAACATCGTCGTAAACGGATACAACGCCTTCGGGCAAAGATATGGCGCGGACACGCCGTTTGACTTCAACAACGCGGGCCATATCGCATGCGTGCAAAAGGGGATGAATACGCATGACGATGCGGGCGGGGACCTGAGCGTAAAGCTCGAGAAGATCTCCATCAGGAACCGATATGACCTATTTGGTGCGATTGTATCCCTTTCCAATCGCTACAGCGACTCTGACCTGGTGATTCGCGGCGATGGTTCGGGAGAGTGGTCGAGGCTTTGCCAGAAGAGGGACGGAGCCGGCACGACTGACGGCAACTTTGCCGTCGAGCTCGGCAACGCATGCGATGAGTACGGCGACTTCCTACACTGCCTGAAATCAGTCTGCTTCAAGGGCTGGAACTCAACCCTTTACGCCGAGTCGGGTCGAGGGATCATCTCAAAGGGACTGTCTGCAGATGCGTACCCCAATGTGGACTCCGGCTTCTCAAATGCCTACTTTGAGAAACTCTGGGTCTGGCATAATCCGCAAGCCTCGAATTTCTGCAATTTCTGGGTGACCGATAGCCTCAAGTCTGAGGAGGGTTATTCGCAGATCGTGAGCAATGAAACAGGGCTCTGCATCTCGCTCACAAAGTCGGTTAAAAGCGACGGCGCGGATGTCTGCCTATGGCATAGCGGCACCCGGAACGGCACCAAGGGTGTTTCAAGTGTAGACTGGAAAGCCAACGAGGTCGTGTTCGTGGGCGATGTCTCGTTCAAGGAGCCCTCAAATGACTCCAGAGAGATTGAGATAGGGGACCCGTCTTCGAGCTGCACGCCGATTGATATCTATAAAACCCTTTCCGTTGAACACCTCACGAGATTTATCCTGTGCGATTCGGATGCCGGCGTCCGTTCGGCCTCCCTCGATATCTTCGGTGGCGCCTCGCAGGCCCCCTGGGGACTGAATTGGTTCAAGGAGACTGCCGCCAACCGCCTGGTTGGCTTCCCCTGGGTGGCAACCAACCTCATGAGAGGGTTCTATCTGAAACTGTCTTCTACCGACGTATCGGGGTCGATCTGCTATTCGATTCTGAAAAGCGCAGATGGCGGCTGGTCGGAGACGTACAGGGACGGCCAATGGACCGACTTCTCCGATGAAACGCGCATCTGGGGAATCAAGATCTGGCTCGAGGGCGATGTATCGGATGGTTTCGATCTCTCGATCCGCTGCTGCACCGAAAAGACCGGTTGGGGACAGCGCCATGAGTCCTTCAAGGTCGATGCCGAGCATGCCCCCGAGATCACCTTTGCAGGGGAGAGACTTATCTCGTTCCAGGTAGAAGCGGTTCCGCGCCCTGTCGGCGCTATCAAGTTGCTTGCCGATTTTTCAAATAGCCTTAAGGTCCAGTTGCCGGACGATGCCGCAGGCTACGTCTACGCACAGACCTGCCTCGTGCGAAACGCCGCTTACGCGACCACCGATTCACTGCATAGCGCGGCTCAACGCTACAAGGGCACAGTGACCTCCTCCACGCCTCTGTTTATCGGCGCCATCAGGGTCGTCTACCATGCCGACGGCTTCGATGACAAGTCCGTTGTGTTTACCGAGACGGCTCAGCCCGGACCCCATACAGCAAACGAGGACGCCACGTCTTCCGCGATTAAATCGCACTGCAACCTTAACGACCACTTCGACGAGGATCCCGGCATGGGCCTTACGGGCTGGTTCACGAACAAGGGACTGACCGCACCCTACGGAGGATCCGAGCTGTCGGCGGGCGACGAGCTGCATCTCTATGCGCGCAACCGCTGCACCCTGCATATCGAGTATGCCAAGGGTTCCCTTGAGCCGGAGGATGACGCCGTCTACGTGTCCGAGCCCAAGGACGATGCCGCAACCGTGGAGGGCGCGCTCGAGCTGCCCGACTTCACCGGCGTGACCGAATCCCATAGCCTGGACGGGATCGAACTTCCCGCCATCGGCGATAACGGCGCCGGTCACATGGCCGTCTACTACGGCGAGCGTGTCTCGCTCGCGGCACCGACGGGCGCCTACCGCAAGATGGAAGACGGCACCTGGAGGCATATCGTGTGCGACGCCTACCTGACCGATAAGGCGGGGGGGGGGTCGTCCCTGCAGAGCATCAAGATGGTCCGGGACACCACGCTCTACATCAGGTGGCGCTACGCCGATTCGGACGGCGTCGTCAGCGCAAAGAGGTAAATATCATCCGGGACGGAGGTGCGGCCTCCGTCCCGAGCCCGCGCGCGTCCCTTTCGGGAGGTGCGCGTAGATGAAGGCTGACAAAAGCAATTGTGAGAAACCGGCCGACAAGTCCTTAATGGAAACCCCACTTAGCAGGCGAGGCCTGTTCGCCGCCCTGGCAGTTGCGGCCGGGCTGGGATTGTTGGGCGCCAATGACGCGCTCGGATGGGACTACTGGGGCCAGAATGCCCGTATCAACCAGGGAGCCTGGGACACGTACGGGATGATCAACGGCAAGATCAACTGCTGCAGGGGTAGGTCGAATCCCACAAATCAATGCATGGGCTGGGCGAATGACTGGACTGAATGGTATGCCTTCCGCTATGCCTACGTCCAGATCCTGCGATACGCCCTGAATTTGCAGGTCGAGTGCGACTATGAGAACGAGCTATGGTTCCACCTCTCCTTTTATCCGCTAACTGCCTGCGGAGACACTAACTATAACCCCGATGGAGAGCGCATATGGTTTGCGGCGGAACATGATAACCTCGGGGCAATCAAGGAGGACGAGCAGGAAAATAACATAGTCACCTTTGATGGCAATTTGACCAATGAGGAACTTGGGGTCGGCACCGGTCGGCACGATACCGGCTGGAAGCATTATCAATACCATGACACGGGAAAATGGTACAGGAGGACTTCCAAGGACGTATCCCATAGGTGGTGCGCGGACCTCAACATCTTCAATATCTACGTCGAGGGTGTTTCGCATGACGAGAACGTCGACGCCCTGCACTCTCAAACCGGCTGGTTGACCTCCACCGTGGAGCAAACGTACCTAACAAGCGAAGACATCCAGGGCATCGTCTGTCGCGTCCATGCGGCAGACGACGACTCCCTGAACTGGGATGTCGGAAATGCCTCGATTAAAGACTGTATGGACCTATACCAGCAGATATTCAAAGACAATTACAATCAGCTCTTCTTGACCGAGTTCTCGAAAGTTCGCGATGATTCCTATTTCGATGACTGGGGACCCGTCCCCGGGTTTCTCACGACGTTCCGACCGGCCCATGTGGCCGACGCGTCCTGTGCCGTCAATGCCCTAGGGGGAGGCCCTTGGGACGGAAAGGAATTCAACCACGTCGCGAACACGCAGCCGTTCGAGATCAATAGGGCCGGAGTCGCTTCGAGGGCGAGCGCCTGGTGGGTTACAAAGGCGTTTTCCGAAGGAACGCCCCTATTCGAAGATGGCGCAGTCGCGATTATCAGCGACGCATCGGGGCTGTGCGTGAACAGGCCGAACGCCACCCAAACAAGGCCCCATAAATTAAATCTCTTCCATAATGGCTACAAGGGAGGCGTGGCGGGAGACCGAGCCTCGGCATGGGTCGTCGAAGAGGTCCCGTTCACGGGTTCGCTGAGCCTGAATGGCGGGTCAAAGGAGATCGGGGCCGACCAGACGGTGACGTGTTCGGATCCGCTCCTCTCATGTACGCCGTGCCATAACTGGTCGGACGTCAAGGGCAACAACGGCGGAACCGCCGTATCCGACTTTATGTACCGCTGGTATTATGCCGACACAGATGACGTTCCGGATGACTGCTCCGGCGCGTCCGTCATCGGGTCGTGCCATCTTTCGAACTTCGGTGATATGCCCGACTGTCCCGCCTATAGGCATGTGGGCATGAATATGTCGGCCAAAATGTGCATAGAGGCGATCTCGCTTCGCCTGGACGGCTCCCCCTGGCAAGGCTCAATCTGCTACAGCATGCTTGCAAAAGGCGGCGAATGGAGCGATGCCGCCGCAGATGGCGCCCGAATCGGCGAGGGCGGCAAGTCCTTGCGCTGGAGTGCCATCAAGGTATGGCTTACCGGCGAGGTATCCCAGCATTTCGACCTCGAGGTCAGGGCGTTCAACTCAAATCTGTCATGGACCGGGGGATATGTCTCCGGGCACGATCTCGATTTCACGAGCGTTAACGGCTTTGGCGATCTAAGGGGCGTCAACGAGCTGCGCTGCGTCCAGGTCGATCTGATTCCGAAACCGAAGGGCGCGACGGTACTGCGCGAGTTCTCGAAAGGCTCGAGGCGGCTCAGCCTAACGGAGCTGGAGCTCGATTCGCTTTCGGGACGCTATCTTTCCTGTGTGGTCCAGCAGGTGTTCCCCACGGCATTGCGGAGCGGTATCGACTTCGATTCGCCGCTCGTCAGCCGTTTCCACGGCTCGGTATCTGCCGGACCCGTTCATGTCGGCGGCGTCAGGATCGTCTACCATGCCGACGGCTTCGACGACGAGTCCGTTGTGTTCACCGAGACGGCTCAGGCTGGACCCCATACGGCAAGCGACGACGCCACGTCTGCCGCTATTAAAGCCCATTGCAACCTCAACGACCATTTCGATGAGGACCCGAGCACAGGGTTTACGGGCTGGTTCACGGACAAAGGTCTGACCTCCCCCTATGGCGGCTCCGAGCTGTCGGCGGGCGACGAGCTCCATCTCTACGGCCGAAACCGCCTGACACTCAGGTGTGCCTTCACTGATGACTCCGTGGACACCACGATGCTCGTGCTCAGGACTTCGCCCGAATCGACCGCCCCGCTTGCCGAATCATGGTCCCTGCCGGATTTCGGGCTGTCTGACGAAAGGCATGCCCTTGACGGCATCGGCCTTCCCGCTATCGGCGATGACGGGCCCGCCCACAAGGCGCTCTATCTCGGGGAATCGGTCATCCTGTCGAGGCCGACGGGCAGGGTTTACGCCCGCATGGAGGACGGCGCCTGGGCGGGCTTTCGCGCCGTGGCGTGGCTTGCCGACCCGGACTCCGAGACCCAGATGTCCAAGCTGACGCCGACGCGCGACACCTGCGTATACATGAGAGTGGAGCGAGCCGACTTCGACGGCGTCTCATCGACTAAGAACTAGCAAGAGGGCCCTCATGGGGCCCTCTTCTTTAGTCTGGTTTAATAAGTGAAATAGCCCGGTCGCTTGTTGTGGCTTGGTGTCTTTTTGGGTTCAGCCTTCTTCTCGAGCTTCGCAAGTCCGTCCTTCAATGCCGCAGTGCCAGGCGTTTTCTCCGGGGCCTTCTGCTTTAGGGGGTAGACTTCGCGCAAATGCTCGAGTTGGGCGGCGTAACGGGCGTTGATGAACGGCGGCACGCCATCCGTCTCCCTGAACCCGTTATGGTCTGCCGCAATCTGGTCGATGAGATCGCTCGGGTAGGTTTTCGTTGCTATCGTCTCCGTGACCTCGAATTCAGGCCCTTCGTAGGAATCCCATGCGTCGATACGCTCGATATGGTAAAGACGATCTGATTTCGAGCGCGAAACGGCCATCCACTCCTGGGCGTCGTCCGAGCGCCATTCGCTCATGCCGCAGGCAAGGAGCACGCGGTCGGACGGGCCGTCGGAATCGAGGTCATAACCGAGATCCGGAAGGCAGGCGCGATGGTTGAAGAACAGGCTCCATTCGGCACATGATTTGATGGCAGCGACGAGCTCGGTTAGTTCGAACATGCGGAGCGAATAATCCAGCTTGGAGGAGGCGCCCTTCCCCCTTATCGACCAGTAGTAACTATGATTTTCGTGAGCCCTTTCAATGTTCATCCTTATTCTCTCGGCATCCATCTCATTGAGAGTGATCGCCGTTTTGCCCAAATGAGCCATCGGTACTTTGTCGCCGTTGAAGTCGGCATACAGGTCGACGTGAATCCTGTCCGACTTGCGGATTTCGTCTATGAACTCACCCACCTTAATAAAGGGCAGGACGGTGAACGAGTCGGCGTTACCCCCGTTTTCCAAGCGCGATTGCCTGCATAGGCTGACCACGGCATCTCGATATGAGGGTTGCTCCTGCCTTCCGTTCGCAGCCGTCATGCAAATCTGCTCGACGACCTGCCTGGGCATCTTGTGCGGGTCGGCGAGCAGATAGTGGTCGCTGAAGGCGAAACTCTTACCGAGTGTGAGCTCCTTGTACCCGGTCACAGTGAACAGGGACTCAAATGCACAATTCGGCCAGTTGTCGGGCCCTCCGTACAAGGCGTTCAGTCGCTTCGAGCAATCGATGAAGCCGAAGCTCATGTACGCCTCGTCTACCTCGCGGTCGCCCGCATAGCTCCTCGCGATTCGCTCCATGCGGCCCGCCAGCTCATCGACTGCCATCGCCTTTCGGTAACCCGGCCAGTCGGCAGGGGAGAGCCAGGTGCCACCTACGATATCCTCGAGGGTGTGGAAGGGTGCGAAACGACCTTCGAATTTGATCTCCGAGGCGCTGGGGACAAGGGGCGTCTCGCCATCCCATTTGACGCCGGGGCCGTCCATAAGGCCGGCATCCATCGGGTCGGCACAATGGCGCTTGTACGTTATTACGCCGTCCTTTTTCGCGGTATATCTGAACAGGCCGTCCTTCTCGTTGAATCCGAGGGAGATCTCGCAGCCCTCGACCTTCCCGCTCCACACCTTCTCATACATGTTGACCACGGCTCCCAGTGCCTTGCTTTCGATCTACATTTATCTTCGGATCGAGTTTCGCCAGGTTCTCCTTGAGCACCTTTGTGCCGGGCACGGTCTTGCCCTGGGCATCTTTGCGGGCGCGCTCCTTGAGCAACCGGTCCGGGTCGCACGCATAGCGGGCGTTGACGAAGGTCGCCGGCTCGCTACCGTCCATGGCCATCGGCATGGTGCGCATGTCCGGCATGAATTGCGACGGGAACGAGTCGAAGGTGCTGTCCCGTTCTCTCCAGGCCTGTTTGCTGCTCTTGCGGTCGTCCGCAAGATACTTTGGCGCTTGCCACAACTCGACATGGTAGACGTCCTCCGATTTAGACCAGGAGACGACCACCCATGAGCAGCTCCTTTGAAGAAGGCCGCACTCATTCATACAGTCGCCCTCATCAACCACCTTTGCTGAGATGAGAACCCGGTCTGCCTCGCTCTCAGGGCCTACTTCGTACTCATCATCGAGGAAGGCACCAGTCCAGGCCGTGTGCAGGAGCCCTCTTGCGGATTGCACGAGGTATTCCTCCAGCTCCCCGATCTGGAGCTTTCCCAAGGCGTGACCATCTAACGGTCCGTGCAGGAAATTTTCGCTTTGAAGCATATCTCTAAACCAGGCGGCAGATTTGAAATCGACCCGGACATCGCCCAGCTCCGCTGCGCTTCCGCAGAATGAGTTGAAGCTGGCGGCAAGCGACAAGGTAACAATGTCACCTTCGGATAGCTCCCTGATAAACTGAGCCGCGTCCACGCTGGGAATGACGCAAAAGCAGTTCTTCCAGTCCTGTTCAATAAACAAGCCATCGGACTTAGCTTTCTCGTATAGGGCGTATACCGCATCGCGATAGCCCAGGGCTCTGCCCGCCAACGCGCTTCCTGCGCGCATGATGGCGGCAGAGAACTCCGGTGGAAGAATGGCGCCACTGAGCCATGGGTCACGGTATCTGTTTCCGGGCATAGGGCCACGCGGATAGCGGAGCACGGCGTCAACAGCACGGCGCGGCCAGCGGGATGGATCTCCGTACATGCCGTTCAGAAGCCTAGAGCACTCCATGATGGCCAGTCGGTTGGGATTTACGTCATCGGTCAATCTCACAATGTCGTTTCTTCTAAAAAGGAGCTCCCTGACCGTCGCGCCCTTTCGCGCATCCGGCCAATCCCGAGGGGTGCGCCATGAGCCCGCGACGATCTGGTCGGGGGAGGAGAAGGGGGCGAACCTGCCCCGCATCTCCAAGGGAGCGGGAGGGATGAGCGCCATCATTTCGGGGCTGTCCGGCCGATCGAATTCAGACCTCGCCATGAGGCCGGATACTACCGGGTCGGCGCACTCGTGGACCTGGGGAGCCTCTCCGTCCAGCGCGCCGCAGACTCGGAACAGTCCTGTATCCTCGTTAAAGTCGAGTGTGAGGTCCCATTCGGTCCCGTCCGGGCCGGGCGCCGCACCTTCCCATACCCTCTCATACATGATGGCCACGATTCCCATTGCTCTGCGCACGGTTTACATTTGCCTTCCGGTCGAGTTTCGACAGGTTCGCTTTGAGCGCCTTCGTGCCGGGTACGGTCTTGACTTGGGCGTCCTTGCGGGCATGCCCCTTGAGCAGTCTGTCCGGGTCGTACGCATAGCGGGCGTTGACGAACGCCTCCGGCTCGCCGCTCATCGTCATGGGCATGTTGCGCATATCCGGCATTTTTTCCGACGGAAACGAATCGAAGGTTCTGTCATATTCCTTCCAGGATTGCTCGGAGCTCTTGTGGCTTCCATCGAGGTACTTTGGAGCCTGCCACGTCTCAACGTGGTAGGCTCCTTCCGATTTGGACCAGGAGATAACCTCCCATGCAAGCGCCTTATGGTGAAGGCCGTAATCGTCATGACTGTCCCACTCATCGAATGCCATCGCCGAGATGAGAACACGGTCAGCCTTACCCTCGAGGTCCATTCCGTATTCGCCATCGAGGAAGGCGCCGGCCCAGCGCGTATATAGGTGACCATTATTGCAATTTCTGAGATAGTCACTGAATTCTTGGAGGGGAAGTTTTCCAAGATTCCGCACATTTAGAGGGCCGTGAGAGAATTCACAACTTTTAAACTTATCTCTATACCAGTTGGCGGATTTGAGATCGACCCGGACATCTCCCAGCTCAACGATACAATTACCGAATCGACTGAAGCTGGCGGCAAGCGATAGGGTAACGGTGTCGCCTTCGGATAGTTCCCTGACAAACCGAGTCGCGTCCACACTGGGCATGACGCCGAAGTGGTCCTTCCAGTCCTTCTCTATATACAGGCCGTTGGACTTAGCTTTCTCGTAAAGGGCGTATACCGCACCCTGATAGTCCAAGGCCTTGCCCTTCAACGCGCTTCCGAAGCCCACGACGGCAGCAGTGAACTCCGGTGGAAGCGTGATGCCCCAAAGGCCCGGGTCATTATATTTACTTCCGGGCCTGGTGCCGCGCGGATAGCCGAACGCGACGTCGACAGCGCGTCGCGGCCAGCGGGTCGGATCTCCGTACATGCCGTTCAGGAGCCTCGAGCACTCCTGGATGACCAGTCGGTCGGGGTCTGGCTCATTGGGCAATCTCACAATGTCGGATCTTCTCGTTCTGAGTTCCTTGACCGCTTCATCCTTTCTCGCCTCCGGCCAATCTCGTGGGGTGCGCCATGTGCCCGCGACGATCTGGTCAGGGGAGGAGAAGGGGGCGAACCTGCCCTGCATCTCCAGGGGAGCGGGAGGGATGAGCGCCATGATACCGGGGTCGTCGGGTCGGTCAGTTGCAGATCTCGCCATGAGTCTGGATACTAACGGATCGGCGCATTCCCACATCTCGCCATGCTCTCCGTCCAACGAGCCGCCGACTCGGAACAGTCCCGTATCCTGGTTAAAGTCAAGGAAAAGGTCCCATTCGGCCCCGTCCAGCCCGGGTGCCGAGCCTTCCCATACCCTCTCATACATTGCTATCAGTCCTTTCTGTCATCAATGGCCGAACTTGGGCCCGCGGCCCTTCGTTTCCGGGTCTTGTAGGGGTCTCATGCCGCCCATTGGCGCCATGCCTATCGCATGGCCAACCGAATTCTGCGTAACCACGCCGCCTGAGCGGATCTGCGTGTCCTTGAGCTCGCGCGATGTGCCGTAGGCGGCCATGTTGTAGTCTTTCTCCTGGCAGGCCATCTCCCGCGCAATCGTTGTGCCAAGCAGCGCCCTGTCCGCATCCGGATAGAACGCGGCGGCACAGGAGACGAGGCGCGACAGCGCCGCGTGCCCGTCGGCAAAGGTCAGGGGGACCGAATAGCGTTCCCTGCACCACTTGGCCGCGACGGCACACGTCAGGCCCTCGCGCCACCATTCGCCCTCAACTGCGGCAAAAGAGCTGAGGGAGCTGTAGCCGTTCTCATTCAGGATGTCGATGAGGTCCTCGGGCTCGATATAGCCGTCCTGCCCGGCTATCGGGTCGTAGATGTCATAGGCGTCCTGCAGGACTTGCCAGCCCCCGTTGCCGATGGGCCAGGCCATGGCGAAATCGGTCGTCGTCCCGCTCATCGCGTGGAATCCCAGGCCGTGGACCGTGAAGCTGCCGCACCATGTGAGGCAGGGATGGGCGCTCCCATCCGCACCGGGCCTCACCGACGCGCCGACATCCATGTCCCTCAGCCAATCGGGAAGCATATCCAGATTAAGCACCTCGGCCATAATTCTTCCTCCGTCCAGTCTCTCGATGCACCAATCATCGTTTGGAGGGCAGGCGTGCGGGCGGCTATGAACAAGTGTTCAGGGCGGGTGTCACCCTGTGGCACCAAGTGGACGGGCGGCGGCATCTGCAGGAGCTTAGACTTGTGGCGTATATCCCCCAATAAGGAGGCAGATCATGGAAACGTCGGGTCCCGCTACCCAGGTAATGCAGTCTCTATTGCCGCTCCTGCAGATCGTTGTCGCGCTGTGGGCCGCGGAGGCAATCCTGACGATGTTATTGAAGGAGCATCGCAAATCGAAAAGAAGAAGGAGCGGGAGAAGCGCCGCCTGGAGTACCAGGATCGCCGCATGGCCAACGACGTGGAGCACGCAAAGGTGACGCGCGCGATGCGTTATGACGTGCTGCGCCGGGACGGTTTCAGGTGCGTCAAGTGCGGACGGGGCCGCGAAGACGGGGTGAAGCTCCATGTCGACCATATCAAGCCCGTCTCTCGCGGGGGAAAGTCCGTGATGAGCAACCTGCAGACGCTCTGCGAGGACTGCAACTGCGGGAAGGGAAACAAGTACGAGGAGTAACGGTTCTCAGACGCCAGTCTCGTAGACAAGCGGGCGACGGCACGATGCGGGAAGCAAAGGGGGCGGGGCACCACACGGTACCCCGCCCCCTTTGCTTGCATCCTGAACGTTTCCATATATTCAGGTTTTCTAAGCGACCAGAATAATACTTCCGATCCATAAGACCCATGGATCGGAAGCTTGCGACTAGGACTGCGCGGCGAGGTAGTACTCGAGCGCGTCCCTATAGACAGCGGACGGCTTCACGCCTCTACTTCGGGCAATCAGCGCAACTCTCTGCGTGTCCTTCGCATCATAGACCACCGTTACGCGGCGAGTGCCAACGGCATCGAGATGGGAGCCACTAAACACGGCTCCTTCGGGCTCGGGTTCGAAGCTGCCGTCTTCGTAGAGCGCAGCCATGCGGTCGAGGTCCACATCGGCGATGCCGTGCTTTGCCATGAAATCGTTCACGCTCATCCAAATCGCCTCTCCAAGCCAAGTTCCCTGAGCGTCTTGCCGCTCGGCGGGGTCATCCCGAGGAAGACAAAGAAGTATCCTCTTATCATATCGATGAACTCCATATAATCGAGTCCGCACGGAAAGTCGTTTTAAGAAGGCGCCAAGCGAGGGCTCAGGACGTTCCTGAGATCGATCTCATCGGCGGTTTCGATAGTGTGTATCTGCCGTGCACCATTTTTCTCTTGTTTGAATACTCACAGCCATCAACGCATCGACTCCGGCGCTGCGCCGAACTGGACGATTAGAGACTGCCAGGGTAAAGTTGGCGTCAATGCTAGACGAACATATGTTTGTACGGCAGCGTACGTTATAGTCTACCTGCCCATTCCCGTGTCATCATTTGTCACCCTGTGGCACCAAATGGCCCTTCACGGACGCATTTGGGGGAGCAGAATCTATCTCGGGGGCGGGAAGCAAGCCCCTATCGTGTCGACGGGGGCCAAAGACTCGAACCCCCTAATCGAAAGGAGCGCATCGTGGATTCTGCAACCATGAACGCCATGGCCACGTATCTCGCGGCCAAGACCTACAATGTGCGTCGCGCAGCCAATGAGAAGTTCGGTGCCGTCATCTCCACCGAGATGATCATCCTCATCGGCCTGCTCGCCCTAGCCCTCGTTTTTGTTCTCAGCAAGTACTCTGGTCACCTTGTTGACGTGATCGAAAAGGCAGATAACGTTGTAAGCAAGATCGGCACCAGCCGTTATCCCACTGCGTAGTAAGCCTAAATACGCCTTCCCCTTTGGCCCCGTCCCGACTCGACTGCCGGGGCGGGGTTTTCTTTTTCGGAGAAATTTGCATCGGAGCATCCATGTCATCGGAATCTCAACGAGCATCGGCGGTATGCGCCTATCTTGCGGTTGCCTCGGCCGCAATCGTCGGTCTCTGTGCCGTATCGATGACCGGGGGGCTGTTCGGGCCAGATGCACGCTATATGGTCGCCGCCGGAAGGTGGATTCTCGAAAACGGACGTGTGCCGGAGACCGACCCCCTGACACTTCACACTCAGCTGCCCTATATCTGCCAGCAATGGCCCGTCTGCGTCCTGCTCGCCCTGGTGCACGACCTGTTGGGGGAGGCCGCCCTTCGCGTCCTTTTCGCCCTCATTGATGTAGCTGGCGCGCTCGCACTCTTCTCAGTGGCGAGACAGGTGGGCCTCAGGGGAGCGGTTACCACAACCCTCGCGTGCGCCGCGGTATTCTGGATGTCGGTGATGGAGGCCTCGACCCCCAGGGCGCTCGATGTCATCTGTATCGCCCTGTGCTGGGGCGCCGCCGAGCGCTATCTCAAGACACTCGATTTCCGCGTCCTTGCCGCCTTCCCCGCAATCGGCATCCTTATCGCGAACATCCACGGGGCCCTATGGCCATGCGCCCTCATGCTGCCGATCTCTATGCTCTTCGACGTGAGGCTCGATCTGCGCTCTCGCCTTCACGTGGCGCTTACTGCGGCCCTCACGGCATGCGCGTGCGCCCTGAACCCATATGGGGCATCGATGCTCGCGCTGCCGTTCCAGACGGTGGGCAGCGAGAACCCGATGCTTGCGGGCATATGGGAGCTTCGGCCCATGGTCCCAGATTTCCCTGGTGAGGCGGTCTTTACGCTCGTCTCCTGTGCCGCCGTGCTCGCCCTCACGGCGAGAACGGGCGGCACCCGGAGGCTGTTGTCCTACGGGTGCGCTATGACGTTGGGGCTCGCGTCCCTGTCGCTCATGACAAGGAGGAACTTCCTGCTCTATCTTGCGGTGCTGGTCCTAGTATCCGGCGAGCTTGTCGACATGGGAAAGGCTCATGAGGGAAGTCCGTTCAAAGATGCCATGGCGGCACGGGTTTCGCTATTTATGGCCGGTTCCGTCCTCGTCTACACGATATTCCTTCTTGGGACTGCGTTGGGCTCCGATTTTCCCAGATACGTCTCGCAATCCGCAGCTTTCGATGCCATCCACCGGGCAGGTGTCGACTCCGGTTCCCCGATCCTCACCGACCTGGATACCGGGTGCGAGGCCGAACTCATGGGCTATAGGCCGACGCTCGACACGAGGGTCGAGGTTCTCTGCGGTGTCTACGGCGGCGTGGACGTGCTGACTCCGGCCGCCACGGCCCTATCTGGCAAGAACACGACTGGCTATTGCGAGGGGCTCGGAATCATGGCAGCCGTCCTCCCAAGTGGTTATTACGACGCGGCGGTCTCACGCCTTCAAGGGACCGGATGGGTAGTCGTGCACGATGACGGGACGACCGTCGCGCTTGTCTCGCCCAACGCCAAGTCCGGGGATTAGATCTCTGGTCATTTCGAAAGTGAGGGCGGTGACGGTTATCATGTCCGTTCCGCCCTCTATAATAGATACAAAACCCTTCCAATGCCGGGAAAGGCCCGGCCTCATGCCTTCTTGCAGAGGGGGAGGGGTAACTGTGAACAGTTTCCAAATGAATAGCGTGCATCTCACCGAGGCCGGAACAGGCACGGTCGAGCGCTGTATGGACTCCAGAGGCCAGATGCACGTGCGCAACCAGGTCGGAAAGCTCCGTATCGACTCCGAGACCGGCGCCACCGAGATGGAAGTGTCGCGCGGGCTCAGCGATGCCGTCTACGTCGATGTGGCGACCGGCAATATAATCCGCGAGAACACGGTGGGCAGCATCCGCTTCCGCACCGATTCGACCGGTACCGTCATGGAGCACCTGCTCTAGATGCCTATGGAATGTCGGGAAAAAGAAAAAGCCCCATACGGGGCGGCCTGAATAGGCAGTTTGTGGCTTTTAAGCCGTATTTCGACTTAGGTACTGCGTTTCGAGCAGCAACTCACAATCCCTTTATATCACACAGGAGAACCCATGGCTAGGAAACTTAAAAATATCAACGGTCCCTGGTATGCCGGACTCGACCTCGACGGCACGAGCGTCGGGTTCGTGGCCACAGACGAGTACGGAGAGGTCCTCTACCACAAGGGCCAGCCCGTGATGGGCGCACGCTGCTTCAAGGAGGCGCTCCACGCCTCCGAGGCCCGTATGCCCCGCACCGCTAGGCGCAGGCTCCAGCGCGCCCGCGGCAGGGAGCGCGAGATGGAGCGCGTGTTCGCGCCGGCGATCGCACCTAAAGACCCCGATTTCTTCGTAAGGCGCAGGATGTCCTATAGGCTCATGCGCGAAGATATCGCGGCAGACCCCGCCGCCGCAGCCTGGCAGGGCCTTCTCGACGGATATTCCACGCTCGCACACCTCGACGTAGACCTCATGGAGGCAGACGGCCCGCGCGACCCCAGGCTCATCTTCTGGGCAATCACCAACCACGTCGTGCGACGCGGCCACTTCCTCATGGAGGGCCATGATGTGTCTTCTTCGAACTCGAACCCCTCCGAGCAGGTCGAGGCCCTCGCGCGCGAGCTCGACGCCCTGGGGGAGGCCTGTGACGAGGCTATCGAGCTCGACGGCGGCGCGCTTGCCGGTATGGGCGGCTCCTGGACTGCCCGAGAGCTCCAAAAGGCCGTGTCCGGCGCCGTATCGGTGACAGGCGACGACATCGACGCCAAGATCGCCCGCGCGCAGGCAAAGGCTCTGGGCGACCTCGTCGCCGGCTACAAGGCGAATATGGACGCCTTCGCACTCGAGGGCGAGCAGATCGGCAAGATATCCGTATCCGACGCCGATGCGCTCGATGAGTTCCTCGCCAACTGCCCCGACCGACTCGCCCCGACCATCGAGGCCGCGAGGGGCCTCTACTCCGCGTGGCGCCTACAGGGCCTTCTCTCGTTTGCACCCGGAAAGACCCTCTCGCACAACCAGGTGGGCCAGTACGAGGTGTATGGGCGCCAGCTGCGCACCTTGAAGGACCTCGCGCTGAAATACATCGTCCATGCTGATTCCGAAGACGGTCCCGACGAGGACGGGCTTGCCCACTACAGGGACTTCTTCGGCGGCCCGAAAAGGTCCGGCCGCAGGGGGTACGACAAGGTGCTCGTGAAGAAGCTCGACGGCGCCAAGAGGAATATGGGCTATACGGCATATGACCTCAACGTGATTCCCTATGAGGAGTTCAAGAAGAGGGTAGAGAGGCTCTTCAAGGGAACGGATGCCGCAAAGGACCCGGCTTACATCGATATGGTCGCCGCTCTCGGAGAGCACAGGTTCCTTCGCCGTATCCACACCACGGACAACAGTGCTATCCCGTACCAGCTCCATGCGGAGGTCGTGGGCCGCATCATCGACGCCCAGGGCAACTTCTATCCCTGGCTCAAGGACGAAGGCCCCCATATCCTGAAGGTGCTGACCTCGAGGATCCCCTACTACGTAGGTCCTTTGGACTCCTCGGCCGCGCCCTTGGACGCCCACGGCAAGGCAAGGTTCTCGTGGTCGCGCCGTCTTCCCGGCCATGAGCGCGCCTTCGTCGCACCCTGGAACTACGAGGAGCATATCGACACCGATGCGGCCGCAGAGGCATTCATCCGGCGCATGACGGGCAAGTGCACCTATCTGGTAGATGAGGACGTGCTCCCAGCGAACTCCCTCATCTACGAGCGCTTCCGGTTCCTGAACGAGCTGGCGGGCATCCGCTACACCGAGGACGGCCAGGACTGGCTGCCGCTCGATGCGGCGATGAGGGCGGCCGTGGTCGAGGCCGCATCGGACGGCTCGGTCATGACCCTCAGTCGAATCGCGAACATCCTCTCGCGCGACTTCACGATGGCGCACCCGCACGTCAAGGGCGTGTCTGATGCCAAAAGGATGACGTCGCGCCTGTCCGTCTCGGCCTGGATCGCAGGCCTTCTCGGCGTGAAGTCCTTGACGGCCGCCCAGAAGTCCATGGCAGAGGACATCATCCTGTGGAACACCGTGTTCGAGGAGCGCTCCATCCTGAAGCGCAAGGTCGCCAAGGAATACGGGGATATCCTTGATGAGGGCGCTATTGAGGCCTTTTGCGCGAAGCGCCTCAAGGGCTGGGGCCAGCTCTCCGAGCGACTGCTCACCGGTGTGTGGGTAGATACCGCGCGTGGCGACATGTGCATCATGGACGTTCTCGAGCAGGGCGCGCCCTACGGCAGGTTTCGCGGCACGTCCATGAACCTGATGCAGGCCCTGAGCGACACCGAGCTCGGCTTCCGCGCGAAGATCGACGAGGTCAACGCCACCGCCCTGGAAAAGGCCGGTGAGCTCGGCATCGACGCCCTGCCCGGGTCTCCCGCACTTCGTCGCGGCGTCTCGCAGGCCATGAAGGTTATCGAGGATATGGCTTCGGTGGCCGGATGCGCCCCGGCAAAGGTCTACGTCGAGGTCACGAGGACCGCCTCGAACAAGCTGAAGGGCAAGCGGTCGCGGAGCCGCGCCCAGGAGATCGAGGCCGCGCTGAAGGCGCTCGACGAGGACGCGCGTCGCGACCTGGATGCCGCCAGGCTCCTGCGCGAGCTGGGGATGTTCGACGAGAAGGAGATCAACGAGCGCCTGTACCTCTATTTCCGACAGGCGGGAAAGAGCCTCTACTCCGGCAAGCCCATCGATATCGCGCGCATCGCGTCGGTCGACTACTGCGTTGACCGTATCCTGCCCAGGTCGGTGCGCAGGGACGAATCGCTCGACAACAAGGTTTTGGTCCTGTACGCCGAGAGCCTTGTTAAGAAGGACTCGATCCTCGTGCCCCAACACGTGCAGAGGAAGATGGCGCCTTTCTGGATGTACCTGCGCCGCGCGGGCCTCATGACCGAGCGCAAGCTCAACGCGCTCATGAGGACGCGGATCTCCGAGAGAATGCTGAAGTCAATCGTCGGGCGCCAGCTGACCGAGACGAGCCAGGAGTGCAAGCTCATCGCCGCGGTCCTCGAGGCCACCTACGCGGGCGTCAAGGTCGTGCCGGTGAAGGCCGGGGTCGCCAGCTCGGTCAGGAGGCGCGCGGGAATCCCGAGAAGCCGCAAGGCCAACCGTTACTACCATGCCCATGATGCCCTCATCGCCCTCACGACCGGCAGGTTCATCGAGACGAGGGCGCCGGTGTGGTCAAACAACAGGGCCTTCTACGAGCGCATTATGCGCGACATCGAGGCGCAGGAGCGCCGGGGCGGGGCGGACTCAGAGCTCGACTTCTTCTCCGGCGGGTTCTTCCGCGACCTCGTCGACTACGACACGGCCGAGGTGCTATGGGATTCCGTTTTCGAGCGCGAGAGGCTCGTCCGCGCCTGCTCCTGGAAGAACCTTCGCGTGACCTTTGCCCCCTACGAGGAGGGCGGGGCCTTCTGGAAGCAGACCGTCTACTCCCCGCGCGACTCTAAGACAAAGCTCATCCCCGTGAAGGACAACCGTGATGCTGCCCTATTCGGCGGCTACTCAGCCCAGACGTTCGCCTATTTCATGATCTACGAGACCGAGGGCAAGAAGGGAAACCTGTTCAGGTTCGCCCCCGTGCCCACGTCCATCGCATCCAAGGCGACCGATTCGCTCACTGAGCTCTATGCGCGCTCGCTGTGCCGTGAATCCGGTGAGAGATTCGTCCGCGTCGTGCGCGACAGGATCCTTAAGGAGACCGTGTACGAGGCATATGGGGAGCGCTTCAGGGTCAAGGGGCTGAAGACCGCCGGCCCCGTGCGCCAGCTCGCCCTCGACGCAGCCGACATCCGACTGCTCAGGATCGTCGAGCGCATGGTCGACGGCGAGCAGCCGAGCCCCAGGCGCGATCTTGATTCCGATGCCAAGGTTCTCTGCCGGCTGTGGGCACGCCTTCTCGCGCTCGCTCCGGCAAACTTCCCCCGCGTCTCAAAGGTGCTCAAGCTGGGCGCCCTGAAGACGCCGGAGGAGGTGTTCGCCGATACGGAAGCGGACGATCTCGCTAAGACCGTACGCGCGGTAGCGGAGTCCGAGGTCCAGGTCGTGGAGCTCCTCTCGGGGATCAGGGGTACTGCCGACGTGAGGCCCCTCGGCGGCAGCGCGTTCGCGGGCACGCTCTCGATGACCTTCGATAAGATCGTCAACGACCCCAAAGCCGGATTCGCTATCGTTGACATTTCGGCGGCGGGCCTCCACGAGAGGGTATTCACCCTTGGGTAAGACACTCTTTTTGGAGAACGCCCGGAAACTGCGCTATGAGGCGGGATGGGTCGCCGTTCACCGTGACGGCGACCCCCGACCCGTCCTGTTGCGTGCCGACGAGCTCGACTGCATCGTTGTCGACGGAAAGGCCGCGTTCATATCGACCTATCTGCTCGATGAGCTCGCGGCAAGGGGCTGCAGCGTCATTTTCACCGATAGCCGGCATATGCCGGCATCAATCCTGATGCCGCTAACGGCAGCAACGATCGATACGAACGGCAGGGTCCTTACGCAGATGTCCTGGGGCGCCTGGCCGCGAAAGATGCTATGGAAGAGGATCATCGAGTGCAAGCTGGACAATCAGGCCAACGTCCTTGCCGGTTCAGGCCATGAACGGGAGGCCGAGAGGCTTGCATCTTATGCCGGAGAGGTCCGCGCGGACGACTCGACCGGGCGCGAGGCGGCAGGTGCCCGCCGCTATTTCCAAGCGCTGTTCGGGGCCGATTTCATCCGGCTACCGCACGCGGGCGCAACCAATAGCGCCCTCGACTACGGTTATTCCATCCTGCTCTCGCATACAGCGTGCAGAATCGCGGCGAAGGGCTATCTCAACCAGGTGGGAATCCACCACCACTCCAAGACGAACCCATACAACCTCGCCTGCGACCTCATGGAACCGTTCAGGCCCCTGATCGACCGGAAAGTCGAACTGGAGCACCCCCGCGAACTCACACCGTCCATGAAGAGGCTCCTTGCGTCCACACTCGCTGACAGGATTCCCTATGGCCATGGGAGTTACCGGGTGTCGGACGCCATCGAACTATGGGTCGACGGGTGCCTTCGCGTGATGGAGGGGGTCGGCGATGCTGATGGGATCTCAGTACCCGGGATGCCTTGATGGGAGAACGGGGGAGGATAAGGTTCATGAGGATAATTGTCATGTATGACCTTCCCGTGGGCGAGGCACAGGACCGTCATGAGTATTCGAGGTTCAGGCAGTTTCTTGTCAGGGACGGCTATACGAGGCTGCAGAATTCCATCTACACCCGCCTGGCAGTGGACACCAAGAACGCCGAGGCCGCGATCGTGAGGCTCAAAGCCAACCTTCCAGAAGCCGGGCTGGTGCAGGTACTCAGACTATCCGAGGCTTCCTTTTGTTCGATGCTCACACTTTGCGGAATCCCGTCTGACGAGGGGCATCTTGTTACCGGAGAGGACTTTATCGTCTTATGATCGTAAAACTCGAAACGATAGGGGAGACAGTCGATTTTCCGGACGGAATCGGAGCCATATCCTTCGATGAGTTCAACGAGCTGTCGCGATGTGCCAAGTCGCTTTTGAGGGAAGGGGAGCCGGGCATCGCGCTATACCGAGGGGAGCGAAAGCTCAAGTCGAAAGATATCGTCCTTATCGACAGCCTGATCGAGCTCCCATTCGATGACCGAAGGCTTGTCGGCGCATACGCATCGAGGGTGACTACCGAGATAGAGTCTTGTGAGCCTCTGGCAACCAAGGCACATGAAATCAGGGCGCGTGTCGGCGAGCTGATAGCAGAATCGGGGGCTTCGCTTCGGACGGATCCAATTGGGGACACGGAGCGGGATTTCAAGTCGTTCGCCAAGTGGCTTTCCCTGTCGCCCTGCCGAGAGCCGGACGGTACCCTGCTCAGGAGATTCCTCTCGTTCACGGATTACGTTTGCGATACGGGACTGAATCCGTCAATTGCCGTAATCGGACTTATCGACAAGCTTAATCCGGCCGACGTCTTGCAGATAACCCGAAAGGTACGGCATGAGAGTCTGGAAATGCTGTTCCTCGAATACCGGGAGATGGACACAGCCGATATCGAGATTCCGGTATGGCATATAGATAGAGACGGGGTTCTCTTCTCCCGTGCCGTCTAAACCATTAAACTGGTACGAGCACCTTGAAAACTCAAATAAGGCTTATTGCTTGACAGCCCGGTTGTCCGATGATCCGGTAGCTGTCAGGTTTTTCCAGAACTCACACAACCACCCCTGTTTCCGGGCGGAAATAGGGGTGGTTTCCCAAAATCGTCGGAACTATTTATTTCTTTAAATAAACTTTTCAGCTTCAGTAGCTGCTCTTATACGGACTTACCAGTCGATGTCAATTCTCCGGCTTCGCAGGTACCGCGCTTCGAGTAGTTACTTACCAGATCGCGCTCATAAATGTACGTGCGACGGGCTTCGCAGGTACCGCGCTTCGAGTAGTTACTTACCTGACTGTCTGTTTAAAAAGAAGCACTGTCTGCTTCGCAGGTACCGCGCTTCGAGTAGTTACTTACCGGGGTGAGGTAAAGACCTTAGGAACCACCCGCTTCGCAGGTACCGCGCTTCGAGTAATTACTTACCAAGAACGGACCAGTTGCGCAGAGCTATATCGCTTCGCAGGTACCGCGCTTCGAGTAGTTACTTACCGTCCGTCGACCGTTTGCCGTAGGCCACGCGGCTTCGCAGGTACCGCGCTTCGAGTAGTTACTTACCCGGCGGAAAGGCCGTGAGAGCCGTTACCAGCTTCGCTGGTACCGCGCTTCGAGTAGTTACTTACCAAGGCCGGCGAGCTTCCGTTTCGCAAGCTCGCTTCGCAGGTACCGCGCTTCGAGTAGTTACTTACCAGATGGGGCTTAGGACGATGAGCGATTGCGGCTTCGCAGGTACCGCGCTTCGAGTAGTTACTTACCGAGAAGAGCTTGAACTCGGCAGGGGTCCAGGCTTCGCAGGTACCGCGCTTCGAGTAGTTACTTACCAACTCACGTGCATGATCTCGCTTGCTTCTGGCTTCGCAGGTACCGCGCTTCGAGTAGTTACTTACCTAGGTAAATAGCAAATATCGAGCTAGCTATTGCTTCGTAGGTACCGCGCTTCGAACTGCTACTTACCGCGACAAAGGGTGAGGGGCGAGCCAGCCTGCTTCGTAGGTACCGCGCTTCGAGCTGCTACTTACCAACAACCTCAGAAACGCCATCCGTTCTTTTGCTTCGTAGGTACTGCGCTTCGAGCTGCTACTTACCGTAAACCGTCCTATCTGTGGTCCTGGACCAGCTTCGTAGGTACCGCGTTTCGAGCAGCTACTTGCCAACAGTCGCGAAACGCGAGCTTGTATTCAGGCTTCGTAGGTACTGTGCTTCGAGTAGTTACTTACCCCATGCTGCCGAGTTTGAGCTTATTCTGCGGCTTCGCATGCACCGCGCTTCTAAGTAGGTACATACCTCAAGTACTCTCCAGTCAAGGTCAAATAGTGCTTCGCAGGGACCGCGCTTCGAGTAGTTACTTGCCCATTCAGAACGGCCCGCTTCTCACCCGCGAGCTTCGCAGGCACCGCGCTTCGAGTAGCTACCCACCCTTTACCAGCAAGCCTAATCGAAAACCTAAGTTTCGCAGGTACCGCGCGTCGAGCAGTTACTTGCCTCGAATCCCCGTCATCCGCCCCATACGTCAGTTTCGCAGGCACCGCGCTTCAAGTAGTTACACACCTTCTTTTGCTGTTGATGACTTTGATTCTCTGTTTTGCAGGTACCGCGCTTCGAGTAGTTACTCACCAAGTCCGTCGACCGTTTGCCGTAGGCTACGGTTTCGCAGGTACCGCGCTTCGAGCAGTTACTTGCCGAGAGACCGTTTTCAAAAACGCCTTCATGCGCTTCGCAGGACCGCGCTTCGAGCATAAACTTGCTTGGATACGGCACTAGTGATACGGCAATAGTGCTTCATAGGTCCTGCACTTCGAGCGGCTAATCACTATTTCGCGTCAGCCTGGCAAAGCAGTTCGCTTGGTTTGTAAAACCTCTCGAGCGAACTGCTCCGGTCATAATCTCAAACAATCAAGTCGAGCTTTATGGGTTAGGTCTCAATTATGAAACTTGCCCAAGGGCTATAGCCTTATGAGACGAGTGTTTCGAAGGCCGCGCGTTTCGGGCGACCACTCAACTCTATGCGCCGTAACGGCAACTCCAAAAGGTTTCGCAGCTGCGCATTTCGAGCTCTTAGGTAGCGATATATTCCGGCTATAGTTTGTCTGGCGGCTACCCATAGGCGTACTCAGGACGGAGGCTCCGCAGTTTTGCAGGCATCCTTTTTCGGGCAAGTGCTTTACGGGCACGGGAATTAGCCGATATGCTTAGTGGGTTCGCAGACACTTCGATCGCTGCGATTCACGGCTTCGCCTTGGCTGATTGCCGTCTTTCGCGCAATCCGATACGGTTCTCGTGGCAGCTTCATCGCGACCACTTCGGTTTCGTAGGTCATCCATTTATACGGCCCTAAGCCATATAAGATGCGTTTCAATCTAAAACCTGTCACCGTGTGGCACCAAATAGGCCTTAATTTGAGCAAACACGACTACAAAATTAAATATGAGTACCTATGCCTATATCGAGGAGGCTCCCGTGTCTTTTGGCGTCAGATTGGCGACCACATTAGCCGTCGGTTGCGGCTTTTGGTGCGCTTCCCATCTTTACCAACGCTGGCGCTACGCTGCACTGGAGCATGAAGATAAGACCATGCTCCAAGCACAACCCGGGGAAACCGATAGGGATAAATGGATAGACGCCGTGAAGAGGGAGACCGTTAACTACGGCGTCAGCCCCTCAACACTTATTTCTCTGGGTAGCGCAGGAGATATCGATGCGGAGATGTCCCAGCTTGGAGACGCCGGAACGTATGCACGCCGCCACAACCCACCGCTTGCCTCGGAAATCGTTTTTGTCTACCCCTATCTGCTTGCAGCTTGGACTGGATCGCTCATCTCGATTCCCTATGCCGTCTTCCTGACAGCCTCCGTGGCACTTGGCCAGGAGGATATGAGATTCAGACTCGCGCCGGTGCCCATGCTGATACTTTTTGCGGGCGCGGGCGCCGTGTCATCCCCCTGGGGACCATATGCGTGGGCGGTATTTGCCATTCCCTGCACCGCAGTATTCGCGCTGATTTCCTTTGCCATGAAGCGAATCGCCGGGATCTCCTGGCACGCCGGCGACTATCTCACGCTTGCCGTCGCCCTTATGGCGGCGCTATCCGTCGGGACCGTGTTCGAGTTTCTCGCCATCCACCTTGCATGCGCATGCGCCCTGGAACTCGCTATCAGATCCTTCCCGGCCTGCGCTCGCCTCAAGGACAACGTCCCCTACAACGCCGTGCTGTCGGTGAGCCTGGTCGGGGCGACACTAATCGCAATCTTGAAAGGTTATCTGCTATGAGGTCTAAACGTACGGGGCTCAGGGCCGTCATGGTGACCCAGCTCGTCCTCCTCCTTCCCATCATGATCGCCATGCTCGCGCTCGTCGTGGATTGCGCGAACATGAGCAGGTGCAAGGCCCTCGCATCCTCTGCGGCGTCGGAGGGCGCACGCTACGCCGCGGCAAACCCCGATCTGACCGATTCGGAGGTCGAGGCCTACGTCAGGGGGGCAATCGGCCTCGACGACAGCTGTACGGTCGCGATCGTGCACAATTCGCTCGCAGCAAAGGACGTGACACTCAGGGTGGGAGACAAGTCCAGGGATTCCTCCATCGAGCGCAAATCGGTGACGGTCAACGTCCAGATTCCATGCCGTCGCGTCTTCACCTTGGCCGTCTTCGACGGCCTTGCCGAAAGCGAACCTGAATCCTCTTCTGCCACCGCGATCTCATCGGAGGTGAAGTGATGGTGCGCTGCAACCGTGTGCCCAAGGCACTCATCTCGACCGAGTTCATCTTCGTGTTCCCGATCGCCCTTACCGTCGTACTCGCCATCATGGGCTTCGGCTTCACGGGCTACCAGCGGGCGAGAATCGACTATTCGCTGGCGCACCTCGCAGACCAGCTACCCGCGGGATGGGATTCCATGGACGCGAACGCTCTCGTGACCGAGCTCGTGAGCGCGTCTGCCGATGTGGACCCCGACTGCCTCACGGTGAAGAACGCCTCCGTCACCCTCGACTCCGACGAGGACCTCGGGCAGGGAAGCGCCGTGGCAGGCGACCTGGGTACCGAGAACCTCAGGACCGAGAGCAGGACCGTTACGGTATCGGCAGAGATCGCCTACGACTACCCGGCGCCCTACAACGTGTTCGGGAAGAGATCCGTGCGCAATATCACGCGCTCCTACATCAGCTACTCGGACTGGGAGGTCATCTAGATGAAGTGCCGTGTGTGCAGGGGGAGCGGGGCACATGCCCAGCTCACGACCTTCTTCGTCGTGATGCTCATCCCCCTGTCCCTCCTTATCGCCCTTGCCGTCGATCTGGGCGGCGCGCTCGCCTACAGGACATGGCAGGGCTCGCTTCTCGAGAGCACGCGACAGTCCTGCTTCGGCGAGGCCAATGCCGTCAAATACGCCGACAACCCGGGCGAGGAGGCCCGCTCCGAGGTGCTCGAGATGCTGAAGGCCAACGGCTATACCGGAAAGGCCACGGTCTACTACGTCGAAGCCCCAGAGAGCCTATGCGGGGCTGCAGATCGCTACGCAGGCGTCTATGTCGTCCTCGAGGGAACGTGGCCGTCGACCTTCGCGAGGTTCGCCGGCATCGATGAGCTAAAGGTCCGCTCCGATGCCGTCTGGACGCTCCATCCCTATTCGTCCACGACGGTGTGGCGCCCGGCCGATACCGGAAACGGCTGGTGTAAGTACACGATCGACAAGGACGGCAACGTTTCGGCAAATACCGGCGTCTGCTCGCTCGACGATGCGCCCGAAAGCCTCTCCAAGGCCGTGAGGGATATGCTGCCGGCCTCTACGGGAGGCGCCGGTAAGTCCGGTGAAACAACACCCGACGGCACCGAATAGAGCCAGTCGCGAGTCTCGCCCAGATTGTCACCCGATGGCACCAAATCGCCCCGCACGATAGTCCGTGCGGGGCGATTCTTTATGTGTCGGAATAGCACGACAGATCGGAGGACCCTTGGGTCTGATGTACGACCTGATGCGCCAGGGGAGATATGACCTCATGCCGGCGCTTTTGTCGTCGCGTGAGGCGGCGGACGCGGTCGGCGTCACCCCCAGGACCATCGAGAGGATGTGCGCTGCGGGAAAGCTCGAGGGCGCCCGTTTCGGTAACCGCTGGCGCGTCAACCGTGACTCGCTGCTCAGGTATTCGGGGCTCATCGGTCCCGGGAAGGAAGCTAGACGATGAAGAAAAGGTCCCAGGAGGAGATCAAGGCCGAGATCGCCCAGGTCGAGGCAGAGGAGCGCGCGGCCGTGGAGGCTGGGCGCATGCGTAGCGTCGACAGGCTCCGCGGGCGCAAGCAAGCGCTCGGCCACGAGCTGGAGCGCGCCATGGCGCAAGAGGCCGCCATGGGTGCGACCAAGTCGAGCCCCATGCCAAACACGGCCCCCAAGAACGCAAAGAGCGGCCAGAGGACGACAGCCACGGCAGGGGCCGCGACAGCACGCCGACAGCGCGGGCCGCAGCCCGGAGGTACCCGCAAGGACCGCAGGCTCGCTGCAGTGGCCGGCGTGGCCATCGCCGTCTCCGTCGCGACGGTCGGCTTCTCCGGTTGGCGCTGGACCCAGGCACAGGGTGAACTGACGCGCCTCGAGCAGTCGACCGTCAAGGTCGTCACCGTCACGCGCGACATCGCCCCCGGCGAGGTGATCTCCTCGGCAGACCTCACGGTCGCGAGCGTTCCCAAGGCGTTTGCGCCCAAGGACGCAGCAAAGAAGGTCTCAGATGTGGCAGGTCGCCAGACCGTGACCCAGCAGACCTCCGGTACCGCGGTCTCGCTCTCGTCCGTTTCCGGCTCCAAGAAGCCGGCCTCGATTACCACAGCCGTGACCGAGGGGCACGTCGCCTACACCGTCGCACTCGACAGCTCGACCGGCCTCTCCCCGCTGCTCTCCGTCGGCGATAAGGTGGATGTCCTCGCGAGCGTGAGCGACGGCCAAGTCGTGACGACCGAACGCGTGGCCGACTCCATCCGCGTCATTGCGCTCGACGGAAACCTGTCGGGCTCCAAGTCTGACGGCTACTCGAATGTCACCATCGAGGTGACCGAGGACCAGGCCCTCGCACTCTCCAGCGCGAGCGGCATCAGGCTCGTCGCCCTTCCCGAGACGGGGGAGACGAACAATGCTGAATAGGGACCTGCTCCGAATCGAGCGCGACGCCGTGCGCCAGGCGACCGGCGTGCTGACGGCAGCCAACGACGCATCCGAAAGCAATGAGCAGAGAGACGCGCGCGCACGCGACCTCCTTGCCGAGATCGTGGATTCCAGCCCCGAGGGCTCACGCCTGGACGACGACTCCTTCGATGCGGTTATCCAGGCAGGAATCAACGACCTGTACTATCTCGGACCCATCGAGGAGCTGCTTCCCGATACCACGATCTCAGAGATTATGGTCAACGCCCCGGATGACGTCTGGGTCGAGCGCGCGGGCCTGCTGCAGAAGACCCCGGTGACCTTCGAGGACGACGAGCATGTCAAGTTCGTCATCAACCGCATCGCGTCCGCCGACGGCCGCCGCTGCGACGAGGCGCAACCGCTGTGCGACTGCATCCTCAACCGACCCGGCGCCATCTTCAACGGCTCGCGCGTCGCGGCGACTGCCAAGGGCATCGCCGTCGACCACAACATCCTCAACATCCGAAAGTTCCGACCGGACGCGGTGGAGCCCGAGGACCTCATGGCGCTCGGCACCTTCGACCAGCGCATGCTCGAGTTCATGGAGGCCATCGTGCTCGGCCGCATGAACGTCGTCATCGCCGGCGGCACGGGTTCGGGCAAGACGACGCTGCTCAACGCCTGTTCCTCCTTCATCCCGGACAACCAGCGAATCGTCACGATCGAGGACGCGCCGGAGCTGCGTCTCCAAAAGCCCCATGTCGTGCGCAAGACCGCACGCCGCCCCAATATCGAGGGCGAGGGCGAGATCACCATCCGGCAGCTCGTCATCCATGCGCTGCGCGAGCGCCCGGACCGCATCGTCGTCGGCGAGTGCCGCGGCGGAGAGGCTTTCGATATGATCCAGGCCATGATGACGGGCCACGAGGGCTCGCTCACGACCGTGCACTCCTCCAACGCGCGCGAGGCAACGACGCGCCTGCGCTCGATGATCCAGCAGACCGGAACCGAGATGCGAAGCGAGCAGATCATGGAGCTCATCGCCTCGGCCATCGACTTCATTGTCTTCGTGAACCGCTTCGACATCGACGGCTCGCGCAAGATCACCGAAATCGCCGAGGTACAGGGGATGCAGGGCGACGTTATCACGATCGGCACCATCATGCGCTTCGAGCAGACGGGCTTCTCCGAGGACGGCAAGGTGCTCGGCGAGTTCATGCCCACGGGAGAGCGCATCACCCCGGCGCACCGCGAGAAGCTCTTCGCGCGCGGCGTGTACGTCGACGACGACTTCTGGTTCCGTCGATGAGCGGGCAGATAACCCCGGCGGCCCTCATTCCCGCGCTGCCGGCGCTCCTTATGGGAATAGTCCTGTTCCTGACGGCCAGAAATCTGCGCGTCGAGCGCGAGCGCGCGGAAACCGGCCCCATCCCGGAGAACCCAACCGAAGATGCCGGTGGGAACCGACTCGTCGGCACACTCCGTCGCGTGTGCCAGGGAGCTGCTCCCCAGCTATCGGTCTCCGAGGCCGCGCAGCTTTGGGCTGTTATCGCCTTCGCCCCGTCCGTGCTTATCCTCGCCACCGGCTCGGCGGTGGGTGCGCTTGCCGCACTCCCGCTCGGCATCGCGGCGTTCCCGATCTGGGTTAGGCTGAAGCGCGGAGCGGAGCAGGGCCTTTTCGAGGAGCAACTCGGTGAGGCCATGCCCCTGATCGCGTCGAACCTGCGCACGGGCGCCTCAGTCGCGCAGTCGGTCGCACCTGTCGCCGAACACATGGCAGAGCCCCTGAAATCGGAGTTCGCCATCCTCGAACGCGACCTGCGCAACGGCCGCCCCATCGAGCAGGCCCTCGACGACATGGCCAAGAGAACTGAAAGCTCGAACTTAAGACTCTACTCCACGGCCGTCTCCGTATCCCAGCAGACCGGCGGCTCGCTCTCCGAGATCACTGAGCGAGTGGGCGAGGCCATCCGTGCAAAGGTAAAGGCCAAGCGTTCGGCAGAGGCCAAGACGTCCTCGGCACGATTCGAGGCGAAACTCGTCGGCTTCGCGCCGGTCGTCATGCTGCTGCTCATGTCCATCAGCTCGGAGATCCACCGTGAGTTCTTCATGACGCCCGCCGGATGGGCGTGCCTGGCCGTCGGAGCGGTTCTCGATATCGTGGGCTTCTTGGTCCTCAAGCAAATCAGCAACATCAGGTACGACTAGGGGAGCTCAGATGTTCGAAACGATAACGACCGGCTTTATATTCCTTCTCTTCGGAGTCGTCGCGGGCCTTGGCGTGGATATCGCCCTCAAGCGGATCTTCGAACTCGAGTCGCCTGTTGACGAGGGATCGTCCTCGACTCTTCCCGGCATCGCCGAGAAGGTGTCCGACGTCGTATCGCAGCTCGCGCCGATCTCACGCTCGGTCATGGACTCCACGCGGGACTCCCTCGACCGTGCCGGCCTCACCATTCAGCCGGCGACCTTCTGGGCCTTCCGGGTCGCGAGCGCCGCAGGGTTCATCGCGGCCGGCCTCATCGCCTCGGTCCTCATCGGCGGCCCAAAGGGCCTCGGCGTCTTCGCCGCGATGGTCCTCATGGGGCTCGCGGTGCCGCAGCTGTGGCTCTTCAACGAGCGCTCGAAATGGCGAGATGAGCTTGACAGGCAGCTCCCCGACGCCCTCGACCTTCTCGCGATCTGCATGTCGGCGGGCTCGTCCATCGACTTTGCCCTCCATACGGTGGGTAGCAGGATGGACGGCGCCATTGCGCGCGGCTTCGAGCGCGTGGCCAACGAGGCCAGCTTCTCGTCTCGCACCGAGGCGCTCCTGCGCTTCGCGGAACGCGCACGCGTGCCTTCTCTCACCATCTTCGCGGCATCGTTCGCTCAATCCGAGCGCGCGGGCGGCTCGCTGGTCGACATCATCCGGGACCAGGCCGAGACCGTCCGCGAGCAGCGGCGCCTCAAGGTGGAGTCCGAGATCGAGAAGCTGAGCTCCAAGATGCTCTTCCCGATCATCCTGTTCATCCTGCCGGTGTTTCTGATTGTCGTCCTGGCGCCCGTGGTGGCGCAGATCGCCCAGACGTTCACTTCCCTCATGTAGGAGACGGCCCATGAGCTTCAAATACGATATCCCCTGCGTGGCCACGACTAGATCCGGTGCCGAAGTCCCGCTGTCCCTGAGGGCCGCCAGGACCTTCAGGGACAAGGCCATCGGGTATATGGGCGCAAGGTCGATAGAAAAGTCCTGCGGAACGGTCTACGCGAGGGGCAGGTCCCTTCACACCCTGTTCATGCGCATCCCGGTCGATGTGTGCTGGATAGGCCGGTTCGACCCCTCGAATCAATCCTGGCCCGTCGTCTCGCTCGATGCCTCGGTTGCCCCCTGGCGCATCCTGTTCGCGCCGCGAGGGGCAGTCGGGGGCATCGAGGTCGCACCCGGTACGTTCACCGAGTCAGACCGACCCCACTTGATCAGGAGACTCGATTGATGCGAATTGATGCAGAAAGGCTCGTTCACGGGGCCTGCACGGCGCTCGCCCTTATCTTTTCCATAGCAATCATTGCTATGATCCCTGCTATCAGGTCGGCGGGGACGCTGGATACCGACGGCTGGTTTCTTCTCGCCTCGGGGCGCGAGGTCGTCGAATCCGGCATCCCGAGAGTAAACCCCTTCACCGCAGTCGAGGGCCAAGGCATCGTGCTCCAGCAGTGGCTCCACGACGCGTGGCTCTATCTGTGCTGGAAGGTGGCTGGCTACACCGGTGTCGCCGTCTCCGTGGCGATTCCCGCCGCGCTGGCACTGTGTACCTATACCGGTGTCGTCTGCAGGCTGGCGCGAGTCCCGCGCTATCCATGGGTACCGCTGCTGATCGGCGCGCTAGGGTTTTCCCTCATGGCCTCATATCTATCCATCCGTCCGTCAATCTGGACGGCGGCGCTGCTGTTCGTCGCCATATCCATCTGCCTGGAGTGGCGACAAAGCGCTAACCCGCGATGCCTTCTGGCGCTTCCGATCGTGTCGCTGCTCTCCGTGAACCTGCAGGCCGCGCTCTGGCCCCTGCCGGCGGCCGTCGCCGCATGCTTCCTGCTCCCCGAAAAGGGCGAGATCTCGACACAGGCGACCGCCGAGACGCTTCGCGCATGGTGGCGCTCAAGGCTGCCCCTGCTTGCGGCGGTTGCCGGCATGGCCGCGGAATCGCTTGTAAACCCATATTGTATCGACGGCTCGCTCTATGTGCTCCGCTCGCTAGGAGCCGCATCCTACGGCGGGGTCATCCTCGAGCTGAATCCGGTTTGGGTAATGCCTGCCGCGGCCCTGTTCTGGGGCGCCTCAATCCTTGTGGCCTTCGTATCGTGCTGCCTTGCCCGGCGGTTCCCGCCCAGGTGGCTTCTGGCCTTTTGGGCGGCGTCAGCAATCGCCGGGGCACTCGCCGTCAGGTGCCTTTGGATAACGTGGACGGCTTCATTTCTCGTTGTCGCCGTATCCGTCGGCCAGGGCGACGCAATCGGCCCCCGGGTGCATCGCCTGCTGATTGCCGGGAGAGCCGTTATGGTCCTCGTCCTAGCGATCTCCATCGTCAATAGCGGCCTTAACTCGCTTGATTCGGATACCCGCGGGGTCGAGACCGGATGGAGGGGCATCGACTCGGATATGGCGCAGATCGTCGAGGCCCTGGGTGACAACCCGGGTCGCATATGGTCCGAGGACGCCACGGTGATGAACTACCTCGAGTGGGCGAGGGTGCCCGTGACCTACGACATGCGTCCCGAGATCTGGTCTGAGGCGATCTCCGGCAACGGCAAGGCAAACGACTACCGTGCCTACGTTGACAGTCTGGAAGGGGGCTACGGGGTCCTTAAGGAGGATGGCTGGACGTGGGCTATCGTGCGGGATTCCAACGTAAAACGCTTTGGAAAAGCCTGTTCCGGAGCCGAAAAGGCGGCAAGCGGCAGGGGATACGTGCTCTATCGGTTGTGATATAAAATTGATTGATGGGTGATAACTCATGGGTATCGTCAACGTCAGCAGGAGGGCCGTTCTGGCCGCCATGGCCTCGCTGGCCCTTACAGGATGCGGCGGCTCAAAGAAAGCAAATGGATCGGACGATTCGAAGAAGAATAAGGATTCCGAGAAGAGCGAGGACGAGGCTTTTTCCTTTGGAGGGATAGGCGATACGAGCTCCTCCGATGCCTCCAAGGGGCTTTCGGTCGATGGCGTCTACAAGAGGGTCGCCACGGACTCAAGCGGCAAGGAATACCGGTTCCTCCTTGTCGGCATGACATTCGAAAACGACCTCGACCACGACAGCAGGGCGCCGGTGTCATATGTCTCGTGCTACCAGAACGGTGTGAAGCTCTCCCAGTGCACGAAATACAGCGATTCCAACACGATGAAGACACTCGAGCCCGGCTATTCGATTTCGGTGTGCAAGGCGTTTCTCCTTGAGGATGAGGGCCAGCCCGTGAAGGTGAAGATCAAATCATCGAACTCGTCGGACTACGTCTGCGAGGACACCTACCCGATCTCGCACCTGGACTATACGACCCTCTAGGAGTCCTCTCCCGAGCGCACGATAAAGTACTCATCGTCGTCCCTGACGATAAAGCGGTGGACGGGCCTGCCCTTCCACTCGATCTCAACGCTCCAGATACGGGCGAGATGTCCCATCTTTCGCCCGGGGCAGGGGACAGATGCGCCCGTGGAGCGGACCTGGAACCTACGACCGTCAGAAAGCTCGATCCACCTGAACTTCGGCTCCCGTCCGGGCCTCTCCACGAGACTGACCGTAACGGAGGTCATTTTCGCTCCAAAAGATTCTCATGGCCATAGGGAGCCGTGGAACTGCCCAGCGGGCGCACCTGCGCACTCATGGCTGTTTCTGCCTATATACGGGCCGAGGCCGAACGGGCGTCAAAGCAACCCTTTCCCCGGGCTCCGGCTCGCTCTTGAGCTCAGCCATTCTCGGATTACCATAGAAATCCCCTGCGACCCAGCGCATATTCAGGCCCAGATGTTCCTTGAACATCGGTGCGACATTTTGATCCCATATCTCGAGATCGGCATCGAAAAGCTCACGTGCCTTCCTGAGGATCGAATCACGGTACTGGGATGGTACCCCTTCCGAGATGAAGCCGGCCTCATTCATTTTACGTATGAAGTCAGGTGAGGAACCGGCGCCCAATACAAGCTCGACCCTCTCCGGGACGGTAACCGAATTCCTGTCGGCGGGGCCGAGCAGCTCCTCCGCGTAAACGGGGCTGAAAACGGCAAGCCTGTGCAGTCCTGCCAGGTGGTTGACTATTTCACGGTCCTCATAGGAGACTGCCGTGACCTTGCGATCTGGCATGATTTTTATATTAAGGCCCTCGGTCTCCAAATGGTCTTCACTGGCCACACGCCTTCGGGGATGATCAATAAACTGCTTCTGATCCCTTCGGTATAGTTTTCCATAGCAAAGGGCTTCAGCTGGCATATCTATGGCGATGTCGTAAGTTTTAAGAGCGCAGGCGAGGATGGGGAGTTCCAACTGCTCCGCTTCAAACCCTCGGGGCAGGCCCTTGTCGTCCTTGGCTCGAGTCTCCCCCTTGCGAAGAGGAGTCGGATGATCTCGGTCATAATCCACGCTGATGACATATCCGGCCGATGTGGAGCTGCCCAGGAACGGCAAAAGAGTTTCGACTACCTTTGACTCGACCAGTGCTTCGTCCTTGAAGGAAACGCAATTCTCAAATCGAATTGTCCCCGGGAACGCATCGTCTCTCGTAACGGTCATCTTGCCAACCGAAGTCCTCAAGGGATACGGATCATATATGTCCGCGGCATCGAATCGTGGCAGCAGCGGAACCAGTATGCTCTCAGTTTTTTTCTTTGCCATAATCGTTTAGCCCTTTCTCCCAGGGGTTTCCATGAGACAAGAATCCCACCGTTGGAGCTCTTGCGCGGGGCCGTTTGGTGCCATCTGGTGACACCTCGGCCCGCAATGCCACGTCTTGCAGATGTCCAGCATCCGCTCTATTGGTTGTGTGATAATAGAACACGCGTTCGTTCGTAAAAAGGAATAGGGAAGCGGCGTGGGGGAGAAGTCAATCAGGCTCGTGACGGCCCTGGTCGAGTGTCGGCCGGACGGAGAATACGTACCGTGGGGGATCAAATGGTACGACGGTAGGATCTTCCCCTTCGCGGAGGTCGGCTGGCACGAGACGCGATCGTGGGTGTTGGGGGAGGGGCGCGTGTGCGAGAGCTGGCGCGTGAAGATGGGGGATGGAACCCTGCGCCACATCTGCCACCACGGCAACAGCTGGTATGTAGTCCATGACATGGATGACGACAGGCCGGATAACGGATGGTCTCCGTAACCGAGCTATCGTATCGTCCACAACCTAACTGCGACATAACGTAACCACGCAACTACGGCATAATGTAACAATGTAATAGCAGATTTACGTAATACCGTAACTTCTCGAAAAGTAAGTTTGCAATAACGTATTTGTGCAATTGTCGCCTACATGCCCTGAATGGCCCCCGTCGTTACAGTCCACATTGTATGAACGATGGGTGGATGATCTGGATGATCTCGCATGAGAACCCGAACATACGGTGGTTTTAACTTCCCAAAGAGGGTAAGATGGCTATTGAAGACGACGCTTCCCGTGTAAGCAACATGGAGCGCGGGCGGCCTAGTTTTCAGTTTTGGTTAAATGCCCGGGCTCCACCCCGGGCATTTTTATTTGCGCTTGCTGCGCAAATGCCGTCCACCGTCCGCACCGCGCGTACGCCTACGGACCTTAACTCGAACTTCATACGAATCGAAAAACGCAATGACGAACGTGCCGGCCGCCGCAAGGGCGGCCGGCGCATCAAGGATCTTTAGCATAGGGAAGCCTCCAATCGAATTGTCGGCCGCCCGCGCACGGAATGCGCCATCCCGTCAATTCTAGACGGACCAGCGACTTCAGAACTCAATCGTCAGATAGCCACAATCCCAAGACGCATGGACGATGAATGAACTTCGATAGCAAACGCGATTTGATTTTTGAAATATGGACGAATTCCTCGTCAGGAGGGTAGAATGGTGCCGACGGCAGCCCAAGTTGTTGCGAGCTGGGCAGAGCCGTTGCGTTAGAAAGTTAGGTCATCATCTTAGCGACGGTGACCTTTCTTTTTGGGCTTCGAGCCCTGCTTGAGTGCCTTGGAAAGGCCGACAAGGGCCGTGAGGAGCGAGACCAGGGCGGTCAGGAGCTTCACGAACTCGGTGAAATCGGTCATGGGCATCACCTCCCATCGGATGGAGGGCTCTGCCCGGCACAAGGGCTGCCGACAGCGAGGACGATTCTAGCAGAGCGGCTGACCCTCCCGGGTTCTCTATGCTTCTTGCAAGATTGGCGATTCAGGATGGGCGACATCAACCGAGTGCCGTCTTTTATTGTCCATTTTCGATCAGACGCCCCCGAGGGCTAAGGCCCTTCCTTCACACGACGCATATTGTCAATATAGTTATTGTTGTACACCCCTGCGGCAAGCGATGTGCTAGATAGTAAAGTACGTTATACGAGTGATTGGGAGGTGCGTCATGGCAACTGCTACCGCGACATTGAGCCTGCCCGAGGACTTAGCAATCAGGTACGACGGTTTGGCGAAATCAACGGGACGCGAGAAGACTTTCTACATGACAGAAGCACTCGCTGCCGAGATTGACAGGCTTGAGTACGAGTACGGACTATTGAAGAAGGTCGAGGATTACCGGGCTGGTGGGCTTGAGACAGTGACGCTCGACGAGCTGGAGGAAAGCCTTGACCTGGCGAATTGAGGTCGACAAGGTCGTCCAGCGATCGATGAAGAAACTGGACAAGCAGATCGCCAAGAAAATCTTAGCTGACCGTGGGCACATCCACCGCAGCGGCACCCGCCTTGGACTGGCTGCCTTTTTCGAAGCCAATGAGGCAGGCGCGCACGATGAACTTGCGGACAAAACTCGAAATCCCCTTACAGGAATCGTTCAAGTTCGCTCCGTTCAATCTGGTATTCCAACATCCACTTACACCAAAATGCCAATCCTGGCCCAGCAGAGCCAATCGATATGACCTTTTCTTCCAGGGGCTGGCATGAGATAAGAATCCCACCGCCGAAACTCTCGCACGAGACCGTTTGGTGCCAGCGGGTGACATGCCAGTCCATAGCAACAGCCGAACCGCCTGATAACGGAACTTTCGAATAACGTAACTACGCGACTGCACAAAAACGGAACTACCCGATAACGTAACTGCGACATAAAGTAACTACGTAATAACGTGACAACGTATTTTTCGATTACATGATTTACCATGCTCATGAATAATGGAAAGCCCCTGCTCAGGACAGGGGCTTTCAGTCTGGCGAAACGTTTAATGGTGTGTTGAACGCTCTCTCATCTCGAGCGATTTTGTAAGGCTTTTCGTACCGGCGACGCCATGACCCAAAAGGCCATCGAGGCCCGACCTCAGCGCCGCGATATCTGACGGCGAGGCCCCGTCACGCAAGATCTTCGAGTCGAGTAGCGATCTCATGAAGCGCTCTGGCGTCTTCTCCGAAAGAATTGCAGCGGCCTCGTTGGAGATTCGGTTCGGATCGCGGGCAACGGGAACCGTCGGCATCTCCTTGGATGAGACGGGGTGTGTCCCGTTATTCCTGAGCCAATACCTGAACTCGATATCGACATCCTCGGGAACCTCGACCTTAATCTCTTTGGTCTCACGGTCGACCACGAGCGCGCCGTAAAGCGAGTCGCGCTCGGCGTTCTCCACCATTCCCTCGAGCTCAAGAATACCCATAAGGATAGGGAATTCCAATAGGCCCTCGAATCCAGACCTGAGATTCCCGGTTCTTCTGTCTTTATCATAACGGCCATGAATTATGGCGGAATAACCGTTGTGCGAAAGCTCCGGCCATCCGAATTTAAGAGCGGTCTCCACTTTATGCGAGACATGGGCCATGGGAATGATGCCACCGCATGAGAAGGGCTGAACGAAGACGCCCTCGCGTCCTTTAGGATCTCTCTCCAGCTCAAGCAAGATGTCATGGGGCCGTGTTGGGAAGTAAGTGGACGTCGGCTCGTACTGGACGCTAAACATACGGACGCGTGGCTCCCCAAGGTCATCCACAAGGTACATTTCAGTTCCTCCTAATACTCGTTCGCTTTAGCGCATCCTTTTCGTTTACCGCAATGCCGTGATTGGCCTTCTGCGCGCGCTCCGCATCGAAGGTCCTGACGAGCGCGGGCGCGTACTCCTCAGCAAGCGATGCGGCCTGCAGCTTGAACATGCGGGAGATGACACCCGCATCCTGCTTTGCCTGCTTGCCTGCGAGTGCAATGGCAGCCTCGCAGATCTCATTGGTCGTCGGCTCCCTTCCACCGAACTCCGCGAGCTCATTTCTCACGGTATCCAGCGAGCCGCCATCATTTCGGGCATAGGCCGCGATATAGGCCTGCTTGAGCGCTTCGACCAGTCTCTCATCAGCCGCAATCCCAGTCTCGGTGCCACCGCCATCCCGATAGTAGGCCGTCGTGGCCCCCTCAATCGATTCGGCGAGACTTTTCCCTACATCCATCCCGTCTCCAATCTCATTCAACCTCAATAGGTCCAATAGCATCCAAACGATCGAAATCTTTGGAAGCCGATTTTGCCTGTCGTTTAAAATCCATGGCCGTTCGTGTGGGGATGTTCGTCCCCGTCCTGCCCCTCAACACTGACGGGAGATTCCGTGATGGCATGGCCGTCCTCGTCCTGGCCATCAACTCCGCTTGACTCTTCCTGACCCTTTTCCAGCTCCTTCTGCTCCAACTCGGCAAGCTCGGCTTGCAGCTTCTTGAGGTTCTCCTCACCGTCCCAAGGCTCGGCAGCGATTCTCCTGGCATCTTCAAGCTGCTTGTCGGAGCGCTCCATAAGGGCCCTTGCCTGGTCCAGACCGCCCGCCTCCTTCTCGATAATGCCGTCCATCTGCTGCAGCACGGTATGCGAGCCGGAAGTGGCCGATGGTAGCATATGCTTCGACCAGTGCGCGTCGGCCGTTCCTTTGACCCTAAGGCCGATAAAGGGGTCGTAACGGAAGGTACCGCCGCGCTCGGGCAGCGTCTGATCCTTCTTCACGACAATCTCCAGACCGCGAAACTCTCCAATGGCCCTGACTGGACCGATGGGGCAATCTCCGGCTGCCCTTTGGATCATCTGGATCGCGTTGGCTCGATTTTGTGCCGACACGCCGCCAACCGAGACCCTTACGATATCGGTGCCCTTCTCGAGCTCCCTTTGCCTGTTTGCGCACTCGAGGGCATCGTGGTCGCGTTCGAGCAACTCGAATTGCCTGCGGTAGTTCACGGCAGAAGGCTCAAAACGAGATTCAATCTGGCTGCGCATGCCCGTGACCATCTCGGCATGGGATTGCTTGAGCATGGACTGCGACATGATCTCACTTCTCAGCTCCTGGATCCTCTTGATATCGGGGTTGCCGGACGCAACGGCGGCAAGGTCGGAGTAGGAGATCCTCGTCTCATCGATGTCGTCCATGCTGCGTACGGACGGCTTATTCGAGAAGACCTGTCCGATAAAACGCTGCTTGTGCTCGACGGTGGAATAGAGGAAGGAATCGAACGTTCCCTGGGCGACGTACTTGTAGTCCTTCACGCTCTCGAATAGGTTTCCCTGGCGTTTGATTCGTCCCAGACGCTGCTCGAAATCGGAAGGTCTCCACGGGCAATCGAGGTTGTGGATGGCCGCGAGCCTCGTCTGGACGTTTGTGCCCGTACCCAACTTCTCGGTCGAGCCCATGAGGACGCGAACCTCGCCCGTGCGCACCTTCTCGAAGAGAGTTTCCTTCTTCTCAGGGTCGTTGCCGACGTCGCTGACGCACGCAACCTGCTCGGAGGGGATTCCCGTCTCGATGAGACGTCGCCTCATGTCATCCTGGATATTCCATTTTCCCGAGGCCGGGGTCGAACGGTCGCAGAAGACGAGCTGAGCGCCGCGCATGTCGGCCGTCTCCTCCCAAATTCTAAATACCTCACGTGCGCACACCTCGCATTTGCCGCCCTCCATCGGCTCAAGCTCTGGGTGCATCAGCTTCGGGTCGAGGGCGACCTTCATGCCGTCGCCGGTGATCGCAAGCAGGTTATCGTTGTCATCGGCAGTCCCGGCGCGGACGCGCTCGCCGCGTATGCCGAGTTTTTTGACCTCCTCGACCTGCTCGGGCGTAGCGGGCACGGTGATATGGATCTCCTCGCATTCGGGAACCTTGAGGTTCACGGTCTCCTGCGTGACGATATCCGCAAAGGTTCGATAGGCACTCATGAGCTCGGGGAGGTTATGGAACTTCGTGAAGCGCTGCTTCAACTGGAAGCCGTTGCCCTCAGGCTTAATCTCCATCGAGTCCTCTATCGTGCCGAACGTAAACGCCCAGGACGGGAACGATGACAGGCCCTGTCGCTCAAGGAGCTTAGGCGCGAGATAGCGCTGCATGTTGTACAGCTCGCCCATCGTATTGGTGACGGGCGTGCCCGTGGCGAACACGATGTTGCGTCCACGGCCGATCTCGCGAAGGTAGGTGCACTTATCGAGCAGGCTCTCACTGCGGTTGGACTTCGATGAGGTCATTCCTGAGACGGCCAGGCCGTACGTGGGGAGATTCTTATAGATGTGCGCCTCGTCCACAAACAGATAGTCGAAGCCGATCTCCTCGAATGAGAGCCCCTCGGTCTTCGGGGACGAATGGAGCTTCGCGAGCTTCTTATCGATTTCGTTGACTTCTTCCTGGAGCTTTTTAACCGAGAAAGTTCCGCCGTTTGCCTGCGCATCCATTTAGGCTTGCAGGAATTCTTCCTTACGGCGCTTGAGATAAACCTCCTTTCGCTCCTGCGAAAGGTCGAGCATGTCGAAGCGCGAGCCCGATACGATCACGGCGTCCCAGTCGCCGTTTGCCGCTCGGCCGAAGAACTCCCTCGCCGCGTCTGCGGAATCCGACTCCGTTTTACGCATGTAGAGCACCCTCGCCCCAGGATAGAGATAGGCGAAATCCGATGCCCACTGCTCGGTTAAGTGCTTCGGCACGACGACAAGCGGCTTGGTGGCCCGGCCGAGACGCCTGGCCTCCATGCACATGGCGATACCCGTATAGGTTTTCCCGGCGCCGACAACATGGGCCACAAGCGTGCCCTCATCTGCCTGCCCAGCCCGCGCGACGGCGGCACGCTGATGCGGCCTCATCTCCACGTCGGGATTCATGCCGGGAAATGTGAGGTATGAGCCGTCATACGTTCTTGGAGCAAGACGGTTGTACCTATCGTTGTAGATTTTGCACAGAACATTTGCCCGATCCGGGTCTGCCCACACCCATTTCTCGAAAGCCGACGAAATCAAGCGCCTCCTGTCCCATGCGGCCTTAGTCCCCTGGGGGTCGGGAACCTTCTTGCCCGTGGACATGTCGGTCTTGTTCAGCTTCGTCTCGCTGCCGTTGAGGACGGCCGAGATGACCTTGAGCGGCGAATAGCTGCTGATGCCGTATCTGGCCAGCACCTCGAGCGAAAGCTCGGTCGCGTTTCCCGTCAGGCGCCATTTTCCGGTACGAAGCTCATGGGCGACCTCGAATTTCCTCTGCTTTGCCGCAGTCATCTCACCATCAGTTAACTCGAGCTCCTCCTCGATGAAGCTCATGACGAAGGAGGGGGGAATCCAGGGAGAACCCAGGGTCGCCGCGATCTCTCCGGGACCCAGCTCACGTGGAAGCACGGCTTTCAGTTTCTCTTCGCAGGTGTGCAGCGCGGCGAGCCTCTCGACATCCGACTCGGTTAGGCCGAAGGCCGCCATATGTCGCTCGCGTCTAGCCCTGTACTCGGCAAGGTCATCTGAGTTGACGAGCTCCTCATGGGGAACGGCCTGCTCGACGTCGTCCATCCAGTCGACATGGGTAGTCCTCACCACGGCCTCGTCACCAGCCTGGCAATAGCCGAGCGAGATAAGGAATTCGGCCGGCACGGGGTCTGCCTTCATCGCAGCCGCCAAAACACTCGATAGGGGCTCCTGCTCCGACTTCCGGGCAATAGAGATCCCATACGCGCGCGCCAGGTTTTTGATCGGATCGGGAGTCTGATATGTGTTGTCGGCATCGGCGCAGTGAAGTGCGACGCCAAGAACATCGGAGCCCACGCGAGGATCCCTGGAAAGTCGCCAGAGGACCTCCTCCGTGTTCATGCCATCGGTCGCGAAGTCCCGCTTGCTTGCCAGATATCCGAGCGATCTCTCGACAAGCGTTGCAATGAGGGGGTTCGTTATTGCCGCGTGGCCGTTCCTGCGCTCAGTGGAGATGCGAACCCCCTCATCGAGCTCTCCCAGGGCGGCAATTAACGCCTCTCCGGTCCACGTGCTGAACGACCTGTCGCGCCAGCTGTCGGGGAGGCTGCCGACATGCGCCGAGGCGATAACGGCACGGTCGGCCGTCAGGGGATGGACGCAGGTGTCCCACAGGCCGCTTTTCGTGAGAACGGTAACGGCTCTCGCCACCTCCGCATTTGCCTCGGGAGTGCGGACGGGAGGGATCGAAACAGATTCGAACCAGGAGCTTTCCCCGGCATCGAAACGCTCGTTCTCTATCTTCTTTTGCATCGTATGGATTGCATCGAGCTTCTCGCCGATATCGCCGGAAAGATATGCCTCGGCGCTCTCGATCCTCGAAGTGACCGGATCGCGGACGATGAGGTCGCCGAGCTTTTGCTCGGCCTCGGCGACACTGCAGCCGAGTAGTCGCCCGATAAGTGCCAGATCGACGCCGCCCGTTCGGTCATATGAGACTGCCAGGGCATCGGCTGGGGTCTCGGAACGGTCGGGAAGTGGTGCCTGGGGGCGCACCGTGCGCCTCGAGAGGATGTCGGCCTTGCGGACGAAGTTCTTTTTGGTATCCAGCACCTCGAGACTGAAGAGGTTGATGCCGAGCGAGCAGTCGTGGTAGCCCTTCATGGTGAGGACTCTGCGATTCACGGAATCGTTCAGGCGACCGTAGCGCTCGGCGAAGCGGTCGTAGAGGTCGTTCAGTGCCTTTATTCCGATTTCGATTGCGGCGTCAGTCGATTTAGGGTCGCGTTCGAGAGAGATTAGCGCTCGTGCGGCGTCCCTGAGCTCGAGCATCGCGCGGGCGCGGCCCTCTGCATCGCGCCCCGTGGGACAGAAGCGCTCCACCGTGTCGCCGTTGCCGTACCAGATCGTACCGCCGTCGCCCAGCGTGAACTCATAGAGCGCCGGGTCGGCGGGAACCGGCGCGACCTCGGGTACGGCAGACCTATCGGGCATCCCCTCGAAAGTATGGGAGATTGCAGCGATGGCCTGATCTGCCAGGGCCTTCCTGGCACCATCGGCGATACCCTCGGCGTCAAGACCGCTGGTCAGCGCATATCCGGGGCCGTACGCGGTCATTTCTGAACCCTGCTCGCCGACGGCCATGGACGGATTGGAGACAAGCAGTGCGTTCACGCGGAAGCCGTCCGCGTTGGTCGCCGTGTGGACCCAGGCCGGCGCACTTTCGCGCTCGACCTCACGCGGCTTCTCAAGTTTTCTCAGGATGACGAGGTCGCACAGCGCGCTAGTTCCAGCTTGGCTCTCGAAAGTCTCCTTGGGGAGTCGTGCCATACCGACAAGGTCGCACTCGCGCGCAAGGTACTCACGCGTGGCCTCGCGTGCCTTATCCATTGTGTAGCGGCTCGTCAGCACGGCGACGATACCGCCGGGGCGCACGGCGGCCATGGCCCTCTCGATCATATAGTCGTGAAGCGGCGCACCGTCGATTTTAATTGCGTCGGAGTAGGGGACGTTGCCTATGGCGGCGTCAAATGACCCATCGGGGATCTCGCATTTTTCGATATCTGCGGCGACGATCGTATGGTCCGGGCAAAGCACACGAGCAAGTCCCGCGCTCACGGGGTCGATCTCCACGCCGGTCACATGGACGTCCATGCCCTCGGGCACGCAGCGCATGAAGTTGCCCGTGCCGCATCCCGGCTCCAAAATCTCGGCTGTGCCGTCATCGCAGATACCTGCACCCTTTAGCGTCTCCCAGATGAGCTCCACGACAGGACGGGGGGTGTAGAAGGCGGTGAGGACCGTCGCGCGCTGCTCGGCGAACTCATCTTCGCTCAGCAGCTCTTTCAGTTTCCGTGATACCTCGGCCCAGCCGCCGGTCGGGTTTTCGGCAAATGCGTTCGCCGCGCCGCCCCAACCGGAATAGGCCGAGATGGCGCGCATCTCTCCTGGGGTGGCGTCTCGCCCCTCATCCATGGTCGCCTTGAGGGCGCGCAGGGCGGCGACGTTCAGCCTCGCGCGCTCCAGCGGCGAATGGTCGGCCTGGACGTCAGGGTTTAGGTATTCGGTGTTGTGGCGGTTGACTAGAGCGTGAGCACCGTCTCGTTGAGGGCGATCTCCTCGGCCATCTTCTGGGCGCTGTTGGCCCTGCGAATGTAGTCGTCGTACCGGCACTCGGCCATCGTGAGCTGCGCGAACTCCGGTGTCGCCCCGCAGCTCTCCATGCAGCTGTCCTGCAGCTCCGCTAGCCTCGTCAGGTAGTTGCGCTCCACTGCCTTGAGATACTCCTCCGTCTCGCCGGCCGCGTCCATCCTGGCCAGCTCCTCCGGAGCGCTCTGCTCCATGAAGGAATACCGGAGTCCCCTCACGCCCCTGTACGGGTTCTTCAGCACCGACATGCGCTTCCTCCTCGGAATCATCCTTGCGGGCGGCCTTATCGCCTCCTGCTTGGCTTACATAAGATTCCTGTTGCGCACCAAAGTCAAGTGCCAACCTTTGCTGTGCATCCACGTCATCTATTTGGCTTTCGGCTGGCGCCTCGTATATTGAGGGGTCGTCCATCGCGAAGAGTGAGATTTGTCCCTCGACCGCGACAAAGCGCCTCGACGTTCTCCTGGCCATGGAACTACGCCCCCTTTCGGGCGTTGTTGGAGGCTCCGCGCGCGCCGGCATCGAAGGATGCAAGCATACTCTTCAGGCGCTTTGTCGTCATGGCTGCCGATTGGCCGCGCTCGACCGGGCTGTTCTGCGAAGCTCGCGTTCTCGGCTTGTGTTCGAACCCCGCCCGCCTGAGGGCGCGGTCGATTCTGTTCGTGGCGCCCCTCACCTGAGCGCAGACGCGCTCGATGCGGACGAGGAGCAGTTCGGTGTCCTCCATCGGCACGCGAATCTCCAAGCCGTCATCGATCCCGTAGCGGCGAAGCGTCACATGGGAGGCCATCGGGTCCATGCCCTCAAGGTCGATGTCTTCGGCGGCCTTCGTGACCGCGTCGAGTGCGACCGTATCCCCCTCGACCACCCTGATCGGAGCGGCACCGGGACACGAGGTGAGGCCCGTGAAGGCTGAGGCGGGGTAGACGGTCTCCGGCACGAGCTCGCAGTCTAGAGTCAGCTCTTCACCGACCCGTTTTGCAAAGGGAACGAGGATCTCGAACCCTACCGGAAGCTCCTTGATCTTGCCGCCCAAACTATC
Organism: uncultured bacterium; assembly: GCA_905215365.1. Lineage (GTDB taxonomy): Bacteria > Actinomycetota > Coriobacteriia > Coriobacteriales > Coriobacteriaceae > Collinsella. The sequence goes on along the minus strand of CAJMPX010000010.1, from coordinate 17,641 downwards.
GGCGCGCTGCCTGCTGAGGACAGCGGAGGTATCGGCCTCGGGATGGTCGAGTTTGAATGCCGCGAGGGCGAGAATACTCCTCGGGCCCAATTCGGGATGCTCGGCCATGGAGTCGAGAATCGTGTCCCAGCCTCGCGGGTGACCCATTACCGCCGCGAGTATCTCGACAGGCGCTTCGATTAGCCTCTGCTGCATTATTTCCTCCCCGTCTCAGTCAACTCCCATCGATGATGGGGGAGTGCGTCCATGCCATCCGGTGCGGGAACAAGTGTTCATCATGACGAGGCTTCTGAGGCACACCCAATCACTGCTGACAACGATGCACCGCTGCTCCGCAAGGGGCATCTAGTCCCCGTCCCTCATAGAAGGACGCATCTTGAAGCTCGTGGAAGCATATGACAGGCACACCGTTATAGACACATGATTTAGCTGATTTGCTATTCCACCTTCCGACGCATGGGTCATGGGTGAGGTCAAATAGGGGAGGCCATTTCTGAATCGCAAGGTCGAGGACATCCTCCTCGTTATACTCGCCGTTATGGAGGAAGGCGAAGTGAGGCGCACCTTGTATTGCGCCTCCGCAGATTTCGACAACTGAAACCTGGCTGTAAGATTCTGAGCTTTCGCCGTCGCAAATCAATATCCAGGACGATGGGACGACAGCGAAATCATTGTCGGCAAGCTCAATCCGCCGCATGTCGCGGGGCTTGTTCTCCGCCACTTCCATGTAGTAAAGGGAAAAGTGTTCGTGAAGGCGCAGGAGCTGATCATAGTCACGCTCAAGTTCCGCTACGGACAATTCCTCTGACCCATCATATGAGAGGTGTCTCATTTCCTGCGCAGTAAGCTGAAGCTCTTTTTGGCAGGCTTTACCCATGGCCTCTGCAACTCGAGGCGTAAGACCGGTAAACAAAACATTCAGATAATCAATCGCCTCACCGGTACTCCGGATTGATTCGGGGTTCTTGCTGCGTAGCTCCTTGATTCTATCCAGCGTAGCCACCTCAACGGTCGTACCGAATTTAATCTTATTCATCTTTGAGCCCTGTAACGGTAGTCTTGCCATGTTTTATCCATTCACAATCGGTATTTACGTTGAACTCGCGCCCAACGACAGAAAGGTCGCCCGAGCCTTTAGTCCGACGCCTTATCTGCGCCCGCGATCTTCGGCGCCGAGGCGATCTCCGCGAGCCTCGTGAGCCCCGAGGCTATCTCGACCGCGTCCGCGCCCAGCAGCCAGTCTGCAGGCACGCCGAACGTCCTCGAGAGGGCCTTGAGCGAGACCGCCGAGGGCAGCCTGACGCCCGTCAGCCAAAGGGCGATCGAGCGCGGCGATTGGCCGATCGTTGCCGCAAGCTCATCCTGGCCGACACCCGTCACCCTCATGAGGGCGGCCAGGCGCCGGCGAAAGAGCAGCAGGGACGGTTCTGTTGTGTAGGGTCCGGGCGCATTCTTCATCTAAATCAGTACGTCCCGACGTTGAAGCCCTCGCCCTTGGTGAAATCGACGGTCACGGGAATCTCCGTCTCGTTTGGGAAGTAGGCGCGGATGACCCAGTAGGGGATATCGGAGCCATCGGGGCCCATTCCCGCATTCACGTCGCTCGACTCGATAAGCGTCTTCTCGGGAACGCCGTATTCTGAGGTCAGGGATGTGAGGTATGCGGCGACAGCGTCCTGGAAACCTGCCTGGGTCGCTTCCTCCGGCAGGTTGTCGGGCACGGACACGATCGAGGGGTCAACCTGGGCCGTCTCGCCCTGTCCATCCGCAACGTCGGTTTCCTGCCCATCATCTGACTCGTCACCTGAGACTTCGGGCGCGCTGTCGGTTCCAATTGAGGATTCCTGGCTCGAGGTACCATCCGACCTTCCCATGGGCGGGAATACCGCGAACGCGATATTGATTGCGATGCAGACCGCGATGATGCCGACGCAGGCGAGAATAATCCCTTTGGAGTCGAGCTTCTTACCCTTTTCGTACATGCCACAAGTTCCTTTCCTCTTAGAGCTATTTGAGCTCCACTCCGCCCATCCAGCCCCAGTAGACGCCGGAGCCCTTTCCGTAGAAGGCTATGAATTCATCGAGCGTCTTAGTCGTGATAGCGCCCTCGTTGCTCATGACCTTGCCGTCACCGACGTAGATGCCAACATGCCCATAGAGAAGGCCGGGCGTTCCGGTGCCGGAGTGGCTCGTGTCACCCACGATCATGCCGACCTTGAGATCCGCTGGGTTGTTGCTGTGGCACCAGGTCTTGACCATGTCGCAGGCGTTGCCGCCGTAGTAGCCGACGCCGGCGGCCTTGAACACATTGGTCACCCAGGCGGCGCACCAGTTCTTGCCTGGCGAGGGTGTCGATTTGCATGCGCTCACGACGGCCAGCTGGGTGCCCGTGGCGCCAGACAGCTCCTGGCCGGAGCCGCCGAGGGAGCCCGAAGTGATGGCGTTGTAGAAATACTCCGCGTTTGGGTACCTTGAGTCCCAGCCGTGCGGCTTACCTCCCACCATCGCGCACCGCTCCCATCCCATCGCATAGTGCATCGTCGCCGACTCGAGATCGTCGGTCTCCATGAATGTCTGGTAGGTGTACTTGCCGTTGGCGCTTGTAAACGAGCCCCACTCATCGTGGTCAGACCAGAACTCGAGCTGAACGTCTAGTTCGTACCAGTTCCTGCCCGTCTCCTTGGCGAACTGGGCAAGGCGAAGGCGGCGCCCCCCGTCCCATTGGCCGATACCAACTGCCTTGTTGTAGACGGGGCCCCTCGCGATGATCTCGTCATTGGTGCAAGGGCTGATACCTTCTTTCCAGTAGGCATAGGAGCCCTTCGCCTGGTCGGCCATCGGATATATCTTTTTGTCCGCGGTGCCCACGGACTCATGGCAGTAGTTGCCCATGATGGCCGCGGCGTGGATGTCGTCGCAGCCGTGGTCCTTGAGGTACAGATATATCTTGAGTTCTTCGCCGCCCAGGCTCGCTGTGCTGCTCGCGCCGGCGGCCTGGTTGCCGAACAGAACGATGCCGAGCGACGAGGCTAGGACCACGCCCATGAACAGGAGGCAGCCGAGCGAAAGCAGGGATGTGAGCAGGGCGACCCTGTTCCTCCATGCCCTCATGGAGAGGAGCTTCTGCCTTCCCTTGCGCCCCTTGAAGATCTTTCGGGAGATGCTGCCGCCGACGGCGCGGCTCGCCTTCTTCCCGAGCGAGGCCTGTTTGAGTGCCGCCTTGCGCTTCCTGCGCAGAGAACGCTTGCGGTAGTCCTTAAGCTTTTTGACGGCGGCCGGATCTTTCTTGAATGAACCGGGACGGCGCTTCATGAGGATATCGAGCTCGACCGCATTGGCTCGCGAGAGTGCCTTTGAGGCGCTGCCTGAGAACGGTGCGACGGGGACAGTCGCCATCTTTTTCGCGAGCTCCGAGGACGCCGCGAGCTGGGCCGAGGGCGTTGCGCCCGACACAGCGACCCCGCGTCGGGAAGACGGGGCCATAGCGGAGGGGGAGAAACCCGATCCCTCTGCCATATCTGTGTCGGGCGCATCGGCTTCGGATGCACCCGCAATCGAGGATCGCGCGGCGGCTGCAAAGGCGCCGCCGTAGCAGGCGGCGCCCGCGGCGGCAGATGCCGCACGCGAGCGCGTCGTTTTCTGAGCGCCGAGACGAGAGAGGTCGGATGAGTTCGCGCGCGAGCGGTTCTTGCGCGAAGAGGGCCCTGCCGATGCCGTGGCATACCGCGACTCCGAATCGAGCATGGCGGCGACGGTGCCCGTGCGCCGGCTGGCGGCGGTACGGGCATCCGCATGGGCAAGGTTGGAACTGTATCTCGTCGAGCGCATTTTCTAGCCTACGAAACCGGAGCCACTTGCATATTCGCTGAGGCCCTCGGGGCTGATCTCGTCGGGATTCGTGAACACGCCGCCGACATCCTCGCCGCTGTCGTTTTGGTAGTTAAGCAGGCCCTGCATGGCCCCCGCGACCGATGCGCTCGTGAAGCGCTGCTCAGCGGGCTGCTGGGGAGCAGCCGTCGCCTGCATTGCGGCCTGATGGCGGCGCTGAGCCGCGCGCTGGTTTGGATACATGCCTCCGGTCTGCATGAAGTCTGCAGCGGGAGTCTGCTGGGGCGTTGCGGAGTGTGCCGGCTGCTGAGGGACTTGCGCCTGAGTGCGCGGACGGGCCGGCGATTCCACCGGCTGCTGACGGGCGCCATCGAAGCGAGAGGCCGCCTGCACGGCATCCTCTTCGACGGGCTGGGAAAGCTCGGGGGCAGCGGCAGGCTGGGGCTCCGTTACGGCATCGAGGCCGTTAGCGCGCTCGGACATGGCCACGAGCGCCGGCAGCGTGTAGCCGACCTCGGAACCGGAAAGGGCGACCGTACCGTTCGAGAAGGCGATGTCGCCGGAGGGATCGGCGCCGAGCGTGATGCCGGCAGCGGAGAGCGCCAGAGCGAAATCATCGAAGTGGGTATCGCTCTCACGGGTGAAGACCTGATTGATTGCGTTCAGGACAAGCTCCTTGAGCTCGGCTTCCGCCTGTGCGCGCAGCTCCTCCTCGGTCGGGAGTCGACGGGTGTTGAAGCGCGAGAAGCTCACGCCCTCCTGGAAGTCACGAATATCCATATCTTCCATCCTTTCGTTTTTGGCGGCAACCGCGTCTCGGTTGTCGCCGCCGTTGAAACCAAATTGCTCGCTCGCAGGTCGATCGGAGGATCGGACTTGCGGCGGGGGAGCCATGTGCGCGGGCGACGGCACGCTGCGGCCGATCTCCTCACGTCTCGGACGCGAGGACGATGACGGGGCATCTTCCGGCTCGTCGAGCGTATCGACGTCGGCCTTCGCCGGCACCGGCCTCGCCACCCGGCGCTTGATATCGGCGGGGCGGGTCGTGCAGATGTCGTAGAGCGTCGGGCAGATCTTCTGGTCGATCGGGAAGTCGAAATGGACCACGCGGTTCTTGAACACGTAGAGGCCCTCGCCGGGATGCGCGGTTGCCAAAACCTTCGTCTGGCTCTCGGAGAGGTTGAACAGCTCCTGGAAGTCGGGCAGAAGGTCGCTCGTCTGCTGCAGGACCGTCACGAAGGGCGAGTTCTGGAACATGTAGCGCGTCTCCTCGCTGTTGAGGACGCGCGAGAGGTTCTGCGTGATGGCGTTGATGTAAAAGTCCCATTTGCCGCCACGGGTGAAGAAGCGGTCGATCTGGCTGCGCGCATAGGGGCTGTCGAGCAGGAGCTGGAACTCATCGATAACGAGCCAGGTTCGCCTTCCGGCGCGGCGGTTCGCCGAGACGCGGACCCAGATATGGTCGAGGATGATGAGCAGCGCCAGCGGCTTGAGCTCACTGGACAGCTCATGCAGGTCGAAGCAAACGAGGTTCGACTGGAGGTCCACGTTCGTCGGGTGGTTGAACAGCGACAGCGTGCCCGTGACATAGCGGCGAATGAGCTTCGCGAGGTCGCGGGCGTCGCGCATGTCGGAGCCCTGCTCGGACATCAGGAAGTCATAGATATCCTGAAGTGTCGGCAGGTTCTCGGGGCGCGGGTCGTCCAAGTATCGGTTATACGCGTAGGCCGCGGCGGCATCGAGCACGTTTGCCTGGGCGTCGTTGACGCTGCTCGCCATCATGCGAACGAGGGACTGGATGAAGGACACCTTCGCCGGAACGGGGGAGGACTTCGTCTCCGGGTCGTCCGAACCGTAGGCAAGGGAGATGTCGAGGGGGTTGATGTAGTCGCCGGAGTTCTCCGCGATACGGATCACCTGGCCTCCGAGATACTCGGTAGGGGTGACGTACTCACCCTCGGGGTCGATTGTGATCACGTCGTCGTCCGGATGCTTCAGGTGCACGGGGATGATGCGGGTGATTTTCGAATTGAACGACTTGCCGGAACGGGGCTGTGCCAGCGTGAAGCTGTTCGTGTGCTCATGGGAGACCGGATCGTAGACGATAAACGAGCGGGTCTCGGCATTGAGGCCCATGATGTTGCCGCCCGGGTCATTCATCTCCGCCGCAACGAACATCATCATGTGCGCCAGGGGGTCGGTCGTAAGGGTGCGCTCATACGGGATATAGGGGGCACCGATAGGCAGGGCGGTCGAGAACGATTCCTCGCGCAGCGCTCGCCAGGAATCGGGATAGGGCTTCCTGTGCGTGGAGAACACCTTCTCGACCTCGCGGCAGGCCTCCTCGAGCTCCGTCTCCGTGCGGCCCTGGACGGTAACGACCGTCGTGACGCCGAAAGCGTGCATCTCCGCGCTCTCAAGGTCGTCTCGGAAAGCCTCGGCATCCTCCTGGGCCTCGCGCATGGCGGGAGGCATGTTGCTCTGGTCGACGAAGTAGCCGACCTCGGGACGGCTCGTGTTGAACTGATAGGTGTTGTTTTCCTCGGTGATCTCATGCAGGTGGTTCTCTGCAGCGGAGATCGCGGCAGAGAATTCCCAGGGCCGGATGTGCCATGCGACGGTGAGGTCGTAGGGCAGCCCCGTCAAATCGGAGATAAAGGAGTCCTTCATCGTCTTGCCGTACCCGTCGAGGGTGACGTCATAGGTCTTCACCCAACGGCGCCCGACGATCATCCTAGGATCGCCGCGGTAGCCGTCTGCCGCGAGGACGGAAGAGGGGGCCACGAGCTCGCGGGTCGTGAGGCCGACGGTTCCGGAAAGACGCTCGAAGTTCGCCGTGCCCGGGTTATCGTCCTGTCGCGTCATGGCTTGGATGATATCGAGACGCTGCTGGCCGTCGAGGATATGCGCGTCGGATCCGAGGTCGCGCATGAAGCGCAGGAAGGAATCGGCCTCCTGGGAAAGGCGCGGGACGGCGCGCTCCATCGTGTCGGCAGACACCGCGATCGTCACGATGCGGTCACGGCGAACGGATCTGGAGGATTTCGCCAGCATGGAGCGAGTCCAGGCGTTGTACTCGCGGCGCAAGACGTTGCCGCGATCGTCACCGGGCACCTCTCGGAATAGCAGGTCGGAGGCGAACTCCTCCGGGCTGACGCGCTTGTTCATGATGAAGATACCGAGGCGCACCGTATGGTCGAGGGAGTCGAGATACGCCGCCCATGCCTCGCGCACGCGATATTGGTCCTCGGGTCGTGCGCCCTGATAGTTGACGTCGTCGACCCGCAGGGCGATGGAGTAGGTCGCCGAATCGATACGCATGACGCCGTCGACCGTTAGCAGCTCGTAGGGCACGAGTTTCGTGGTCGTCCACTTGGGTTGGACGAGCTTTACGTCGGTCGACAGGGCGGTGTTGACGCCGAGATCGGCCTGGTCCTCATCCGTCTCCCAGGAAGACCCGAGGGGGATGGATGGCACGTCGGGACCATATTTCGCAAGATGCTTGTCGCGCTTCTTATTCAGCTTTTTCAGGCGCTTGTCCATTTGGCGCACGCCCTTCGGCCAACCGGCCTCGACGGCGTTCGCGCGGCGCTGTTCCGCCTCCGCGATCTCGCGGTCGAGTTCCTCAATCGTCATCCTGCTCATCTCGGGTTTCTCCTATCGTCTTCAGTAGAGACCTCAGCCATCGCCTGGGCGATTCCCGCCGGCACGGTCTCCTGTTCTGCCTTTCTTGCCTTCTTCGCGGCTTTTTCGCGGCGCTTCTCCTTACGCAATTCGGCCCTCGTCTTCTTCGGTGTCGCGACCTCGAAAGTCGGCACCGCGAGCATGAGCTGATCCGGCTCGGCCCGGTCCTTCAGCATGAGGGGCAGCCATTTTTCCGATTTGAGGCCGTGGTGTGAGTGGAGTCCTATCACGCCGATCCCGACGCAAACCGGTATCGCCAGATATGTGACGGCCTCCAGGTTCCAATCCCATGCGTATACGCCGTAAATGCCGACTGACACGACCGAGGCGGCAGCCAACGCCGCCACTGCAGAACGCTTGGAAAAATGACCGAAGATGTTTCTCGCGACATAGTTGTTGATATCGTCGCGCACGAATGTCTCTGCCATTTCATCACCTTCCCTAGGCAAGGCCAAACAGGCTGTTGGCGACCATCTTGGACTTGTTGACTATCTCCGTGATGCACAGGACGGCGCACATCGATGGGATGAGGGCGGCGACGGCATCCCCAAACCCGCTCAAGCTGCTCGTGTCGGAAGTGATCGGCGCTATGAGCTCAGAGGCCACCGTCATGATCAAGGGGATCATGCCGATGGCGATGACAATCATTACCGCCTGGAAGCACACCGCAGCGAAGCGCTTGAGGTATCCGACCCCCATTGCCCTGGACCTGTCGTCTGCGAAAAATGCAAGGCAGAGTGGGCTCGCCGCCGCCCTGAGATATATCTCGCCGACGCGTACAAAGATGGTAGTGAGTACGCAAAATAGGCAGGCAACGCAGGCGACAAGGGCCACGATCGCAAGAAGCAGCAGAATAAAAGACGTGCTCGCCTGGGCATACGTCAGAGAATCGAACGAGTCGAGGACCTGCTTCCTGATGGCGAGGGGCTCAGACGCCTCTATGCCGACAGATGCGAGCGCGATGTTCACGACCCTTACCAAGTTCTGGGCGAGGATATATATGCAGGCGCAGATATCCATCGCGTGCACGATGAGGGTGTAGCTCACCGCGAACATCATCACGACGAAGGCGAGGCTTGCCATAATGTCGATACCGGCCATCTTGCGGCGGACATCGAGCTGGTGCATAAGGGCGACGCCGAAAGTCAGGCCAAGAAACGCAAAGGCGTAAGGCTGGAAGGCGTTTTTGGACAACGTCGATGCCATGGTGTAGAACTGGGCAAAAGGCCCATTGGTGAAATCGGAAGTGAAAGCCGTATCCGCCGTGGAGGACACCAGTGAAATACACCATTCGGCGAGGCTGGTCGCATTCTCTGCAAGGCCCCGGCAGAAGGACCATGCCAAATTTTCGGCAGAATACTTAAAGAATTCAAAGTTTAGAGCGAATTTGGGCGGATGATCCTTGATTAACTGGTTTTCCAAGTCCTCCGGGTCCTTTGACTCGGAGCCTTGCGATTCATGCGGCTTGTGGTTCCCGTGGTTCACACTCGTCGAGGCCGACGCCGCCTTTTCCCAACCATCGGGCGCCCACGAGGGCTCGAAGTTCTTCTTTAGGTCTTCCTTCTGCAGTCCACCGGTGTACTTCTTCCTTTTGCTATGGGACTTATCGACGACCTTGCCGTTTTTATCGTAGTAGACGGGCCCCTCGACGGTGCTTCCGTTGATGCCGGTCGTTACGGTGTAACCGATCTTGTAGGCCTTGATGCCGCCGTGCTCGAAGGTCACATACTTGTCCTTATCGACGTCGCTCCAATTGATGGAAATATGCTGGCGCTCGGGGGCCATGTTGTCGATGCCGAGATTGACATTCCACTGGCCCTTTTGAGCTGCATATGCGATACCGGACATCGCGCAGCCCAGCACCAGTAGGGCAACGCTGACAACCGCGAAGCGAAAAATGCCTTCAGACCATCTTATGGAACGCCTGTCGAGCTCATATTCTCCGTATGGTTCCGTCGGTCTTGGCGACCGGTCATTCCCGATAGGGGAGCCGGCGGCGAAGGCGAGTAACCTCTCCCGAATACTCATTATTGGATGATGCCGTTGAACAGCTGGGAGATGATATGGGACACACCGCACCCGGCGATGAATACGCCGGCGAGCACCTGCCACCATTCGGTACCGTGGCCGGGACGTCCCTTGGTCTTCTCCTCGAGTAGGTTGTAGACACCCCACAGGGCAAACAGAGAACCACCGGCGATCATGAGGTTCTCGAAGGATGTGACGATTGTTGAAAGCTGTTCCATTGAAATGTCCTTCCCTAGGATTTGCGATATCTATTCATGCGCCCTAATAGGCGTCGATGACGATGGTCTTGGGGTTTGCGCGGTCGATGAGCACGACGTCCTCAGGTGTGGACGCGTCAGGGTCCTTCGCATGCTTCCTGGAGCGCGCCCACTCGAGCATGTCGGTCTTGCCGGCGGCGAGATACTCCTTGCGCCGGGGGTGGATCTCCGGGTCGGCCTTGAGGTCGCGGAACCACATTCCCTGCTTGTAGTGGGTCACGCACTCGTCAGGGGACAGGCCGTCTTCCTCGTTGAAGCTGTAGAGCTCCTCGGGGCTCATGAGCGGGACCTTGACGTATCTCGTACTCTCATTGATGGATTTGCCGCTTGCGGAATTCGAGACGGAGTAATCAGTGAACTTCTTCGTGGTGTTGCCCATCTCGCGAGATATCTGCTCGCAGTCGGAAAAGAGGGAGGAACCCATGTACATGAAAATTGCCGAGTTTGCACGGATGGATTCCGACTGCTTGCCGTACCGGGCCTCGAGCTGCTTGCCGTCCTGCACGATGGCGCACAGGTTAATCCAAAACTTACGGCTCTCGGCGAACAGCTTCTCCAAGTCGGGGATCTTACCTATCTGGGCGAGCTCGTCGAGATAGCAATAGAGGGGGATCTCAAGATGGCCGATACCATTCGTGGATCCGATATCCTTCGAGATATCGAACAGCTGGTTCAGGGCCATCGCGGCGACAAAGTCATAGGGGCCGCCGCCGGACTTGATACAGAAGAATATGGCGCGCTTGCGCTTGTCGATAGACTGCAGGTCGAGCTCGTCGCGACCCAGCATCTTCCTGATCGCGGGGTTGTTGAGTCTCTGCAGGCGGGCCGCGCACGAGGACACGACTGCCGCCATCTGCTCGGGGGCGCCGGCGTTGGCCTTGAAGGTGCGGTAGTTGGTGAGGACGGAGTTCTCGGGGAGGGACTCGTCGTCGAGCGCGTCCTCGCCGTAGGTATCGATGATGTACTGCGCGAACCCATCGAAGCCGTCGCGCTCGCGGGTACCCTCGAAGACGAGGTCGAGCTTGTTGATGCCCTCGGCGCCGTCGGCCTTGGCCATCGCCAGGTAGTCGATGATGCCGGGGAGGGTGCAGTCCGCGGTATTGCCGTTGGCTTTGAACCAGAAGACGAACATGCCGCAGACACAGGTATAGAAATTCTTCTCCATGTCGATGAAGAACTGCTGATCCCCATGCGTGTCCTCGCCCTTGGTGTTCGAGATAAACATATTGACCAGTGAGTTGATGGACGTGACGTCGCGGCAGTTGATGAGCGGGTTGTAGGGAGTTGAGGCCAGGATGTGCTCCTCGTCGCGCAGGTCGATGACCTGCACCTCATAGCCGTTTTTCTCCAAAAAGGCGGCAGATGCGCGGAAAAGCTCGCCAGACGGATCGGTGAAGACCATGTTGCCGTTCATCTGCATGATCTGGTTGGTCACGAATCGGTATGACTTGCCAGCACCCGATCCGGCCATGATGAACATGTTGCGGTTAGGCACCTGGCTCTCACGCCTGATCGGGTCCTTCTTGTCATTGACGATTGAGGTGCCGGCGACCTTGCTGTTGAGCGACAGGATGATATTGTCGTCCTCGACCGTCTCGCACCAGTCGGGGACGGGCCAGTCGTCAGTCGCCTTGTTATGCGAGTACAGCAGGCGCTCTTGGGCGGTGGAGAAGCGCTGGGATCCGTATTGCTTGGCGGGAGATATGTCCTCGCCGGGCGCCTCCTTCTTGAGGAAGACGGCCAGCGCGAACGTGAGGGACGTTGCGGCAGAAACCAGCAAAGGGAGCCCACCGAAGTAGATGCCTAAGGGTCGCCGGGATGCCGACCATGCGATGAAGGCCACGACGTCATCGGGTGCGTCCATGCCGTTGATTCCGAGCATGACCTTCTGGACCGTAAGGTTTACGATCCAGAAGGCGGCCGCCCCCAGCACGACGGCTCCGATTGCCCTCGTTATGTCCAGCTTGGGCAACTTCATGAATTACCTCTTGACCCGCTTGTTGAGAGTTCGGGAGTGCGTGGCCGGACGGTTCTGATTTCCGATCTGGTGACGGTTCGCTTTGCGGTCGGCGGCGTCGCGCATATTGGCGGCGCGAATGACCTCGTGCGAGCCCATCTGCTTGGTGCGTCCTGGGCGCTGCTGCAGTTTAACCGATCCCTCGAAGGCCTCACGGTCCTTCAGGGTCTCGATCTGGGAATGGCATCGAACGAGCGCATCGGAGCGCCCCTCGATAAACGCCCCCTTGACGTCTCCCTCGCAGACCTGGTTTCCGATTTTCGCCAGACGGCCGTCGGAATCGGTGATCCTGAAGGCACCGGCCGTTGTCATGGCGGCGGTGTAGGCAGTGCCGTCCCAACCGGTGAATTTACGCTTGTACATGCCATCGGACTGGTCGAGCTTCCAAGACTCCCCGAGGTATTCGATGCTTTCCGGCGCGGGCGGCAGGCCAACCGGAGGGAGGCCAACGGCGGGAAGCCCGATTGCGGGAAGCGCTGGATACTCTTTTAATTGCTCAGACGAGCGCTCATTACGCGGATTGACCGACTGGGGGCCGTTGCCCTTCTCGACCGGTCCCCTCATGGCGCTATCCACGTCGGCATTCGAGATAAGCTTTCTCTGGATAGCCGTCTCGATGCAGGCGGCAAGGGCCTCCTGATCCTTCATCTTGTATTCGATTGCGAAATAGCCGGTCGCCGGGTCTTCGAAAACCGCGAACCCGATGCGGTGCCTGCGGCAGATGTCGGAAAGGAGCGACAGGTCGCTGCGGTCGAGCGCGCCCTCCTTGCCGAGGTTGACGAGCTTGATGACGTCGTTGCGGTCGCGCCTCAACGTATGCTCGGCCACAAGGCCGTAGCGCCCGAGTCCGTTTACATGGCTAATCGCATGGTTCGCGCCGCGCTGGGCCGTCCTGCCGGCAGTACCGGCAACCTTGCCGGTGCCGCGCGCCAGCGCCCTCATCGTAAGAATGAGAACCTCACGCGCCGGCGGCATAACAGCCTGCCCGAGCATGAGCAAGACACGCATGGCTTCTTCGTTCTCTCCGGGCATTGCTGGTACCTCCTTCCGGCGATGTGCATTGGGGCCGCACGCTCAGGCGGCCCCAAATACAGTTTTCGCCATATAGGCCACCCGTGCAGACCGGTTTGGTGCCACAGGGTGACAATTTCCTAGATATGCCTGTAAGCTCCGGGGCGTTTGACATCTGACCCCAGATGTCCATGGCCTTCGCTGATCGATGCGGCGTATAGATATAGATGCCTGGTAGCCAAGGCATCGGCGAGAGCGGTGTGGGGTGCCCCCTCGAAGCTATATCCCGCAGCATCTGCCGCAGAGGTCAGTCTCCATCGGGTATGGGTTTCTGAGAACGGGCCGCATGCGCGCCCGAAGGCCTCCATCGCATCGATTACCTTCGTCGTCTGCGGTATGACGACGCCCTCGTTCTCGAGAAAACCAAGGTCAAAGTTGACATTCCATCCGACAATCTTCTCCGTACGGTCGAATAGGAACTGAACGGCCTCGAGATACCTTTCAAAGGGCTTATAGCTCGCCACGGAGGCAGGGGAGATATGGTTCACACGCTCGGCGTCGGGCCATTCCGTCTTATGCTGCGGCCTGACACGTAGATGAACCGTCGAGGGTGAGTCTTGGCCGTCGATATCGAGAACCATAGCGAGCGTCAGGATCTCATCGCCGCCGGCTGGATCGAGCCCAGTGGTCTCCGTGTCGATTGTCATGCACTCGATAGAGGAGTCGAATGGGAAAAGGTTAATACTCATCGTAGTGCGCCTCGCTTATGACTGCCCATAGTGAAAGTAGGCGGTGCGGTCGGGGGCCGTGGTGTGAAGCGCTCCCTCGGTGCCGCCGCCTAGCTTCTTGCTGATCTGCGCGATGAGGTTTTTCGTTCCCGGCATCACGTGGGCACGTTCGGTCTTGAGTTCGCTCTCTTCGACAAATCCGTCATTGAGAGAGTCCTCCCACTCATCCTGCTCTCCCTCGGTGTAGTAGACAGGGGCATCGGGATCGTTATCGATAGCCTGAGAAGCAAGTGTATCGATGTAGCCGGCTTCACCCCTCACGGCAGCGCGGATAACCTCGTCGGTAAGCGGGCCGCCGTTCGCGATGTATTCGTAGAGGCTCTGGTCGAGGGGGTCGGGAATCACGCGCACGAACTGCTCATCCGTGACATAGCCATCGTCGCCGATCCTGTACTGGCCGTAGGGGCCAGCCGGCCAGTTCATGGCGATATGTGTGAGCTCGGTGTCTGCCATGACGTAAAACTTCATGACGGCAAGTTTCGAGTCACGCGAAATGTAGTCCTGGACGGCAATGGGGGCCTTCGGATTGATATGGGTGCGATCGGACGGCGAGAGCTCGAGCCCGCACTCGACCTCATATGCGGCCTGGGCGGTTGAGGCTGTGAATAGGGCCTGAGCGAGCAGCCAGGACTTCTGGTCGGCATGCGTATTGGGAGCAATACCGTCAAATGCGACCTCGGCCGCGGCCGCAAGAAGGCTCGGCTCGGCCATAATCGCGCCAAGTGTGGCGACGGCCGGCCATTTAAGGTGGCTCTCGCATTGTTGCGGGTCCATGATCAATTCGCACACGTTATTGTAAATGCGGTCGAGATTGAGCAGGCCTAGCCCTGCCACCGCTCCCGACCTGTCCAGCTTGTCCATACGGCTCTCCCTTCGGTCATAGTTCCGTTGGTTTTATCGTCAGCCCTGGAGCATGGCGATGAGAGCCGTTGAACAAGTGTTCCTAGCTTTTGGTTAATGCTTCAGCGATTGAACGTGGGGGAGGGCCACATCGCGCTCCATCGTCACGACGCCACCGGGCGATGCCGTGCTTTTAGTCGTAAGCCGGAGCGAGTCGATGATCTTCTTGGTGCTGGGGCTGCAGTCTAGCCTGTGGGGCGCCACGCTGAGTTCATCGTATTGATCGAGAATCGCGTCCACCTTCTGAGACTCCTCGAAGGTCTGCCCGCGATAGAGCGTATAGTCGTGCCCGCCGACTCTGACAAGGCCATCGGACATGAGGGCGATGTCTTTTGCTTCAATCGCCGGCACCACGGCGAACTTAACGCCCGCGGCAACGGCGATATCCTTGTATTCGGCAGGAACGACCATCTCTCGGAACTCCGGCAAATCCCTCATCGATAGGAAGGCGTTCGGGCTGACCTCGACTGCCTCATACCCTCCACGTCCGGCGCCATCGATAACGGAACCGAATACCTCCGAGTCCATCAGGATCCCCGGCAAGGGGTCAATATCGGATCGTTTCATGTAGACTGTGCGGTCACCCTGCGCCGGTCCGTCAAGGTTAACGGTGACGTCCGACCAAAGCGCCCCAAATGAGTCGGAGCCCTCGGTCACATCGAAGGCCTGGATGCAGAGCGCGTCGTTCTCTTCGTAGATCTGCTTCACGAGCTCCACGGTCTTCGGCTCCCCATCGACCGAATAGTTGACCTTGATGCCGCCTTTGGAGGTTGCATCCACATAGAGGCTGCTGTCCTCGATGCGCTTTTCGACGTTCTCCCTATAGGCGACCAGCGAACCGGGGCACGCCTGAATCTGAGATAGGCCTTCTTCCAGCTGGTCGATTTCGAGAACGACGGGCTGCTCAACCTTGGGGAACAGGCCCTTCTCAAAAGCCTTTAATGCGTACTTGCTGCGGTCCTCCCTCACCGTCATGACGAGCGCGGCATCGCTGGGAAATTGAAAATTGCCGTCAACTCTGACAATGCTTACGGTATCTCGCCTAGTCGCCGCAGCAACGCACTGAAGGATATGGGACGAGGCCTGGTCGATATTTCCCAAAACGATAGCGCCGCCGCTTACAGTCGAAATGATACCGGGCAGGATCGGGCGCCCCCCGCCGATGATGCCCGCAGTGCTCGCCGTCCCGACATCGGGCACGACGGCGACGTTCCCCTTAGTGCCGGCGCGGGCGAGATCTCTCATGAGTGTCGCCTCATCACTCTCGCCGACACGGAAGAACGCCCGGAGCGCCTCACCCGCGCGTTCCGGGCTATCCGTCTCGATGAGGATGGGTGTGTGGGTCGCAAGCGCATCAGCCACAGCCGAGACGGCGGCGGGCGGGTAAATTGGGCTCAATTGCTCGGGTTCGGCCGGCATGGTCCTTCCGATGAGCTTCTCGGGATTACTTAGGGCGTCAGTTGAAATCGAGTCCAAAGATTGAAGGCTCGAATGATAAGGCCTGATTCCGCGTGGAGTTGCAGCTGAGACAATTCCTTGGAGACTCAGCTCCTGGCAAAGGTTCTCGACAGCGATAGTACCCCGGCATGAGGTGACGTTGCCACCGAAGTCGAGCGAGCCGAAAAACAGCTTGTCCTCGATATACGCAGGCTCAAGTTGCCCCGAGGCGCTTAGGATTCCGAGCGCGATGGGTAGCGCGAGGGAGCCCGCATCTCGGATTCGACCGGAGAAGGCCCTGTTATAGCCGGGCGAGGGCATGACATCGATAGAGCCACTGTTTCGAGGCAGGGTGTATCCCTGCGCCCTGAGGGCACACCTGACGATACCTCGCAGCTCTACGGCGGCATTATCCTGAATGCCCAGAATGGTCATGCCGGGAATTCCCGGTTTGAATTCAATCGCGATGTCGATGGGCACCGCCGAGGCGGCTTCCACAATAGCGCCATGGACAACTGTACGATTGGTCATAACTTGCTCCAATCCTCAAAGGTATTGAGACAAGTCTGATGGCGAGAAGTGCCAATATGGCCTTGCTGAACAACTGTTCCAGGCCTTCATTGACTTGGCGGCCAACAACCGTATCGAAATGGATCATCTCGCAAGCTAAACTGAGATCATCTAGTTCCAGTGCGGCAAATGCTATCCATGAATTGCCGAGAGCGTTTTAGGTCCAACTGTTTGAATCTTTATTACACCGGAAAGTAAAGGCCCCAAAACGGTCTCAAGACACAGAGAAGGCGCTCGCGGCCTTCGGCTTGCCGCCGACTCAGGACGACGCTCCCTAGAGCCTCCACAATGTATATACAGGCGAAATGCCTTTTATGCATTGGGTTGTGGTGGATAGTGGTGGATAGCCAGAAGAAACCAGTGGATTCTAGACGGAATAGCCAATAGTAAAGCGGTTCCCCTGATTGACTGAATATCAGGGAAACCGCTGGTAGATGGTGGTGGGCCCTCCGGGATTCGAACCCAGAACCCAGGGATTATGAGTCCCCTGCGCTAACCGTTGCGCCAAGAGCCCTTATGAACAGTGAATGCAATTCTAACAAAGGCAACTCAGACCTAATTTCTTCGCTTCACGACGTGAAATACTACCATGCACGAGCAAGTCGCACAACGCAAGATCAAGCCCGATGCTAATCAACAGCAATTCTAGGCGCGTCGCAGAAAAGACGCGATCTAAAAATTTAAGGCCTTTAATTCAGGGCTCCAACACACTTTTGCGTGAAATCAACCTGATGCCATTTCAAAACCATGCCGGTTTACTACGACGAATCGGCGACCCCCGAGCACCGTGTGTTCTCCGTTTGCAAAACCGCAGGTAGGTAGCCCGCCGGTTGCACGAAAAGGCGTGCGTGGTTGGACATTCCTGATTTATCGTAGTAAACCGGCATGGTTCTGAGGCGCTGGGGAGGGGCGCTTCGCAATCGGACCCGATAATGGGACTGGCGGCGCACGGAAAACCCTGTTGAACGGGGCGCGTCGTGTTCCACGCGCCAAGTCGGCCGGCGTACGGGCTGTGCGGGGGCCAGGCGCCCCGCGGGCTGGCGCGGTCCCGTGCGCGCCGACACTCGGGTTGATTTTCAATCTCAACGCAACAGCCTGAACGGGCCCCGCGTTTCCGCAGC
>CAJMPX010000009.1:0-91009 GCA_905215365.1 uncultured bacterium | reverse complement strand
GTACCGCCTCGCGGTGACATCGTTTTTATGTCAACCTTGGTCTAACAGAGCCTTAAAAAATCACCCCAGATGACTAGTTTTGATAAAGCGATTTAGCAGTTTTTACCGCTTTTAACCTGCAATTACAGTCTAGTGGTATCTTCATAAGGTAACCACCTTTACCTACCGTTTACCGCCAGTTATAGCACGTTTACCAAACCGCGCACCCTCTGCTCAAGCCTGCCCAAAACCCGCCGTATAGTTCCCTCACGGCCCGCATCCGGCGGGTCGATTCGTTACCACGGTCGTGTGCGAGAGCGCATGGAAGGGGAAGTATCGTGAGCGATTGCAAGAGGGTTTACCGTTTTGGAACCGACGCCCAGGGCACCTGTGTCACTGAGGGCGACAAGTCCATGAACTTCGTGCTTGGCGGCAAGGGCGCAAACCTTGCCGAGATGAGCCGCATCGGCCTGCCGGTTCCCGGTGGCTTTACCATTACCTGCCAGACTTGCGTCGAGTACTCCGGTGCCGGCAACGTCTGGCCCGAAGGCGCACTCGACGAGATCGTTGCCGCCGAGGCAGACCTCGAGGCCCGCTGTGGCAAGAAGCTCGGCGACGCCTCCGATCCGCTGCTCGTGTCGGTTCGTTCGGGCGCTCCGTTTTCCATGCCCGGTATGATGGACACGGTTCTCAACTTGGGCCTCAACGACGACTCCGTTCAGGGGCTCATCGCTCAGACGCAAAATCCGCGTTTTGCCTGGGATAGCTACCGCCGCTTTATCCAGATGTTCTCCAACGTCGTTATGGGTGTTGATGCCGACCTGTTTGAGAACGCCCTGACCCAGGCCCGCCTGGTCGCCGGTGTTCGCGTCGATTCTGAGCTTTCGGCCGAGGACCTTCAGGAGCTTGTCGAGACCTTCAAGGGCATCTTCTCTGATAACGTCGAGGCCGCCCTGTATCCCGAGCTTGAGGTTGCCGACGGCAAGCCCGTCTTCCCGCATGATCCGGAGCTCCAGTTGCGCCTTGCCATCCAGGCCGTCTTTGGCAGCTGGATGAACGAGCGTGCCTGCATTTACCGCAAACAGCACGGCATCTCTGACGAGCTCGGTACCGCCGTCAACGTCCAGGCCATGGCCTTTGGCAACAAGGGCGAGACCTCTGCGACCGGCGTCGCCTTTACGCGCAACCCGGCCGACGGCACCAAGGAGTTCTATGGCGACTTTTTGGTGAATGCCCAGGGCGAGGACGTCGTCGCCGGCATCCGCAACACTGAGCCCATCGCCGACCTCAAGACCACCCCGGGCCTCGAGTCCGCTGGTGAGGAGCTCGAGCGCGTGTTCCTGACGCTCGAGGATCATTACCGCGATATGTGCGATATCGAATTCACCATCGAGCAGGGTAAACTTTGGATGCTTCAGACCCGCGTGGGCAAGCGCACCGCTACCGCCGCGCTGCGCATCGCTATCGAGATGGTCGAGGAGGGCCTGATCACCCGCGAGGAGGCCGTGAGCCGCATCGATCCCGCGCAGCTCGATCAGCTCCTGCACCCGCAGTTCGACTCCTCCAAGAAGTACGAGGCCCTGGCCAGCGGCCTTAACGCCAGCCCCGGTGCCGCCGTGGGCGAGGTCGTGTTCTCGAGTGATGACGCCGTCGCGCGCGCCAACGAGGGCCACAAGGTCATTCTGGTCCGCTGGGAGACCAACCCCGACGACCTGAAGGGCATGGTCGCCGCCGAGGGCATCCTGACCAGCCACGGTGGCAAGACGAGCCATGCCGCCGTTATCGCCCGCGGCATGGGTACGCCCTGCGTTTGCGGCGTTGAGCGCTTCCACATTGACGCGGCAGAGAAGGTCGTGCGCATCGAGGGCAGCGACCGCGTGCTGCGCGAGGGCGATGTCATCTCCATCGACGGCACCCAGGGTATCGTCGTCGACGGCGCGGTCGACCTGGTCTCTGCAGAGCTCACCGGCGACCTGGACACCATCCTGTCTTGGGCCGATGAGATCCGTTTGGACGAGACCGACGGTCACGCCAACCACGTGCGCGTCAACGCCGACAACCCTGAGGATGCCGAGCTCGCGCTCGAGTTTGGCGCCGAGGCCATCGGTCTGTGCCGCACCGAGCACATGTTCCTGGGCGATCGCAAGAACATCATCCAGAGCTTTATCCTGTCTGACGATGAGGCCGTGAAGCAGCAGGCCCTGGCCGACTTGCTCAAGGTTCAGACCGAGGACTTCCTGGCGATGTTCAAGACCATGTCCGGTCGCGATGTGGTCGTCCGCCTGCTCGATCCGCCGCTTCATGAGTTCCTGGATAATCCTCGCGAGCTCGAGGTCGCCATCACCAAGAAGGAGGCCGCCGGCGCTCCCGAGGAGGAGCCCACTGCCCTGCGCGCCCGCCTGCGTCGCATTGACGGCATGGTCGAGTCCAACCCCATGCTGGGCTTGCGCGGCGTGCGCCTGTCCGTCGTCTTTGGCGATCTGCCGCTCATGCAGGTTCGCGCCGTCGCCACGGCCGCTGCCCGCCTTATCAAGGAGGGTGTCGACCCGCGCCCCGAGATCATGGTTCCGCTCGTTTCCATCACGGCCGAGCATGTCCAGACCCGCGAGGTTATCGAGCGCGTGATCGCCGAGGTTTCCGCCGAGGAAGGCGTCGAGCTCAATATTCCCGTGGGCACGATGCTCGAGCTGCCGCGTGCCTGCATGGTCGCTGACGAGATCGCCCATCATGCCGACTTCTTCTGCTTTGGCACCAACGACCTCACCCAGACGACCTTTGGCTTCTCGCGCGATGACGCCGAGGCCAAGTTCATCCCGCTGTACATGCATAAAAAGATCCTGAAAGACAACCCCTTCGAGACCATCGACGCGGCAGTGCTGGAGCTCGTGCGCTTGGCCGTCGAGAAGGGCCGCGCCACCAATCCCGACATGCACTTTGGCGTGTGCGGCGAGCACGGCGGCGACCCCAAGTCCATCAAGGGCCTGTTTAACGTGGCCGACGTGGACTACGTTTCCTGCTCGCCCTATCGTGTGCCCCTCGCGCGCCTGGCTGCCGCTCAGGCCAAGCTCGAGGCCAAGCGTTCCGCCTAGCGTTTAGCGTTTAGACGCCTAGCGTAGTCCCCCTTCATGCCGCCCGTCTCATTCGTGAGACGGGCGGTTATCATGTGCGGGTTTTGTCTTTTTGTCTGCGTAAAAAATTGTTCTTGCAGCAGAAACCCGCGCGTGTATACTCGAATACGTTTGTTCAACTACGTGCCGGCCAAGGTGGTACGGCACCTCTAGAAGAGTAAGGAATTGCACATGGATTACATCCGCGCAATCGAGCGTCAGCAGATCCGCGAGGACATTCCTCAGGTTCGCGTCGCCGACAACGTCAAGGTTCACTACCGCATTAAGGAAGGCGACCGCGAGCGCATTCAGGTCTTCCAGGGCGACGTCATCCGCATGGCCGGCGCCGGTGCCCGCGAGACCTTCACCGTCCGCAAGATGTCCTTCGGTGTCGGTGTTGAGCGTACCTTCCCGCTTCACAGCCCCAAGATCGCCAAGCTCGAGGTCGTTCGTCATGGTCGCGTCCGTCGCGCCAAGCTGTACTACCTCCGCGACAAGGTGGGCAAGGCTGCTCGCATCCCCGAGAAGCGCTAAGAAGATCGCAGCGTCTGTCCACTCGTTTGGACACAAGGGTCACCTTCGGGTGGCCCTTCTTTTTATCTGATTTGCATGCAAGGAGGGCCTGGTATGGCCAATATGACGAGCTCGGTTTCGGCATCGCAGGTTGCCGGTGAGTTGGCGAGCGCTACGTTTGAGGAGATCCCCGCCCTCGTGGAGCATTATCGCGAGGACCCGCGCCAGCAGGTGATCAAGGCTTGCGAGCGTGCTCTTAAGCGCCATGCCAAGGAACTTGCCGAGCGCGAGCGCGTCAATGACATGTACGAGCTTATGCATGAGCTTGGCGGCGATGGGGTGGTCGTTGGTGTCGACGAGGTGGGTCGCGGATCGGTGGCCGGTCCTTTGACGGTATGCGCCGTCTGCCTTCCTATGGAGCCGCGCGTCTGGGGCATCAACGATTCCAAAAAGCTCACGCCGGCGCGCCGCGAGTTGCTCTCAGTGAAGATTGCCGAGGTGGCGACGGCAATTGGTTTTTGCCATATCGCGCCTAAGGATATCGATGAGATGGGCATGGCCCGCGCCATTCGAGCCGCTGTCGCGGGCGCCGTGGCCGATACGGGGCTCGAGCCCGATTGCGTGCTTATGGACGGTAACCCCTTGGGCGCCGTTCCCAACGAGCGCGACGTGGTGAAGGGCGATGCCAAGATCGCCTGTATCGCCGCGGCGTCCATCATGGCCAAGGTCACGCGTGATGAGATGATGGTCGAGTACGATGCCGAGTATCCCGAGTACCATTTGGCCGAATCGAAAGGCTACGCAAGCCCCGAGCACATCGAGGCCATTCGCAAACATGGACTTTGTCCACTGCACCGCGTGAGCTTTTGCGGAAACTTTCTGCAGACTGAGCGCCTTTTCTAGGTCAATTGTGGAGACAGGGACCTCAGGGGTTTTATAAACCTGCTGGTAGCGGGCCGTATGCAACACCATTGCTGCGTACGGCCCGTTTTTTGACGGCATTTGGTCAGCTTTTGGTTTGCTTCCGGTACTTACCCGCATGAAAGGTGCCCTCATCATCGGGGCAATGCAGTGTGCGGGAAAGGAGACCCCATGAGTGCCGCAAGCAAAAAGAGCAAGACGCAGCAACTCAAGGAGCGTTGGGAAAACGGCGAGCTCGACTGTGGGGCGATGACGCCCGACTTTATCAAGGGACTCAGTCCCCGCGAGCTGGGCATGCTGGGCGAGCTGATCACCATCGACTACTTTAACGAGCGCGGCTACACCTTGCTGGAGCAGGGTTATCGTTGCACCGAGGGCGAGGCCGATCTGGTGCTGCTCGATGAGCTCGACGATGTCGTGGTGATGGCCGAGGTCAAAACCAGACGAGTTGCACTGGATTGCAGCACGCGGGTCTTTCCCGAGGAGGCCGTGGACGCCCAAAAGCAACGCCGCTACCGCCGCATCGCAAGTTGCTACCTCATGGAGCATTATCCGCTCAAGGCGATTCGCTTCGATGCCGTGGGCGTCACCATTCGTGGCGGGCATATCGCCGAGATCGAGCATCAGTACAACGCGTTCGATTGGCAGGTGTCGTGATGGCGTTCGAGACGTTTGCCGTTCACGCGGCCTGCATCCGCGGCGTCGAGGCGATTCACGTCACGGTCGAGGTCTCGCTTGCCGGTGGCGTTCCGGGCATCCAGATGCTCGGCATTCCGAGCATGGAGGTGATGGAGTCACGCGGTCGTATTCGCTGCGCGATGCGCTCCGCCGGGTTCGAGATCCCGCGCTCGGGCATTACGGTCAATCTGGCGCCTGGCGATATTCGCAAGACCGGTAGCGGCTTTGATCTGCCCATCGCCATCGCGGTATTGGCGGCCGATGGTCAGATTCCCCGCGACAACCTCGATCGTTGTCTTATCGCTGGTGAGCTTGGCTTGGACGGTACGGTGCTTCCTGTCAAGGGCGAGGTGGCGTTTCAGCTATTGGCGCGTGATATGGGGCTGTCCTTTATCGCCGGCAGGTCCGATCAGCATGTGCCGCTTGCGGGCGTGGATTGTGGATTCATCGATCATTTGTCTCAGCTTGCCCATGGCATGGGCGATGCCGCGCGGCACTACTTGGATTCTGAAGTGCTCGAGGCGACCTTTGAGCCCGAGCTCGACTATGCCGACGTACTGGGGCAGGAGGTCGCCAAGCGCGGCATGGCGCTTGCGGCGGCAGGAGAACTCGGCTTGCTCATGATCGGGTCCCCGGGATCGGGCAAGACGATGCTCGCGCGTCGTATGACCGGCATCCTGCCCGAGCTTTCCGTTGAGGATCAACAGGAGGCGCTGTGCATCCATTCGGTTTTGGGTGAGAACATTGATGGCTTGTTGGCGGGGCACCGGCCCTTCCGCAGTCCCCATCACAGTATTTCGACCGCAGGTCTTATCGGCGGTGGGCGCCCGGTGCACCCGGGTGAGATCAGCCTTGCTCATGGCGGCGTGCTATTTTTGGACGAGCTTGCTGAGTTTCCCACGGGTGTGCTGCAGACGCTGCGTCAGCCCATCGAACGCGGCTACGTCAGGATCGTACGCGTCGACGGGGCTTTTACCTTCCCGTCGCGCTTTCAGCTGCTGGCTGCGAGCAATCCCTGCCCCTGCGGCTTTTTGGGCGATCGTGAGGTACCGTGTCGCTGCTCGGCGGCGATGGTCGAGCGCTATCGGTCTAAACTGCGCGGTCCTTTGGCCGACCGTATCGACATGATGATCGATGTGACCCGTCCCGACCCTCAGGTGATTATCGAGGGCGCGGAGGGTATGTCGTCAGCTGAGTTACGTGACTACGTTGTGCGCGGTCGCGCTTTTCGCGCTTGGCGCGAATCCCGTATGGACGATGCTGATGCCGAGGCCGAGGATGACGAGACACGGTCCATTGACGGCGTCGTTTCGACCTTTGAGCTCGATGATGCGGCGGAGAAGTGTGTGCTCGGCCTGTCGAAGCGCACGCATCTCACGGGCCGCGGCATCGTGCGCCTGGTGCGTATCGCGCGTACCATCGCCGACGTCGCCGAGAGCGAGCAAGTGACGCAGGACCACGTGCTCGAGGCGGCGATGTACCAGGGAAGGAGGGACCAATGATGGCCGAGGGGACCTTCGAGCTGCATCCAGGTGATGCGTTGTATCCCGAGACCGTTTTGGAGCTTTCTGATGTGCCCCAGACACTCTATGTGCGCGGCAACCCCGAGGTGCTTTCGACGCCCGCGCTCTCCATCATCGGCGCGCGCAAGGCCTCTCCGTATGGTCTTGCCGTGGCAGAGCTTGCGGCAAAGGTTGCGGTCGAGGCGGGCGTGACGGTAGTTTCGGGCGGCGCGGTCGGTTGTGACCAGGCCTCGGGTTGGGCTGCGGTCAATGCCGGCGGCAAACACGTCGTGGTGCTGGGGACGGGCGCCGACGTGGTCTACCCGCGTTCGAGCGCGGGGCTTATTACGCGCACGCTCGATACGGGTGGCGCGGTCGTGTCGATCTCTCCGTGGGGCATGGGTCCGCGCAAGTTTGCCTTTCCGCGCCGCAATCGCGTAATCGCGGCCCTGTCGCAAGCCCTCTTTGTATCCGAGGCGGGTATGCCTTCCGGGACGTTTTCTACAGCCGAGGCTGCTATGGATTTGGGGCGAGAACTTCTTGCCGTGCCAGGGTCGATCCTATCGCCCGAGTCGCGTGGCACGAATTACCTCATTGCGAACGGTGCCTGCTGCATCATCGACGAGGAATCTATCGAGATGGCTATTTCACGCATCTACGGCACCCTGCGCTACTCGCGCCCCGATGCTCCCGGCATTGCCGACCTGGATCAAACACAGCAGACCGTGATGCATGCGCTCATCGCCTCTCCGCTCAAGGTCGACGACATCGCGGCGCTCGTCTCGCTCGATGCCGTCGGCGTACTCAAACTCCTGGGTTCGCTTGAGCTCGAGGGTCTTATCGAGCGCATGATGGATGGAAGGTATGCGCCCTCCAAGTTTGCCCTTCACGCTCAGACACCCTTCGGTCACAATGGAAAACATGTCAATTAGAAAGGTGTTTGCAGATGCTGTTTGATCAGGTGACGGTTATCGGTGGCGGTCTGGCGGGTTCGGAGTGCGCGATTCAGCTGGCAGATCGCGGGTTCGCCGTAAAGCTGTGCGAGATGCGCCCCCAGGTTAGCTCCCCGGCCCACCATACCGATCACCTGGCAGAGCTCGTCTGTTCCAATTCGTTTAAGTCGACCCGTCCGGATTCCGCGGCTGGATTGCTGAAGGCCGAGCTTGAGCGCATGGGTTCAGTCCTGCTCGATTGCGCCCATCGCGCGGCTGTTCCCGCCGGTGGCGCCTTGGCGGTCGACCGCGTCAAGTTTTCCGAGTATGTCGAGGCCGAGGTTGCCGCCCGTCCCAATATCGAGATCATTCACGGCGAGGTCACGCAGATTCCCGAAGGTCACGTGGTCATTGCCGCTGGCCCCTTGTGCTCGCCGGCGCTGAGCGAAGAGGTCATGAAGCTCGTCGGTGGCGACGCCCTTGCGTTCTTCGATGCCGCGGCGCCGATCGTCGATGCCTCCACGCTCGATATGGACGTGCTGTTCTCGCAGTCGCGCTACGAGGAGCAGGGGAGCGGCGACTATCTCAACGCTCCGCTCAACAAGGAAGAGTACGAGGCCTTTATCGAGGCGCTTACCACGGCCGACCGCGTGGTGCTCAAGGACTTTGAGGGCGGCGATCTGTTCCAGGCCTGCCAGCCTGCCGAGGAAGTTGCGCGCACCGGCAAGGACGCCATTCGCTTTGGCGCCATGAAGCCCGTCGGCCTCACCGACCCGCGAACCGGTCGTCGTCCCTGGGCGGCGATTCAGCTGCGTGCCGAGAACAAGGAGAAGACCGCCTATAACCTGGTGGGCTTCCAGACCAACCTGACCTTTGGCGAACAGAAGCGCGTCTTCCATATGGTGCCGGGCCTGGAGAACGCTGAGTTCTTCCGCTACGGTGTCATGCACCGCAATACCTTTGTCGATGCGCCGCACGTGCTCGATGGCACCTTTGCCGTGCCTGGTACCGGCGTGCGCCTGGCCGGTCAGATCACCGGCACCGAGGGGTACATGGAAGCCGTGGCGACAGGTCTGCTCGCGGCACTCAACACCTATGCCGAGGCTGTCGGGGCCGCTCCCATCGAGCTGCCGCGCGTGGGTGCTTTGGGCGCGCTCGTGGGCTATGCTACCGATCCGGCCACGGTGGGCTATCAGCCTATGCATGTCAACTTTGGCCTGGTGCCGCCACTCGAGGATGGTAAGCGCCGCAGCAAGCGCGACCGCTACCAGGCCTATGCGGACCGTGCGCTCGAGGCCCTTGATGCCTATCTGGCCACTCGCCCCGATCTGTTTGGAGGCGACCGGTCATAGCCTTTGACCTGTACGACACCGTCGACTCGTTTATCGCCTATATCGCACGTGTCGAGGGGCTTTCTCCCAATACGGTGACGGCCTATGGCTCGAGGCTGGAGCGCTTTGCTGCCTGGTGCGAGCGCGAGGATATCGATGCTTTCGCTGCCGACGTGCGCACCATTCGTCGCTATCTTGCCGAGCTTTCGCGTGAGCAGGTGGCTCCCCGAACGCTTGCGGCGCATCTGTCGGCTATCCGATCGCTCTATCGATGGATGGCTGCCGAGGGGGTCGTGGAGGGCGATGTGGTCTCGGCAATTTCCTCGCCCAAGCTTCCGCGCGATCTACCCGGTGTGCTGACGACCCAACAGGTGGAGGCGCTGCTCAAGACGCCTGATACCTCAACACCCGCGGGACTGCGCGATGCGGCGATGCTCGAGCTGCTCTATGCCTCGGGCGCCCGTATCTCTGAGCTCGCAGCACTCAATGTGGAGTCCATTGCGTGGTCCGAACGCACGCTGCGCCTGTGGGGCAAGGGGAGCAAAGAACGTATCGTCCCTCTGTATCGTCGTGCGCTCGAGGCGACGCGTCTCTATATTGAGGAGGGAAGGCCGGAGTTGCTCGCTCAGGCAAAGCGTCGTGACCCCGTTACCGGGCCGCATCCGCTGCTTATATCGGCGCGCGGTAATCGCATGAGTGCCGCCATGCTCAGGCGGCGGTTTCATACGCTGGCGACGCTCGCCGGCATGCCTGCCGACATCGCCCCGCATGCGATGCGCCATACCTTTGCGACCGACTTGCTCGAGGGCGGTGCGGACCTGCGCTCGGTTCAAGAGCTGCTGGGCCATGCGAGCCTGTCCACGACGCAGATCTACACGCATCTCACACCCGATCGGCTTAAGCGGGCTGTGGCTCAAGCCCATCCCCGCGGCGAATAGTGGCTGGGACGTCCCGCGCCGCGCTCAGGTGTGTGGTTTTGATTGCGGGTTGGCAGGAAGATGCATTCCTGCTATCATTCATCGGGTTGCTTCACGGCAACAGGTTTTTATCACGCACGCGCGGCTACTTCATACCGTGGTGCCCGGGCTTTGGTAGCACATGTCCGGGTTGGTTTTGGAGGATGACCCCGCGCGGAGGCAAACCACAGGAGGTTTAACATGGCTACCAAGATTAATATCCGCACCCTGCTCGAGGCCGGCTGCCACTTCGGTCACCAGACCCGTCGCTGGAACCCCAAGATGAAGCCGTTCATCTTCGGTGAGCGCAACGGCATCTACATCCTCGACCTTAAGCAGACCATCCTCGACGCCGACCAGGCCTACACCTTCGTCAAGAACGTCGCCAAGGGCGGCAACGTGCTGTTCGTCGGCACCAAGAAGCAGGCTCAGGAGGCCGTCAAGAACGCTGCTGAGCGCGCTAATATGCCCTACATCAACCAGCGTTGGCTCGGCGGTATGCTGACCAACTTCGTCACCATCCGCTCCCGCATCAACCGCATGGAGGAGCTCGAGGCCATGGTCGAGGACGGCCGCATGGCAGTGCTCCCCAAGAAGGAGCAGGCTGTGCTCGGCAAGGAGCTCACCAAGCTCCAGACCAACCTCGGTGGCGCCCGCGACATGAAGGGTCTGCCCCAGGCTCTCTTCGTCATCGACACTAAGCGCGAGGAGAACGCCATCAAGGAGGCTCAGCGCCTGAACATCCCCGTCGTCGCTCTGATCGACACCAACTCCGATCCCGACGAGGTCGAGTACGGCATCCCCTGCAACGATGACGCTATCTCCGCTGTCACCCTTATGTGCGAGCTCATGGCTGACGCCTGCCTCGCTGGCTCCGGTAAGGAGCAGGTCTCCGAGGCCGAGATGGCCGCTGAGCCCAAGGCCGAGTAAATCAGTCTTAGTTAATTCTTTTTCATCTCTTTGAAAGGAACCACAATGGCCCAGATTACCGCCGCTATGGTCAAGCAGCTCCGCGAGATGACCGACTCCC
Organism: uncultured bacterium; assembly: GCA_905215365.1. GTDB lineage: Bacteria > Actinomycetota > Coriobacteriia > Coriobacteriales > Coriobacteriaceae > Collinsella. The sequence continues at coordinate 80,060 of CAJMPX010000009.1, read as the reverse complement.
CGATGATGGAGTGCAAGAAGGCTCTCGTCGAGGCTGACGGCGACATGGACGCCGCTGTCGACGTTCTGCGTAAGAACGGCCTTGCCAAGGCTGCCAAGAAGGCTGGCCGTGAGACCAACGAGGGCGCTGTCGCCGCGTTCGTCTCCGAGGATGGCAAGACCGGCGCTCTGCTCGAGCTCTCCTGCGAGACCGACTTCGTTGGCTCCAACGCCAAGTTCACCGGCTTTGCTTCCAAGGTCGCCGAGGTTGTCGCTACCACCGAGCCTGCTGACGTCGACGCCCTGCTCGAGAAGCCGATGGGCGAGGAGACCGTTTCCTCCGAGCTCACCGAGATGATTCACATCATGGGCGAGAACATGAAGATCTCCCGTTTCGCCGCCCGCAAGGCCGAGAACGGCGCGCTCGCTTCTTACATCCACATGGGTGGTAAGATCGGCGTCCTCGTCGAGTTCGCCTTCGAGAAGGCCGAGACCGCTCAGGCTGAGTCCTTCAAGACCTTCGCTCACGACGTTGCCCTTCAGGTTGCCGCCGTCGCCCCGATCTGCGCCACCCGCGATCAGGTTCCGGCCGAGACCGTCGAGCACGAGAAGCAGATCTACATGGCTCAGGCTGCCGAGTCCGGCAAGCCCGAGGCCATCCAGGAGAAGATGGCTGTCGGCCGTCTGGAGAAGTTCTACAAGCAGTCCGTGCTCACCGAGCAGGAGTTCATCAAGGACAGCTCCCTCACCATCAAGAAGTACGCTGAGCAGGTCTCCAAGGAGCTCGGCGACACCATTACCGTCGTTGCCTTTGACCGTCTGGTCCGTGGCGAGTAAATAAGCTCTTGTAGCTGGTAATGAGCAGGCTGTGGGTTTTACTCACAGCCTGCTTTTTCATGGCTCTTCTTAGAGCCTTTGATAGAATGTTGAGAGTTCAATCTAAAGGAGGATCGCTTTGTCCGACATCCGATATAAACGCGTGCTTCTGAAGCTTTCCGGCGAAGCACTGATGGGCGACGGCCAATATGGCATCGACCCCAAGGTTACCGACCATCTTGCCAAACAGGTCAAGGAGCTGCTCGCCGTTGGCCATGAGGTCGGCGTCGTTGTCGGCGGCGGCAATATTTTCCGCGGCATGGCCGGCGCTGCCGGTGGCATGGAGCGTGCTCAGGCCGACTACATGGGCATGCTGGCAACCGTTATGAACGCGCTCGCCCTGCAGGATGCCTTCGAGCATAACGATGTTCCCTGCCGCGTGATGAGCGCTATCCAGATGAACGAGATCTGCGAGCCCTATATTCGCCGTCGCGCCATCAATCACCTTTCCAAGGGCAACGTCGTTATTTTTGCCGCCGGTTCGGGCAATCCGTACTTTACGACCGACACCGCCGCGGCTCTTCGTGCGTGCGAGATCGGCGCCGAGATTCTGATTAAAGCCACCAAGGTTGACGGCATCTACGACAAGGATCCCGTCAAGTGCGCCGATGCCGTCCGCTTTGACAAGATCACCTACCACGAGGTTCTCGTCCGCGGTCTGCAGGTTATGGATTCCACGGCTACGGCACTGTGCCAGGATAACCGTATGCCGATTTTGGTCCTCAACATCGATGGCGAGGACACCGTCAAGCGCGCGCTTTCGGGTGAGCCCGTCGGCACGCTCGTCTATCAGGAGGATTAAGCATGGCAGAGAACATCACCGCCCATATGGACAAGTCGCTCGAGTCCCTCAAGCATAACTTCTCCAAGGTCCGTACCGGCCGCGCCAACGCTAACATTCTATCCGACATCACCGTCGATTATTACGGTGTTCCCACGCCGGTCACGCAGGTTGCCGCCGTCAAGACCCCCGAGGCCCACATGCTGCTCATCGAGCCGTGGGACAAGGCACTCATCAACGCTATCGTCAAGGCCATCGGCGCTTCCGATCTGGGTATTACCCCCAACTCCGATGGCACCGTCGTTCGTCTGCCGTTCCCGGCTCCCACCGAGGAGCGCCGTCGCGAGCTCGTCAAGGAGTGCCGCGAGTACGCCGAGCAGGCCAAGGTGTCTATCCGTAACATCCGTCGCGACTTCAACAACAAGCTCGAGCGCGATGAGGAGCTCACCGAGGACGATGTCCGTCGCGAGCAGGCCAAGGTCCAGAAGCACACCGATGAGTATGTCGCCAAGGTCGAGGAGCTTCTGAAGGAAAAAGAAGCCGAGGTCATGGAGATCTAAGGTGCAATACGACGAGCATAAACTGGTCGAGTACTTTGCCGACGCCCCTGCGGGCGTCGGTTTTTCCGACCTTGACCTCAATAACATTCCGCACCATATCTCGTGCATCATGGACGGCAACGGTCGTTGGGCCACGTCGCGCGGTCTTGCACGCACTGAGGGCCACAAAGCGGGTATCGTCTCCCTTCGCGAGATCATTACTGCCTGCGTGCGTCTGGGCGTCGACGTGCTTTCTGCCTATGCGTTTTCTACCGAAAACTGGAACCGCCCGCAGCATGAGGTCAACGTCTTGATGCATCTGTTTGCCAAGACGTTTATCGACGAGCTGCCGCTTCTGAAGCGCGAAAATGTGCGCGTTGTCTTTTTGGGTGACATTTCCGCGCTGCCCAAGAAGACCCGCGACGTTTTTGAACGCGGTCTTGCCGAGTGCGCCGATCACACCGGTATGACGCTGGCGCTTGCCGTCAACTACGGCGCGCGTGCCGAGATTACCCGCGCTGTCCGTCAAATCGCACTCGACACTGCCGCCGGTAAGATCGATCCTGCCGCAATTGATGACGACATGGTGGCTTCCCACCTCTATACCGCCGGCCTTCCCGATCCTGAGCTTGTGATTCGCACTTCTGGTGAGCTGCGCCTTTCGAACTATCTGCTGTGGCAGGTGGCTTATTCCGAATTCTACGTCACCGATACCTATTGGCCCGACTTTGATCGTTGGGGCCTTGTCGACGCCATTTTGGCCTATCAGGGCCGTGACCGTAGGTTTGGTGGACTGAGCAAGACCGAGGAGGCTTAATCGTGTCCGATCGTCCCAAGGCATCTGCTCCCAAGACGCCAGTTTCCGCGGCGCCTGCGCGCAAGGCTGCCGCTGCGGGAGCACCTGCAGCAAAGAGCGGCACCGGTTCGTGGCTGGCGGGCTTTATTACCCGTGCCGCCGCCGGTATCGTCTACGCCGTTGTCTTTATCCTGTGCCTGGTTTTGGGTATCGTGCCCACGGCCATCTTTGTTTCTGTCATGAGCGGTCTGTGCTGCTATGAGTTTTTCCGTATGACAAGGCTCGATGGCAAGATGGCTAACGAGCGCATGGGTATCGCTGCCGCCGTACTCTTTCCGCTGTCGGCGTTGGGCGATTCGATGTTGCTGAATGCCCTGCTTTTTGCCTTGATGCTCGCTGTGGGCATTTGGTATGTCTGGTCGCCGCGTACCCGCATCTCTGATGTGGCCGTGACGCTCATGGGTCCCATCTACACTGGCTTTATGCTGTCGGCTATCGTGCTGCTGCGCGATGCCGTGCCCGGTTTTGCCGGCGCCCTGCTTTCAGTGGGCGTTTGCGCGTCCCTTTGGGTCTCCGATTCGTTTGCCTACATCGTGGGCAGCCGTATCGGCAAGCACAAGATGGTTCCCAAGATCTCTCCCAAAAAGAGCTGGGAGGGGTTTGCCGGCGGCATCTTGGGCTCGGTTTTGATTTGGCTCATCCTGTGGGCGACGCACTTCTACAAGCTCAGCCTGCCCTATGCGCTGCTGTGCGGCGTGGTCGTGTCCATTCTGGGCGTTATCGGCGACCTTATCGAGTCGCGCATCAAGCGCGGTGTGGGCGTCAAAGATTCCGGCAACCTTATCCCGGGCCACGGCGGAATGCTCGATCGTAGCGATTCGCTTATCTTCGGCTGCATCACCGCGCAGCTGTTGCTGATGATCGGAGGCGTGCTGTAATGTCCTTCCAGACGACGTATGGCCCCGATGGACGCCTTCGCGTTGCCATCCTGGGTTGTACGGGCTCTATCGGCACCCAGGCGCTCGATGTGTGCCGCCAGCATGCCGATCGCCTGCAGGTGACGGCGCTGTCCGTTAACTCCAGTACCTCCGAGCTCGTTGCCGCTGCCCGCGAGTTCTCGGTTCCGGCGGTTGCCGTGGCCGATGTCGATCATGGCGATGACGCCGTGCTGCAGGAGTTGCCCGAGGGAACGAAGCTCGGCGTTGGCGCGCAGGCGGTTTGCGAGCTCGCGCATCGCGACGATGTCGACTGCGTGCTTGTCGCTATTGTGGGCGCCGCCGGTCTCGAGGCGAGCCATGCGGCCTTGACCTCGAATAAGCGCCTTGCCCTTGCCAACAAGGAGTCCCTCGTCGTCGGTGGCGACTTGCTTATGCCGTTGGCACAACCGGGCCAGCTTATTCCGGTCGACTCTGAGCATTCCGCCATCTACCAGTGCTATCTGGGGGAGAACCCGCGCGAGGCCCACTGCATTTGGCTCACCTGCTCGGGCGGTCCGTTCTTTGGCCGCACGCGCGACGAGCTCGATCGCGTGACGCGTGCCGATGCCCTCGCGCATCCCACGTGGGCCATGGGTGCCAAGATCACCATTGACTCCGCCACCCTCATGAACAAGGGCCTGGAGCGCATTGAGGCCATGCATCTGTTTAACTGCGACCTCGATTTCATTAACGTGGTCGTGCAGCGTCAGTCCAAGATTCACTCTATGGTCGAGTTCGCCGACGGCTCCGTGATGGCGCATCTCGGCGCATCCGACATGCGTATTCCCATCCAGTTCGCGTTCTCGTATCCCGAGCGTTGGGATACCCCGGCGCCTCGTATCGATTTCCGCGAGCTGGGGCAGCTCACGTTTGATGCTGCCGACATGGATACCTTCCGCTGTCTGGCACTGGCCGAGCGTGCCGGCAAGACGGGTGGCACCATGCCGTGCGTGCTCAATGCCGCCAACGAGGTCGCCGTCGATGCCTTCCTGCACGATGGCTGCAGCTTTACCGATATCGATCGCATTGTGGAATCCTGCATGGACGCCCACGATATGCAGGTGGTCGATTCGTTTGAGCAGCTTCGCGACATCGATGCGTGGGCGCGTGAAAAGGCTGCGCAGGTGCTCGCCGCAACCCGTTCCTAACCCATAAGGATTGCTTTTTCGTTTTATGGATACTGTTCTGAGCGTTCTCTCATCGGTCTTTTGGGGCCTGCTGATGCTTTCCGTCCTCGTGTTTTTGCACGAGGGCGGCCACTTTTTGGCGGCGCGTGCCTGCGGCGTCCGTGTGACCGAGTTCTTTTTGGGTCTGCCGTGCCGCTTTGACATCCATTACACGTCGCGTCGCATTGGAACCAAGTTTGGCGTGACCCCGCTGCTGCTGGGTGGCTACGCTGCCATCTGCGGTATGGATCCGACCGATGTTTCGTGCGCCGATCGCGTGCTCGCGGCTATCTATCGTCATGGTCGCGTGACCGTGGCCGACCTTGCTGTCGAGCTCGAACTTTCCGAGGAGGATGTGCTCGAGGCATGCGCCCTTTTGCTGGGCTGGGGCTCCATCGCGCCCTGGTATGAGGAAGGGGAGAAGCCCTCGCCGAGCTACTATCCCACCAAATATCAGACGTTGCCACGAGACACGGCAGGCTATACCACCTTTGATGGTCGCCGTTTCGATCGCGAACATGCGACTGCCGAGGGCGATGTGTGGGAGCTGCCGTGCGGCGAGGCCGAGTTCCTTGCGCAAGAACGCTCGCACACCTATCTTGGCCAAGGCTTTCTCAAGCGCGCCTTTATGCTGCTCGCAGGCATTATCGTCAATATCTTGACGGGTTTTTTGCTTCTTATGAGCATCTATTCCATTGCGGGTGTCACCGTGCCGATGGATACCAACGTGATCGGTCAGGTTGACGAGGGGTCTATTGCCGCCAAGGCGGGTATCGAGGCCGGTGATGCGATCCTTTCGGTTGACGGTGTCTCATGTTCTACTTGGATGGATGTCTACGATGCCATCGGCAAGGCCGCCGGTAAGGGCGATATCGCCATCGAGTACGAGCGTGACGGCAAGCAGCATTCGACCACGGTTGCGCTCAAAGAGGACGAGCGCCTAGGTGTGTATGCCTCTACGCAGGTGGTCCGTATAGACCCGATCACCTCGGCGCGTCTGTCATTCTCCTATGTTGTACAGACGGCGGATGGCGTGATGCGCCTACTCCAGCCGCAGCATACGATGGAGATTCTCGATCAGTCTTCTTCGATCGTGGGTATTAGCGTTATGTCCTCACAGGCTGCTGCTGCCGGCCCTGCCACGTTCCTTTCGTTTGCCGCCCTCATTTCATTCTCGCTTGGCTTTATGAACCTGCTGCCCATCCCGCCACTCGATGGCGGCAAGCTAGTCATCGAGATCATTCAGAAGATTGCGGGCCGCGAGCTTCCGCTCAAGGTCCAGACGATTGTGAGCTATGTGGGCATCGCGCTCTTTGCGCTGCTGTTTGTCTATATGCTTCGTTCCGACATCCTTCGATTTATTCTGTAGGGGAGTGTTTGGATTGTCTTTATCCCATCCTTTGCCTCGCGAGCTGACGCGTCCCGTGCATGTGGGCGGCGTGCAGATCGGTGGCGGCGCGCCGGTGGTGGTCCAATCTATGACCTGCACCGATACCGCTGATGCCCAGGCAACGCTTGCGCAAGTGTGCGCGTTGGCGCAGGCTGGCTGCGATATCGTGCGCGTGAGCGTGCCCTCCGAGGCCGCGCTTGAGGGCTTCCGCACCATCTGTGCCGAGTCTCCGGTGCCGATTGTCGCCGATATCCACTTTAACCATAAGCTCGCCATTGGTGCCGTTGAGGCCGGTGCCGCCAAGCTGCGCATCAATCCCGGCAATATCGGCGATTGGGCCAAGGTTGACGCGGTGATCGATGCTGCGGGTGCCGCGGGCTGTGCGATTCGCATTGGCGTGAACGCGGGCTCGCTTGAGCAAGATATTGCCGAGCGCGACGACCTCACGCAGCCCGAAAAGCTCGTGATGTCGAGCGAGCGCTTTGTGCGGCACTTTGAGGACCGTGGGTTTACCAACATCGTGCTATCCGCCAAGGCCCATAGCGTACAGACGACACTTGATACCTATCGAGCCCTGTCACGTGAGATTCCCCACGTTCCGCTTCACCTGGGCGTGACGGAGGCGGGGACCAAGCTTCAGGGCACCATCAAGAGCTCTGTAGGCTTGGGTATCTTGCTTTCCGAAGGCATCGGCGACACCATGCGTGTGTCGCTCACGGCCGATCCGGTTGAGGAGCCGCCGGTCGCCTGGGGAATTCTACAGTCGCTGGGCCTGCGTCGCCGTGGTCCCGAGATTGTCTCGTGCCCCACGTGCGCCCGCTGCCAGGTTGACCTGATTCCCATCGCCGAGGAGGTCACCGAGCGGCTTAAGAACTATTCCGCGCCGCTTTCGATTGCCGTCATGGGATGTGCCGTTAATGGCCCCGGTGAGGCTTCTGATGCCGACCTGGGCGTTGCTTGCGGACGTGGTCAGGCCTTGCTCTTTTCGCATGGCCAGATCATTGGTAAAGTAGCTGAGGACCAAATTGTCGACGCGCTTATGGCTGAGGTCGACAAGCTTATTGAGGAGAAGTAAATGACTCGAGCAATGTATATGTCTAAGCTCTATGCGCCGACGCTTAAAGAGGATCCGGCGGACGCTGAGCTCGCCAGCCACCGCCTGTTGCTCCGTGCCGGCATGATCCGCAAGGAGGCCGCCGGCCTGTATTCCTATCTGCCGCTTGCTTGGCGCTCGATTCGCAAGATCGAGAACATCGTGCGCGACGAGATGGACGCTGCGGGCGCTCAGGAGCTCATGATGCCCATTATGGTCGACGCCGAGCTGTGGCGTGAGTCCGGCCGTATCGATGCCTATGGCAAGGAGCTTGTGCGCTTTGACGACCGTCATGGTCGCGAGTTCGTGCTGGGCCCCACCCACGAGGAGACCGTCACGGCCTTGGTGCGCAATGAGCTGCGTTCCTACAAGCAGCTGCCTGTCAATCTGTACCACATTCAGGACAAGTTCCGCGATGAGTTCCGTCCCCGCTTTGGCCTGATGCGCGGCCGCGAGTTTATCATGAAGGACGCCTACAGCTTCTCTGCCACGCAGGAGAGCCTGCAGGAGGAGTATGACAAGATGAAGCAGGCCTACGCCAACATCTGCGAGCGCTGCTACATCAAGGCTCTGCCCGTTGTCGCCGACTCCGGCGAGATCGGCGGCGACACCTCCGTCGAGTACATGGCTCTGGCTGACGCCGGCGAGGCCTCGCTCGTCTACTGCGACGATTGCGGCTTTGCTGCCGATGACGAGGCGGCAAGCACCAAGGTCGTTGTGACCGAGGGCCCCGGCGACGGCACGCTCACCAAGGTCGAGACTCCGGGTATGGGCACCATCGAGGCCGTCGCCAAGTTCTTCGGCTTCCCCGAGAACGGCACGCGCAAGTCGCTGGCGTTGATCGACGCCGAGGGCAAGCCGGTCGTTGCCATTGTCCCGGGCGACCACGAGCTCAACGATTGCAAGGCCGAGCATGTCTTTGGCAAGGGCTATCGCATGATGACCGACGAGGAGCTTCAGGCGAACGGGCTGCACAAGGGCTTTATCGGACCGGTCAACCTGCCCGAGGGCATCCGTCTGGTGTGCGACGAGAGCCTGCGCGAGTCCAAGCAGTGGGCCTGCGGTGCCAACGAGGTCGACTATCACTTTACCGGTGCCTGCCCCGATCGCGACTTTACCGTCGATGAGTGGGCCGACCTGGTTACCGTCGTTGCCGGCGATCCCTGTCCGCACTGCGGCAAGCCGCTCTCTGCTGCCCGCGGCATCGAGGTTTCCCAGGTCTTCCAGCTGGGCACCAAGTACTCCGAGGCCATGGGTGCCACCTTTATGGACGAGGACGGCAAGGAGAAGCCGCTGATTATGGGTTGCTACGGCGTGGGCGTGTCTCGCTCGCTCGCTGCCGTCGTGGAGCAGCACAACGACGAGCACGGCATCGTTTGGCCGGTCTCCGTTGCCCCGTACGAGGTCGCGGTGATTCCGCTCGACCCCAAGAAGGAGGAGTGCGCTTCCGTCTGCGAGCAGATCGTTGATGGCCTGTGCGCCGAGGGTATCGAGGTCGTCGTCGACGATCGCGATGAGCGTCCCGGCTTTAAGTTTGCCGACAACGACCTTATGGGCTTCCCGTATCAGGTGGTGCTCGGCAAGCGTGGCCTTAAGAACGGCACCGTCGAGCTCAAGGACCGTGCCACGGGCGAGCGCGAGGACGTGGCGATCGATGAGGTCGTCGCCAAGGTTTCCAAGCTTGTGAAGGCGGCACGCCGTTAATTGTCGATTTCGCTTGTACTTCGATATACGGGACGGCCCCGTATTTCTCCAGATAGGGGAGATGCGGGGCCGTCCTTTTGTCTTCTCGGCGTGCTCAAACGCTAAAAGGGAAACCCCGCAGCCCATGTGAGCTGCGGGGTTTCCTTTGTGCCTCCGATGCGAAATAAATCGCTCAGATATTACTGATAATCGACGACGTCGATCCAGTTCTTAAGGAACTCATCGTTCACGTTGCGCTTACGAGCGAGCTCGGAAGCGGCTACGATGCTCGTCCACTGACGCACGACCTGCATGGGCATGTCGGCGCGGTCGCAGTAGAGCTCCAGGTAGGCCTCGGCCTGATCCTTGCTGTTGAGGGCAAAGAGCAGGTAGGTGGTGGCAACGTCGGCAGCAGGGGAGCCCTGGGTGGCGTGTGCCCAGTCGCAGACGTACAGCTGGCCATCGTCGCCGACGATGACGTTGGAGGGGTTGAAGTCGCCGTGGCAGACCTTGAACTCCTTGGTCATGCCGTCCAGACGCTCCTGAAGGTTGTAGCGCGTGGTGGCATTGAGCTGATCAAGGCTGTCGATCATGCGGGCGTACTTGTCGCGCTGACGGTTGAGCAGCGGGGAGGTGTAGCCGTGGATCTCGATCTGGAGGTCGACGAACATCTCGAGGTACTCACCAAAGCGCTGGGGCTCGGCAGTCATCTTCTCGGCAAGGGTGGTGCCCGGAACCTTCTCGGTCACGAGCGCCCAGCCGTTGGCGTTCTCGAGCTGGGAAACCTCGAGCGCCTTGGGGCTGCGGATGCCGCACTCATTGATGCGGGCAAGATTCAAAGCCTCGTTGAACACGTCGGAGACAGGCTTGGTCTCGTTAAAGACCTTGACGATCTTGTCGCCCAGGTCGTAAACGACCTTGTTGCCACGGCGGACGAGCTCGGTCTTGGAATCGGGTAGCAGCATGGTTGCATCCTTTCAACGATGCGATAGAAGCGACGGCGGGGGTGTGTGAAACACCCGTGCACCCCCGCCGTTAAAAACCGTGCTAAAACTAGCAGACGGCGTAGTCCTGAGGCTCGCGGCCGTAGTAGGCGTCCAGGTAGAGCTCCTTGATCTCGCTCATGAGCGGGTAGCGCGGGTTAGCGCCGGTGCACTGGTCGTTGAATGCCTGCTCGGTCATCTCGTCGAGGGTGTCGAGGAAGTACTGCTCGTCGACACCGTAGTCGGCGATGGTCTTCTTGACGCCGATGAAGTCCTTGAGCTCCTCGAGCTTCGTGATGAAGTTCTCGAAGACCTCCTTGTCGTCCTTGCCCTCGATGCCGCAGTACTTGGCCATCTCGGCGTAGTTGTGCAGCGCGTTGGGGTAAGGATACTGAGAGAAGGTACCCATCTTGACGGGAGCCTCGGCGGCGTTGTAGCGCATAACGCGGGTCAGGATGACGGCGTTGGCGATGCCGTGGGGCAGGTGATGGAAAGCGCCGAGCTTGTGGGCCATGGAGTGGTTGAGGCCCAGGAAGGCGTTGGCGAAGGCCATACCGGCCATGCAGGAGGCGTTGTGCATCTCCTCGCGGGCGTGCGGGTCCTTGGCTCCGTTCGTGAAGCTGGAGGGCAGGTTCTCAAAGACGAGCTTAGCAGCGCGCTCGGAGAGACCCTTGGTGTAGTCGGAAGCCATGATGGAGACGTAGGACTCGATGGCGTGGGTCATGACGTCGATGCCAGAGGCAGCGGTCAGGCCGCGCGGGGCGGTCATGCAGTTGTCGGCGTCGACGATAGCCATGTTGGGGAGTAGCGCGTAGTCGGCGAGCGGCCACTTGATGCCGGTCTCCTTGTCGGTGATGATGGCGAACGGCGTGCACTCGGAGCCGGTACCCGAAGAGGTCGGGACGGCGACGAAGTAGGCCTTCTTGCCCATCTCGGGGAAGGTGAAGATACGCTTGCGGATGTCCATGAAGTCCATGGCCATGTCCTCAAACTTGCACTCGGGGTGCTCGTACATCATCCACATGATCTTGCCGGCGTCCATAGCGGAGCCACCGCCGACGGCGATGATGACGTCCGGCTCAAAGAGAGCCATCTGCTTGGCGCCACGACGTGCGCACTGCAGCGACGGATCGGGCTCGACGTCGTAGAAGCAGTCGTGGGCGATGCCCATCTCGTCGAGCTTGGCCTCGATGGCGCGGGTGTTGCCATTCTTGAAGAGGAACTGGTCGGTGACGATGAAGGCGCGCTTCTTGCCCATGACGTTGCCCAGCTCGTCGAGGGCGACGGGCGTGGAACCCTTCTTGAAGTAGACCTTCTCGGGAGCGCGGAACCACAGCATGTTCTCACGGCGCTCGGCCACAGTCTTAACGTTGATCAAGTGCTTCACCCCAACGTTCTCGGAGACGGAGTTGCCGCCCCAGGAGCCGCAGCCCAGGGTCAGAGACGGCTTCATGCCAAAGTTGTACAGGTCACCGATGCCGCCGTGCGAGGACGGGGTGTTGATGACGATACGGCAGGCCTTCATGACGTGCTCGAACAGGCTGATCTTCTCGGCCTGGGCGGGGTGCACGTACAGAGAGGCGGTGTGGCCCGGGCCACCGGCGAGCACCAGGTGCTCGGCCTTGTCGACGGCCTCCTGGAAGTCCTTGGCGTGGTACATGGCCAGGACCGGGGAGAGCTTCTCGTGGGAGAACTCCTCCTTGGCGGGGTCGGTGGAGGTGACCTCGGCGATCAGGATCTTGGTCTTGGCGGGAACCTCGATGCCGGCGAGCTCGGCGATCTTGGCGGCAGCCATGCCGGGGATGCGGTGATCGAGGGCGCCGTTCTTGAACATGGCGGCACGCAGGGCCTCCATCTCGGCACCCTGCTTGACGAAGTAGCAGCCGCGCTTCTGGAACTCGGCCTTGACCTGGTCATAGATGGTGTCGATGACGGTCACGGACTGCTCGGAAGCGCAGATCATGCCGTTGTCGAAGGTCTTGGAGTGGATGATGGAGTTGACGGCGAGCAGCACGTCGGCGGTGTCGTCGATGACGACCGGGGTGTTACCGGCGCCAACGCCCAGGGCGGGCTTGCCCGAGGAGTAAGCGGCCTTGACCATGCCCGGGCCACCGGTGGCGAGGATGATGTCGACGTCGCGCATGACCATGTTGGTCAGCTCGATGGAGGGGACATCGACCCAGCCGATGATGCCCTCGGGGGCGCCGGCCTTGACGGCGGCGTCAAGCACGAGCTTGGCGGCGGCGATGGTGCACTTGGCGGCTGCCGGGTGCGGGGAGATGATGATGGCGTTGCGGGTCTTCAGGCTGATCAGCGTCTTGAAGATCGCAGTGGAGGTGGGGTTGGTCGTCGGGATGACGGCGCCCACGATGCCGATGGGCTCGGCGATCTTGGTGATGCCGTAGGCCTCGTCGCGCTCCAGGACACCACAGGTCTTGGTGTTCTTGTAAGCGTTGTAGATGTACTCTGCGGCGTAGTGGTTCTTGATGACCTTGTCCTCAAGAACGCCGCGGCCGGTCTCCTCGATGGCCATCTTCGCCAACGGGATACGAGCCTTGTTGGCGGCCATGGCGGCCTCATAGAAGATCTTGTCGACCTGCTCCTGCGTGTACGTAGCAAAAAGCGCCTGGGCCTCTCGCATCTGAGCGAGCTTAGCCTCAAGCGCCTCTACGTTGTCCACAATTGCGGGAGTAGTGTTTTCCGGTGACTTTTTCACCATTTGTGTCTCCTTGCGATCGGAGATTTACCCTACGTCTTGCATGATAGCAAGAAATTATTCGGCGAACGGTAAGATTCCCGTAAAAGGCATACTAAAACGCTTCAATCAACTGAAACGTTTCAACTATAACTATCTGCCTATTGCATTGCCCCGCTCATTGGGGACAGACTTACATGAGTGCTTTCACTCATTTGTGACAGACATGGATTTGTCATTTTGCCGTTTTGGGCCTGTTTTTGGCGCAGATTGGATATAAATAGGTCACAGGCTCAGCATTTCGCGTTCCTTCTCTCCTTTTAGGTGTTGCCTGTACGGCTTTGAAAGGAGAGACCATGCCCCGATGCGCCCGCGAAATATCGCTCACCGGCTATTACCACGTCTTTGACCGCGGCAACTCCAAACAGATCATTTTTGAAGATGATTCCGACCGCTATCGTTTCTTATCGGACATCTCAGACAGGTTTGCGTGCCATGACGTGGCGGTGTTGGCCTGGTGCCTTATGGATAATCACTTCCATTTGATGGTTGATGACCCATATGACAACCTTTCAAAGGCAATGCAGTGCGCGCTGACGGCCTATGCCAAGTATTTCAATGGAAAAACGGGAAGAACGGGTCACCTGTTTGATAATCGCTATTCGCGGATCGCGGTCGAGTCGGACACGCAGGCGGTGCAGTTGCTCGATTATATCCATCTCAATCCTGTGAAAGGTGTGCTCGACTCGCTCGATGCCTACCGCTGGTCAAGCTACAAGGCATACCAGCTGGGATACGATCCCTTTGATATCTGTGACGCGGCCCCTATGCTCGATATTGTCGGAGGCTCTCGTTGCTATTGCGAGCATCTCGAGGAAGTTGCCGGGCGCATCTGGTCAGTGGAGATTCTTCCGCGCCGACGGATCCCCGATGAGGACGCCCTTTCCGTTGCGCGCGAAGTTTTGCCGAGCATTGATCCTGCGCTGCTCAAGGCCCTGCCACGCCCCGAACGCGATGCCTGTCTGCTAAGGCTCAGGCGGGCCCATCTTACGGTCAAGCAAATTGCCCGTATCACCGGTATCGGCGCTACAAGCGTAACCAAGGCCACCACAGGCTGGAACGAGGCGGCCTGAGGTATGGATTGGGGCCGATCGATGCACTGTGAGCTTAGGAAAGCATTCATCTAAGTCTGTCCCCAATGCGTGAAAACACTCATGTAAGTCTGTCCCCAATGAGTGCAAAAAGGCGCCCTCCGTGGGGGAGGACGCCTTTGGTAAGTTCTATATGAACGCGAGGTCTTTGACCCGGAGAGTCCGAGGTACTTGTTGGTAAGACCTTATTTAGGAGCGCGCAACCTTGCCGGACTTGAGGCAGGTGGAGCAAACGTTCATCTTGCGACGGTGACCATCGACGACGACGTAGACGCGCTGGATGTTGGGGCGGAACTTACGGTTGGTGACGCGGTGAGAGTGGCTGATGGAGCGACCGGCAACGGGGTGCTTACCGCAAACTTCGCAAACTTTGGACATAACTGACCCTCCTTGGGCGACAAACGAACATGTCGCGTTAACAAACAAGCCTGAACTATAGCACAGAAGTCGCTCCCTGTGCGCAATCTACACAGAGATATTCCTCTTTTGGCGATAGTGCCCACGCTACGGCCCTGGACGTAGATCCGATTTGCGTGCAGCAGAGGGGATTATGCCAGCTCGTGCGTGTGTTTTCAAGCTCGTCCCACAAATATATATAGGTTTATGGAGCGCCTGCGCCCGTTTACGGATTGTTCTGCATTTATGCTCGCAATTAAGCTCGAGGTTGGCTACACTATCCCTTGACCATTAAAGGGGTACGAGATACCCACATGGAATTACATAGCTGCCAAAGAGCAGCCCTTCCTGTGGGTGTCTGGTCCGCTTTAAGCGGTCGGGCATCTATTTTTTTGACTGTGTCAGCAGTCAAGACATGTGAGGAAGGAGATCGATGGGCACGACTTCCCCCAAGGCGGTCATCATGGACGAGACCGCCGTCAATCGAGCGATGACCCGCATCGCGCACGAGATTCTCGAGCGCAACGAGGGCTGTGAAGACCTCGCTCTGGTCGGCATCGTCACGCGCGGCGACCTTCTGGCAAAGAAGCTCGCCGAGGAGATCAAGGAGATCGAGGGCGTCGACGTTCCGCTCGGCAGCCTGGACATCAGCTTCTACCGCGATGACTATGCGACCAATTTCGCTCCCGCGATCCACGCTACCAACATTCCCTTCAGCGTCGACGGCAAGCGCGTCGTGCTGGTGGACGACATCCTGTATACGGGCCGTACTATCCGCGCCGCTCTGGATGCCGTCATGGACCTGGGCCGTCCGAGCCGCATCGAGCTGGCAGTTCTCGTTGACCGCGGTCACCGTGAGCTCCCCATCTCGCCGGACTTTGTCGGCAAGAACGTTCCCTCGTCGCATGAGGAGAACGTGCACCTATATATGAAGGAAGTCGACGGCCACACCGCCGTCGAGATTAACGACGTCGCGCCGGGTTCCCACGTGGGCTCCGCGCCGCTGGGAGGTGAGTAGTACCGTGGCGTTCAACCATAAGCACCTGATCGACATTACCGAGTACTCCGAAGAGGACATCAAGCTCATCCTCGAGACCGCCAAGGCGTTCTCCGAGGTCAACGAGCGTGCGATCAAGAAGGTCCCCACGCTCAAGGGCAAGACCATCGTCAACATGTTCAACGAGCCCTCGACGCGCACCCGCAGCTCCTTCGAGCTCGCCGAGAAGCGCCTTTCGGCCGACAGCCTCAACTTTGGCGGCTCCTCGACCTCCACGGTCAAGGGCGAGAGCCTCGTCGACACCGTCGAGACCCTCAACGCCTACAAGATTGATTGCATCGTCGTTCGCGATAAGCACGCCGGTGCTCCCTACATCGTCACGCAGAACTCGCCCGCGAGCGTTATCTGCGCCGGCGACGGCAAGCACAACCATCCTACGCAGGCCCTGCTCGACCTGTACACCATCTGGGAGCACAAGGGTGACTTCCACGGTCTGAAGGTCGCTGTCGTCGGCGATATCGCGCACTCCCGTGTCTGCGGCTCGCTGATCCCCGCCCTTAAGATCATGGGCTGCGAGACCTACGCTGTCGCCCCCGGCACGCTGCTGCCGCCGGCGCCCGAGGTTCTGGGTTGCGACCACGTGACGAGCGACCTCGATTCCGTCCTGCCCGAGCTGGACGTCGTCTACATGCTGCGCGTGCAGCAGGAGCGCCTTGAGGGCGCTCCGTTCCCCACGATTCGCGAGTATCACAAGCTCTTCGGCCTGACCAAGGACCGCGAGAAGCTCATGAAGCCCGACGCGATCATCTGTCACCCGGGCCCCATCAACCGCGGCGTCGAGTTCGACTCCTATATGGCCGACCACCCGCAACGCTCCGTCATCCTGGAGCAGGTCTACGCCGGTATCTGCGTGCGTATGGCTATCCTGTATCTGCTGCTTGGAGGTGCCGATAATGGCCTTGCTTCTTAAGAATACCCACGTCGTCGACCCGTCCGTCGAGCTTGACGGTGTCGTTGACGTCCTGATTGACGGCGATAAGATCGCCGAGGTCGGCGAGAATCTCGCCGTCGAGGGAGCCGAGGTCCGCGACCTTTCCGGCAAGTACCTCGTCCCCGGCCTGGTGGATATGCACGTTCACCTTCGCGAGCCTGGCTACGAGGTCAAAGAGGACATCGAGAGCGGCACCCGCGCTGCTGCCAAGGGCGGCTTCACCGGCGTGTGCGCCATGCCCAACACCGACCCCGTTACCGATAACGGAACCGTCGTTGAGTTCGTCAAGTCCCGCGCTGCCGAGGTCGGCCACTGCCGCGTCTATCCTTCTGGTGCTATGACTCGCGGCCTTAAGGGCGAGGCTATGTCCGAGATGGGCGATATGGTCGCCCACGGCGCCGTCGCCTTCACCGATGACGGTCGCGGCGTGCAGGGTGCGGGCATGCTCCGTCGCTGCATGGACTACGGCAAGATGTTCGGCAAGGTCTTTATGAGCCACTGCCAGGACGAGGATCTGGTCGGCCACGGCCAGATCAACGAGGGCAAGGTCTCGACCCGTCTGGCCCTCGAGGGTTGGCCGGCCGCCGGCGAGGAGCTTCAGATTGCCCGCGACATCGAGATTGCCAAGCTGACCGGTGCCAAGCTGCACATCCAGCACATCTCCACCGCTCATGGCCTGGAGCTCGTGCGTGCCGGTAAGGCTGCCGGTGTCCAGGTGACCTGCGAGGCCACCCCGCACCACATGTTCCTGACCGAGAACGACCTGGACGAGACCTACAACACCTCGCTCAAGGTCAATCCGCCGCTGCGCACCGACGAGGATGCCGAGGCCATCCGTCAGGGTGTCATCGACGGTACCGTCGACGCTATCGTTACCGACCACGCTCCCCACACCCCGTGGGAGAAGGCCCGCGAGTTCGAGCTCGCGCCCTTTGGAATGATTGGCCTCGAGACTTCGCTGTCGCTCGTGCTCACTGAGCTGGTCAACACGGGCAAGATGAGCGTGAGCCGCATGGTCGAGCTCATGGCCATCAAGCCGCGTGAGATTCTGGGCCTCGATCAGGTTCAGGTCAAGGCGGGCTCTGTCGCCGACCTGACCGTGTTCGACCCCTCCGCAACCTGGACGGTTGGCGAGGACGGTTACGAGTCGCGCGCCGAGAACTCCGGTTTTGCCGGCCGCACGCTCACCGGTCGTGCCACCGATGTATTTGTCGGTGGCAAGCAGACGCTCGCCGACGGCTGCATCTGCTAGCATAGCCTTATCGCTTTTGTGCGCGGCGCCCTTGCGGTGCCGCGCTTTCTGTTCGTTTAGACCATGCAACCGCATGGGGGATTGGAGCGTCTATGCCCACACCTTCCACTGCACGCATGCACGACTTCGAGGTCGTCTCGAACCGGGAGATCGCCGACGGCATCTTCTCGCTCGTAATCTCGGCCCCCAAGCTTGCAAGTGCGCTCAAGCCCGGTCAGTTTGTGAACATCGCCGTCCCCGGCGATGCGTCTTCTCTGCTTCGTGTGCCCTTGAGTTTCTACCGCGCCGACGCCGAGGCCGGCACCGTCGAGCTGTGGTACGCCGTCGTGGGCGACGACACCCGCCGTCTGTCGCAGATGGCCCCTGGCTCCACCTCCAATCTGCTGGGCCCTGGCGGCCGCGGCTGGTTGGTGCCCGAAGGTACCAGGAAGGCACTGCTCGTTGCCGGCGGCATTGGCGTTCCGCCCGTGCTCTGCCTGGCCGACATGCTTGCCGAGCAGGGTGTGGACGTTGACGTATGCCTGGGCTTTGGCACCGCGTCCAAGGCCGTGGGCGTCGATGAGTTCCGCGCGCTGGGAGCCACGGTCAACGTGTGCACCGACGACGGCTCACTGGGCACGCACGGCTTCTGCACCGATCCTGCCGCCGAGCTGCTCGGCGAGGGCGGCTACGACTACGTGGCCAGCTGCGGCCCTGCCGTCATGATGAAGAAGGTCGCCGCCGCTGCCGCCGAGGCCGGTGCGTACTGCGAGGTGTCCCTCGAGCGCATGATGAGCTGCGGCTTTGGCGCCTGCAACACCTGCAATGTCGAGACGGTCGACGGTATGAAGGGCGCCTGCATGTGCGGCCCCGTGTTCGATGCTTCCAAGGTGGTGGTCTTCTAGTGGGTACCGTGAACATGGCCGTCGATTTCGGCGGCGTCAAGATGCAGAACCCCATCAACACCGCAGCCGGTACCTTTGGCTACGGTTGGCAGTTCCAGAACTTCTTTGATGTCTCCCAGCTGGGTGCCATCACCACCAAGGGCTGCGCTGCCGAGCCCTGGCCCGGCAACCCCGCGCCCCGCATGGCCGAGATCCCGGGCGGCATGATCAACTCCGTGGGCCTTCAGAACCCTGGCGTGGCTGCCTTTGCCCGTGAGTCCGGCCCGTGGCTCGAACAGCTGTCCAAGGACGGCTGCCAGGTCATCTGTCAGGTTGCCGGCCACTCCGTTGACGAGTTTGTCCGCGCGCTCGAGATGTATGTCGAGCTGTGCCCCTGGGCTGCCGGGTACGAGATCAACGTGAGCTGCCCTAATATCGCCGCCGGCGGTGCCGCCATGGGCTCCACGCCCGAGGGCGCCTCTTCCGTTATGGCTGCCTGCCGCAAGGTGACCGATAAGCCGCTGTTCGTAAAGATGGCTCCGGTTAATGTCGCCGAGATTGCCAAGGCTCTCGAGGCCGCCGGCGCCGACGGCCTTTCGGTCATCAATTCCATCCAGGGCATGGCCATTGACGTGCACACCCGCAAGTCCCGTGTTGCCAAGCCCAAGGGCGGCCTTTCGGGCCCGCTGTGCCACCACATCGCCGTTCGCATGGTCTGGGAGGTCGCTCAGGCCGTCGATATCCCCATCAACGGTGTCGGCGGTGTCATGACCGGCGAGGATGCGGCTGAGTTTATCCTGGCCGGCGCCACCTGCGTGTCGGTCGGCATGGCCAACTTCGTCGATCCGTGTGCTTCGCTTAAGATCGCGCATGAGCTCGAGGCCTGGGCCGAGTCCCAGGGCGTAAAGGACATCAACGAGCTGGTGGGTGCTTTCGAATGCTAGAGACCGATGCCCGCGACCGTGTTATCGTCGCCCTCGACTGCGACCGTAAGCGTGCGCTCGAGCTCGCCCACGAGCTTTCGGGCCATGCCGCCTGGCTCAAGGTCGGCATGACGCTCTATTACGCTGAGGGTCCCCAGATCGTCAAGACCTTTAAGGACCTTGGCTTTAAGGTCTTCCTCGACCTTAAGTTCCATGACATTCCGCATCAGGTGCGCGGCGCTGCCCGCTCGGCCTCGCTTGCCGGTGCCGACCTGCTTTCGGTCCACGGCCTGGGCTCGAGTGCTATGCTCGCTGCCTGCCGCGAGGGTGCCGAGGAGGCGCGTGAGGACCGCGCCAAACTCGTCGCTATCACCGTGCTCACGAGCATGAATCAGGATGCGCTGGCCGAGATCGGCGTCGAGTCGCCCGTTGCCGAGGAAGCCGCCCGTCTGGCAAAGCTTGCCCAGACCAACGGCATCGACGGCATCGTGTGCTCGCCGATGGAGGCTCACGACATGCGTGAGCTGCTGGGTCCTGATGCCCTGATCGTGACTCCGGGTGTGCGTCCGGTGGGTGCCGCCCTTGGTGACCAGTCCCGCGTGGCGACGCCTTCCCAGGCTATCGAGCGTGGCGCAAGCCACATTGTGGTGGGCCGTCCCATCACCGGTGCCGACGATCCGGTTGCCGCCTTTGACGCCATCGTCGCCGAGCTGGTCGAAAACGTCGCGTAAAAGATTCCCCTAAGTCACCACTTTTGGGTCTCATTAGCACAAAATAGCCCCTGTGCCTGCGTAAACTTTCCCATCCTTTGTGTGGAATCGCAGGTCAGGGGCTTAACTTTGGGCGCAGTATATTGCACTTTTTGCGGGTATCGTCTAACCTATGGAGCCGCGATTAGGCATTTTGTACGTTCTACGTGCTAAAATGCCAATTATTGAATCAGATATAACCCAACTATTTGGAGGTACGAATGGCACTCCCTCAGCTTACCGACGAGCAGCGCAAGCAGGCTCTTGAGAAGGCTGCCGCCGCACGTCACGCCCGCGCTGAGCTTCGCGAGCAGATCAAGAAGGGCGAGAAGTCCCTCGAGTCCGTGCTCAACTCCGATGACCCCATCGCTTCCCGCATGAAGGTTTCCACCCTCATCGAGTCTCTCCCTGGTTATGGCAAGGCCAAGGCCGCCAAGATCATGGAGGAGCTCGGTATCTCCGCTACTCGTCGCGTCCAGGGCCTCGGCGTCCGTCAGCGCGAGCAGCTCCTCGAGCAGCTGACCAAATAAGTGAGCGCTCAGGATTCCAAGCTCTTTGTGATTTCTGGACCGTCAGGCGCAGGCAAGGGTACGCTCGTCACTCGTGTGCGCGAGCGCCGCTCGAACCTGGGTCTGACGGTTTCGGCTACCACGCGAGCACCACGCAAAGGTGAGGTCGACGGCGTCAACTACTTTTTTCTGACGCGCGAGGAGTTCGACCGCCGCGTGGCAAACGGTGAGTTTGTTGAGTGGGCCGAGGTCCACGGTAACTGCTACGGCACGTTGGTGAGCGAGGTCACATCCAAGCTCGCCTCGGGCTCGTCTCTGATTTTGGAGATCGATGTCCAGGGCGCCCTGCAGGTGAAGGAGCGTTTCCCCGAGGCCGTGCTGATCTTTATCAAGCCGCCTTCGCTTGAGGTGCTCCGCGAGCGTCTAGTCGGTCGCGGTACCGAGACGCCCGAGACGATTGAGCTGCGTATGGCAAACGCCGCCGATGAGCTTGCCCTTGCCGACCGCTACGACGACGTCGTGGTGAATGACGATCTCGACCGCGCGACCGATGAGCTCGTTCGCGTTCTCGATATGCATGAAAGGATCTGAGGTCCGTGTCCGTTGTAAAGCCTTGCATTGACGATCTTCTGGAGAAGACCGATCACAACCGCTTCCTGCTCGCTTCGCTTGCCTCCAAGCGCGCCTGCGACATCAATAGCATGCTGCGTGGCCAGCACAACCGCGTGCTTGCCGTCCAGGATGTCGATGACATCACCATCGGGCTTTCCGGTGCCGATACCATCTCGATGGCTATGGACGAGATTGTCGACGGCGACATCTCTTACGACGAGGCCCGTTACGAGAAGGCGCTCGGCCACAAGGTTGCTGAAGCCTAAATGGCGGCTCGCGTCTGCCTAGTCCACTATCACGAGGTTGGGCTGAAGGGCAAGAACCGCGCACATTTTGAGCATATCCTCATGGATAACATCAAGGCGGCCTTGGCCGCCTTTTCCGTGAACGCCGTGTCTCGAATTTCCGGTTATATCCTCGTGACCTTTAACGAGCATCAGGCCGACGAGGCGGCGCGTGTCATTCGCACCGTCCCCGGCGTTGCCCGTGTGTCTATGGCGTATCACACCAACCGCGACCCGCAGGAGTACTGCGCCGCCGCCGTGAAGGCACTGCGCGAGTTTGGTTCCTTCGATTCGTTTAAGGTGCACGCCAAGCGCTCCAATACCGACTATGAGCTCACCTCGATCGATATTAATCGTCAGGTGGGCGAGGTACTGTGTGAGGCCTTCCCCGATAAAAAGGTTCAAATGCACGACCCCGATGTGATGGTGCACGTACTGGTGGTCCAGGGTAGCGTTTATGTGTACGCGCGCTCCGAGCGCGGCGTGGGCGGTCTGCCGGTGGGTTCTGCCGGCAAGGTCGTGACGCTGCTGTCGTCGGGTATCGATTCTCCGGTGGCGACCTGGATGCTCGCGCGTCGCGGCGCGGTGTGCGTGCCGGTGCATTTCTCCGGTCGTCCGCAGACGCCTGATACGAGCGAGTATTTGGTGCAGGACATCATCCGTGCGCTTGAGCCGGGTGTCCAGATCGGCCGCCTGTACGTGGTGCCGTTTGGCGACTGCCAGCGTGAGATTTCGGTCACCTGCCCCAGCAACCTGCGTGTGATCATGTATCGTCGCATTATGTATTCGGTTGCCGAGCGCATTGCGCGCATCGAGGGCGCCAAGGCCATCGTTACGGGCGAATCGCTTGGGCAGGTTGCCTCCCAAACGCTTGAGAACATCATGGCCGTCAACGAGGCCGTGAAGATCCCCGTGTTCCGTCCTCTCATCGGTTCGGACAAGCAGGAGATCATCGCGCGTGCTGAGGAGATCGGTACGTTCGATATCTCGACTGAGGCCGCTCCCGACTGCTGCACGCTGTTTATGCCGCGCCGACCCGAGACGCACGCTAAACTCGATGCCGTGCATGAGGCCTGGGAGTTGTTCGATCATGAGGAGATGATTGAGCGCCTGCTCAAGCAGACCGAGTACATCGACTTCGAGAGCAACACGTATAAGGCCCCTAAGACCTTAAAGCGCAAACATTCGGAGCTTGCTCCGCGTGAGATTTACCAAGATCACGAGTAAATTTGTGCATAGACCGACGATGCGCCTGCATCGTCGGTCTTTTGCTATCTGGGCATTTTGCGACTAAGTGTTCATTTGCTGACGTGTGGCTGAATAAATGGACAGATTTGTGCAAGGTTTTGGTCGGCTTTTGGTTTGACCGCGATAACCGGTTTTGAAGCATGGCTGTTGCAGGGCTCCTTTCCTGACACGATGGTGTTGGGAGGTTTTGCTATGGCGCAGCGCGAACAACACGAACGAGTCAAACGGATGGACCGCTTGGCTGACAAGCTGCTCGGTCATAGGGCAGTGGTGATGGCGATACTGGTCGTCATTGCGATGGCGAGTGGACTGGCGATGGCGAACCTTGGCGGCGGTGCCGGTGGCGTGTCGTTTGAGCGCACTGACGGTTTGGGCTCGTTGGTGGAGCCGGAATCCGGTGATGCCTCGAGCGGAAAGACATCCGAAGGTTCTTCGACTAAGGCTTCTGCCGCGGCAGAGGTCTATGTCGATGTCGATGGCGCCGTGGTGTCGCCCGGTGTATATCGTCTCAAGGACGGCGCGCGGGTGGCTCAGGCGATTGATGCCGCCGGCGGGCTGGCGCCAGAGGCAGACGTTACGGGGCTCAATCGGGCATCTAAGGTCGTCGATGGACAGAAGATTCATGTTCCAACGGTAGGGGAGCAGCAGGCGTCCATTGCGGAAGCCGGTGTTGATGGTGGGGCTTCCGCAGCATCGGGCGTGAGTAGCGCAACAGGCCTAGTAAACATCAATACGGCAAGCGCGGCAGAGCTGCAGACGCTTTCGGGCATCGGTCCCTCCATGGCCCAGTCGATTATCGATGAGCGGACAAAGAACGGTGCTTTTGCCTCGGTTGACGATCTGATGCGTGTGTCGGGAATCGGCGAGAAGAAGCTTGCCAAAATCAAAGATTGCATCTGCGTATGAGTGCGACCGAGCGCGAGCATGTGATGCCTCCGCGGCCCCTGATGCCGTGGACGATGGCTCTGTGTGCCGGCATGTGCGTGGGCTGCGCCCTGGTGCTTAACGTGGCCACTGATGCGCTACTGGGGGAGCAGGCGCCAGCGTTCGGGCCGCTATGGGCCATTCCCGTTGCGGCGGCGATATTCGTTGTGCTGGCTCAATCTTGTGCGCGGCTTGCCCCTTTGAAGCGGTGGCTGTATGCCGTGTCCGTCGGTCTCGTGGCGGGAGCGGTCGTCTCGGCGTGGTGGGCTGTGGGTGCGCTCAGCGCTTCGAAGGCGCTCGACGGTCGAGCGGCAAGCGGTCTCGAGTTTGTCGTGCAGGGTGATCCATCCATAAACGACGACGTGTATTCCTATACCTGCGAGGCACGCGCGGACGGTAAGAACTTGGCAACGGTTCGCCTATCGTGTGATCGTGAGCTCAAGGTCGGGGCGCACGTGCGTGTTATCGGTCGCGTTTCACGTTTTGAGAACGATGCGTATGGACGATCGCGCGTGCTCCGAGGCGAGGTGCGCAAGGTTAAAGCCGTTCGGATTGTGTCGGTCGATGAGGGCTCTCCGGGGCCGCTGCTTCGGCTGCGAAATGGGCTGCTTGTGTCCATTGCGCCTGCGACCGAACCGGCGCGTGCGCTCATAGCCGGTGTCGTCTGCGGTCGTTCGGCCGAGCTGCGCGCCCAGCCGGCGGGCGACTGGTTTTCGGTGACGGGAACGGCGCATCTTATCGCCGTCTCGGGCAGCCATTTGGCTATCGTGGGGTTTTTAATCGAGGGTTTATTGCAAAAGACTCGGTGCTCACGTGGTCTTCAGCGGGCGATACTGGCGATAACGCTTGTGGGCTACGCTACCTTTACGGGCGCGTCTCCCTCTGCCGTGCGCGCGTGCTGCATGGTGTTCGCGACGCTTGTCGTAAACGGCGCGGGGCGTCGCCGGCACGGTGCATCGGCACTCTTCGTAACCATGTCCATCTTTGTTCTACTGCGGCCGACGGTGCTGTTCGAGATGGGCTTTCAGCTTTCATGTGCCAGCGTCTTTGCCATCCTGTGCTTTTGCCCCTATGCGACCTACGCTTTGGGTGAGCTGGGTGTGCCATCGGGCATTGCCAGCATGCTTTCCGTCACGCTGTGCTCGCAGTTGGCGACGCTCCCCATTACCATTCCTGCCTTCGGTACGTTCTCGCTCATTGCTCCGCTGGCAAATGCGGTCATCGGTCCGGTGGTGAGCGTACTGCTTGCTGTGTCGATCGTGCTGGTTCCCTTTTCGCTCGTGGCACCGTTGCGGACTTGGGTGCTCGCTGTGCCCATGATTGCCGCCCGTTGCGCGCTATTCTTCGAGCAGCTGTTTGCCGCCGTGCCGGGTGCATCCGTGAGTGTGCCGCCCGATAGCATGTGGATTTACCTAGTGCCGTGTTTGCTGGCGGCTCTGCTGGTCAGGTGGCCGCGTCCCCGTGCACGTCCTATGGCGGTGGGGCTTGCATGCCTGATGCTCTTGGCTGCGATTCCGTACGTCTATTGGGATCGATTCGCTCCGCCTTCGGTGACGGTGCTCGATGTGGGCCAGGCCGATGCGATTCTTATCCGCCAAGGCGGCGCAGTAGCTCTCGTCGACTGCGGGCTCGACGAGCGTGTGGTTGCGGCGTTGGTTCGCAATAACGTGCACCATATCGATGCCGTTTTTGTGACGCATTGGGATGAGGACCACTGGGGTGGTTTGCCTGCCGTGCTCGAACAGTTTTCGGTCGGAACGATTGCCGTGGCGGCGGATGCGCTGGAGGATGCTCCTGCCGAGGTATTGAACCGACCTGGCGTGGAGTATCGGCAGGTGCGCCGTGGGGATACGGTCGACATCGGCTCATTTTGCGCCCGCGTGATGTGGCCATTCGAGTTCGTGGATGGCGAGGGAAATGAGGACTCGCTTGTCCTGCTGCTCTCTTATGTTCAGGAAGGCAAGGGCCTGCGAATACTTCTCACCGGTGATGCCGAGCTCGACCAAGAGCGGGAATTCGTGCAGGAGGTGGGGGATATCGATGTCCTTAAACTTGGGCATCACGGCTCCAAGGTTTCAGTCGATGGCGAGTTGCTGGACGTCCTGAAGCCCGAGCTTTCCCTCGCAAGCGCCGGTGAGGGGAATCGATACGGCCATCCGTCCGATGCCTGCATCGATGCCGTTAAGGAAGCGGGCGGCGTTTTCGCGTGCACTATCGAACACGGCGACATTACCGTCACACCGACTGCGAATGGCTTTGCGATGCGATGCCAGCGACCGTGACGACGTCGTTGGCGTGTGGTGGGCCCCTGGGCTAGAATGGCACGGAACGAATACGAAGGCCTGCGGGAGGGGAGCGCAATGTCCGAAACCGGTTTGCTGCCGGCATATCTGATTGTCGGTACCGACGGAGTTAAGCGCGACCACGCCGTCTCGCGTATGAAAGCGCGTCTGGAAAAATCGGGTATGGTCGAGTTCAACCTCGACGAGCGAGACATGACCAAGGACCCCGATATCGAGTCCATTATCGGATCGCTTAACACCTTTCCGATGGGCAGCGAGTTTCGTCTGGTAATCCTCGATGGCTGCTCAAAGCTCGCCAAGGCGGTCTCGGAGCCGCTCGTTGGGTATCTGGCGAGTCCCAGCCCAACAACGGTCTGCCTCATCATCGCCGACTCACTTGCCAAGAATACGCGCCTGTATAAGGCAATCGCCAAGATCGACAAGAAGGCTATCGTCGATTGCTCGGGTACCAAGCGCTGGGAACTGCCGCGCCGTGTTCAGCAGATGGCGACGCAGCGCGGTAAGTCGATTTCGACGGCGGCCGCCGAGGAGCTCGTCTCGCGTTCGGGTGAAAACACGCGCATGCTCGATAACGACTTGGCTAAGCTTGCCCAGATGGTCGAGTCGCCTCAGATTGAACTTGCCGATGTTGAGCGCTGGATTGTTCGTACGGCCGAGGTTCAACCCTGGGACTTCCTCAACGCCGTCTCGGCTCGCGATATGCGGCGTTCGCTCGAGCTCTTTAAGCTCCTGCCCTCCAAGAGCTACGTGTGGACTTACACATTGCTGTGCGGTCGCATTCGCGAGCTTATCGTCGCCAAGGCGCTCGACGCGCGTGGGCAGGGTCGCGAGCTGGCCGCAACGCTCAAGCTCCAGTCCTGGCAGGTCAAGAATCACCTTACCTGGGCGCGTCGTTTTTCGATGACCGAGCTCATCGCAGCGCTCGAGGGTGCGGTCGATGTGGAGCTCGCGCTCAAGGGTTCGGCCGATTCTGAGACCGCGCTTTTGCTCTGGATTACGAACATCTTGAGAAAATCGTGATGATACCTGCCTATTTGACAAATTCGTTCTATCCCTTTGAGAGGGAGCGTGCTATAGTAGGCGCTTGCATGACCTCACCGTGTCTCAGAGGTGTCATACATTTTTTGCAAGGAACTCGAAAGGAACTCCAGAAGTGGCAAACATCAAGTCTCAGAAGAAGCGTATCCGCACCAATGAGGCAGCTCGCATGCGTAACAAGGCTGTCAAGTCCGAGCTCAAGACGCTGACCAAGCACGTCCAGTCCGCCGTCGCCGAGGGTGACGCCGAGAAGGCCCAGGCTGCACTCAAGACCGTCACCAAGCGTCTCGACATGGCTGCCGCCAAGCATGTTATCCACAAGAACCAGGCTTCCAACCGCAAGTCCGGTCTTGCCAAGCTCGTGAACAGCATCAACGCCTAAGTTGTAAATATCACACCACACAGATTACGCGCATAAATGGAGCCTGTTTTATGGAACAGGCTCCATTTTTTGTACCGCTCGGGTAAGATAGTCCGCATGAATACTTCAATTGACATTTCCCACATCCGCAACTTCTCGATCGTTGCGCACATCGACCATGGCAAGTCCACGATCAGTGACCGCATCCTCGAGCTCACCCATACCGTCGACGAACGCGACATGGAGTCGCAGCTGCTCGACACCATGGATATCGAGCGCGAGCGCGGCATTACGATCAAGTCCAATGCCGTCCGCGTTTCCTATGACGCCGACGATGGTGAGACGTATCAGTTCAATCTGATCGATACGCCGGGCCACGTTGACTTTACCTACGAGGTCTCGCGTTCTCTGGCCGCCTGCGAGGGCGCGGTGCTCGTCGTCGATGCCACCCAGGGTGTCGAGGCACAGACCGTCTCCAACGCGACGCTCGCCATGAACGCCAATCTGGACATTGTGCCGGCCATCAACAAGATCGACCTGCCCTCAGCCCATCCCGATGAGGTTAAGACCGAGATCGAGGATGACCTGGCGATCCCTGCCGATGATGCCGTGTGCGTCTCGGGCAAGACCGGCGAGGGCATTCACGATCTGCTGGAGTCGATTGTCTTTTTGATTTCGCCGCCTAAGGGCGATGCAAACGCTCCGCTCAAAGCGCTCATTTTGGATTCGTACTTTGACGAGTATCGCGGTGTGGTGGCTACGGTGCGCGTCTTCGATGGTTCCATCAAAAAGGGCGATACCCTGCTTATGATGCAAGCCAAGGGCGACTTTTTGGTCGACGGCGTGGGCGTCAAGCGTCCTGCCGAGACCCCGGTCGACGCGCTGACGGTCGGCGAGGTCGGATATGTGGTCACGGGCTTGAAGGATCCCGAGGCCGTTCGCGTGGGCGATACCCTTACGTGGGCGTCGAACCCCTGCCCCGAGCCGCTTCCCGGTTATCGCGAGGCCAAGCCCATGGTCTATACGGGCCTGTTCCCGATCGACAACAAGGACTACGAGAACCTGCGTGACGCGCTCGATAAACTGCACGTCAACGACCCGTCGTTGGTGTGGGAGCCCGAGACCTCGGTGGCGCTTGGCTTTGGCTTTCGCGTGGGCTTCCTGGGCCTGCTGCACATGGAAGTCGTCAAGGAACGCCTGGAGCGCGAGTTCAACCTGGACCTCATTGCCACGAGTCCCTCGGTCGACTATCACGTCTACAAGACCGACGGCGAAATGATCGATGTCCGCAGCCCGCAGGATCTGCCCGAGGCCACGCGCATCGAGCGTATCGAAGAGCCCTACCTCAAGGCAAAGATCATCTGCCCGCCCGAGTATACGGGTGCCGTCATGCAGCTCGCTATCGAGCACCGTGGCGTCACGACCGATATGATCCACCTGACGAGCAAATCGGTCGAGATGCGCTTCGATATGCCGCTCGCCGAGCTCATCTTGGACTTCTTCGATCAGCTTAAGAGCCGCACCAAGGGTTACGCCTCGCTCGACTACGAGTTCAACGAATATCGCCCCTCCGAGCTCGTCAAGCTCGACATCCTGCTTTCGGGCGACGAGGTGGACGCGCTGTCGTTTATCGTCCATAAGGACAAGGCATATGGCCTGGCCCGTGGCTTGTGCGACAAGCTCAAGGAGATCATCCCGCGTCAGCTGTTCGAGGTGCCCATCCAGGGTGCTATCGGCAACAAGATCATCGCCCGTTCCACCGTCAAGGCGCGTCGCAAGGACGTTCTTGCCAAGTGCTACGGCGGCGATATCTCGCGTAAGCGCAAACTGCTTGAGAAGCAGAAAGAGGGCAAGAAGCGCATGAAGGCCATCGGCTCGGTCGAGGTCCCGCAGGAGGCGTTTATGGCGATCCTCAAGGTGGACGAGTAGGTCTATGGCTCTTTCCGAATATAGTCTGCGGCTGCTGGGCGCCTATGCCGAGCAGCCGTTCCTTATGGCTCCCATGGCGGGCGTTACCGACCCCGCCTATCGCATCATGTGTCGCCGCCGCGGTGCCAACCTTGCCTACAGCGAGATGGTGAGCGTGGCAGGCCTTGCCTATGCCAGCAACAAAACGTGGCGCCTGGTGCTGCCGGCCGACGAGGAGCAGCAGATTTGCGTGCAGCTCTTTGGCTCCAAGCCCGATCAGTTTGCGAGCGCCGTCGCCGCCGTCGAGGAGCGCGTTGGCGATCGCCTGTCGCTCATCGATATCAATATGGCATGCCCCGCCCGCAAGGTTGTCACCAAGGGCGAGGGTTCGGCGCTCATGCGCACGCCCGACCTGGCCGAGAAGATCGTCGAGGCCACGGTGGGCGCGGCGCACGTGCCCGTGACCGTCAAGATTCGCAAGGGCTTTTATGCCGAGGACCGCAATGCCGCGACATTTGCCCAGATGCTTGAGGGCGCAGGGGCTGCCGCAGTCGCCGTGCATGGTCGTTGCGCCACGCAGCTCTACACGGGCCAGGCCGATTGGTCGGTCGTCGATGAGGTTGCCGACGCTGTCGAGATTCCCGTGATTGGTTCGGGCGATGTGTTCTCGGCCGAGGACGCTGCTGAGCATCTGCACGGCTCGGGTGCCAGCGCGGTGTTTATCGCGCGCGGCATCTACGGCAATCCGTGGGTGTTCGGCGATGCCCGAGCCCTTGCACTCGATGGCACGCCGGTTCCTTCTCGCTCCTCGGTCGAGCGCCTGGAGGCTCTGCGCGAGCACCTGACGTTGACGCACGAGCTTCTGCCGCTCATGTCGCGTGCTCGCACGTACGCAAGCTGGTACTTAAAGGGCATGCCCCATGCCGCCGCCTGGCGCGCTCAGGTGGTGCGTTGCTCTACGTACGAGGAGTTTATGGCGCTGGTCGATGATATCGAGCGCGACGTGGTGGCCTGCGAGGCCGCGCTTGCCGCCGGCGAGTCGGTGCCTGCCCATCCGTTGGAGGCCTAACGGTGGCCGTTACCGCGCTGTACGTGCACGTGCCGTTTTGCGCTCAAAAGTGCCGGTACTGCGACTTTGACTCGCGCAGCTTTGCTGCGTGTGATTTGGATGCCGCGCTCGATTCCTATTTTGAGCAGTTGTATGCGCGCCTCGATTCCTTTGGCGACGCCGGGGCGCTTGCGCAGGTCCGCACGGTCTATACTGGCGGCGGCACGCCATCGCTGGCAGGGGAGCGCCTGGTGGAACTTGCCCGGCGTATCTCCATGTGGTGCAAACCCGTTGAATTTACTTGCGAAGCCAATCCTGAGTCCCTGACCGCTGAGCTCGCCACCGCGCTTGCCGAGGCGGGTGTCACGCGCATCTCTCTGGGCGTGCAAACCCTCGACAATACCGAGCTGGCTGCTATTGGCCGCATTCACGATGCTAATCGGGCACTTGCGGCTATCGCGACGGTGAAGGATGTTGGGCTCGATGTGTCGTGCGACCTTATGTGCGGGCTTCCCGGACAGACTATGGCGAGCTGGCAGCATACGCTCGATGGCGTGCTTGAGGCGGCCCCGCACCATGTGTCGGTCTATCCGCTCACGCTCGAGGAGGGCACGCCGCTTTACCGCATGGTGTGCCGTGACGAGTCGCTTGAGCCCGATGAGGATTTCCAGGCCGCATGCATGGACGTTGCGCGCCAGCGGCTGAGTTCGGCCGGCTACCATCCGTATGAGGTGGCGAGCTACGCGCTCGATGGGCATGAATGTACCCATAATATCGCCTACTGGACTGGTCGGGGCTACCTGGGCCTGGGTCGTTCTGCCGCGGGCATGCTCGACGACGAGGATTTCGACCGCTTGGCTGGACTGTTTCCCGGCGTGGCTCCCCGTGGTGACTTTCACCGCGTGCGTTTGGTACAACGCGACGATGCCGCGACGATGTTTGATGCCGAGTATCTGTCGCGGCGCGAGGCGGCGGCCGAGGACCTGATGCTCGCTTGTCGCATGACGCGCGGTGATGATTCCGACCTGTTGGTTCGCGCGTCTCGTGTCATCCCTGCCGATGAACTGGCAGCGGCTTGTGATCGCGCTCTTGAGCTTGGGCTTGCCACTTGGGTGCCCGAGCACGGTGATACCCATGCGGGGCCTATCGCCTCTGTCGATGTCATCGCTGGCCGCACCTGTGCCCGTCTGGCGCCGACCCATCTGGGCTGGCTCGATGGAAATGTTCTGTTCGAGCTGTTTTGGGATCTAGCTTAGGCCGCTCGGGTAGAATTACCGGAATATATACGCTGCTGTGAGCAGGAGGTTGCCGCGCATGGCGACGATGAACGAAAAAGATTACTACGAGATTCTGGGTGTCTCCAAGGACGCCACCTCGCGTGATATTCAAAAGGCCTTCCAGCAAAAGGCCCGTAAGCTCCATCCGGACGTCAATAAAGAGCCGGATGCCGAGGAAAAGTTTAAAGAGGTTTCCGAGGCCTACGCCGTGCTTTCGGATGAGCAAAAACGTGCGCGCTACGACGCCATGCGTTCTGGCAATCCCTTTGCCGGTGCTCCTACGGCTTCGCCCTATGGTGGCGGCTACGCCGGCAGCACGGGCTATGGCAATCCCTTTGAGGGCGGCTTTCCCTTTGGTGGCGCCTGGGGCCAGCAGCGTCGCGGCCAGGCTGCCTACAATCCCGAGAACGGCGCCAACGTGGTCGTCGATATCAAACTCGACGCCAAGGAGGCCAAGGGCGGTGCCCGCAAGACCGTCCGCTACACGCGCTTCGATACCTGTAGCAACTGCGGCGGCTCGGGCTCCGTTTCGTCTGAGCATGCCCATACCTGCCCGAGCTGCGGTGGCCGCGGCCACATCGACGTCGACCTGTCCTTCCTGTTTGGTGCGGGCACGTTCCAGTCGGTCTGCCCCGAGTGCGGCGGTTCCGGTAAGGTCGTGGCCGACCCCTGCCCCGATTGCGGTGGCAGCGGGCGAACCCGTGTGACCTCCGAGCAGACGATTGAGTTTCCTGCCGGCACGCACGATGGCGACGAGGTCCGCATTGGCGGCATGGGTCATGCTGGCACCAACGGTGCCGCGGGCGGCGACCTGGTCGGCCGCGCCCATGTTGAGGCCGAGCGCTTGGAAGGCAAAGCTCGTACTGGCTTTTACTTGATGGGCATTGTGGCGCCGTTTTTGGTGCTGTCGGCCATCTCGGGCGTGTTCTCGGCCTTTGCCGTGATGTGCTTTATTCCGTTTACCATGGGCCTGTTCATGGTGCTTTCGGACGGTGTGCTTCATCGCAGCCTGCTGTGGTGGAAGCGCGGTGCGATGCAGTTTGCCAACGGTTTTGCCAACGGCTTCATGTTCGCGCTCGTGTCGGTTTGGTTCGCGAGCTGCTCGCAACGGGCCATGCTTTCGCCGTATCAAATGCAATAACATCAAACCCTTTGTTTGCGGTCGGCCCAGCTTGGGTATAGGACGCACTGTGACAATAATGAAAGTCGGAAGGATTCGGTCGTGTCGGAAAATAGGGATTACTACGAGGTGCTTGGCGTCGACAGGGATGCCGACGCGCGGACGATTAAGCGTGCGTTTTTAAAGAAGGCCCGTACCGTACATCCGGATGTTTCGGACGATCCCGAGGCCGAGGCCAAGTTCAAGGAGCTCAACGAGGCCTATTCCGTTCTTTCCGATGAGCAGAAGCGTGCTAACTACGACCGTTACGGCACCGCGGACGGCCCCGGTGGCTCTGGTTATGTCGACATCAACGATATCTTTGGTGGCATGGGCATGGACGACCTGTTCTCGTCGTTTTTTGGCGGCGGTGCCGGCGGTGGCGCCCGCAGCCGTCGTGAGCGTCGTCGCGGACGTGACATGGCCATCTCGCTTTCGGTGACGCTCGAGGAGGCGGCGCTCGGCTGCAAAAAGACGATCAGCTATGATCGCCTTGCTCCTTGCGAGGACTGCAACGGTACCGGTAGGGCCGAGGGTGCACAGGAAAAGCAGTGCGGCCGCTGCCACGGTACGGGCTACGTCACGACGGTTCAGCGATCGTTTTTGGGCCAGGTTCAGTCTTCCTCGCCTTGCCCCGACTGCCATGGCGAGGGCACGGTTATCGACCATCCCTGCGAGACCTGCGACGGTCAGGGCCGCACGCCTTCGCACGAAAAGATCGACATCGATATTCCCGCCGGCGTTTCGACCGGTCGCCAGCTGCGTGTGAGCGGCTTTGGTGAGGCCGGTCTTCGCGGCGAGCCTTCGGGCGAACTGATTGTCAACGTGCGCGTTGCCGACCATGAGCGCTTTAAGCGCAACGGTGACGACCTGTACCTGGTGAGCGATATCTCGATTGCGCAGGCTGCGCTCGGCTGCGAGATCGAGGTCGAGGGCATTATGCCCGACGAGGTCGTTAAGGTGACGGTTCCCGCCGGCGCCCAGTACGGCGACACCGTGAGCGTCAATAATTACGGCATGCCGCGCATTGGCGGTGGCGGTTCGCGTGGCCGCCTGATCGTGCAACTGCGCGTGGTCGTTCCCACCAATCTTTCCAATAAGCAACGCGAGCTGCTCCGTGCTTTTGCCGATGAGATGGGCGATGACGTCGCTTCCGGTAAGAAGTCGGTGACCGACCGTATCAAGAGTGCCCTCGACGATATCCTCGATTAAGGAGCCCGCGTGCTCGCACCCCATATTTCCGTCGTCAACCTCGGCTGCCGTGTCAACCGGGTTGAGTCTGACCGTATCACTGCCGATCTTATGCGCTTGGGCTTTGCTATGGTAGAGCCCCAGAATGCCGATCTGATCGTCATTAACACCTGTGCCGTTACGGGCGAGGCCGAGGCCAAGACCCGTAAGGCCGTCCGTCATGCGCTGGCCCATCCAAACGAGCCTTATGTGCTCGTGACCGGTTGCGTGGTCAATTTGCATCCCGAGGAGCTGCTGGAGCTCTCCGACCGCGTGATCGCCGAGCCGTCCAAGATCGATGTCGCCGAACGTGTCTGCGAGGTGCTGGGCGTTGAGTCCGATAGCGTTCCCGCCTGCAGCGATGGCGAGGTGGTCGATGCGCTCGGTCGCTCTCGCCTGGGCGTGAAGATCCAGGACGGCTGCAACCATCGCTGCACCTATTGCATTGTGTGGAAGGCGCGCGGCCCCGAGCGCTCCGTGCCCGTCGAGTCCGTGCTTGAGCAAGTTCGCGAGGCCCGGGAGGCCGGCGTGCCCGAGGTGGTGCTGACCGGTGTGAACCTGGGTGCCTACGATGGCAAGAGCGCGACCGACGAGCATGTCGAAATCGATGAGCTGCTCGAGGCCATCATGGAGCGCACGACTATTGCGCATGTGCGCATTTCCTCGGTCGAGCCCATGGATATCTCTGAGCGCCTGCTTAAGGTTATGGCGCGCTATCCGCAGCGTATCGCCCCGTTTTTGCACCTGCCCGTGCAGTCCGGCTGTACGGCGACCCTTCATCGCATGGGTCGTCCCTATAGTGCGGAGGCCTTTGAGGACACGGTGCGTATGATTCGCGCCAACTTGCCCCAGGCGTCTCTTTCGTGCGATGTCATCGTCGGTTTTCCTGGTGAGACGGACGAGGAGTTCGAGGAGTCGCTGGCGCTGTGCCGCCGTGTGGGTTTCTCGCGTATGCACGTGTTCCGCTATAGCAAGCGTCCCGGTACCCTTGCTGCCGACATGCCCGACCAGGTGCCGCCCGAGGTTATGGCCGAGCGCAGCCGCCGTATGCGAGACACGGCGCAGGAGCTCGCTATTGCCGATGCTCGTCGTCGCGTGGGCACTGTCGAGCGTGCCGTGCTCGAGTATGGTGACAGCCTGACGCTCGGTTCGTTCCATCATGCCCGTCTTGACGATACCTGTGGACTTACAGCCCCGTGCCTGCTCGATGTTGCTATCATCGGAGTCGATGATTCCGGCTTGGTCCATGCGCGCAGGGAGGTCCATGGAAGCCTCGAAGATTAGACTTACCGTTCCCGAGGGAGTTGATCCCTCGCGTGTTTTGGGCGCCGGCGACGGCGTCCTTCGTGCGCTCGAGAGCTTGGTTCGCGCTCACGTGGTCGCCCGTGGCGATAGCATCTCCGTGAGCGGCGACCCGGACGAGGTCGAGCTCGTGGCTCGCTTTTTCGAACATGCTTTTTGCGAGGCGGCGGCCGGTCGTACCCTGTCTGCTGACGACGTCTCGCGTTGCCTGGCCGTCTTGCGCGACGGCGAGCATGAGGCCACATCGCTTCGCGATGACGTGCTGCTTTCATACCGCGGTCGTGTCATTCGTCCCAAGACGCTTGGGCAAAAGCGCTATGTGGATGCCATCCGCTCGCATACCATCACGTTTGGCCTGGGTCCAGCCGGTACCGGTAAGACTTATCTGGCCATGGCGCTCGCCGTTGCCGCGCTCAAGCGCCATGAGGTGGGCCGTTTGATCTTGACGCGTCCTGTTGTCGAGGCGGGGGAGAACCTGGGCTTTTTGCCTGGCACCCTCGAGGAAAAGATCGATCCGTACATGCGTCCGCTCTACGACGCCCTTTTTGACATGATGGATCGCGAGCGCACCGATGAGCTTATGGAGCGCGGCGTGATCGAGATCGCCCCGCTTGCCTATATGCGCGGTCGTACGCTGAGCGATGCTTTCGTGGTGCTCGACGAGGCGCAAAATACTACGCCCGAGCAGATGAAGATGTTCCTGACACGCCTTGGATTCAACTCCAAGTTCGTGATTACCGGCGACCTCAGCCAGCGCGACCTGGTGGGTCGTCGTGGTGGCTTGGCGGATGTTGAGAAGATTTTGGGCCGTGTCGACGATGTGGCGTTTGCACACCTGGAGCGCGCCGACGTGGTGCGCCATGCCCTAGTGGGTCGTATCGTTGAGGCATATGATGCTTATGATGACGTGCGCGAGCAGCGCTCGCGCGACCGAAAGGAGTCCCGTTGAGTGTATTGATCAGCAACGATGCCGAGCTCGATACGCTGCTCGACGCGCAGGAGGTGGAGCACATCTGCGAGGTTGTGCTTGCCGCCGAGGGCGTTGAACGTGAAGTCGAGATTTCCCTTTCGTATGTCGACGAGGACGAGATGCACGAGCTCAACCACGAGTGGCGTGGCATCGACCGCACCACCGATGTGCTCTCGTTTGAATGCGACTCGGCCTTTGACGAGGATATTCCCGCCGACGAGACGCTCGAGCTCGGCGATATCATCTTGGCCCCGCAGGTCATTGCCCGTCAGGCCCCCGGCTTTGGCAATAGCCCTGCCGACGAGTGCCGCCTGATGCTCGTACACGGCATGCTGCACCTGCTGGGGTATGACCATATCGAGGACGACGAGGCCGAGGTCATGGAGGCCCGCGAGGACGCTATCCTGCGCGATCTGGCGCTCGAGCGCGGCGAGGACCCCAAACTCGTTCACGTCGGCCCCATCACCAATCATGCCCACGACTAGGAGCCGCTTATGATTCCCGGATCGAACAAGGACCATCCGTCCTTTTTAAAGTCGTTCTCCTACGCCATGGAGGGCTTCGTCAGCGCCGTCAAGACCGAGCGCAACATTAAGGTTATGCTCGTAGCGGGCGTGTGCACCATCATTGCCGGCTGCATCGTGGGGCTCGACATTGCCGAGTGGGCCACGATTATCATCTGCTGCGGCCTGGTGATTCACGGCGAGCTGTGCAATACCGCCATGGAGGCCATTGTCGATCTGGCGACCCAGGAGCTCCATCCGCTGGCAAAACGCGCCAAGGACATCGCCGCCGCCTCGGTATACGTACTTTCAATCACCGCCGCGATTGTGGGCTTGCTGGTATTTGCCCACGCGCTCGGCTTTATTTAGAAAGGGATTCCCATGTCCGACAATATGCAGCCTATCGATGAAATTTTGGACGACGAGTCCCCGGATGCTAAGGCGACCGAGGCCTATGAGGAAGTCGAGGAGTTCGACCCGTTTGAGGGCATGAGCGACGAGGAACTCGACGCCCTGTGCGACGAGGACGACAGCCTCGCGGGCTTTGGCGACGTTGAGCCCGGTTTCCGCAGTGGCTTCGTGGCCTTGGTCGGCCGCCCCAACGCCGGTAAGTCAACGCTGCTCAACGCCTGCTATGGCAAAAAGGTCGCCATCACCTCGCCGGTGGCCCAGACGACCCGCCGCCGCATGCGCGCCGTCGTCAACCGCCCCGGCTACCAGCTGGTCTTTGTCGATACCCCGGGTATCCACAAGCCCAAGGACGGTCTAGGGTCCGAGCTCAATAAAAGTGCGCTGTTCGAGCTGAACGATGTCGATGTTGTCGCGTTTTTGATTGATGCCACCAAACCGATCGGCAGGGGAGACGCCTGGGTTGCCGAGCGCGTCAGATGCGCCCGTTGCAAGAAGGTCCTGGTGCTCACCAAGGCCGATGAAGCCGACCCCGCACAGGTCATGGAGCAGCTTAAGGCCGCCCACGAGCTTATGGAATATGACGACGAGATCGTGACGTCGTCGGTCAAGAACTTTAACGTCGATGCCTTCATCGAGACCGTTGCGCACTTTTTGCCCGAGGGTCCGCGTTGGTTCCCCGAGGACATGGGTACCGACGCTTCCGATGAGACGCTCGTTGCCGAGTTTGTGCGCGAGAAGGTCTTGCGCCGCACCCGTGATGAGATCCCGCACTCCGTGGGTGTGATTTGCGATGCGCTTGAGCAGACCAAGAAGGTGCTGCGCGTGCACGCCACCATTTACGTCGAGCGCGAGGGCCAAAAGGGCATCATCATCGGCAAGGGCGGCGAGATGATCAAACATATCGGCATCGACGCCCGTCGCGACCTTGAGCGCATCTTTGGCACCCAGGTCTTTTTGGAGCTGGACGTGAAGGTCAAGGCCGGCTGGCGTGACGACGAGGCCCAGATTCGCCGCTTTGGCTATAACGCCGAGGATTAGGGACACGCGGCGCGTATGGCAGGTTCTCGTACATATCGCACGAAAGTGCTCGTGCTCGATAAGACGAAGCTCAAAGAGACGGACCTGATCCTGACGATGCTTGACGAGCGGGGTCGGCAGGTTCGTGCCGTGGCAAAGGGCGCCCGCAAACCCGGCGGACGCCTGGCTGCGCGCTGCGAGATGTTCTGTACCGTTGATCTGCTGCTTGCGCATGGACGGTCGCTCGACGTGGTTTCCCAGGCCGAGCTTATGGAGGCGCCGCTCGGCGCCGCGCCCGATTACGAGATGACATGCTCCGCAAGCGCGATCGCCGAGGTCGCGCGCGTGTGCTCGTTCGAGGACGCCGAGGATCCGTTTACCTTTGCCATCACGCAGCGGGCGCTCACACTTGTCGGCAGCGGGCTCGACGCGGCACATATGGACCTGCTCGTGGCGGCCTTTGTCTTTAAATTGCTGTCGCACGTTGGCTACCGACCCGATTTTTCGGCATGCGTGCTGTGCGGAGACCCGATGCTGTCGTATTTTTCGCCCCAGGCGGGCGGCCTCATGTGCGGGTCGTGCGCGTCGAGCGTGCCCGGTGCCGAGCTGGTGTCGACCGGTGAGGTCGCATGGCTGCGCGCCCTCATGTCCATGACCTTCGATGCGCTTATGGCCGAGAGGATCGACACGCATACGGCGGCGTTCTTGCTCGGGCTTTCGCATGTGTGGGCTGCGACGCACACCGATCAGCGCCTCCGTGCGATGGAATTCATGTTGGGTCGGTGATGATGCGCAGGCACGGGCTGCTTGTGGTAACATACCGACCTGTTGGTACCTCGACCTTGGTTGCTCGCTCCACCGGCGGCTTCCCAGTCCGAGGCGAATCGAGTCGCCCGTGGGCGACGCAAAACGAAAGGTGAAACAATGACTGTTTCCAAAGAGCGCAAGGCGGAGTTGACTGCCCAGTTCGGTAACACCCCGGTCGATACCGGCAACCCCAAGGTTCAGGTCGCCATCCTGACCGAGCGCATCAAGGAGCTGACCGAGCACATGAAGTCCCACCAGAAGGACTTCCACACCCGTCGTGGCCTGCTCATGCTCGTCGGCCGTCGTCGTCGTCTTCTCTCCTACATCAAGAAGAACGACATCGTCGAGTACCGTGAGCTCATCAAGGCTCTGGGCATCCGCGACAACATCCAGTAGGATTTGTACATGCTAAGAGCGTCCTGCGCAGCGGGGCGCTCTTTTTGTGTAAGGGCGTGAACAATCACGCTCTGAAGCGTGGCGGGGGCAGGGGGCCCGCGTCACATGAGAAGCCCGCAGGCAAGGGGCCTGTGGGGTAAAGGAGAACAATGACACTCGTATCCAAGACCTTTGAGCTGTACGGCAAGACCTACACCTTTGAGTCCGGCGAGCTTGCCAAGCAGGCCACCGGCGCCTGTCTGGTCAAGCAGGGCGACACCACGATGCTCGACACCGTGGTCGTCTCCAAGGAGCGTAAGAACTACGACTTCTTCCCGCTGACCGTCGACTTCAACGAGAAGATGTACGCCGCCGGCCGCATCCCGGGTGGCTACCTCAAGCGTGAGGGCCGTCCCAGCGAGAAGGCCACGCTCACGGCCCGTATGATCGACCGCCCGATTCGTCCGAGCTTCCCGGACGGCTTCCGCAACGAGGTGCACATCGTCGCCACCTCGCTCGTCGCCGACCAGGTCAACCCCTTTGACGTCATCAACGTCATGGGTGCTTCCCTGGCAATGACGCTCGGCGGCGTGCCCTTCGAGGGCCCGCTTGCCTGCGTGCGCATCGGCCGCAACGTGGAGACCGGCGAGTTTATCGTCAACCCCACCTATGAGGAGCGCGAGAACTCCGATCTGGATCTGGAGCTGGGTGGCTCCGCCGACTTCATCTCGATGGTCGAGGCCGGCGCCGAGGAGATCTCCGAGGACGACATGCTCGCCGCCATGAAGTTTGGCCAGGAGGCCCTTGCTGCCTTCTGCCAGGCTCAGGACGAGTTTGTCGCCGAGTGGGAGCAGGTCAACGGCGCCATCGTCAAGAAGGAGTACCCGCTCGACCAGCCCGTCGAGGAGGTCCAGGAGCGCATCTTC
Organism: uncultured bacterium; assembly: GCA_905215365.1. Taxonomy (GTDB): domain Bacteria; phylum Actinomycetota; class Coriobacteriia; order Coriobacteriales; family Coriobacteriaceae; genus Collinsella. Next base: position 39,569 of record CAJMPX010000009.1, on the reverse strand, counting down.
GCCCACTACGACGAGATGGCAGCCTCCCTTCGCGACGCCGACAAGCTCTCCCGTATCGGTAAGGTCGAGGCTCTGAAGGAGTCCATCCGGGCCGAGTTCACCGAGGAGGAGCAGGCCGCTTGGGAGCGCGAGATTCCCGTGGCGCTCAAGAAGCTCGAGAAGAAGGCTATGCGCACCATGGTCGTCGAGACCGGTGAGCGCGTCGACGGCCGTGCCGCCGATGAGATTCGCCCCATCATGGTGAAGGATAACTACCTGCCGCTCGTTCACGGCTCCGGTCTGTTCCAGCGTGGCCAGACCCAGGTGCTTTCCGTCCTGTCGCTCGGTATGCTCAACGAGGGCCAGCGTCTGGATACCATCGAGCCCACCGAGGGCAAGCGCTACATGCACCACTACAACTTCCCGCCGTTCTGCACCGGCGAGACCGGCCGCATGGGCAGCCCCAAGCGCCGCGAGATCGGCCACGGCAACCTGGCCGAGCGCGCTCTGCTTCCGGTGCTCCCCGACGAGAACGAGTTCCCCTACGCCATCCGCGTCGTCTCCGAGGTCATGGAGTCCAACGGCTCCTCTTCGATGGCTTCGACCTGCGGCTCCACGCTCGCCCTTATGGACGGCGGCGTGCCCATTAAGCGCCCGGTCTCCGGTATCGCCATGGGCCTGATCCAGGAGGAGGGCAAGACCGTGGTCCTGTCCGACATCCAGGGTCTCGAGGACTTCCTGGGCGACATGGACTTTAAGGTCACCGGCACCACCGAGGGCATCACCGCCCTGCAGATGGACAACAAGGCCACCGGTCTTACCTTCGACATCTTGGCCCGCGCCCTGCAGCAGGCCAAGGAGGGTCGCGCCTTCATCCTGCATAAGATGCTCGATGTGATCCCCGAGCCGCGCCACACCACGCGCAGCACCGCTCCGCGCATCGTCTCCATCCAGGTTCCGACCGACAAGATCCGCGACGTTATCGGTTCTGGTGGTAAGGTCATCCGCGGCATCCAGGACGAGACCGGTGCCTCGGTCGACATCCAGGAGGACGGCACCGTCTTTGTCGGTGGCACCGGCGAGTCCGTCGACCAGGCTGTCGAGCGCATAAAGCTCATCATCAAGGTTCCCGAGCCGGGCGAGGAGTACACCGGTCGCGTGGTCTCCATCCAGCCCTTCGGCGCCTTCGTCAACCTGCTGCCTGGTAAGGACGGCCTGCTGCACATCTCCCGCGTCGCCAAGGGTCGCGTGGAGAAGGTCGAGGATGTCCTCAACGTGGGCGACGAGGTCAAGGTCGTCGTCATCGAGGTTGACGATCGCGGCAAGATCTCGCTCGATCGTCTGGACAAGCCCGAGGCCCCGGCTCGTGCCGAGGGTGCCTCCGAGGGTGACGGCGAGCACTTCCAGCGCCGTGAGCGTCCGCGTCGCGAGCGCTCCGAGCGCAGCGACCGTCCGCGCCGTCCCGGCGACAACGGAGGCCGCAAGCCCCGCCGCCACCACGACGCCGAGTAACAGCCGTACATAACCAGCACCGCAAGGGCGACTCCGGACAGGGGTCGCCCTTTTGCTTGCGCCCGGGAGGGTCGCATATGAAGTTTCCTGCTCTACAGTCCTGCGCAAGACGGAAAGCACATTAAGTGCTTTCCTTTGCGTGCGGAACTCGCGATAAACTTCATATGCGGCCCTCCCGGGCGCAAGCAAAAGGACTGGTTAGTGCCGCTCGCTATTTAGTTAGACAGTCTATTCAGTAGTCAGATTTCAGATCTGTAGATAGCCGCAGCAGCATCTTCCCAGATAAAATCGACCAAAATAAACCTGTCCCTTTTTGGCAGGTTTCCCGTGGGGCGGGCACTGATGAAGTTTATCGCGAGTTCCGCACGAACAGGAGGCCACTTAATGTGGCCTCCGTCGTGAGCAGGACTGTAGAGCAGGAAACTTCATCCGTGCCCGCCCTCGCGGGGAACCGGCGGGATAGACGGGTTCAGATGGGGCTTTGATGCATGGGTGGTCTGTTGTTGTGCAAATGGGTATCATACTGTGGTTATTGCATCGACTCTGTGATGCATGTTAGTACGTTCCCGGCGGTCGGTTTGCCAGAAGCGCCCCGTCGGTTGTTCCAGACCCGTTTCGAAGAAAGGAAACCACACTTACCTATGGCAGCTAAAAAATCATCTCCCTTGAAGATCATCCCGCTCGGCGGTCTTGACGGCATCGGCAAGAACATGACGGTCTTCGAGTGCGGCGACGACATGGTGCTCGTCGACGCCGGTCTTATGTTCCCGGATGACTCCCAGCCCGGTATCGACCTGGTGCTTCCCGACTACACCTATGTTCTTGAGAACGAGGAGAAGCTCCGCGGCATCATCGTCACCCACGGCCACGAGGACCACACCGGTTCGCTTCCGTATCTGCTGCAGGACCTCAACAATAAGGTGCCCATCTTCTCGAGCAAGCTGACGCTCGGCTTTATCGAGGGCAAGCTCTCCGAGTTCCGCATCCGCGCACCCAAGTTCCGTGAGGTCAAGGGCGGCAGCCATGTCAACCTCGGCGGCATCTCGCTCGACTTCTTCTCGATGACGCACTCCATCCCCGGCGCTCTGGGCGTGTTCATCCGCACCAATCAGGGCACCGTTATGCACACCGGCGACTTTAAGCTCGACCAGACGCCCATCGATGGCGTCACGCCCGACTATGCCGCTATCAGCCGCTTTGCCAAGCAGGGCATCGACCTGCTGCTTTCCGACTCCACCAATGCCACGGTTCCCGGCTTTACCAAGTCCGAGGCCGAGGTTGGTCCCAACCTGCTGCACGCCATCAAGAACGCCCCGGGTCGCGTGTTCGTCGCATCGTTCTCGAGCCACATCCATCGTTTGCAGCAGATCTGCGATGCCGCCCGCAAGTGCGGCCGTAAGGTCGTTGTGACCGGTCGCTCCATGCTTACGAACACCCGCGTGGCGCGCGAGCTCGGTTATCTCAACATCGATGATGCCGATATCATCGATGCCTTCGATATCGATAACCTGCCTGACGACAAGATCGTCGTCATGTGCACTGGTTCGCAGGGCGAGCCGCTGTCGGCCCTGTCCCGCATGGCCAATGGCGAGCACAAGACGCTCTCCATCCACGAGGGCGATACCGTTATCCTCTCGGCAACTCCCGTTCCTGGCAACGAGAAGGCCGTCCAGCAGGTCGTCAACAGCCTGGCCAAGCTCGGCTGCGACGTGTGGGATAAGAACCGCGCTCTCGTCCACGTCTCGGGTCACGGTAGCCAGGAGGAGCTCAAGCTCCTGATGGCCATGGCCAAGCCCACGTATTTTATGCCGGTTCACGGTGAGGCCGTGCATCTGCGCGCCCATGCCCAGCTGGCCCGCAAGATGGGCATCAAGGACGATCATATCTTTATCCTCGATAACGGCGACACGCTCGAGATGCGCGGTGGTATCGTCAAGCGCGGTACGCCCGTCGAGTCCGGTGTCGTTTACGTCGACGGCCTGCGTATCGGCGATACCGACCCCATCGTCCTGCGCGATCGCCAGAAGCTCGCCAACGACGGTATGGTCACGGCCGTTGCCATCGTCTCCCTCAAACATAAGAAGATCGAGGCCATCGAGTTCTCGGGCCGCGGCGTCTCGTTTGCCATCGACGACCAGTTCTCCGAGGATGCCTCCGCGTCCATTATGAAGACGATCGAGAAGGGTAAGTTCAGCTTTACCAGCAGCGGTTCCGATGCCATTCGCAAGGCCGTGCGCGATTCGCTCTCTAACTTTATCTGGAGCCGTACGCGCACCCGTCCGATGATCATCCCGGTCGTCATGGAGGTTTAGTTTGGCGCGCGGATCTGCACAAAACGCCAAAGGCAATAAGGCCAATAACCAACCGGCATCTGCTAAGGGTGCCGGTTCCCATCTGCGTGCCAATAAGGGCCACGAGTCCGAGTTCGATGAGTTTGAGCCCTTGGTCGAGCCTTCGGCCAATCGCGATATCGCCGGTGTGGTCATCGCCGTTTTGGCGATCGCGTCCTTCATTGCCGTGATCTCTCCGGCAACAGCGCCCGTGACGGCTGCGGTTGCCGGTTTCTACCACCTGGGCTTTGGTCTGGGCGCCTACGTGCTGCCGATCGTCATCTTGCTGTTTGCCGCCACGCTCTTTTTGGGTGAGGACTCGCCGCTCAACGTGCGCTCTGTTGCGGGCGGCGCCTTGGTCTTTATCGCCGTCGTCTCTATTCTTTCGCTGATGGTGCCGGGCACGAGCGATTCGTGCGACCTTATGTTTACGCCGCAGAACCTTTCCGTGTCGGGCGGCTACATTGGTGCGTTTATTGCGAGTGCGCTGCAGAATGCCCTGGGTAAGCCTGTCGCGATGGTGGTCCTGTTGGGTCTGGCCGTCGTTGGTTTTGTCATCATTGGCTTTTCGGTGGGCGGTGTGCTGCGCTCTGCCCGCGATCGTGCGGCAGATTTTGCCGAACGCCGTCGTGCCGATGTCAACGCCAGCCCGTGGGGCGATGAAGAGGCCCTGTCTGTTCCCGGCGTCGCTCGTCCGCACCTGAGCATTCTGCGCCAGAAGGGGACTGACGCCGCGGTGACCACGGTCATGGGTGGCGATGTCGACTCGGTTTTGGATGACGACGAGGACGATGACCCATTTGTCGTCGTATCCGAGTCGGTTGAAGCCGAGCGCGCCAAGACCACGCTGCTGCCGCGCCGCCATGCCAAGAAGGGCAAGGCTGCGCCCAAGCTCAACACAAGCGAGCCCGACCCGTCTTGGTCCGATAGCGAGATTGAGCTCACCGAGGGTGACGACGAGGACGACGAGGCTCCGCTCGAGACCGCCAAGACAACCTTGCTGCCGCGTCGCCACGCCAAGCGCGGTCAGGTCACTGGACAGCTTTCGATGGAGGACGATCCGGACAAGGTTGACGAGTCCGAGCCGCCGTTTGCCGTGAACCCTGTTTCGGCCGCACCTCAGATTCCCGACTTCTTAAAGCATCCCAAGGTTGCCGATGCGCCTGCCACGAGTGCTGTCGAATCGGCTGCGGCTCGTGATGGGGGAGCGGACGGCGGCGCCGCAGATAACGAGGGCGAAGAAGAGGACGGCCTCAAGCTTCCGCCGCTCGAAATCCTACATGCCAACCCGCAGTCGGCTTCTGCCGCGTCTTCGGATAAGGAGCTGGAGCAGACCGCTGAGTCACTGCAATCCACCTTGCTTGAGTTTGGCCGCAGTGCCCGCGTGGTCGGCTGGATCGCCGGCCCCACGGTGACGACCTTTAAGCTGCAACCTGGCGAGGGCGAGCGCGTGAGCAAGATTTCGAGCCTCGAGGACGATATTGCGCTTTCGCTCGCCGCCCAGTCGGTTCGTATCTTTGCCCCGATCCCCGGCACCTCTCTCGTTGGTATCGAGATTCCCAACCGCAAGCGCCAGAACGTCAATCTGGGCGACGTGCTGCCCTATGTGAAGGGCGGTCCGCTCGAGCTCGCCATCGGCCGCGACGCCGAGGGCACGCCGGTTGTCGCCGACCTCGCCAAGATGCCTCACCTGTTGATCGCCGGTACGACCGGTTCTGGTAAGTCGGTGATGATCAATTCCATCATCACGACCTTGCTCATGCGCGCCCTTCCCGAGGACGTTCGCCTGATCATGGTCGACCCCAAGCGCGTCGAGCTTGCGGGCTATAACGGTCTGCCGCATCTCTATGTGCCCGTGGTGACCGAGCCCAAGCAGGCCGCGAGCGCCCTGCAGTGGGCCGTGTCCGAAATGGAGCGCCGCCTGAAGGTATTCGAACGCCTCAACGTCCGTAAGATTTCGACCTATAACGAAAAGCAGGCCGCCGGCGAGTTTGAGCATTACGACAACCCGCCGCAAAAGATGCCCTACCTGGTCATTATCATTGACGAGCTCTCTGACCTGATGATGGTCGCCGGTAAGGATGTCGAGGCCTCGATCGTGCGTATTGCACAGCTGGGCCGCGCCGCCGGTATTCACCTTATCGTTGCCACGCAGCGCCCCAGCTCCAACGTGGTGACGGGCCTTATCAAGGCCAACATCACCAACCGCATCGCCTTTAACGTCGCCACGGGCATCGACTCGCGCGTCATCATCGACCAGATGGGTGCCGAGAAGCTCACCGGTTTGGGCGACATGCTGTTCTCCAAGGTCGACTGGGGCAAGCCCCGCCGTATCCAGGGCTGCTTTGTCTCGGACGACGAAATCAACGAGATTGTCGAGTTCGTCAAGTCGCAGAGCGAGCCCGACTACCACGAGGAGATTCTGTCCGCCGTGGCGCCCGCTTCCATGTCCATGGCTGGTGGCGGCGGCATTGTCCGCACCGGAGTCGCCGAGCCGCAAGACGATGATCCGCTCATTTGGGAAGCCGCCCATATTGTGGTGGAATCGCAGCTGGGCTCCACATCTGGCCTGCAACGCCGCCTGAAGGTTGGCTATGCGCGTGCCGGGCGTATTATGGACATGCTGGAAGAAAAGGGTGTCGTCGGCCCGCCCGACGGTTCCAAGCCGCGCGAGGTCCTGTTGGACGAGGAGGGGCTTGCCGCGCTGGAATCTGTCGACGCCGAGATGGCACGTGAAGATCGTGAGTTTGGAGGATTCTGATGGCTGCACGCTTTGGTGACATGCTGCTCGAGCAGCGTCGCCGAATGGGCCTTTCCATTCAGCAGGTCGCCAACACCATCAAAATCAGGCCGCAGATCATCGAGTTTTTCGAGACCGGTAACTTTGCTTCGATGCCGCCGCGCGGCTATGCGCAGGGCATGATTTCGAGCTATGCTCGTTTTTTGGGACTCAATCCGCGCGAGGTCGTCAATGCCTACTTTGACGAACTGATGGCATACGAACGCGAGACGTCGCAGCAGGGCGGTCGTTTCCAGGACGCCGCCGGCTACGTCAATTCGCGTTCCTCTGTCGATAACGGGCGCTTTCTGATGGTTCAGGGCGGTCGTTCGACTCGCTATGGACAGCGTCCTCAGCAGGCCGGTTATATTACCGAGACGGGTTCGGGCGAGGAGATTCGCTCGCAGCGTGACCGGTTCCGCAGTACGCCGATGCCCGAGGACCGTGCACTTCCCGCTGCCCGCGGCGTGGCGCGTGACCCTCGTGCCGGCTACGGCGACGGCGGCTATTCCGATCGCGGTCACCGTGGTATCTCCACCGGACGCTCTCGCAGTGGCTATGCGGACGCCGATACCACGCAGGTGACGCCGCGTCTTCGCTCTCAACCACAGCCGTATGGCCAGCGCTCTTCGGCTCCGCGTGCGGGCCAGCGTGGCTATCAAGGCCGCGGTGAACTTGCGCCCCGCTCGGGTCAGCGCAGCCTTCAGGGCCAGGGTGGCTATTGCGGCCGTTCCGATAGCAATCGTGGCCGTATGCCTCAGGGAGGCGGACGCAGCAGTTCCAGTCGTGGACGCGGCGGTTCCCGTGCTCCTCAAAACAACGGGCTCGATCCGCGTATCGTCTACGCCGGTATCGGTGCCGTGGCGTTGCTGCTGATCGTGCTCATCGTGGTACTTCTGCGCGGCTGCGCATCTTCGACGCCCGAGACCACGCCCGAGACGCCCGCTGTTACCAAGACGACGACCAAGAAGTCTTCTAAGAAGACCGAAACGGTCGACGAGGACGAAGACACCGATGAGCCGACTGACGAGTCGACTGATTCGGACGCCGCCAAGACGACGGCCAAGAAGGAAGAGAACGAGGTCACAAAGGTTAAGGTCTCCGTTGCCAAGGGAAAGACCGCGTGGATTGAGGTCAAGGTCGACGGAAAGTCGGTTTATGGCGCTCAGGCGACTGGCCCCTTTGAGCAGGAGTACACGCCCGAGTCCTCGATCGAGATCACCACGTCTAAGCCTTCCGATGTCACCGTTACCAAGAACGGCGAAAAGGTCCGTTACGATACCAAGACCTCGGGCGTGGCGCGCGTGACGATCACCGTTCCCAAGAAGGAGACGACTGATTCCGAGAATGGTGAAAGTTCTGATGGTGCCGACACCACCGACGGCACCGATGCCCAGTCCACGGATGGCGCCGATACCGCAACTGACGGCCAGACGCCCACCGATTCTACCGACTATTCGTACGATAGCTACTAAGCCGTTCGTACGCGAAAGGAAACATCATGGCTAAAGATTCCAGCTTCGACGTCGTGTCCGAGGTCAACATGCAAGAGGTCGACAACGCCTTCCAGCAGACCACGCGCGAGATTTCCCAGCGCTATGACCTGAAGGATTCCGGCGCCACGATCGAGCTTTCGAAGGGCGACAAGCTCTTTACGATCAACGCCCCGGCCGACTTTGTCTCCAAGCAGATCATCGATGTCCTGAGCTCCAAGCTCATCAAGCGCGGCATCGACCTCAAGGCTGTCTCGTGGGATGCTCCGCAGGCGGCATCGGGCGGCACCGTGCGCGTGCTCGGCCATATCGTCGAGGGTATCGACCAGGCGACCGCCAAGAAGATCAATAAGGACATCAAGGACCAAAAGCTCAAGGTCAAGGTGACCATCGAGGCCGAGAAGCTGCGTGTTTCCTCTGCTTCGAAGGACGCGTTGCAGACCGTTATCCAGTTCCTGCGCGACCAGGACTACGGCCAGCCGCTGCAGTTCACCAACTACCGCTAATATCATTCGAAAGGACTGCTCTCCAACATGGATACACCGTTGGGCTCCGTGCTCTACATCACCCTCGGGTGCGCTAAGAACGAGGTTGACACCGACCGCATGCGTTCTCTTTTGACCGCCGCGGGCTACGAGGAGGCATTCGACCCACAGGATGCCGATATCGCCATCGTCAATACATGCTCGTTCCTCGCCTCCGCAACGTCCGAGAGCATCGAGACCACGCTCGAGCTCGCCAACGAGGTTCAGGACGGCGTTCGTTCTTGTCCCATCGTCATGTGCGGCTGTGTGCCGTCGCGCTATGGCGACGACCTGCCTGACGAGCTGCCCGAGGTCGCTGCCTTTGTGAAGGCCGACGAGGAGGACGGCATCGTGGCGGTCATCGATGGCGTGCTGGGTGTCGAGCGTGAGATCGCTGCCTATATTCCGCAAGTCAAGCGCACTGTCGAGGGCGCCGTTGCTTACGTCAAGATTTCCGATGGCTGCAACCGTTTCTGCAGCTTCTGCATGATCCCCTATATTCGCGGTCGCTATCATTCGCGCAATGCCGAGAGCATTATCTCCGAGGTACGCGACCTGGTTGACGGCGGTGTGCGCGAGATCGTGCTGATCGGCCAGGACACGGGTATTTGGGGCACCGACTTTGCCGACGAAGACGTCACCGATGGCTCGCCGCGCAATCTGGCGCAGCTGCTGCGCGCCGTCGCCGAGGCCGTGCGTCCGCAGAACGTCTGGGTCCGTGTGCTCTACCTGCAGCCCGAGGGCATGACTGACGAGCTCATTGAGACCATTCGTGATACGCCCGAGGTGCTGCCCTATATCGATATCCCCGTGCAGCACTGCGACGCGCGCATCCTCAAGGCTATGCGCCGTTCTGGTTCGCGCCAGGAGCTCGAGGACCTGTTCCGCGATCTGCGTGAGCGCATCCCCGGCATCGTGATCCGTTCCACGGCCATGGTCGGCTTCCCGACCGAGACCGACGACGAGTTCCGCGACCTTATCGACTTTATGGACACCGTCGGCTTCGACTACACGAGCGTCTTTGCCTACTCGCAGGAGGAGGGCAGCCTGGCCGCCAAGATGGAGGGCCAGGTCGACGAAGAGGTCAAGCTCGAGCGCGCCCAGGAGGCCATGGACCTGGCCGAGTCGCTCGGTTTTGCTGCAACTGCCGCACATGTGGGCGAGCGCGCCCAGGTGATTGTCGACGGTATCGAAGAGACCGAGGACGGCGCCGAGCTGATCGGACATGCCTGGTTCCAGGCGCCTGATTCCGATGGCGCGGTGCATCTGGATGCCAGCGAGGCATCTGTGGGCGATATTCTGACGGTCGAGTTTACCGATAGCTTCTGCTATGAGCTTATCGGCCATGTTGTGGAGTAGGAGAGCGTCGTGGCAAACGAGAGCAATAAGGAACTGACGAGTGTTTGGACGCCCGCCAACATCGTGACGTGCGTTCGCATCGTCTTTATCCCGGTGTTCATGATTGTGTCGGCGCTTTCTCACACGAGTGTTGCCGGTACAGATTGGAGCACCTTCGACGGCCCGCTCGCCGCCGCTGCCTTCATTCTGTACGTCATCCTGTCGTGCACCGATAAGGTTGACGGCTACCTGGCGCGCTCGCGCAACGAGATTACCGACTTCGGTAAATTCTTGGACCCCATCGCCGACAAGCTGCTCGTATTCTCGGCCCTGCTGCTATTCTTGGACTTTGGTACCGTGTCGGTTTGGTCCGTGTTCATCATCTTGTTCCGCGAGCTGCTGGTAAGCGCCCTGCGCATGGTTGCGAGTGCCGCCGGCGTGGTCGTTGCCGCCGATAAGCTTGGCAAGTACAAGACGGCGACCACGATGGTCTCCATCTGCGGTTACCTGTGCGTCTTTGCGATGGCCGGCTTGCACCTTGGCCCGCTGGCGCTGACGCTCGGCATCTACTCGGTGTCGCGCTTCCTGTACGCCGTTGCCGTTGTCCTGACCGTTATCTCGGGCGCCCAGTACTTCTGGAACTGCCGCAAGATCGTCTTTTCGGTCTAGGTTCTGGTGGGTATGACGGACTCTTTTGAGCAGATTTCCGCACATAACGAGGAGCTGGCGCGTCATATTGTCGAGCGCGCGAGCGCTCGGGGCGTGACGGTTTCGACGGCTGAGTCGCTGACAGCAGGTATGATCGCCTCGACGATTGCCGATATCCCGGGCGCCTCGGCGGTGCTGCGTGGCGGTGCGGTGACCTACTGCGATGAGATCAAGCATCGCGTTTTGGGTGTTGATCAGGAGACGCTCGACCGCTATACCGCGGTGTCGCATCAGACCGCGCGCGAGATGGCGGCGCGTTCGCTGGAGCTGTACCAGAGCGATATTGCAGTGAGCGCAACGGGTTATGCCGGCCCCGGCGGCGGCACTGAGGACGATCCGGCTGGCACTTTCTATATTGGCTGGGCGTATCGCGCGGCTGATGGGGAAGTGCCGGTCGTGGACTCTGTGCGCTGCCACTATGAGGGCGACCGTTCGTGTATTCGTGCCCATGCGGTCGCGGAGGCATTGGGACGCATTGCCCTTGTGCTTAACTCTATGGAATAGACGTGTTTTAAGGGGCCTTCGGGCCCCTTAAATGTGGAGATAGGGACCCCTGACGAATTTAGCGTTTGCGCTGGTCATAGGTGTATTTTTGCCTTTCTTGTTCTTATTTGCCCCTTTGTGGTCAAGCATTTGGTCAGTGTTTGGTCGGCGTTTGGTTGGGTTTTGGAAAGACTGCCTGCATATGATTGGCCTGAACGGTTGACCACGAACAGCCGTTCGTTTATTATCGATGCAGGTTGTTAAGAGGAGGGCTATTCATGGCCAAGAATTCAGGTCCCGTACGTACCGTTCATGCTCGCACGACGGGTAAAGAGCGCGATGAGATGATCGCCACCACCAAGGCCGAGATCGAGAAGAAGTTCGGTCAAGGCTCCATCATGAGGTATGGTGACGGCGGCCCCGAGCTTGAGGTTGAGGCCATCCCCACGGGCGCTCTGGCACTCGATGCCGCTCTGGGTATCGGCGGTGTGCCGCGCGGCCGTATCGTCGAGATTTACGGTCCTGAGTCCTCCGGTAAGACGACGCTTTCGCTCGAGATCCTGGCCGAAGCCCAGGCAATGGGTGGCGTGGTGGCATTTATCGATGCCGAGCACGCGCTCGATCCCACGTATGCCGCGCGCATTGGCGTGGATATCGACGAGGTACTGATTTCCCAGCCTGATACGGGTGAGCAGGCGCTCGAGATTGTTGACATGCTCGTGCGTTCCGGCGCCATCGATGCCATCGTCGTCGACTCCGTCGCCGCGCTGACCCCGCGTGCCGAGATCGAGGGAGAGATCGGCGATACCACGGTCGGTTTGCAAGCTCGTCTGATGAGTCAGGCGCTCCGCAAGCTCGCCGGCTCGCTGTCCAAGTCCAACACGACATGCATCTTCATTAACCAGCTGCGAGAGAAGATCGGCGTCATGTTCGGCAACCCCGAGACCACGACGGGCGGCCGCGCCCTTAAGTTCTTCTCTTCGGTGCGTATCGACATTCGCCGCATCGACAGCATTAAGCTTAAGGATGAGGTTATCGGTAACCGCGTGCGTGCCAAGGTCGTTAAGAACAAGGTGGCAGCTCCGTTCCGTTCTGCTGAGTTCGACATCATGTACGGTACGGGCATCTCTAAGGAGGGCTCGATTCTGGACATGGCTGTCGAGTGCGGCATTTGCAAGAAGATGGGCTCCTGGTTTGCCTATGGCGAGGACAAGCTCGGCAACGGTCGCGAGGCCGCCAAGGCGTTCCTGCGCGAACACCCCGATTGCGCCGACGAGATTGAGCATAAGGTCCGCCTTGCCTGCGGGCTTGAGTTTGATGACGATGCTCCGTCCGAGGTCGAGCTGACCGATCAGCCTGCGCCTGAGGAGTTTGACGAGCTTTACGCCATCGATGGTTCCGCCATGCTCGATGATGACGACGAGTAGCGGTTACGCTCATGTCGTATACGGTGACCGAGGCCACGGTCGTCTTTCCCGATAAGAAGGCGGCCTCCTCGTTCTCGAGCGGGTATGCGTCCAAAAAGCCTTGCGCACATATCGATTGTGAGCTTGAGGGCGGTTTTGAGCGGTCCATTTGGATTCCCGTGCGGGTCGCGCGCCTGTATGTCAAAAATCGCCCCGATCTTCCCTGTGATTGGGATAACTTTCGTGAAGCGGTGCAGCTCATCGAGCGTAAATGTGCACTTACCATGGTGACCGAGATGCTATCGCGACGCGACCATGCGACGGGTGAGGTCCGTGACAAGCTGGCTCGCTACGGCTTTCGCCAGACCGCGATCGATTTCGCCGTCGAGCGTGCCACCGAGTATCGCTTTTTAGACGAGAACCGCTTTTGCTCGTACTTTATCGAGGAACGCAAGCGGCGCGGTTGGGGACAGCGTAAAATCGAGACCGAGCTCAAGCGCCGTCATGTCGTGCTCGATGACATTCCCGGTTATCCCGAGGATTATTTTGCCGTCGAAGACGATTTGGCGCGTGCGTCAGCCCTGCTCGTTAAGCGGCGTGTTCCAGAGACGCGCGGATTCGAAAAACTGGTTCGGTTTTTGATGGGCAAGGGCTTCTCGTATCACATCGCCGCCGATGCCGTTAAGGCACGTCTCGATGCCGAATGTGAGGAATGTGCGCTTTAGGCGTATGCGTTTTGTGGCCCTGCCGTTCACCGCGTTTTAGCCGCCGTGCTGGGGCCATTTATTTGACAGTTGTTGTGGTTCAACGTAGGATAAACACTGTCATTTGCTTTGTGATATGTGCTCATCTGTGATGAGTTTGTTTATATGTTTATCTGTATCCGACCCGCATAAGCTGCGCCCATATTACTCAAATGTCGCGAGCCGTTCGTAAGGACGGTTCGCTTTGTTGTGTAACGAATCCATAAAAAGGAGTGAGCATGCCTATCATTGCAGCGCTCGTTGGCATCGTTTTGGGTGCCGTCGCCGCCATTGCCTACATGCGCACCGCCAAGCAGGGTAGTCTTCACGAGGCCGACGAAAAAATCCAGTCGGCACACGCACAGGCTGAGTCCCTGATCGGTGATGCTAAGCGTCAGGCCGAGACCCTCAAAAAAGAGGCTCTGCTCGAGGCTAAAGAGGAGATCATCAAGAACAAGCAGGCCGCCGAGGCCGAGGACAAGCAGCGTAAGAGCGAGATTCGTACGCTCGAGAACCGCGTGATGCAGCGCGAGGAATCCCTCGATCGCCGTAACGACGCTCTCGACAAGCGCGAGCATCAGCTGTCCAGTCAGGCCGGTCAGGTCGAGAAGCGCTCCCGAGAGCTCGAGGAGCTCTGCGCAAAGCAGACCTCCGAGCTCGAGCGTATCGCCGACCTTACCCGCGAGGACGCCCACAAGGAGCTCCTCGATAAGGTTCGTGGCGAGGTCACCCACGAGGCTGCCACGATCATTCGCGAGTCCGAGCAGCAGGTTCGCGCCGAGTGCCACAAGACCGCCCAGGAGATTCTGTCCCTGGCGATTCAGCGCTGCGCTGCCGACCACACTGCCGAGGTCACCGTTACCTCCGTGCACATTCCCTCTGATGACCTCAAGGGCCGTATCATCGGTCGCGAGGGTCGCAACATCCGTACGTTCGAGCAGGTTTCCGGCGTCAACCTCGTGATCGACGACACGCCCGAGACCGTCGTTCTTTCGAGCTTCGACCCGGTCCGTCGTGAGACCGCCCGTGTTGCCCTCGAGAACCTCATCGCCGACGGCCGCATTCACCCCGCCCGCATCGAGGAGATGTATCACAAGGCTGCCGACCTGGTTCAGCAGCGCGTGCGCGAGGCTGGCGAGCAGGCTGCCTTCGATACCGGCATTCACGACCTGCACCCCGAGATCGTCAAGACCCTTGGTGCCCTGCGCTACCGTACCTCGTTTGGTCAGAACGTGCTTCAGCACTCCCTCGAGGTCTCTGACCTGTGCGGCGTGATGGCTTCCGAGCTTGGCCTGGACGTTGTGACTGCCAAACGCGCCGGCCTGCTGCACGACCTGGGCAAGGCAATCGACCACGACGTCGAGGGCCCGCATGCCGTCATCGGCGCCGAGCTTGCCCGCCGTTATGGCGAGAAGCCCGTTATCGTTCATGCTATCGAGGCTCACCATGCCGATGTCGACCCCAACACGGTACTCGATGTCCTGGTACAGGCCGCCGATGCCGTCTCCGCTTCTCGCCCCGGCGCCCGTCGCGAGTCTGCCGAGAACTACATCAAGCGTCTTGAGAAGCTCGAGGAGATCGCCAACTCCCATGACGGCGTCGAGCGTACCTATGCCATGCAGGCTGGTCGCGAGGTCCACGTCATGGTTCAGCCGGACAAGATCTCCGATGCCCAGTCCACGGTCCTGGCTCACGATATCGCCCATCAGATCGAGGAAGAGATGGAGTATCCCGGTCAGGTGCGCGTCGTCGTGATTCGCGAGAGCCGCGCTGTCGATATCGCTAAATAACATGAGCGACGCGAACGAGCTCATCTCATTTATCGCGTCGATGTCGGGGGAGGGCAACCTTCGCGTCGAGGAGAACCTTGGCGAGGGGTATGTCCGCCTCCGCGTTTCGGAGGCCGAGCGGCGCCAGGCAAAGCACGACATTCAGCATGTCGAGGATATCGTCATCGAAATGCTCCGTAATGCTCGCGATGCTGGCGCCGACAAGGTCTATCTCGCCACGACCAAGGAAGATGGCGTCCGCACGCTTGTCTTTCTGGATAACGGTTCGGGCGTTCCGCAGGATATGCAAGAGCGAATCTTCGATGCCCGCGTTACCTCCAAGCTCGAGAGCATGAAGATGGACCGTTGGGGCGTTCACGGTCGTGGCATGGCATTGTTTTCGATCAAGCAGAACACCGACGAGGCCCGCGTGGTCACGTCCGGTGTCGATCTTGGTTCAGCCTTTAAGGTGAGCGTTGCGGCCGACCGCCTCAGCGAGCGTGCCGATCAGTCCAGCTGGCCCCAGGCCGTCAAGGATGAGGACGGACGTTATGTCTGTGCTCGCGGTCCACATAATATTATTCGCGCTGCTTGTGAGTTTGCGCTCGAGGAGTTGCGTGGTTGCGATGTTTATCTTGGTTCTCCGTCTGAGATTGCCGCGACCCTTTATGCTCAGGCGTCAAGTCGGCTCGATACGTCCCGTCTCCTGTTCATTGATGACGAGAGCGAGCTTCCGGTTGTCGATCGTTTAGGCCTTGCCTCCGATGCCGAGGACTTTATCCGTATCTGCTCGGGTTTGGGTCTTGAGATGTCCGAGCGCACTGCT
Source organism: uncultured bacterium (assembly GCA_905215365.1). Taxonomy (GTDB): domain Bacteria; phylum Actinomycetota; class Coriobacteriia; order Coriobacteriales; family Coriobacteriaceae; genus Collinsella. Next base: position 23,679 of record CAJMPX010000009.1, on the reverse strand, counting down.
CATCGTATTTTGGCAGGGCAGATTAAGCCCGTTCGCGGTGTGGCCGCGCGTCTGCTGCGCGAGCGTGATTCGTCCTCGCATGCGCCGGCTCCTGTCGATCTCGCGAAGGATCGTCGCGGGCTACGTATTGCCAAGGATGACATGGCACAGTTTTCGCGTGCTGTGGAGCGCGACTTTAATGACCTTGCCGCCCGGTACTATCTCAACCTTTGCGGCGACCCAAAGATCCGTGTTTCGCGTGATCGAATCACCGTGACCTTTGATCTTGCCAAAGAGGAATAGTGCCTTTACCGAGTCCACTCGGTACGATACAGTTATTGCAGTTAAAACGTACTTTTAAATGCAGGAGTTTCTTCATGGATTGCCTGAAGGTATCAAGCAAATCATCGCCAGCGTCCGTTGCCGGCGCCATCGCCGGCATGGTCAAGGATGGTGTACCCGTCAACATCCAGTGTGTCGGCGCCGGTGCCGTCAACCAGGCCATTAAGGCCGTTGCTATCGCGCGCGGTTTTTTGATTCCAACCGGTTTTGATATTTCCTGCGCGCCCGTGTTCTCCGACATCCTCATTAACGGGGAGTCGCGCACGGCCATCCGCCTTTCTATCTACGTTCACCAGATCAATCGAGCTGCTATGGATAACGTCGTCATGGATGATGTTAAGCCTGTGGCATAGCTTCTGCTTGCCTTGTTTCGCTCCCCATCGTTAGGACTTATGCACATGGACCAGCGTTCCGTACGCGATATTCTTGCCGGTAAAACCTACTTTATCCGCACCTTTGGCTGCCAGATGAATCAGCACGACTCCGAGCGTGTGAGCGGTTTGCTTGATTCGTATGGCTGCCTCATGGCGCTCGATCCCGCGCATGCCGATATCGTTGTCTTCATGACTTGCTGCGTGCGCGAGGCCGCCGATACTCGCCTGTACGGCCAGTGCAATTCCTGCAAAAGCCTGCCGCCTTCGCCTTCGGGCAAGCGCGTGGTTGCCGTTGGCGGTTGCATCGCGCAGCGCGATGGCGAGGGCCTGCTCACCAACGTCGATAACGTCAATGTCATCTTTGGCACGCATTCCATTGCACATGTGGCCGAGCTCATTGCCGAGGCGTTCCTTGATGGTAAGCGTCATATCCGCACCAATGAGCATGAGGATACGGATGCCATGAGCATGCCGTGGCATCGCGAGACTCAGTATCACGCCTGGGTGCCCATCATGACGGGCTGCAATAATTTCTGCACCTATTGCATCGTGCCGTACGTGCGCGGTCGCGAAAAGAGCCGCCCCTTCGAGGAGATTGTCGACGAGGTGACCGGTTTGGTGCGCCAGGGCGTGCGTGAGATTACGCTGCTGGGCCAAAACGTTAACTCATATGGTCGCGATCTGTTTGGCAAGCCGCGTTTTGCCGATCTGCTGCGTGCCGTGGGTGATACGGGCGTGGAGCGCATCTTCTTTACGTCTTCGCATCCTAAGGACCTGCTGCCCGAGACCATCGACGCCATGGCCGAGACACCTGCCGTAATGCCGCAACTGCACCTGGCCGTCCAGTCAGGTTCGACGCGGATCCTCAAAGAGATGAATCGCCGTTATACACGCGAGGACTATCTGGGCCTGGTTGATCGCATTCGCAACCGCATGCCCGATATCGCGCTCTCGACCGACATTATCGTTGGCTTCCCGGGCGAGACTGAAGAAGACTATGAGCAGACGCTCTCGCTTGCCGAGACGGTCCGCTACGCTCAGGCCTATACCTTCATCTATTCCAAGCGTGCCGGTACCCCGGCCGCCGAGATTGACGATCCTACGCCGCATGAGGTTATTCTCGAGCGTTTCAACCGCCTGGTTAAGGTTATCGAGACCACGGCACACGAGTATAACCAGGGTGAGCTTCATACTGTGGTTCCCGCGCTCATTGAGGGAACGAGTAAAAAGAACGATGCGGTCCTGCTGGGCAAGAGTCCCAAGAATCAGACCGTGCATGCGCCTATCCCCGAGGGTTACAGCATCGATCAGCTTGTTGGCAAGATCGTTGATGTTGACGTTGACGTTGCCAAGACCTGGTATTTGTCCGGTTCCGTTGTGGGCGAGCCGCGCTAATGGTTTCTCCCGGGGCAGGTCTTTCCGCCGTTGCGATCGTCGGTCCGACGGCGGTTGGTAAGAGTGATGTTGCCGACCGTTTGGCAGCTCGTCTTTCGTCCGAAGTGCTGTCGTGCGATGCGATGCAAATCTATCGCGGCATGGACATCGGTACCGCAAAGATGGCGCCCGATGAGTGCACGGCGCCGCTGCGTCTCGTCGACATTGTAGAGCCGGGTGTGGCATATTCTGCTGCGCTTTATCAGGCCGACGCTCGCGCGCATGTTGAACGTCTCCTTGGTTCGGGTTGCCTGCCGGTTTTTTGCGGAGGTACGGGGCTGTATCTCAAGGCCGCCCTCGATGAGATGGACTTTCCCTCGGGTGAACTTGAGGACGATCGTCGTGCGGGCTATCAGGAGCTTGCCGAGCGTATTGGCGAGGAAGAACTGCATGCCCTGCTTGCCGAGCGCGATCCAGAATCGGCTGCTGTTATTCATCCCCATAACGTGCGCCGTGTGATTCGCGCGCTCGAAATGCACGATGATGGCGTTTCCTATGCGCAGCAAAAATCGCAGTTTAGTTTTCCGCGCGAGCATTATCATGCGTTATGGTTTGGCCTGACGCGAAATCGCGAGGTGCTCTATGAACGCATTAACCTGCGCGTCGATCTGATGTTTGAGCAGGGTCTTGTCGATGAGGTCCGCGGTCTTATGGGCCAGGGGCTGGGTGATGCCCTGACGTCGATGCAGGCAATTGGCTATAAAGAGATCATCGATGCTTTCAATGGCGTGATGAGCATGGATGAGGCTCGCGAACTCATTAAGATGCGTTCGCGTCGTTATGCCAAGCGTCAGCTTTCGTGGTTTAAGCGCGATGACCGTATCGTGTGGTTTGATATGGATGAATGTACGATCGATGAGGTCGTTGAGGATATCCTGCATCGTATTGAGGCTGCCTAATGCCCCGTTTCCCCCTTGTTCCCACGGCACCCGAGCCCGAGCGTGCCATTTTAGTTGGTGTTGAGTGGCGCGACAATGCATGGCCGCTCGATCGCTCGCTTGATGAGCTGGAGCGTCTTGCCCACACAGCTGGTGCCCAGTGCGTGGCACGCTTGTCGCAGCGTTTGGTAAAGCCGTATCCTAAATCGTTTATCGGTTCCGGTAAGGTAGAGGAGCTGTGCGGCCTGGTGCATCGCATGGATGCCGATGTCGTTATTTTTGACGACGACCTGACCCCCTCGCAGCAATCCTATTTGGAGAAAGCCGTGGGCGAGCCGGTAAAGATTATCGATCGTACTGCACTGATCCTGGATATCTTTGGCCTGCATGCTCAGACGCGTGAGGGACGCCTGCAGGTACAGCTGGCACAGCTTCAATATTTGTTGCCTCGCCTGCGTGGCATGTGGAGCCATCTCGCCAAGGAGCAGACGCGCGGCGGCATCGGTTCACGTTTTGGTCAGGGCGAAAGTCAGCTCGAGGTCGACCGTCGCCTCATTCGTAATAAGATCGCTGCGCTTCGTCGTGAGCTCAAGCAGGTTGAACAGCGTCGCGATGTTCAATCCAAGAGTCGCATTGAGTCCCCGGCGTTTCGCGTCGCGTTAGCCGGTTATACCAATGCCGGTAAATCGACGTTACTCAATCGTCTGACCGGCTCTACGGTACTTTCGCAGGACAAGCTGTTTGCTACGCTCGACCCTACGACGCGTTCGTATCGTCTGCCCGGCGGTCGCGGCATGACGATTACCGATACCGTCGGCTTTATTCAAAAGCTGCCCCATGGTCTGGTCGATGCCTTTAAATCGACGCTGTCCGAGGTTTTGGGTGCCGATCTAATTCTCAAAGTCGTAGATGCGTCTGACGAGGACTATGAGCGGCAGCTGGAGGCTGTCGACCGCGTGCTTGATGAGATCGGCGCCGGAGAGCGTTTAACGCTTACCGTATTCAATAAAATCGATCTTCTCGATAGCGTCGATCGATTGAGTTTCCGTCGTCGCTATCCGGAGGCCGTTCTGTTCTCGGCTCAAACGGGCGAAGGGCTCGACGATCTCGTCGACCGGATTGCTCGCGAGGCAGCTGCCACCGATGTGTTGCTCTCCGCTGATATCCCGTATCGTGAGGGCGCTCTCATCACGCTGGTGCATGAGCAGGGAACCCTTCTGCATGAGGAATATCTCGAGGACGGCGTTCGCATTGTGGCGAAACTGCCGGCTCGTATTGCACCGCGGCTCGAGCGCTATCGTACGGAATAAACGATTTCTAGCACGCCTAGAATGACTGGCTGATGGAGCAGGTAGAACGGTAAGGCATGCCGACCCAGGACTGCGAGCGCCGGGATAGGATTGGCGTATGCCCATGCTGGCGCTTCGAGACTTGATGCTTGTGCTGCCTGGGCAGCAAAAAAGCCGGTAAGGTACATAAAGACAAACGGTATGAGCGGATAGTAATCTCCCGAAACAAAACCCGGGCCTGGGAATCCAAGCCATGCCAGGTAGGGGAGTGGGTAGACCGCCTTTGGAATGCCCCAGGTTAGGGCAAAAAGAACAAGGCACGCTGCGATGCCCCATGAGCCCGGTAATTTTTGGAGTAACGGACGGGTGAACGCAACCACCGCGGTGCACACCGCCATGCAATAAATGATGCCAAAGTTCACTGAATCGTCGACCGATACGAGCGTTGTTGCGATCCAGACGACCAAAGCTGCGGCAGCGTACTTAGCCGCTCGTTTGGCATTGTTGCGTGAGAGCGTGCACATCCAACCCGCGATAAACAAAAATACCCAGCTGATGCTGGCGCGCCAGACGTCTTGAAAGACAGTCTGGGTAAACCAAGGCATATCCCAGCCGTACAGGTAGGCGAGATCATAGCAAGCGTGAAAACCTGCCATAGAAATCATCGTAAACCCGCGGACGGTATCAAAGATGGTTATGCGTTTTTGCATTACGAGAACCGGCGCATCAAGCCGACGACTTTGCCCAGGATAACGGGATTCGTTGCATAGATAGGTTCCATGGTGTCGTTCTCGGGCTGCAAGCGCACACGCCCCTGCTCCTTGTAGAACGTCTTGACGGTCGCCGAACCATCAATCATGGCCACGACAATTTCGCCGTTCATGGCACTCTTTTGTTCACGGACGATGATGTAATCGCCATTGAAGATGCCGACATTGATCATTGAGCTCCCATGCACCTCAAGGATAAAGGAACCCTGATCAGTGGCGATTTCGGTCGGGATAGTAAACGTGTCTTCGATATTCTGCTCTGCCAGAATGGGAATCCCAGCCGCGACACGACCAACGAGCGGTAGCGAGACCGTTCCGCGAGGTGCGGTGGGCTCGTCAGATTTGGAAATTGAGACAGAGGAACCATCCTCGTTAAAGAGTTCCAGGGCGCGCGGTTTGGTGGCATCGCGCTTGAGTAGCCCGCGCGCTTCAAGGGCAGAGAGATGGGCGTGCACGGTGCTGGGGGAGGAAAGGCCCACGGCAGAAGCCATCTCGCGCACGCTGGGCGGATAACCCTTCTCCTGCTGATATTCCTTGATGAAGTCGTAAATTTGCTGCTGACGCTTGGTAATTTTGCGAGCCATCAGGGCATCCTCTCTACCCATGTCAAACAAATGTTCGAATTTTGCTTGACAGGAACAACTGTTCGAAGATAATAATAACCGAACATTCGTTCTCGCGCTAGACATTTTTGTCCGCGCGGCTTGATAAAACTGTTCTCAGCAAAACACGCGAGAGGAGAACATGATGAACGCAACGAATATGGTCCAGGGAAACCTCGCCCTTAAGCTCGAGACGCCTGCAGAACCCACTTTTACGGTTGTTCAGGGTGGCCGCTCCGGCTTTCAGCCTTTGACCGTAAAGGCTGCGCGCAATCAGCAGGCTGTAGTCGCGCCGGCCCGCGTTGCCCTGAAGGTTCCGACGATTGTCGCCGTCGCCGTTGCGCTTACGCTCTTCTTTGTCCTCGCTACGTCGGTCTTTAGCGCTCGTCATGCCGCGTATGCCGAGTCCGTTTCCAACGTTACCTACGAGACCATTCGCGTTCAGCCTGGCGATTCTCTTTGGTCGCTTGCCGAGGAATATCCAATCGAAGGCCTTTCCACGCAAGAGACTTCCGACATGATCCGTAACGTCAATCATCTGGAGCATGGTTCGCTCGCCGCCGGTGCGCATCTTAAGGTTCCTGCTCGTTCGTAATCATTATCGCGCTGCGCATGGTACCCTTGTTATCGTTTAAGAGGAGGTACCATGCGCTGTCCCAAATGCGGCAAGGCACATACCCGCGTCGTTGATTCCCGTATGCAGGAGTCAAATAACACCATTAAGCGCCGCCGCGAATGTTGCTCGTGTAACTATCGCTTTACAACGTTCGAGCGATGCGAAGACCCAATCGAGGTCATTAAGTCAGACGGAACCAAGCAGCGGTTCGATCGCAATAAGCTGCTCGTCGGCTTGATGCGCGCCACCATCAAGCGCGATATCGACACTAAGAAGCTCAATGAGATTATCGATGACATCGAGGTCGAGCTTCGCTCTCGCACGCTGACGGCCGTCACGTCCCATGAGTTGGGTGACATGGTGCTCAAGCGCTTGGCTAAGATCGACAAGGTTGCGTACATCCGTTTTGCCTCGGTCTACCGTGATTTCAAAGACGTCGATGAGTTTCTGCAAGAGCTCGACAAGCTAAGGTGATTCCATGTCCAACATTTCCGTCAACATAAAGCGTCTCGACCCCACCGTCGAGCTTCCCAAATACGCCCATCCCACCGATGCCGGCTTGGATTTACGCTCCAACGAGGACTGCGTCCTGAAACCCTTCGAACGCCGTCTGGTCTCTACGGGGCTGGCCATCGCCCTGCCCGATGGCTACGCCGGCTTCGTCCAGCCCCGCAGCGGCTTGGCCATCAAGCAGGGCCTGTCTATAGTCAATACGCCGGGCCTCATCGACGCCCACTACCGAGGGGAACTCAAGGTTATCCTCATCAACCTGGATCCCACCAACGACATCCAAATCAACAAAGGCGACCGCATAGCCCAACTCGTCATCCAAGAAGTCCCCACGGTCAACCTCATAGAAGTAGAAGAACTAGACGAAACCGACCGAGGCAAAGGAGGCTTCGGCTCCAGCGGCGTCGCCTAGGGGCGCTCGTATCCCTCCCGCCCGCCTCTCACACATATCATTCCATGCTCAAACATTCTCGCTTCGCTTCGCTCGCTGCGAAACTGCGCGTGGAACGATATGTGTGAGAGGCAGGCGGGCGGCTACTCGCTTGAAAGCAATAATCAATCTTTTTGATATGCCGGTGCGACAAAGGAACAGTCCCTTTGTCGCACCGGCTAACTGCATTTGGTTACTTTGGTTTGCCTTTGCAGCTTCTAATAGGGGGATCCGGCGCAGCTGGTGGTGCGTAAACGCAGCTGACCGGCCCGACCCGCCTATATATCGTCCCACGCGCAGTTTCGCAGCGCAGCGAGAATGTTTGAGCATGGGATGATATATAGGCGGGTCGGGCCGGTCAGCGGACAGTAAATCACTACCTGATATGCGCGGGTTTTCCGCCCCAGTAGAAGCGGCAAAAGGCTCTTTTGCGCTTTTGGGGTTTGCCTACGAGCTCCATGGTTGCGATGGCTATGTCTTCGGCTGCGTGGGGGCGGCGTAGAACTTCGCCGTTGATGAGTAGCGCTTTGAGTGATTCGGGATGGTCGTGCAGGTGGCGCAGGGTTACGATGAGTTCTCGTGCGGTGGTGACATGCATACTGGCGCCCATGCCGGTGAGCATCGTGGTGTTGGCCTTTTCCTGGCCATAGGACTTGCCCAGCAGGATCATCGGCAGATGCGCGCACAGGCACTCGGTGACGGTGAGTCCGCCCGATTTGAGAATTGCCAGGTCGCAGCCGTGCATGAGGGCCGCCATGTCGTCCACGTAGTCCAGAACCGTAACGTTTTCGAGCTTCATGGCATCGAAGAGCGTCTTGAGGCGGGCGGCGTATTCCTTATCCTTGCCCGGCAAAAAGACAAAGTGCATGTCTTCGAAGCTGCGTAGGAAGGGGAGGGTGCGGTCCATCTCCGCGCGAAAGCGAACGTACGGTTGAGGCAAGCTGGCACCGGCCATTACCAGCACGACGGTCTTGTCGGTGGGGAGGTTGAACTTAGCTAGCTCTTCCTCGCGATCGTAATCCGTGTCGAATCCGGCGCGAATGGGAATGCCGGTAATGCGAATCTTTGTTTCGAGCACCTTGCGCGGACGCAGCGTTTCGGCCATAAATTCGTTGGCAACACAGAATAAATCGGTGTCCTTGTGGGGCCACCATCCCTCGACTTCGTAGTCGGTCGGTACGCAGACGACCGGATAATCGATACCCGTAATTACGCGGGCGCCCACGGCAACATTGGCTGCTGTGATGTGCGTCGCAACCACGGCTATGGGCCTGCGGCTACGAATATATTCGTTGAAGGCGGGGAACATAATTCGCGACCATGCCGTTCCGCCACCCCAGAGAAGATGTCCCGTAAGCGTATATCGCCAGGTCAGGTCGTAAATGGGGCGCGTGGCTCCCGTAAAAGAAGCCGCGGTCTTATTGCCGTCGAATTTAATACGTCCAAAATCAAGGATATCGAGCACTTCAATCTCAATATCCTCGGGGATGCCATTGGTGCCGCGGATGAGGTCGAATGCCTGCGCAATCGCATTTGCGGCGGCCTTGTGGCCCGAGCCAACGGAGGCATGCACGATGGTCACGAGGGGTTTTTGCTGAGCCAGGAGTGTGGTTTGCTCCGATTGGGGAGTGCTGTGCGTGAGCAGGGGAGCGTCGTCACTCGTCTGCGCCTGGTCCATCGATAACTCCCCTTCAGCTTTTTAATACGGATTTATCATTGTAGTGCATGAGTGTCACGTTCACGTAAATTTGGGTACGAGCGTGAAGAACGACAACGTTTCGACGAAAGGATGCTTCATGACTACCGATAAGCCGATCGATGTTGCGATTATCGGTGGCGGCCCCGCGGGCTATGCTGCCGCCATTTATGCTGCGCGTGCCAACCTGACGACGACCGTGATTGAGCAGGGCATGTCGGGAGGGCAGATCGCCACAACCAATGAGGTCGAGAACTATCCGGGTTTCCCGCTCCTGAGTGGCGCCGAACTCGGCGAGCGTTTTCAGCAGCATGCAGAGGGCCTGGGAGCACAGGTTACATGGAGCATGGTTACGGGTATCGATTACGATGCCGATGCACCGTTGTTTACGGTGCATCACGATATGGGCGATACGCTGGCCTCGAGCGTTATCGCTTGCATGGGTGCCACGCCGCGTCCGGCAGGTTTCGCAGGCGAGGATACGTATCGCGGTCGTGGCGTTTCATATTGCGCAACATGTGACGGCATGTTTTTCCGCGGCAAGCAGGTTTTTGTAATCGGTGGTGGCAATTCGGCATGCGAAGAGGCTCTGTTCCTGTCCGACATTGCCAACAGTGTGACCATCGTGCTGCGCCGCGACCAGTTCCGTGCGCCCGATGGTGTTGTTCAGAAAGTACTCGCAAAGGACAATATTACAGTTAGGTACCAAACTAGTATTGTGGAGCTATCGGGCGAAGCCATGCCAACGACGATTACCTTTAAGGACAATGCATCCGGCGAGACTCATACCGAGTCATTTGAGCCCGGCTCGTTTGGCATCTTTGTCTTTACCGGAACGCAGCCCCATACCGAGCTTGTTGAGCATCTAGTCGATCTGGCGCCTGATGGCGGCATTCTGACTGATGAATCCATGGCGACCCGCACGCCAGGTCTATTTGCCGCTGGCGATATCCGTTCCAAACGTTTACGCCAGGTTGTGACCGCTGTTTCGGACGGAGCCATAGCAGCAACGAGCGCATACGCGTTTCTCCGTCGATAAGTACGATAATATATCTTATGTAAGGTTGCTATCTTTACACAAAGTGGTTGGACGGTGCATCAATGTGCTGTCCAACCACTTTTACTTGGCGACTATGTGTTATGTAAAACTAGATAACCTAGAATACAATATAGAAAACGAACGGAGGCCTCTTATGAACCACGTTAAACATGTTATCCCGATGTCCGATACGTCGGTCAGCATTAAGCCTGAGGATATTCAGCCGACGGTTCTGCCGGATGCATTTATTCAGTCCGATATGGTGGGTAAACTCAACGCGTTGAGCCTACCACGCTATGACCAGCTGCCCAACGTAACGCTCTATCGCGATCAGGTTATTGAATATGTTGCACTGTGGATGGAGCCGCTTTCGATTTGCGTAGAGCAGCCCGTTATTACGCCATCGATGATCAATAACTACGTGAAGGTCGGCCTCGTTCCTGCTCCAGTTAAAAAGCAGTATGGCCGTGAGCAGATTGCGCGTCTCATCGCCATTTGTATCTTTAAGCAGGTGCTGCCCATCGCTGCGGTTCAGGCGCTCTTTAATATTCAGCGCTTGAGCTACGACGCTCCGACGGCTTTCGATTATGTTGTCGATCAGCTCGAGGCATCGATTCGTGCGGCGTTTTCTGTTGAGCAGACTCCCGTGCCCGATACCGCACATCAGGTTACGCGCGAATCGCTGCTCGTGCGCAGTGCGGTATCGTCCTTCGTTTCGAAGGCGTATCTGATGAGCTATCTCAAGTTCAATGGGTTTAATAGCTAACCGAGGTATAAGACGGGCGGGATAAAGAGCCAATGGCTCCTTATCCCGCCCGTACGTTTGTCTAGTTGGATTTTATCGGCCCGACGCCACGCCCATACCGTAGCCGATAATGAGGCCGTGCATCTCGGCATAGTATGAATCTAGCCCGTTACAGGGCATGATAATCGTCTTGGAGCCGGGCCAATGCTCCACAATGCGGCTGGCAAGCGCCTGAGCGCCCGCCTCATTCTCGACATGGTCGATAACGACCTCGCCGCCGGTAAAGCCTTCGGCCTCCATGGTGTCGACAATCTTGGTGAGCATCTTCTTTTCGCCGCGGGTGTGCCCAACGAGTTCAATTTTGCCCGCTTCGCTCGCCGTGCCCAAAATGCGGATATTGAGCTTGTTAGCAATAACGCCGGCCGCCTTAGGGATACGTCCGGCCTTCGCAAGGTTTTCGTAATTGCACAAACTAAAGAGGATCTTGCTCTGCTGCTCCAAGCTATCGAAGTAGGCGCAGGCGTCCTCAAAGGAGGTATCCGGGTTGCTTGCAAGATAGCGGTCGAACAGCAGGAAGATCAGGTCCATTTTGCCGCCGGCTCCGCGTGAATTGACCAGATGAATCTGTCGGTCCGGCTCTTCGGCAAGCACCATGTCACGTGCGGTGGCCGCGGCATTGTAGCTTCCCGAGACGCCCTCCGAGATGGGCATACAAATCGTCTTGTCGGCAAGCCTAAAGAGTTCGGCCCACTCACCTACGCTTGGACAGGCGCTCGAAGAAGCGCACGACTCCGCCTGCACGGCGCAATTGAGCTCGTGAACGTCGAGCGTGAGGTCATCGACAAACTCACGCTCCCCCACTCGGATCTTAAGGGGTGCAAATGCAAAGGTGGTATGAGGTGCGGTTGGCTGCCAATCGCGAAGATTGCAGCTCGAATCGGAGATAAGCGCCCAGCTCATTGAGGGTCCTTTCTATTTGTTCCTCAACAATTATAGCCATCTTTTTGATTGATTGGATGGCTATCTAGTTTTGAATACTAGATAGCCATCCTGATTTTATGGCAAACGGTAGGGGCAAAAAGAATGGGCCTCGTGACTCAAGATCGCGAGGCCCATGTTCGTTCGCTGTAGTAATAAATTAGTAGCGTACGAAGATGTAGTTGTTGTTCATACCGGCTGCGACGGAGCTGATGATAACGCCCGTGCTGTAGTCGGAAGCATGGATCATCTGGCCGTTACCGATGTAGATGCCGGTGTGATAAGAGTTAACTACGACGTCGCCGGGCTGTGGATCAGACACACGAGTCCAGCCCATAAAGTCACCAGTGGTACCCAGACGGCAGTAACGACCCGTGAGGCAGTAGCTCACAAAGCCGGAGCAGTCGAAGCTGTTCGGTCCAATACCGCCCCAGGAATAAGCGCAACCAAGCTTGCTGTAGGCACGCGAAACAACGGAGCCGCCGTCAACGGACTGGCTCGGCGCCGAAGGGGCCGGAGCCGGAGCGGGAGCGGGCTGCGGCGTAGGAGCAGGAGCGGGCGTGGGTGCAGGCGTGTCGCCGCCTCCATTGTTGGTGTTCTCGGTCGTACCGGCGGTGTCGTTGCTCACCGTGGCCTTCTCGGCGGTGCTGGCGTTGATGCCGGCCTGCAGCGCGGCATTGGCCTCGGCCTCGGCGGCAAGCTCGGCCTGCAGCTGCGAATCCAGGGAATTTACGACGTTCTGGGCTTCAGCCTGCTGGGCGTTAAGCTCGTCGACCTTCTTTTGCGTGGTGGCGACGTTCTTCTCCTGCTCGGCCTGCTTATCGGTGAGCTGCTGCTTAAGCTCCTTTACCTCTTGGATGGTCTTGGCCTGCTTGTCGGACACCTTGCCGTAGTAGAACAGGCGGTTGAGCATATCGCTCAGATCATCGACACCCGTCAAAACCTGAAGCAGGCTCAGACCGCCGGTTTTGTACTCGCCGGCGACATAGGTCGAGAGCTTGGCCTGACCATCGGCGATCTCCTGCTGCTTTTGCGTGATCTCGCCGGCAGTCTGATCGAGCGCCTGCGTCTGCGTGGCAAGCTCATCGTAAATCTGCTGGGTTTGGGTGCCGATCTGCTCGAGTTTCGTACGAGCAGCGGCAAGGTCGGATGCGGTATCGGCGTAGGCAGGAGCCGCGAGGCCCAAGCCCAAAACACAAGCGAGGGTTGCCGTAGCAGCGCAGCGTGCCATGTTTTTGTGCTTGTTTGCTGTGCGCATGTAGCTTCCTTTCCAGTAACTAAGGGTAACGGCTAGTCTACCGTCACCAGGCTAAAGAGCTCCACATCGTCATCAGACGGCGTGAGCTTCTCGCGCGGGTTGAGAAACGCAAGCTCAAGTATACAACCGTAACCGATAAGCTTTGCGCCCATATCTCGCACCAGTTTACCTGTTGCCTCGACGGTTCCGCCCGTCGCGACCAAGTCGTCCAGAATCAACACGGTATCTTTAGAGCTGATAGCGTCGGCATGGATCTCAACTGAATCGGTGCCGTACTCGAGCTCGTAGCTCTGGCTTACGGTCTCGCGCGGCAGCTTGCCCGGTTTACGTGCGGGAACAAAGCCGGCGCCAAGGGCTACAGCCACCGGTACGCCAACCATAAAGCCGCGAGCCTCGGGACCCACGACCTTGGTGATTCCCATGTCGGCAAAGTGCTCGGCGAGGGTATCGGTCATGGCTTTGAGCGCCTCGGGATTGCCAAAGAGCGGCGTGATGTCTTTAAAGATGACTCCGGGCTCGGGATAGTCGGGGATGTCGACGATTTGAGATTCGAAGTCGTACATTGCATGACCTTTCAATGGGTTGCCGAAATATCAGCAGCGGTTATTTGCCCGCGGTGACGGTGCCGGATTGCGAAGGGGCGACGACCTTGAGCGGCTTTACGAGAGAATCCTCGTGCGAAGCCGGCGCGGCAGTTTCTTCGTTTTTGGCCTTGGTGGACTCGGAGCGAGCAATCTCCTCATCGAGGGCATCGATGTCAGCGTCCTCGACCACGGCGTTGAGCGACTCAAAGACACGGTTCTTAAGGAGCGCGGTGTGCACACCCTCGGTCAGGTCGTGAAGCTTCTTAAACGCACGCTCGAGCTTGGCGTCGCGCTCGTCATCGGAGGTATCCATACCGAGCATGCTCACGAGAACCTGCTCAAACATCGAGGACTCGCGGTTGGCGGAAGACACGTACTGACGCAGGTTGCGGGGCTCGATATGGAAGCGTGACAGCTCGGAGCAGTAGCGGATGATTGGAAAATCGCGACCATCGACGAGCTCACGATTCTGCGGACTCTTGATGATGCGAATGAGGTCGTTCTCGGCGAGCGAGCGGATAAACGAAATCTCGACGCCCAGCATATCGGGAATGGTCTCAATGGGATGCAGCTTTTGCTTAGTCTCCTTGGGCTCCGTCTTGAGCGGAACATCGGACAGCAAGCCCACCTCGTAAGCGAGCGTTGACAGGTCCGTGGCGTTTTCCAAGCGCTGCTTAATCACGTTGAGCGGCATGTAGCGGGTCTTCTGCAAGTGCAGGATGACCTCCAGGCGATCAACGTCCTCCTTGGAGTACTGACGGTATCCCTTAGGCGTACGATGAGGGGTAATGAGCCCCTCATCTTCTAGAAATCTAATTTTTGAGTTCGAAAGATCGGGGTATGCGCCTCGAAGTAGGTTGACGACTTGGCCGATACTCAGATAGTTGCGTTCGGCCATGCCCTACTCACCGGTTTCGATGCGCTCCGGCGTGCTCTCGTGGTAGATGAGCGTAAAGGTACCGATCTGGACGGAAGAGCCGTCGTGCAGCGGGGCTGCATTGACGATGGCACCGTCGACCCAGGTGCCATTGAGCGATCCCAAGTCCTCGATGCGAGCGCCGAGGCCCTCGCGAATAATGCGCGCGTGGCTGCGCGAAACGGTCATGTCATTGAGGAAGATGCCGTTTGCAGGATCGCGGCCGATGGTGGTCACGTCGTCCTCGAGCTCAAAGGCGGCACCGGTCTGCGGACCCTTGACGATGGACAGAACGGGGGCGGTGATGCGCACGTTGGCCATGAGGTCGGGAACGGTGACGTCACTTGAAGGCACGCGGAATACGCAGGTAGCGTCAGCAGTCTTATCATTCTGAGGCATATTGTTAACCATGTTGTCCATGACAACCCCTAACTTATCGCGGACGTGCCGCAAATAATGAACCGTACGTAATCATACCCCAACGAATCAGTCTTCGATTTCGGGGTTCAGAAAGTCGATGTCCTCGTCCTCGGGATGCGCGAGAGCCTGTTTAATGGCCGCTCCGCCCTTAATGGAGTAGATGACAGCCGTGAGCATGGAGAAGATCACGCCGCCGTACACAAAGAAGATGCCGAGGGGCACCGAGCTTCCGTTGAGGCCCGGGAAGGCCGTAAGGGTTGAAGGTAAAAGATGCAGGCCGTCAATAACGGGGAACCCGAGCAGCATGAGCGAGAAGCCGGTCATGAGCAGTGCAGTGGCAATCTTTCCGGGAAAGACGACATCGATGGGGCGACGGTGATAATGACGCACGATAAGCGTGCCGATGCCCAGATAGATGTCGCGGCCGATAATGAGCACACAGACCCAGATGGGCAGCTCTCCGCGGACTACCAGTCCCAAGACGCCGGTGAATAACAGCGCACGGTCACAAATGGGATCCATGACCTTACCGAGCCACGAGACCGTCTTAGTCATGCGGGCGATCTGACCGTCCATCCAGTCGGTAGAGGCGGCAACGGCGTAGATAACGATGGCGATGACGCGGTTGTTATCCGTCACAAACAGGTACAGAAATACTAGGGTGAGGATCAGGCGCGTAAAGGTGATGAAATTGGAGATCGTAAAGATCTTATTCGACGGGTAATCGGAAGTGCCGATAAGCTCCTTTTTGATCTTCTTTTTGATGCCCACAGGACTCCCCCGCTGGTTAACGACAAAACTTTCGATACTATACCCGTTCCGGCGATGTCTATCCAGCGTAAGCATAGAGAGTCCAGACATGAGGAAGGCGCTTTTGGGCGGCGGTGGATTTCACATTCGTGTACATCGGCCTCCAAACATGCCGAAAAATGTCGGTTTTGGAGGGTGATGTACACGTTTTGATTCGGTGATTACATCGATCGGGAAAGTTGTTGCCTTAAGCAAATTAATCCTGATGTGCGGGTCGAGAAGGGTTGGCGCCAAAAGAACCCAACGGCCGTTATGGCTTCGTTAGAAACGCGCCCCACCATGGATGGTGAACCCGAAAGGTAAGGCGCGCGGGCACGGTGACTCGGCCCGCGCTCCCGGAAGAGAAAGGATAAACCCATGGGTTACATGCTCGAGACGCGCGGGCTCACCAAGCGCTTCGGCCACGGCGACCAGGCGCAGGACGCCGTGGCCGACGTGAGCCTTCATATCCGCGAGGGCGAGGTGTACGGGCTGCTCGGTCCCAACGGCGCCGGCAAGTCGACAACGCTCAAGATGATCTGCGGGATGCTGCGGCCGACGGCCGGGGAGATCCTCTTTGCCGGGCACGCCTGGCGCCGCGAGGACCTCTACGCAATCGGCAGCCTCATCGAGGAGGCGCCGCTCTACCCCAACCTCACCGCGCGCGAGAACCTGCGCGTGCGCACCACGCTGCTGGGCCTTCCCGAGAGCCGCATAGATGAGGTGCTCGCCGCCGTGGACCTCGTGGACACCGGGAAGAAGCGCGCCGGGCGCTTCTCGATGGGCATGCGGCAGCGCCTGGGGCTCGCGCTGGCGCTGATCGCTCGGCCACGCCTGCTCGTGCTCGACGAGCCCACCAACGGCCTCGACCCCATCGGCATCGAGGAGCTGCGCGACCAGATCCGCGGCTTCGCGGCGGCGGGTACGACGGTGATCGTTTCGAGCCACATCCTCTCCGAGGTGCAGCAGATGGCGGACACCATCGGCATCATCTGCGAGGGGCGCCTCGCCTACGAGGATGCGCTTCGGCCCGGGCAGGACCTCGAGGAACTCTTCATGAGCTTCTGCCGGGAAGGGCGACGAGCACGCGGGGAGGTGGCGGCATGACGGGCGAGAAAGGCGGCCTGCTCGCGGGCCTGCGCGCCGAGGCCCTGAAGTCGCGCCACGCGGCACCGGTTCGCTTGGCCGTGCTCATGGCGCTGCCGATGCCGCTGCTCGGCGCGATGCCCTACCGGGGCGTGCAGATCTTCAGCGCGTGGAACTACTGGTACGCGCTCTTCCTGCCCGTGTCTCTCTCGCTCGTGGTGGCGTGCGTCGCGCGGGCGGACGCGCGCACGCGGATGCGGGGGCTTCTGGGCCTGGGCTTCCCGCTCGGGCGCGCCTGGTGGGCCAAGGCGCTCTGGTGCCTCGCGCTCTGCACGCTCTCGAACCTCGTGGTCTTCGGCATCTACCTCGCGGGATCGGCGTTCTCCTCGCAGGGCCTCACGGCCGCGGGCACGCTCACGATGCTCCTCTGCGCGCTCGTCAACACGGTGACCGCGGCGTGGATGATCCCCGCAGGGCTCTTCCTCACGGCGCGGTTCGGCATGCTCGCGGGCATCTTCTGCCCGCTCGCCGCGCAGCTCGTGGGTGGGTTCGCCTGGTCGCTTATGCCGCTGCCGCAGCTCTTTCCGCCGTCGGCGAGCATGGTCATCCCCACGAGCTTCATCCCCGTGCTGCCGAGCGGCGAGCCACTCGCGGCGGACATGGCGCTCGGCGGGGCGCTCGCGGCGGACGGCATGCTCACGCTGGCGGGCCTTGCGGTCTGCGCGCTCGCGTTCGCCGCGCTCACGGCGGCGGGCGCGGCCTGGTTCGCGCGCTCCGAGGAGAGGTGATGGCCATGACACGACTCTCCGACCCGACGCCGCGCATGACTCTCCCGCGGGCCCTGCTCTCCGAGGCTCTGCGCCTGGCGCGCTCCCCGCTCTCGGCGGTGCACCTCGCCTGCGGCCTGGCAGCCGGTCTTGCCTGCGGCGAGTACTTCTCCGTAGCCCGATGGGACCCGGCGCTGGGCGCGGACGCCTACGTCCAGTTCCTCGGCGCCCTCATGCCGCTCATGTCCGCCATCGTCTGCGGGCTCGCCGTGGACGACGAGCGCGCTGCCGGGCGCCTCGCCAACCTCACGGCGGTCCCCTCGCGCGGGCGCGCCGTCGCGGCGAAGCTGCTCGCCCTTGCGGCGCTCGGCGCGGGCGCGCTTGCCGTGGCGCTCGGCGTGTTCGGGGCCGTGCTCGCCGTTGCCGGGCGCCTGCCGCTCGGGCCCGTTCCGCTTGCGGCCGCCTGGGCGGGCATCGTGCTGGGCAGCCTACCCCTCTACGCGCTGGGGCTCGGCGTGGCCCTGCGCCTCGGCCGCAACGCCGCCATCGGCGCCGGCGCGGCGGGGGTGCTCCTCGCGTTCTTCTCGGTGGGCGGACTTGCGCACGGCCTCATGACCGGCGAGCTCACCGGTGCCCTGGCGACGCCCCTGAGCTGGGTGCCGCTCGCCTGGCCCGCGCGCCTGGGGTCGCTCGGGGTGGAGGCCTTCATCGACGCCGCACGCGCGGCGGGCCCTCTCCTCACGACTGCGCTCGCTAGCCTCGTGCTCACCCTGGCAGCCGACGCCGTCCTTCTCGCCTGGTTCTGCCGCTTCGAGGACGGGAGGGCAGATGCATAGGAAGCCGCTCGCCGCCGTGCTCGTCCCCCCCCCTCTCCGCAGCGTTTGTCCTGGGCGGGAATGCCCTGCTCGACGCCGGCTGGGGTTCGGCGCTGCGCTCGATCGCCGACCGCGTGCTGCCCAACCCTGAGATCGCAATGTGGGCGCCCGCGCCCGAGCCCGGCAGCCACGCGAGCTCCTACGCCGACGCCACCGGGGCGGGGGCAAACTACGTCTACCTGGTGGACGCGGCGGACGACAGAGGCAATGTCCGAGAGCTCCAGCTCATCTTCTTCGGGCGGGAGTCGGACGGCGAGGGCTGGCTCGAGATCGAGGCGCGCGGCGGCTCGGGCGTGCGCTACCGCGCGTGCGACGCGGCCGAGACACCCGTGGCTGCGCGCAGGGCTCTGGACCGCTGAGCGCGGCGTTAGTACAATTCCGACGAGAGTTTCAGGAGGTCGAACATGGCGAGGATACTGGCAGTGGATGATGAACGGGCGATCCTCGACGCGCTTGCGCGCGTCCTCGGCCGCGACGGCCATGAGGTCGTCAAGGCGGAGGACCCGACGGCGGTCCCGGGGATGGACCTCTCGCGCTTCGACCTCGTGCTCTGCGACGTCATGATGCCGGGGCTCGACGGCTTCGAGCTCGTGCGGCAGATCCGCCCGGACTTCGACGGCCCCATCGTCTTCCTGACCGCTCGCGTGGCCGAGGAGGATGCCGTGGCCGCCTACGGCCTGGGCGCCGACGACTACGTCCGCAAGCCCTTCGGGGCCGCGGAGCTGCGCGCCAAGGTCGCGGCCCATCTACGCCGTGAGCGCCGGCCGCGCTCGCACGCCCTCTCCTTCGGGGAGGTGCGGATCGACCTCAGGGCGCGCGGCCTCGCCGTGGGCGGCGAGGCCGTGCCGCTCACGCCCACCGAGTACGCCATCTGCGAGTACCTCGCCCGCCACCCCGGGCAGGTCATGAGCCGCGCGCAGATACGCGAGGCGGTGCTCGGCTGGGAGAGCGACGCCGACGACGCGGCCATATCCATGCAGGTCAGTCGCGCCCGGAGGAAACTCTCCGAGGCCGGCGCCGATCCGATCGCGACCGTCTGGGGGATGGGGTACAAGTGGCAGCTCTGAGGATCGGGGCGCGAGGTCGCGGGGGCATGCCGCTCTCCTTCGTCATCGCGCGCTACTTCGCCTACGCGTTCGCGGCAGTCGCCACGGCGTGGCTCGCCTCGTTCATGATGCTCTCTGTGGCGATCAACGCGGGCTTCGTCTACGAGGCAAGCTGGGGGCCGGCCAATGCGCGCGAGGTCGCGGAGGGCCTGGCACGCGACGGCGTCTGCGGGCAGCAGGACGTGCCGACGGCGTACCGCTACCTCATCCTGAACAAGGACGGAAACGTGCTGATGACAGACCTCGAGAGCACGCGGCTCGAGGACGCGAAGGAAATGGCTCGTACGGCACTCGCCGCGGATCCGGGCACAGTGGAGATCGAGGGCGGGGGTTCGGGCGTTACCTACGCCGCGTTCCCGCTCAAAGGTGGCGGGGCCTGCGCGCTCGTCAGCGAGTATCTGCCGCAGTGGGTCTCGCGCGACCTCGCCGGCCTGCTTCCCAACCCGCAGAACCTCATGCTCGTCGGCGCCACGGCGGGAAGCGCACTTGCGCTTGCGCTCGTCGCGCGCCGCGCGAGCCGCGTGATCTCGCGCAAGATGGCGCCGCTCGCGGAGGCGGCGGGGCGCGTCGGCGCGGGGGAGCTCGACTTCGCGGTCGGCAGCACCAACGTGCGCGAGGTGAACGACGTCCTCGCCGCGATGGACGCCATGCGGGCCTCCCTCGCCGAGTCGCTCGAGGCCCGCTGGGCCGCGGAGCGGGGGCAGCGCGAGCAGATGACGTCGCTCGCCCACGACCTCAAGACGCCGCTCACCGTGCTGCGCGCCAACGCCGACTTCGTAGCGGAGGAGCTGGAAGACGAGAAAGACGCCGACCTCGCGGCCGCCGCGCGCGACATAGCCGGCAGTGTCGAAAGGCTCGACGGCTACGTGCGCCTGCTCATCGAGGCCTCGCGCGGGTCCGGCGGGGCGGAGAGGGCCCCCATGCGGCCGGCCGAGCTTTGCGAGCAGGTCCTCGCCGAGGCCGCCCAGATCGCCCGGGCGCGAGGCGTGACGCTCGACGCGGCCACGGGCCCCGCTGTCGCGGGCGCGCCCGAGGCCGCGCTCGACCGAACCGCCCTGGCGCGAGCCGCCGCGAACCTCGTGGCCAACGCCGCCGAGCACGCACGCTCGCGCGTGGCGGTCTCCTGCGACGTCGCGGGCGGGCACCTCGTCATCGAGGTTGCCGACGACGGACCGGGCTTTTCTCCCGCCGCCCTCGAACGCGGCTGCGAGCGCCTCTTCACAGACGACTCCTCCCGCTCCTCGCGTGACGAAGGCCGCCACTACGGGCTCGGCCTCCACGTCGCCTCCGAGGCCGCGAGCGCCCACGGGGGATCCGTCTCGCTCGCCAACGGCCCCTCGGGCGGTGCGGTGGCCACCATCGCGGTCCCCCTGTGCGGGATCTGACGATTTCCTCGATGTCTACCTCGACTGCGATATGTCGCTCGCCGAGGCCGCGACGAGATGGTGTTGCGTCTGCCCCGTTTGGTGCTTCTAGCTCAAATTTGATCTGATGTAAGGCCCGTGCAATCCTGCATGGGCCTTACTTTTGGCAATTGCTCGACCGATTCGTGGCTTGAAACACAAATTATCGAGTTAAGGAGAAATGGGGTCATACAGCAGCTCTCAGAGCGCTTGCCGCACTCCCCCGCCATTACCTCTGCGGCGTCCTCGTATAGAGCCCATACCGTTTGGCATATCGTTGCAATCGCCCACTTGTCCACCGGTCAAGTGAACTACTGGAATAAATACAGCGACACGCTTGTCCGTTACAGTCGCTATATCTGTGTAAATCGCCGCGATAAATACAGCCTGTACTCGGCTGTATACCAACTACGCGTATGTAGATTCATATCGCGTTAATAAATCGGCTCAAGCGTGTGCAAAACGCGCAAGTAACCGCAAAAGGCGATTATCGCTCAGGTAGATTTTTGGCACCCCGTTGCTTAATCAAAATTAAGCAATTGCTTAAAACAAAAAAGGTCAGGCACTAGATGCCTGACCTGCAAACTTCTGGTCGGGACGACTGGATTCGAACCAGCGACCCCTTGACCCCCAGACCCCTATTTTCGGCTCTACCTGTGGTTTTTTTATTATAGCACGCGCAAATAGCGCATGTAAGCAGTTTCCGCATATGTAAATAAACGCAGGTAAACACGGGTTTCTACATTTCGTTATTATTCGGCTTAGAAACTCATGGCGCAGCCGTTGATTCTCTGGTGACTCCGGAGCGCCCAGAATCCACGGCATTTGGGTTTCCGCAGGCAGAAATGTCTATCTGGAATCAAAAAGTGTTTTGGGGAGAATCATGGCGAACGTAAAAGACGACAATAAGTGCTTACGCATATGTGGAAACGGCTCCGTCAGGAAGAACAAGGGGAAATGGCAGGCCATCGTCACCCTCGTCGACGAGGGTTCGGGTGAACGCACGCAAAGGACGAGGAACACGGGCATCGCCTGCTTTGCCGAGGGCACCCGCGGCAAGAAGGCCGCCCTCGACGCGCTCGCGGATTTCAGGCGCGAGATCGAGGCGGAACTCGCCGAGGCTGAGGAGCTGAGAGCGGCGGTCGAGGAGCGGCAGGCGAAACTCGAGGCGGACGATTACGCGCTTCTCCGGCTGGGGGATGCGCTCGAGAAGTTCATCGACTTCTGCATGCAGATGAACCGGATAACCCCGACAACACGCGACGACTACCATTTCAGCGCCCTGCATATCGAGCGCGACGAGCTGGGGACGATCCCCGTGAACGAGGTCACCACCGACGACGTCAACGCGTGGTCCGCGCGGAGGATCGCCTTGGGCACGGCGCCCGACACGCTCAACAAGGCTTTTAAACTGGGAAAGCGCCTGTATACGGTCCTTATCAAGAGAAGCAACGACACGATCGGGAAGAACCCGTTCGACGGGGCCATGGCACCGCGCATCCTCGGCAAGCCGCGCAACGCGCTCAGGTCCGACCTCGTGCCCAAGCTCAATTCGATCTGCTCCATGATGCCCGATTCGCGGTTCAAGCGGGCGGTCGTGCTCGCACTGCATACGGGGATGCGCATCGGCGAGGTCTGCGCCCTGCGCTGGTGCGACGTGGACTTCGAATCGGGACTCATCACGGTCAGGCACTCGGTGGCCTACGCGAAGGGCATGGGGTCCTTCATCAAGGACACCAAGACCCATGACCTGAGGTCGATCCCCATCGACCCGGTGGGCCTTCTCCCCTTCCTGAAGGAGTTATACGATCTTGACCTCGAGAAGATGCGCCTGCGCGGACTTACCGGCTCGGTCGAAATCGGGGACTGCTACATCCTCTCGGAGCCGGGCGCGACCTTCGCGACGACCAGCTACGTTCGCCGCGCTTTCAAGACGTTCTCGGAGACCAACACCCTCATGGGCACGAACGACGAGCTGATCACCTTTCACGGACTGCGCCACACCTTCGCGACGCAGTGGATCCGCCAAGGCGGGGACATCAAGGCGCTGCAGTCAATCCTCGGGCACAAGGACGCCATGGTGACGCTCAACGTCTACGCGGACATCGAGCCGATTTCCAAAATCCACAACATGCTGCGCGTCTCGCCATGCCTGTGGCGCGGCTACCTCGGTCTCAGGGTCGATCCGGGTCCGATGTTCCAGCAGCGTATCCAAGAGGCCGTCGAGACGCTCCAAGCATTCGGGTACGGCATCACCGAACCGGACGACCGCAATATCGTCATCCGCGACGTGAAGACGATCAGCCGGCTCTACCCCACCGAGTACGCGGCGGTGCTGGGAGCCATCCCTGCCGAGGCGACGGTGCTTTAATAGAGATGCTGCAGGCCGCATAAGGCTGCGGCATCCATGACAGCCTTCGCCTTCCGAATAGGAGGAACGCCCGCCATTATGACTGGAAATCAGTAATTGCCGCCGAAGGGCGAATCGCCGAAAGAGCGATAAAGATAAAAAGGAAAATAACAAGTATCTATCCTGTGGGGTGCCATTTCGGGCACCCCTTTGTCCTGCTGGATGCCTGCTGAATGGTAGGCATGTAGCTCTGTAGTGTTGTAGCGGTGTAGCTGAATGAGCATGTAGCTATATAGTTCAGTGACTAGGATTCGGCCTCCCCGTATGCCGCAGCGGCATGGTGATTCCACTAGTAGAAATCGCATCTATCCTTTGCAACATCAGCGAAAGCAATCCGAAGGGAGCCGCATATGCACGCAGCGGAAATTCCCTTCGGGGGGGGG
>CAJMPX010000008.1:0-93800 GCA_905215365.1 uncultured bacterium | reverse complement strand
TTTCCCGGTTCGACGAACAGCCGATCGTGTCAAATTTGGTCTAACAGAGCCTTTTGTTATCCCTCTCCGCCCGCTTGACCAAAATCTTGCCGCAAGCTTGACGAATGCCGGATGCCCAACAGCTTGATTCATTCCATACCAGATTCTATGCAAAAATGCCACTAAAAGGTCGTAGACGGTAGCGGGTGCTAGGCGAGTTGAATGACATAGCTGAACCTTGTTCATTTGCGTTACACTGCCGCTTAGATGGGACAAGCTGACAAGCTCATTTACCTGCTTAAAGACCGATTAGTCGGGGGATTAATAACAATCGGCCCTCGCTGTACAAAAACTTGCCGCTTGCGTACCAAAAGACAACCTAGAACACAAGGTCGCTCTATTCATAGCGCGGCTTGTATGGTCTTGCGGTTACAGTGTCCATACGGTCGAGTTGAGGAGCGGGCATGGTAAACGATTTGGGCAGTATGGACGACCTCGAGCTGATGCCGCTGGGCGGTGGCTATATGGTGCGACGCGAACGCTTGATGAATGAGCTTCTCGCCAAGGGCCGAAAGGCTGGCATCGTGGTTCTTTATGCGCCCGACGGGTTTGGGAAGACCTCGGTGCTACTGCAGTACACCCATGAGGTTAAATGCGACCCGACGCGAGGCCCCGTGCGGATTATCGAGGCCGATCGCGCCACTGGGCGCGAGGTGTTTATGCAGCTCGAGGTGGTTACCGAAGAACTCAAAGACAAACCGCACTCCCTTATCGCGATTGATAATGTGCCAAACCTCGATCAGCACGATACCGAAGACCTCATCGACAGGATTCGCGGCCTGCGCGCTATGGGGGTGGGGGTCTTTATCTCCTGCCGTCCTTCAAATCGTCAACTGATTCATGGGCTGGGCGATTCGGTTAAGATCAATGCGCAGATGCTCAAGGTGCATGCCTATGAGTATTCGGCGTGGGCATCGGCGTTTTCGATCAGCACATCGCTCGACTTTTATCAGCTCACGCAGGGCGTGCCCGAGCTCGTTTCGGCATTGCAGACGGGTCTGTATGGCCAAGGCGACGTAGCCGGTCTGCTCGAAAACGAGATTGTCAACGTATATGGCGCGGCACTTGTCGACCTGGCTTCGCTCGACAATAATGCACTGTTTTGCGTGGCATGTCTCATGATTTTGATGGGCGAGGGCAATATCGCAGAACTCGAGGCTTGCGGGGTGAGGCTATCGATGGTCGACCAGTCCTACTTCGTACGCGACTACCCGATCTTTGGCTTGGACCCTGCCGAGCGGAGTTTTACGTGTCTGGGCACGGAGGATAACGGACGCTTGCGCTTGCGTAAGTTGGTGGCCGAGGTTCGCCCCGAACTTGTTCCGAGGGCGGCCCGGATTTTGCTTAAGGCGGGCCGATGCGATGCGGCGATGGGCCTGGCGGACGCCTTTTTGGACCGTGATGCGGTCCTTGAACTTGCTGGGCAGTATGGGGTCGATCTGGCTCTGACGGGGCACGGGGCCGATATCTGCCGAGCAGCGCTGGGCACGATCGATGCCGAGGATCCGGCTCCAGAGCCAACGCCTGCCGAGGCGCTTGGCGTATATCTGGCAGCGGTCAGCGTGTCCAATACAAAGCTCGCTCGCTATATGGCATCGGTCATCGAGCGCGGGGGCGAACGGGCGGCCTGCGAAATAGACCCTGTTTCATGGAGGGTGGCCCAGACACTGACGGCTGTTTGCTATGGGGACAACGGGCTTGGGCTTCCTACGAACCTGACCGTGCCAGAAATCGAGACATCCCATACCGCACTCGATATGTTGTCCGCGCATATCGAGGTCAAGCGCTGCCTGACCGAGCGGGGAGATGACGGCGGCGTTCTACAGCAGCTCAAAACGAGCAAGGCCTACGACTGTGAGCTCGACATCGCGGGGATTGTTATACGGGCCGATAGCATGCTGGTGGAGCTCTTTGACGGGTCGTTTACGGGAACCGACGAGCGCGACGACGAGATGACGGTGGTGCGGGAGGCGCTCGACGTGCGTGGGCTTAAGGCGATGGCTATCTGGGTGCGCATGGTGCTGGCGGCACGGCGGCTCCTTTCCGGCCTGCCGGTAACCGACGACGCGGCGTTCAACGAGCTCGATCGTTTTGCCGTGCGCATGCGCGATAACCAGATTCAGCTGTTTGGCCTGTTGCTAGAAGGCTGGCAGTCGCTGGCAGAGGGACGGCCGGTTAATGCAAAGTTCCGTGCGGTCCAAGTGCTCAAACTTGCCGAGGAGTCGATTGCGTACATGCGCGATAACGCATTGCTGCTGGAGCGCGCGGCGTATCTGCGTAACACCTCGATGGTTTCGGTACGTGAGGAAGCGGAGTTGCTCGATATAAGCCAGACGCAGGTTGGTGGAGCGGAGGCCTGGATGGTGGCGCTGCATTTGGCCTGTGCGGGCCGAGACAGCGACCTTGCGGCCTGGATGTCCATGAATCGTGCGGGGATTCTGGAGCCATCGTATCGGCTCTTTGCGCGCCTTGCCATGCATTGTCTGGGCGAGCCGGCGACCAGGATTCGCAAGAAGCTTCCCGTGCGCGAGCTGTCGCGGTACTCGCTGCGCGACGATTTGGAAGGGGAGGGCGAGCGCCTGTTCCAGGCCGGCGAGGTTGAAGCCGTTGATACCATTGACCATATCGAGATTCGCATGTTTGGTGCGTTTCGCGCCGAGCGCGACGGGTTTCCCATCACGGACAAAATGTGGCGCCGCAAGAAGGCGGCGACACTTGCCGAGCGGCTTGCGCTGGGCATGGATGCACTCGTCGATCGTGAGACGTTGGCCATGGAGCTGTGGCCCCATGCCGAGTTCAATAGCGCCCGCAACAACCTGTACTCGACGATATCGCGCTTGCGGTCGGCTTTGGGACCGACGCCGGATGGCAAGTCGTGCGTGCTCATCCAAAATGAATGCATCGGACTCAACGGCGACTACGTCAAGACCGATGTACGGCTGTTTGACCAGATAAGCCGCGAGGTTTTGGGAAATCGCACGGGTGCGCGCGGGCCCCATTTAGTTGAGCTGTGCCTTAAGATTGAGCAGCTTTATGCCGGGCCGCTGTATGTTCCCAATGGCTGTAACCCCACCTACTTTTTGCGTATGCGACGCATTATGCAGTCAAAGTACATCGATTGCATGATTAAGGGAGCAAATGCCGCCCTAGAAGAAAACGACCTGCAGTCGGCGATTTGGCTGGCGGAGTCGGGGCTTCGGCAGGAAACGGCGCGTGAGGATATGGTGCGCTGCGCCATGCGCGTCTACAGCGCGGCGGGGCGGCGGCGCGATATCGTCGAGCTGTACAGCGGGCATATGCACCATCTAAGGGAGCAGGTCAATGGCGTGCCCGAGCCCGAGACGCGGCGTCTATACGAGCGCTTGGTGGAGGGGCGGCTCAATCGCGTGCTGGTCGAGCGATAAAAACCGGCGCCCGAAGTACTTGGGCACCCGTAAGCTTGCTATGTGTTGGCTCGCCGGATCATTGGCTCTTAGACGAGCTTGATCTTCTCGATGTCCTTGCGCGAGGACTCGCGATACAGCGAGAACTTGCGGCCGATGACCTGGACGACCTCGGCGTGGCAACGCTCGGAGAGCTCTTCGGCGGCCTCGCGGGCGGAAAGACTGGAGCCATCGAGCACGGAGCACTTAACGAGTTCGTGCTTCTCCAGGTAGGCGACCGTCTGCTCGACGGTGCCCTCGTTGACATCGGACTTACCGATGATGATGGCGGGGTTGAGGTGATGGGCCATGCTGCGAAGCTGCTTGACCTGGGCTCCTGTCAGTGCCATGGGTTCTCGCTTTCTATGTATGGGGCGCCCCGCGACGGGGCCTTAATCTACGTGAGCTGTCCCACGATAGCGCAGGAACGGCGCGGTGTGGAGCGCGTTTGCCCAGTTCAAAAAGAATGCGGATGCCGAGTGAGTGGGCGGCGTGGGCTGCGAACAGGCTATGAGCTGGGCGCAGAGACTGGATCCCATGCAATAAATGCCCAACGGACCTTGCGGACGTGGTCGAGCATGTAGCGTCCCTGCGGCACACCCTTGGAGCCCGGCTCACCGGCATGGGGATTCTCGATCATGTGTTGGGCGATGTAGTCGCGCAGACGGTCGACCTTATCCTCGTTGCCATGCTCAAGCATGCGGGAAAAGTCCGCCACGCCCGCTTCAAGACTGTCGAAGGTATCGCGACGCGGCGATTCAAAGTACGTGACCTGCGGCAGGGCACCCATCTGAATGAGGATGTTGAAGGCGTACACAAAGCCATTACTGCAGGTAACCGAGGCGCCGATAGCGTTCATCAAGTGCAGATCATAGCGCGGGCTGGAGTTAGCGACCATCGTGACAGCACAACGGCGACGAGCCGTACGGTCGAGCTTGGCAAGCGCACCTTTTAGGTCATTTGTGGTGACGGAACGACTGGCAAAGGCAACATCCACAGTCTTGGCAACCGGCCCAACCAAATCCCAATCATCGTCCCAAGCAAGCTCAAGCGGCGTAATGCGATCTTCGAGCCCATAGTACTCAATGCCAGCATCAAGCGTGCCCAACATGGCAGGGGAAAAGTCAGCAGCAATCACAGGATGCCCAGCCTGAGCAAGCGGAATAGCAATCGACCCAGCCCCGCACCCCATATCGAGTACCGACTCGCTGGGCTCAAGCGCCAGCAGCTTTATAAAATCCCGAGCATAAGGGGCAGTCTCCAACGGCCGAAAATGCCGAGCCCTTTTATCCCACTCAAAAGAATCGTCAGCCCGCCGCCGATCAGCTTGCAGACGCATCCACTCCAGATTCCAATCTGTGGAAAGCAGCTCAGAACGATTCTCCCCATCAGCCACGGGCCAACCTCCTAGCAACAAAAAAGCGACTCCTCCCAAAAGAAGAGCCGCAACCAGCATATATCAGAAAGAACCGATCCAACGCCAATCCGCCATACCAGCAAAGTAGGGCAGAAGCGAAGCGACTGCCAAAGGGATAGAACCCAACCGAGGGCCCGTTGTGCGGGAGCCCCGGGGAGGGCAAATATATAAGGTCGATCGCGAGTTCCGCACGAGCCGGAGAGCACTTAATGTGCTCTCCGTGCGAGCCAGGACTGTCCGAGCAGGCGACCTTATATATTTGCCCTCCCCGGGGCTCCTCGCCAGTCCCCCTCAGCTAGTTCTTCAGCGAGTTCAGCGGCGCCGGGAAACGTCCACCGCGATGGGCAAGCACGGTGCCGGCGTTGGGGTTCACCGGCATGATGGGTGCACGGCCGAACAGGCCGCCGTACTCGACGCAGTCGCCCACGCCCTTGCCGATGGCGGGAATCACGCGGACGGCCGTGGTCTTGTTGTTGATGACGCCGATGGCCATCTCGTCGGCGATGATGCCGGCGATGGTCTCGACCGGGGTGTCGCCGGGGATGGCGATCATGTCCAGGCCGACGGAGCACACGCAGGTCATGGCCTCGAGCTTCTCGAGCGAAAGCGCACCGGCTTCGACGGCGGCGATCATGCCGGCGTCCTCGGACACGGGGATGAAAGCGCCGGAGAGACCGCCCACGCTGGAGCTGGCCATGACGCCGCCCTTCTTGACGGCATCGTTGAGCATGGCGAGCGCGCAGGTCGTGCCCGGGCCACCGCAGGTGCCCACGCCGATGATCTCGAGGATGCGCGCGACGGAGTCGCCGATGGCAGGCGTGGGAGCCAGCGACAGGTCGACGATGCCCTTCTCGACACCCAGGCGATGGGCGGCCTCGCGGCTCATGAGCTCGCCGGCACGGGTGATCTTAAAGGCGGTCTGCTTGATCTTCTCGGCGACTTCCATCATCGATGCGGAATCGGGCAGCGTCTCCAGGGCTGCGGCCATAACGCCGGGGCCCGAGACGCCTACGTTGATGACGGCGTCGGCCTCGCCACCGCCGTGGACGGCGCCCGCCATAAACGGGGAGTCCTCGACCATATTGGCAAAGCAGACAAACTTGGAAGCGCCGACGGAATCCTGGTCGGCCGTGAGTTTAGCGGCATCGATGATGGTCTGGGCGGCCATGAGCACGGCGTCCATGTTGATACCGGCGCGCAGGCTGGCGACGTTGACGCTGGAGCAGACGCGGCTCGTGGTGGCGAGCGCCTGGGGGATGGACTGGATGACGCGGCGGTCGGCGTCGCCGATGCCCTTCTGGACGAGTGCGGAGAAGCCGCCCAGGTAGTCGATGCCGAGCGTCTCGGCCGCGCGGTCGAGGGCGTGCGCGATAGGGGTGAGGTCCTCATCCTTGCAGCAAGCGGCGATCTGCGCCACCGGGGTAACGGAGACGCGCTTGTTGACGATGGGGATACCGTACTCGCGCTCGAGGTTCTCGGCGGTCTCGACCAGATGCTCAGCCGTGTGCGTCACGTGGTCGTAGATCTTCGTGCACATGCGGTCGAGGTTCTCGTCACCGCAACCCATGAGCGAAACACCCATGGTGATGGTCCTGATGTCGAGGTTCTGCTCCTCAACCATGCCGCGGGTTTCCGCGATTTCTGCGGGCGTGATCGCCATCCTTGCGCTCCTATCTGCCAAAACGAGCATAGTCTTTTCTATTCTAACGTGCCGCACGTGCCAAGTGGCGCATGCGGCACGTTTTGGTGCTCGGTTGTTTCCGTTGTGTTACTGCCCAAAGACCTCTTCGGCGATGCGCGCGCTTTCGGCGGCATCCTTGGCGTAGTAGTCCGCGCCGATCTGCTTGGCGTATTCGGGGGTGAGCACGGCGCCGCCTACGATGATCTTGACGCCCGGCACCTCGGCATGGAGCAACTTGATGGTCTCCTCCATGGCGACGACGGTGGTGGTCATAAGCGCCGAGAGGCCGACGAGTTTGATATCGCGCTCCTTGACGGTCTTGAGCACCTCCTGTGGATCGACGTCGCGGCCTAGGTCAAAGACGGTGTAGCCGTAGTTGTCGAGCAGCATTTTGACGATATTCTTGCCGATATCGTGGATGTCGCCCTTGACGGTGGCCACGCAGATCTTACCCTTGTCGGCAATCTCGCCGGCGGGCATCAGGCGTTTGATGGTATCGAAGCCCACGCGCGCGGCCTCGGCCGAGGCCATGAGCTGCGGCAAGAAGAACTTGCCCTGGTCAAAGAGGACTCCGACCTCGTCGAGGGCGGGGATAAAGTGATTGTTGATGAGGTCCATGGCGTCGTGGTCTGCCAGCAGACGCTCGGTCTCGGCAGCGATCTCTCCCTTGCGGCCCGAGACGACCATGTGGCGGATGGGGTCGTCGTTGCCGTCGGTGCTGGTGATACCAGCGGCGGGCACGGTGTCGGTCGATGCGGCCTGAGCTGCTGCCGGGTTGGCGGCGATCTTGTACGGATCGGTCCAGCCGGCATAGCGCTCGATGTATCCGGTCGAGCCCTCGTCCTCAACGCTCAGGACGCGATAGCTGTAGACGGTGTCCATAAAGCGCTTGGAGCCCGGGTTCATGATGGGGGCGTCCAGGCCCGCGCCGAAGGCGGCAGCCAAAAAGACCGAGCCCAGCAGCGGGCGGGCAGGCAGGCCAAAGCTGATGTTCGAAACGCCGAGCGCGCATTTGACGCCCAGGCGCTCCTTGCACAGGGACATGGCGCGCAGGATCTGCTCAGCCTGGCGCTGGTTGGTCGAGGCGGTCATGACCAGGCAGTCGATGAGGATGCGGTTCGGGCCGATGCCGTAGCGGGCGGCCTCGGCCACGATGCGCTCGGCGATGGCGAAGCGGGCCTCGGCGGTATCAGGGATGCCGCCTTCGTCGAGCGTAAGGCCGACAACGTTGGTGCCGTAGTGGGCGACCAGCGGAAAGATCTCATCCATGATCTGCTGCTTGCCGTTGACCGAGTTGATGATGGGCTTGCCGGCGTAGCGGCGCACGGCGGCCTCGACAGCGGCGGGATCGGTGGAGTCGATCTGCAGCGGCAACAGCGTGGAGCCTTGGAGCTGCTCGGTCGCCTGCTGGATAATCTTGACCTCGTCGATCTCGGGCAGGCCCACGTTGACGTCCAGGATATCGGCGCCCTGCTCCTGCTGGCTGATGCCTTGGCTCACGACGTAGTCCAGATCGCCGTCGCGCAGGGCCTGCTGCAGGCGCTTTTTGCCGGTGGGATTGATGCGCTCGCCGATGACGGCAATCTTGTGGCCGTCGCAGGGAAGGTCCACCACAGTCTGGGCACTTGTGACCGACATGCTGGGCTTGCGGTGGCGCGGACTGGGCGTGTGGTTATCGATAAGCGTGCGCAAGGCGGCCATGTGCGCCGGCGTGGTGCCGCAGCAGCCGCCCACGACGCTCACGCCGTCCTCAATCATGCCGGCGACGGCTTTGGCGTATTCGGGGGCCTGGATGTCAAAGACGGTGTTGCCGTCGTCGTCCACGTGGGGCAGTCCTGCGTTGGCCTGCACCATAACGGGCTTGTCCGTAACGGTGAGCATGCGAGCGGCGAGTCCTCGGAGCTCGGCCGGTCCCTGGCTGCAGTTGATGCCCAAAACGTCGGCGCCGATGGCATCGAGCGTGATGGCGGCAACCTCGGGACTCGTGCCCAGGAAGGTGCGACCGTCTTCCTCAAAGGTCATGGTGGCAAAGACGGGCAGGTCGGAGTTCTCGCGGCAGGCGAGGACGGCCGCCTTGATCTCGGCCAGGTCGGTCATAGTCTCGATAATAAAGAGGTCCACGCCCGCGGCGACGCCGGCGCGCACTTCCTCGGCAAAGAGGTCATAGGCCTCGTCGAAGCTGAGGGTACCCAAGGGGCGAAGCAGCGCGCCGATGGGGCCGATATCGCCGGCGACGTAGTGGGCGCCGGCCGCGCGGGCGCAGGCGACAGCGGCGGCAAAGACATCTGCCACGGTGGCGGTACCGTCGAGCTTGTGGGCGTTGGCGCCAAAGGTGTTGGCGGTGATCACGTCGCAGCCGGCTTCGACGTACTGACGCTGGATGTCGGTAATGACCTGAGGCTCCTCAAAGTTGAGCAGCTCGGGCAGGGCGCCGGCCTTCATGCCGGCCGCCTGCAGCATGGTACCCATGCCGCCGTCGAACAGCAAGTGCCCCGTGCCCTCGATGGCCGCGCGCAGACGATCGTCCTTAATGCGAAGGTCGTCGATCGCGCGCGTCTTGTATGCAGCCCCGTTGCGGCGCGCAGCATCAACAGGCGCCGCCAGCGCGGCACCGTCCAGATCATGAGTGATAAGCGGAGTAAACATCGATGGCTCCTAATGGCTGGAATAGCAGGTGGTGTGGGCGGCGCGGAAGCGGCAGTGCTCACGCATGCGGCAGATATTGCAGGTGGGGCGGCTCTGGGCGTCGTGGACTTCGCCGTCAAACAGACCAATCACCGCGGTCACGCTCTTGGTGGGCATGAGCAGGCTGGTCGGCGTGACGGTAAGCCCGATGAGCCGCGTGGCGTTGAGCGCATTCACGATTGAGCGCTGGGCCGTAAGCGGGCAGTCGCCATAGCCGGGACTGAAGCGCCAGTTACCGGCGAGTCCGTGTGCGGCGGCCGCAGCCTTGACCTGCTGGTCCATCTGCTCGACGGCGGCTTCTACATAGGCAGAGCATGCGGCGTCGAGCACGGCTCCCTCCAGGGGCTGCTGGGCTCCCGTGGTGCGCAGACGACGCTCGGCGTCCATGCCGAGTGTGCATGCCATGAGCGCGGCAAAGCGGGCGTCTTTGAGATGTCGATAGATGTCGCGACCGCGCAGCTCAACGTTGGTGCCGACCAAGCGAATGCAAGGCTCTCCCTGCTCGTCCACGCCCATGGCATCGATGGCAAATGCGCGGCGCACGCCACGGGGCTCAATGTCCAGTTCCAGACGCTCAACGACAAGCTCAATACGCTGCGACAGCTCGGGCTCAATCTGCTGACCGCCGTAGCCCAGATAGCGCAGCATCTCGGCACGATCGACGCGGGGATGGTGGGCATCATCGATACGATAAAGCGCCGGCGACGCAAGGTCGGCCGGCACTTCGACAGCGGTTGTATCGATGTGCGGTTTTTCCATTACCCCAAGCGCTCCATAATGGTTGCGGCGATTGCAGGACGGTTCATAGTGTACAGGTGCAGACCGGCGGCACCGTGCTCCTTAAGGTCGCAAAGCTGACGGGCGGCATAATCTACACCGGCTGCCTGCAGACTCTCGGGGTCGTTCTCGTACTTGGCGAGAATCTTGATGACGGGGGAGGGCAGTGACGCGCCGCACATAAAGACCATGCGGCTGATCTGCGACTTGCCCATAAACGGCATGATACCTGCGGTAATGGGCACGGTGATGCCGGCCTTGTCGGCAAGCTCGCGAAAACGATAGAAGCACTCGTTATCAAAGAAGAGCTGCGTCACAAAGAAGCTCGCGCCGGCGTCCTGTTTTTGCTTGAGGTGTTCGACCGAGAGGTTGAGATCCTCGCAGGCAATGTGGCCCTCGGGGTAGGCTGCGGCACCCACGCAAAAGCCGGCGTCGACGAGCTCGGGGATGAGGTCGCGGGCGTAGGCGTAGTCGGAGGCGGGCTTGTCGTCCTCGGTCGCGCCGGCAGGGAGATCGCCACGCAGGGCCAGGATGTTTTCCACGCCGGCGGTGCGGTACTCATCGATCTTGGCGGCGATATCGGCGTGGGTACGGCCCACACAGGTGAGGTGCGCCACCGAGGGCGTATCGAATTCGCTCGTAATCATATGCGCGATGGGGGCGGTGGTGGCGCCGTTGCCCGAGCCGCCAGCCGAGCAGGTGACCGAGACAAAGCTCGGCGAAAGCTTGCACAGATTGCCTGCCACTTCGCGAGCCGTGTCGAGGGTAAGCTCGCCCTTGGGCGGGAACATCTCAAACGAAACGGGTGCAGTGCCCTGGGATGCTGCCTGCTTAAAAACCTCGTCGACGCGCATATCGTGCTCCTCTAGATACGTAATAGTGTGATGTGTTGTAAGGATTCTACAGCACCACTGTGCCACGGTGGAGTTTCACTCGCTATTCGGGGATACCAATCAAAGATGCCTTGCTATCGACATTCCCTATAGCAGAGCGGTCAATCTAGGATGGGGCTATAAAGACTGGTATCTGATGCGAAATACCAGTTAATAGAGCCCCATCCCAAATTGACTACCCTTAAACCATGGGGAGAGGTCTGCAATTTATACAGTTGATTGGCTGTTGAGGGCGGCAACGCCGCCGCGATGCGGTAACCTCATTGATTGGTTTCGTGACAGCAACATAACGGTAATGTTGCGGAAACACGACGAGCCTAATCTATGACTCGTTCGTTGGTAATCAACACCGCTTCTCACGCGGTGCCGATACGAAGGGAGTTCCGTATGGCCGAACTTACTGACCGCTTCGGGACCATGGTGTTCTCTGAGGAAGTCATGAAGGACTACCTCCCCAAGGACATTTGGAAGCGCCTTGCTGCAACCCTCGAGGACGGTGAGCCGCTCGACCTGGATGTGGCCAACGCCGTTGCCCACGCCATGAAGGTCTGGGCCATCTCCAAGGGCGCGACGCACTACGCGCACTGGTTCCAGCCGCTTTCGGGCATTACTTCCGAGAAGCACGACAGCTTCCTCGAGCCCAACCACGACGGCACCGCCATTACCAAGTTTACGGGCAAGAACCTCATCCAGGGCGAGCCGGACGCCTCCAGCTTCCCCAACGGCGGCCTGCGTGCCACCTTCGAGGCCCGTGGCTACACCGCTTGGGATCCCACCAGCCCCGCATTCATTAAGGACGATGTCCTGTGCATCCCCACGGCTTTTTGCTCCTACACGGGCGAGGCCCTGGACAAGAAGACCCCGCTGCTGCGCTCCATGACCGCACTCTCGCGTGAGTCCAAGCGCGTTTTGGCGCTGTTTGGTAAGACCCCCAAGAAGGTCGTTCCTTCCGTGGGCGATGAGCAGGAGTACTTCCTGATCAAGAAGGACGCTTACCGCAAGCGCAGGGACCTGGTCATCACCGGGCGCACCCTCTTTGGTGCTGCTCCCTGCAAGGGCCAGGAGCTCGAGGAGCACTACTTTGGCGCTATCCGCCCCACCGTCTCGTCCTATATGAAGGACCTGGACGATGAACTGTGG
The DNA here is from genome assembly GCA_905215365.1 of uncultured bacterium. GTDB lineage: Bacteria > Actinomycetota > Coriobacteriia > Coriobacteriales > Coriobacteriaceae > Collinsella. The sequence goes on along the minus strand of CAJMPX010000008.1, from coordinate 81,746 downwards.
GCGCTTGGCATTCCTGCCAAGACCAAGCACAACGAGGTCGCTCCCTGCCAGCATGAGCTCGCCCCTGTCTACGGCGAGGTCAACGAGGCCATCGACCAGAATCTGGTCATGATGGAGAAGATGAAGCTCATTGCCTCCCGCCACGACTTGGTCTGCCTGCTGCACGAGAAGCCCTTCGAGGGCATCAACGGTTCGGGCAAGCACAATAACTGGTCGCTTGGCACCGAGTCCGAGAACCTGCTTGACCCGGGCGACACTCCGCTCGATAACCTGCAGTTCATCGTCTTCCTCACCGCGGTGATCGAGGCCGTCGATAACTATCAGGAGCTCTTGCGCGCCTCCGTTGCTTCGGCCGGCAACGATCATCGTCTGGGCGCCAACGAGGCTCCTCCGGCGATTATGTCCATCTTCCTGGGCGACCAGCTTACCGAGGTCGTCGAGAAGATCATCGATGGCAAGGCTTCCGTCCATGCTACGCGCGGCGTGCTCGACCTGGGCGCCGATACCCTGCCCAAGCTGATGCAGGACAACACCGACCGCAACCGCACCTCCCCGTTTGCCTTCACCGGCAACAAGTTCGAGTTCCGTGCCTGCGGCTCCGAGCAGAACGTCTCCGACTCCAACCTGGTGCTCGATGCCGCCGTGGCCAAGTCGCTCAAGTCCTTCGCCGACGCACTCGAGGGTACGCCCGAGGATAAGTTCCAGGACGCCGCGCTCGAGTACTGCAAGAAGGTGCTGACCGATCACCAACGCATCCTGTTCTCCGGCGACGGTTACTCCGACGAGTGGCCCATCGAGGCCGAGAAGCGCGGCCTTGCCAACAACAAGACCACGGCCGACGCTCTTCCCGCCTTTGTTTCCGATAAGGCTATCGCGCTCTTTGAGGAGACGGGCGTCCTGACCAAGGCCGAGGCTCAGTGCCGCTATGACTGCAAGCTCGAGAAGTACAACAAGCTCATGAACATCGAGGCTACCACGATGATTCGCGAGGCACGTCGTACCTATCGCCCGGTCATCACCGCCTATGCCACCAAGGTCGCCAAGGGCCTTGAGACTATTCGTGCCGCCGGTGCTGAGGCCGCCATGCAGTGCGAGCAGAACACGCTCAACAAGCTCTGCAATGGTATCACCGCCATCAACGACTCCATTAAGGCGCTCGACGCCGTGCATCAGAAGGCCGAGGCTCTCGATGGCCAGGAGCAGGCCAACGTGTATGCACACGAGGTCGTTCCCGCTATGGATACGCTGCGCGCCGCCGTGGATGCCATGGAGGAGATCGTGGCCGCCGACTACTGGCCGGTTCCGACCTACGACGACATTCTGTTCTACGTGTAGGACGTAACCGACATATCGTCACGGTATTGAGCCGGGGTCCACATCATGCGGGCCCCGGTTTTTGTTTGCGAAGGACGCTTTGGAGTCCGTTTTGCCGCCGATTTGCCGGGATCCGCACCCTGTCGGGTTCGAATCCCGGCGTTGGGGTAGCAAAAAGCCCATCACCGCGGGGGTAACGGGCTTCTCGTTTCAAATGGTGCCCCCAGCGGGATTCGAACCCGCGATATCCACCTTGAAAGGGTGGCGTCCTTGGCCGCTAGACGATGGGGACAGCGGGAAAGAGTATAGCAGACTTTTTTGCCGGCGCGTATATCGTTGGCAAACTGGAAAACCACCACAAAGGTACCTGTCCCCTTTGTGGTGGTGGGGTGCTAGGGGAGGAGCTTCATGGCGGCGTCGTGGGCGGCGTGCTCGTAGGCGTCGTCGAGGGGTTTGAGCGGCAACAGGGCGGCGGCCTGTGCGTCGCCACGGCGTTCGAGGGCGTGGGCGATGAGCCAGTCGGCGAGCTCGGGGTTCTTGGGCAGTGCCGGCCCGTGTAAGTACGTGCCGATGACTCCCTTGTGGATGAGGCCCTCAAAGCCATCGTCGCCGTTGTTGCCGGTGCCCGCGACGACGGACGTTCCGAGCGGCGTCGCCTCTGCGTCGAGCAGGGTGCGGCCGCCGTGGTTCTCGAATCCCACAAAGGGCTCGGGTGCCAGGTCGGTCTTGACGGCGACGTTGCCGATCAGGCGGTCGGAGCCGCGCACTGTCTCGGCGGCAATGACGCCCAGACCCTCGATGCGATCCTCGCCCATATAGTACGAACGGCCGAGCAGCTGATAGCTGCCGCAGATGGCAAGCAGTGAGCCGCCATCCTCAACATAGGCCGCGACCTTGTCTTTTTGGGCGAGCAACTCGTGTGCCACGGCTAGCTGGTCGCGGTCGGAGCCGCCACCCATCATGACGATATCGGCATCGGTCAAATCAAGCGTCTCGCCCATGCGGACCTCATCCACGCGAACGGGGATGCCGCGCCAGGCGCAGCGGCGCTCGAGGGCGATGACGTTGCCGCCGTCGCCATAGAGGTTGAGGGCATCGGGATACAGGTAGACGATGCGCAGCGGGCGCGAGAGCTCGACTGGCGCGATACCGACAGGAAGAGCGCTGCCGTCGGCACGGACTGCGGCGCGGGCAGCAACCGTGGCTGCATCGGCACCCTTCAGCCCGTCGAGTTCTTTGACCAGCGGCGGGAAGGCCGTGTAGTTGGCGACGGCATAGAAGGTGTCATCGGCGGCCTCGTCTGCCATGGCGCCAATTGCCTGCGCGACGTCCGAGATAATCGCGGCATCGATGCCGGCGTACTTGAGGCGCACCTGCATGTCGTGCGCGCGCGTGCCGCCGGCAAAGGCGACAAGACCCGGCGTGTCGGCGATGCGCTCAAAGTCGACGTCGTAGATCCACGATACATCGTGGCCGTCGGCGTCGTTGTCGTTGAGGAAGAAAGCGCAGAGTCTGCCGCCTGCCGTCTTGATGGACTGGATCTGGCGATCGAAGCCTACGGGATTCTTGGCCAGGTTGGCCTCGACGGTTCGGCCGGCGATATTCCAACGGCCCATGCGACCACCTGCCGGCACGTAGGCGTCGAGCGTGGGCTGCAGGCGTGCGGTGTCCACGCCCAGCTCGTGGGCGGCGAAGAAGGCGGCGGCGACGTTATAGACCATGTACAGGCCGTTGTAGCGCGTGGCGATGTGCACGGCGGGCGCGTTGGCCTCGGGTCCAAAGGCCAGGTCAAAGCCGTAACCGTCGCAGCCGAGCTCCACGCTCGTCACGCGACGGACAAGCGCAGGACGGGCCCAACCGCACGAGGGGCAATGGTAGGCGCCGAGCTGGCCGTATTGCACGTAGTCATACTCCAGCGGCGCGTTGCACTGCGAGCAAAAGCGCGAGTCGCTAATGCGGTCGGACTCGGTGCCCGTGGCGCCATCGATGCCAAAGGCAATACTCGCGTTGGGAACGCGCGCGGCAATCGAGGCGCACAGCGGGTCGTCGGCGTTGTAGATGAGCGTCGTTGCCGGCGAAAGCTCCAACGCGTGGGCGATGACCTCCTGGGTGTGATCGATCTCGCCATAGCGATCTAGCTGGTCACGGAACAGGTTGAGCAGCACGAAGTACGTCGGCTTGAGCTTGGGCAGGACGCGCACAGTGTAGAGCTCATCGCATTCAAAAACGCCTACGCGCTTGCTGCTGGCGGTTCGCTTAAGGTTGCCGCGGGCCTCGAGCAGAGCGCCCACCACACCAGGCTCCATATTGTTGCCGGCACGGTTGCACACCACGGTAGCACCGCTGGCAGCAACGGCGTCGGCGATGAGGTTGGAGGTGGTGGTCTTGCCATTAGTACCGGTGATCACCACGCTGCGGTCGACAAGGCCGGCGAGGTCGTTCAGCAGCTCGGGGTCGATCTTCATGGCGATGCGGCCGGGGAGTACGCCGCCCTGGCGCTTAAGGACGGAGCGCAGCCCCCAGCGGGCGATATCGCTCGAGGTGCAGGCAAGAGATGAGCGGAGGTTCATGAAACCGTTCCTAACGTAAACGACATGGTCGGGTCGAGTGCGTCACTAAAAACCGTAGCGGCGCGCAAATTCCTGGGCAAGCTGCGACACGTCTTCGCAGGCATTGGCCCAGGGGGCAAAGTCGGGAGTGTCCGAGATAATGCCGTCCGCCTCCCAAACGGCCTGGTGCGAAAGATCCCAGGGATCGCGTGGCTCGGGCCGGCAGGGAAGGTACGGTGTCTGGTACATGGGATTCAGCAAGAAGAACGCGCCGCCCTCGCAGCGGTTGGCGAACTCACGTAATGCACGCACCGCTGGACGCATCTTGTTCGTTTTGAACAAGAGGATTGTGCGGGCGAGCAGGTACCAGGGGGAGTTCTCGAGTGCATCGGCTCCCACCTGTTCCTCGAGCTGGTGGGCTAGGGCAAAAAAGCCGTCCTGATCTTCCAAGCGAGCGAGGGCGAGCAGCACGGTGCCTGCGGCTCGGGTGGGATAGCCTTCTGCCTTAAGGACGCGGCGGGAGTAGTCGGCGGCAGCACGGTAGCGAGCGCTCGCCATGCACAGCTGCGAGATAGCCTCGAGCGTGTGGAGCCACCCGATAAGAGCCGGCTCGTTCACGGTGAGATCTGCCGCTGTCACGCCGTCCGTCAAAACCTTGTTGGCCCAGTAGTGCGGGGCTTCCATGTCGAACCCGGGCACGCTTTGCCGCAGGTAATCGGCCGTGGTCACCTCGAGCTTCATCAGGTCGCCCAGGCAGGCGTCAACGGGCGTGTCGGCCAGGATGATGGCGAGCAGCTGCGCGTCGACGGCCAGTGCATCGACGCGGACAATCTTGAGCAGCTCGTCGCGCATGTCGTCGAACAGGCGATTGCGCGTCTGCTCGAACTCCTCGTCGCTGCCCATGTCCTCGATGCGATGGAGCTCGTCGAGCAGGTGGCGGTGGACGCCAGCATAGGACAGCAGCGCCTGGGCATGCTCGGTCTGCGCATACTTGTGAGGGTTGACGCTCACGTCGTTATGGACAAGCTCGCGTGCTGCATCGGTGAGTTCGGGGTGCGACGCAACGTAGGCGCGCTCCAGGTAGGCGGGGATGTAGACGCTCGGATCCATTAGAGGTCTCCTCCCTTAAACGGCAAGCCCTGCTCGGCCGCCCGCAGGATGCGCTCGTCGATCTGGGAACGCACGATATCGTTGGTGGCGACCCAGGCGGCAAAGCTGGCGTTGTCGGGGGCGCCCAAGCCCTCCTGCAGTACCGGCGTCGCCTCGGATAGCGCAAGGACAAGCTCGTCGGTGGAGCCCACACCCACGTTGACGCGGGCATAGACGCCATCGGGAAACTCGGTTTGAAAGTAGAGTGCCTCGGCTGCGTGCGGGCACGAGCGTGCAAGGATGCGCAAGTAGTGCTCGGCACCCTCGTAGTCCAGCTCGCGCCAGGCAGCGCTCATCAGCGCGATGAGCGTCCATGGGTCCAAGTCGCGCTCCGCATCCTTGGGACGACGGCGTAGCGGCGTGTTGGCGAGATAGGGGACGGAGTGGGCAGAGCGAAAGCGCTTGAGCTCCTCGGCGGGGTATTCGAGCTTTGCCATGGCGAGCATCGCAGTGTGGCGGACGCCGGCGGGGTCGTTGGGCGCAAAGTCCAGGCTGCGGTTTGCAGCTTCGAGCGACATGCGATAGCGGCCGCTAATGAGGGCGCGTGACGCAAGGGCGGCAAGCCAGCGCAGGTAGGGACGGCGCATAAGGTCGCCTGCGGCCTCGCGCTCGTAGGGGTCCTGCGCCGAGGCAATCTTGAGCGCCAGGTCGTGCTCGACTTCATCGCGCTTGGATACCAAGTACTGTACGTACTCCTCGTTGGAGTTGGCGGTGAGGGCGGTCAGCATGCGCTGGGCATCCCAGTTGCTCGGATCGAGCGCGGCTGCCTCGCGGAGCATGTTCTCGGCTGCGGCCTCTTCTTGCTCTGCCTGGGTATCGTCAGGGATAAAGGGAATGCGGTAGTCGACAGCCTCGACCACCTTGGCAATGAGGTGCCCGGCGCGGTCGCGGTCGTGCACGATGAGCGGCGCGGGGTTGCGGGTGAATTGTTCCATCAGACGCTCTACGGCGGCACCGTCGGTGAGCGGGATATTGTCGCGGCGCAAGGCCTCAAGAACGAGGCGATGGCAATCCTCTTGAATGGGATCGAATGCCATGGGGCCTCCTTTGCTGCGGTTAGGGTTCAAATCTCTCTATATAAGGCTCTAGTTTACCCGCATGTGGCACACCGGGGGTACCGCACTTGGACATGCACCTTTGCACCACGAAGACGGATGTCAGACGGATGTCGCACAAATGTCGGCACCTTGGACGACTGAGTGGTATCACGGTGCCGCAAACGGTCGATTTTTGGCGGCGAACGGGGCGCATTTTGGAGGGGCACAGCCCTGTCCGGGATATGTGGTCAACCTTGATAAAACGTTTGCCCAGCTTGGGAGTATGAATGCCCCATAAGGGTCTTCAGGGATAGAAAAAACGTTTCATCATTGTCGGCTTTAGGTGAATAACTGACCAACCAGAACGGTAAAATAGTGTTTGTCTGAGCGTTGAGACGTTTAGACATCGCGCATTGTCATCGCCGGCAACGCGCAAAACGGTCCTAACGGAGCCAATCGGGTGCTCCGTTATATACGCAAGTCTAAGAGGGGCTTGTTTAGGAGGCACAGTATGGGACGTTTTACCAATCCTCGCGATCTGTACTTTGGTGAGGGCGCTCGCCACGAGGTGAAGAACCTCAAGGGCAAGAAGGCCATCATCGTTTCTGGCGGCAGCTCTATGCGCCGCGGCGGGTTCCTGCAGGACGTTGAGGCCGACCTCAAAGAGGGCGGCTTCGAGGTCAAGCTGTTCGAGGGCGTCGAGTCCGATCCGTCCATCGAGACGGTCATGAAGGGCGCCGAGGCCATGCGCGAGTTCGAGCCCGACTGGATTATCGCCATCGGCGGCGGCTCGCCCATCGATGCCGCTAAGGCCATGTGGGTCTTCTACGAGTATCCCGAGGAGTCCTTCGATAACATCATCCAGCCGTTCAGCTTCCCCGAGCTGCGTCAGAAGGCTCACTTCTGCGCCATCTCCTCTACCTCCGGTACCGCTACCGAGGTCACTGCCTTCTCCGTCATTACCGACTACGCCAAGGGCATCAAGTACCCGCTGGCCGACTTCAACATCACCCCTGATGTCGCCATCGTCGACCCCGAGCTCACCTACACTATGCCCGCCAAGCTGTGCGCTCATACCGGCATGGACGCTCTGACCCACTGCATGGAGGCCTACGTTTCCACCTGCGCTTCCATGTTCACCGACGCCAACGCTCTGCACGGCATCCGCGAGATCGTCGAGTGGCTGCCCAAGTCCTATGCCGGCGACCATGAGGCCCGTCAGCACATGCACGAGGCTCAGTGCATCGCCGGTATTGCCTTCTCCTCGGGCCTGCTCGGCATCGTTCACTCCATGGCTCACAAGACCGGTGCTGCCTTCGAGAACGGCCACATCATCCACGGTGCTGCTAACGCCATGTACCTGGGCAAGGTCATCCAGTGGAACTCCAAGGATCCCCGTGCTGCCGAGCGTTATGCTTACGTGGCCAAGGAGATCCTGCACCTTCCCGGCGAGACCAACGAGGAGCTCATTGCCGCGCTCGTCCAGAAGATTCGCGACCTCAACGACCAGCTCAACATTCCGCAGTCCATCAAGGATTACGCGAATGGTGGCGTGAAGGTCGACGCCGAGAACCCGCAGATGGTTTCCGAGGAGGAGTTCCTCGCGAAGCTCCCCGAGATCGCCGCGAACGCCGAGCAGGACGCCTGCACGCCCGAGAACCCGCGTGAGACCAAGACTGCCGACTTCGAGAAGATTCTCAAGGCCTGCTACTACGACACCGACATCGATTTCTAATCGACTCTTGTTATCGTAACGAGGGGCTCCGCACGTATCTGTACGGAGCCCCTTTCTTTTTAGAGAATGGGATAGTTATGGCTGCAATTTTCAATAGCCCCAGCAAGTACATCCAGGGCCCGGACGAGCTGGCCAAGCTCGGTTCTTATGTCGAGCCGCTCGGCGCTAAGGCCCTCGTCATCGTGACGCCTTCGGGCAAGAAGCGCGTCGGTGCTAAGATCGAGGGCGGTTTTGCTGAGGCTAAGGCCGAGCTGCTGTTTGAGGACTTTAACGGCGAGTGCTCCAAGGGCGAGGTCGATCGCCTGGTTGCGCTCGCTCGCGACAACGGTTGCGACATCATCGTCGGCGTCGGTGGCGGCAAGATCCTCGACACCGCGAAGGCCGTTGCCTACTACCTAGAGTCCCCGGTTATCATTTGCCCCACCATCGCCTCGACCGATGCCCCGTGTTCGGCGCTTTCGGTGCTCTATACCGATGACGGCCAGTTCGACAAGTACCTCTTCCTTAAGGCAAACCCCAACATTGTCCTGATGGATACGACGGTTATCGCGGCGAGCCCGGTGCGCCTGACGGTTTCCGGAATGGGCGATGCGCTCGCAACCTACTTTGAGGCCCAGGCGACGCACGATGCCGACGGTGGCACTTGCGCTGGCGGCAAGGGCGGAATGGCCGGCCTGGCGCTCGCCAAGCTCTGCTACGAGACGCTTATGGCCGATGGCGTTAAGGCCAAGGTCGCGCTGGAGAAGGGTGCGCTCACGCCTGCCGTCGAGCATATCATCGAGGCCAATACGCTGCTTTCGGGCATTGGCTTTGAGAGCTCGGGCCTTGCTGCTGCTCATGCCATCCACAATGGCCTGACGATGCTGCCCGAGTGCCACGGCATGTATCACGGCGAGAAGGTCGCCTTTGGCACCATCGTTCAGCTGGTACTCGAGGATGCTCCGACTGAGAAACTCGAGGAAGTCTTGGGCTTCTGCATTGAGCTGGGCCTGCCGGTCACGATGAAGGAACTTGGCGTTGCCGAGCTTACACGCGAGCAGGCCATGATTGTTGCCGAGGCCGCGTGCGCGCCCGATGACACCATGTGCAACATGCCGTTTGAGGTGACGCCCGAGATGGTCGCAAACGCCATCCTGGGTGCCGACGCTCTGGGCCACTACTATCTCATGGATGAGTAAATCAAGCTAAGGAAGGGGCAAAGCAAGCAGATGGCTTTGCCCCTTTTTGCTATGGTGCAAACTAACCTGACCCCATCGCACCAAGTTGGTGCAAGGGGGTCAGGTTACTTTGCACCAATCGTTGTTTGATGAAGGGCGGATTCTCGTATGGCGCTTCCTATGGTTTACGGTGGTCCTGGCCGGTATGTTCAGGGGCCGGACGAACTTTCGCGTCAGGGCAGGTATTTGTCATGGTTGGGCTGCGCTGCCTATGTCTTGTTTGACCAGGGCACCGAGGATCGGCTGTGCAGGCAGATCGTCGATGGATTTCTGGATGAAGATCTAAGCGAGCCGTTCTTTAAAATTTACAACGGTCCGTGTACGGAAGATGCCGTTGTCGAAATGGCCAAGGAAGCCCGGGCCGAGTATTGCGACATGGTGGTGGGTATTGGCGGTGGCAAGATGCTCGATATCGCCAAGGCCGTAGCGTTTTATGCCGAGTTGCCGTTGTGCATATGCCCCACGGCGGCCTCGATGGACGGTCCGTGCAGTGCGATTTCGGTGCTGTATCACGAGGATGGGTCGTTCGATCGCTATCTGATGCTCGAGAAGAATCCGGACCTGGTCGTGGTCGATACCAACGTGGTCGCGGCGGCCCCACTGCGTATGACGGTCGCCGGTATGGGCGACGCACTGGCAACGTACTTTGAGGCGCGTTCGTGCGCCGCGGCGCACGGCGCCAACGAGCATGGTGGAACGCCGGGGCACTTGGCCCTGGTCGCGGCACGTGCCTGCTACGACACACTTATGGAGTGTGGTGTCGCTGCTAAGCGCGACCTCAAGAAGGGTCGCATGTCACCAGCGGTTGAGCGCCTGATCGAGTGCAATATTCTGCTTTCGGGCGTTGGCTTTGAGAGCGGTGGCTTGGCGTTGGCGCATGCCATCGCCAACGGTCTGACGATTCTGCCCGAGTGCAGGGCCATGCATGGCGAGGCCGTGGCATTTGGCCTGGTGGTGCAGCTGCGCCTGGAGCGTGCGCCCGAGCTTGATCAGGTGCTCGAGTTTTGCCAGCGCGTCGGTCTGCCGACGACGCTCGAGGATCTGGGCCTTGGCGAGATTTCCGATGCCGACCTGCAGAGTGTTGCAAATGCGGCCTTTAGAAACGAGCGTAATATGGCCAACGAGCAGGCCAAGGTGACCAAACAAAAGCTCGTGCAGCTCATGTGCGAGGCATAGTTTGGCGCTTGATTGACCTTGTGCAATCGAGGCGGCGATAGGCCATAGGCTATTTGTCCCAAAGGTGCTCCGCGTGTAATTTGCTCGAGGCACGGGCCGATGGCGTATCATTATTTCTTGCTTGTTTGCACTGCTCAGGGAGGGGCCGCGCATGGCGCAGGAACACGATCTGTTTGATGACATTATCGAAATCAGCAAGGGTTTCGACTTTCTTAAAAACCCGCTTGGCGGTGTGACCGACGCACTCGATCCGTCGGCGCCGCAGTGGAATCCTGCCGACTACAAGGAGCGTCCGCGCGGCAACACCATTCCGTGCTTGACCTGCAAAAACGAAAAGAGCGGTTGCACCGCGTGCATGGATGTGTGCCCGGTCAACGCTATCGAGGTCGAGGAAGACGCTATCGAGATCCTCGACTCCTGTCGCAAGTGCGGCCTGTGCGCCGCTGCCTGTCCGACCGAGGCGATTATTTCGCCGCGCCTGGCGCCCAAAAACCTTTACGACGACATTGTCTCTGCAGCTACGAGCCACGAGACCGCCTACGTTACCTGCACGCGCGCCCTCAAGCGCATGCCGCGCGAAAACGAGGTCGTCGTTGCCTGCGTGGGCGATATTACGGCCGAGACCTGGTTCTCGGTGCTGGCCGACTATCCCAACGTGAGCGTGTACCTGCCGTTGGGCGTGTGCGATAAGTGCCGCAACACCGGTGGCGAGGATATTCTGGGCGAGGCCATCGCCACTGCCGAGGAGTGGGCCGGTACGGGCATGGGTCTGGAGGTCGATCCCAAAAGCCTCAAGTGCCATAAGCGCCGCGAGTACGAGCGCAAGGAGTACATGGAAAAGATCGCCCGCACCACGGGCCTTACCGTGACCAAGCTCAATCCGGCAACGGCGGCACTGGCCTCGGTGACGCAGAAGCTCAAAGCCCATCGCCATCAGATTACTCAGTTGGAGCGTACGCTCAACACCATGTGCGGCACCACGACGGCCAAACGTCGCCGCACGCTTACGCACGGGCGCCAGCTGGTGCTCTCGACGCTGCAAAACCACCCCGAGCTTGCCCAGAACATGCAGGTGAGCACGCCGGAATGCGATTTTGACAAGTGCACGTCGTGCGGCGAGTGCGTCAACGTGTGCCCCACGTTTGCCTGCGATCTGGTGGGAAGCGGCCGCTTTGCACTGGAGTCCACGTATTGCCTGGGTTGCGGAGCCTGCGTCAAGGTGTGCCCCGAGCATGCGCTTAAGCTGGTTGAACATGATGCATCCAACCTAGTCGTCGTCGATCCCGAGGCCGAGGAAAAGGCCGCCCAGAAGGCTAGGGCCCACGAAGAAGCCCAGAAGGTCAAGGCTGAGGCGAAGGCCAAGCTCGACAAGATGCTCGATCAGGTGGAGAAGCTCGCGGACTAGTCAGCGACCCCTATCTCTGCTTCATTCGTGCCGCCGTGGCGTCCGGGTTAGCCCAGATGCTGCGGCGGCGCTATACTTATGCAGTTTGAAATGCTTGTACCAAAAGGAGCTGTCGTGTCCCTTTCCATCGGTATCGTGGGCCTGCCCAACGTGGGCAAGTCGACGCTGTTCACCGCGCTTACCAAAAAGACCGGCCTTGCCGCCAACTACCCGTTTGCCACGATCGACCCCAACGTGGGTATCGTCGACGTGCCCGATAGCCGCCTGCAAAAGCTCGCCGACATCGTTAACCCGGGTCGCATTGTGCCGGCGACGGTCGAGTTCGTCGACATCGCAGGTCTGGTGAAGGGCGCCAACGAGGGCGAGGGCCTGGGCAACCAGTTCCTGGCCAACATTCGCGAGACCGACGCCATCTGCGAGGTCGTGCGCTACTTTAAGGACCCCAACGTTATGCGCGAGGTAGGTCGTACGGGCGAGTTCGTCGATCCCGCCGGCGATGCCGACACCATCATGACCGAGCTCATCCTGGCCGACATTGGCACGCTCGAGAAGCAGCTGCCCAAGCTCGAGAAGGAGGCCAAGCGCGACAAGGAGCTCATGCCCAAGTTCGAGGTCGCCAAGCGCCTGCTTGCCTGGCTCAACGAGGGCAAGCGCGCCGCGTCCATGGAGATGACCGATGAGGAGCGCGCCGCTGCCAAGGGCCTGTTCCTGCTCACTATGAAGCCCATCCTGTATGTGGCCAACGTGGACGAGGATATGCTCAACGACGATCTGGCGCCCATCGATGGTGTTAAGCCGCTGCCCATCTGCGCCAAGATCGAGGCCGAGCTTTCCGAGCTCGATCCCGAGGACGCCGCCGACTACCTGGAGAGCCTGGGCCTGGAGCAGCCCGGCCTGGACGTGCTCGCGCAGGCGGCCTATAAGCTGCTCGGCCTGCAGTCGTTCTTTACGGCCGGCGAGATGGAGGTCAAGGCCTGGACGGTTCGTCAGGGCGCGACCGCCCCGCAGGCCGCCGGCGTCATCCACACCGACTTTGAGCGCGGCTTTATTAAGGCCGAGGTCATTGGCTATGACGACTACATCGAGCTCGGCGGTGAGCAGGGCGCCAAGGCCGCCGGCAAGCTGCGTATTGAGGGCAAGGACTATGTCATGGCCGATGGTGACGTCGTGCACTTCCGCTTTAACGTGTAAGGACGACGCATATGTTTAAATATGGCAAAAAAGCCGGCTACATGGGTATTGCGCTGCTCGTACTTGCGGTGATTCCGCTGGCGGTCGCAGCGTGTGTTATCCCCAACATTGGTCCCGAGGTGGCAACAAAGTTTAATGCCGCCGGCGAGGTGACGCGCTGGGGCAAGAGCTACGAGCTGCTGGCACTGCCGGTGCTCAACCTGCTGCTGAGCGTGGCGACGTACTTTACGGCAGGACGCCAGGCTAAAAACAATGATGACTCTGCCGCCATGGCGCGCATCGTGTGCGAGCGCTATCTGCGCAACGGCTGCATTACGGGCGTGTTCCTCAACGTGATCAACGTCTACTTTATGTATTCGGCGATTACCGGAACGGGCTTTGGCTTTGGTTTCTAGCTTGCCCTTTTAGGCAACGAGCCTGCAAGCATATTCGATGGCTGCTGCGAGGCCGCCGCTCGATCGTGGTTTAAAGACCATATCGGCGGCGGCCTCGTTTTCGTATCCGGCGCCGCGAAGGGTGAGCGCAATGCCGGCTTCTAAAAGAAGGGGTAGGCCGCGTTGGCTGGTTGCGATTACGGCAGCCTGATTGAGCGAGCAGCTATGCGTTTGGCATTGGATGGCAAGTTCACCTTGCGCCGGGCAAGGGACCAGAACGGCGGCGACGCGACTTGATAGCAATGCAAATGCTGTGCGCTCATCGGGTGAAAGGCATTCGGCTTCAACGACGAAGAGCTTGGGCGGTGCGCTGTTTGTGCGAAGCGTGGCTCGGTACATGCGGACCGAAGAACCCGACATAGAAAACTCCTGTGTATTCGGCAAAACGTAAACTATAGTTTACGTTTTTGTTCAGCTCCATTTCAAACTCGGCTGCATGGACGAACGTGCGAAACAGATTCTTGGCAGGCGGGTCGAAGAGACGCGCAGGGACCTTGGTATCTCCAAGGTCGATTTTTGTGTGGCAGCAGGAATCAGTCGCCCCTATCTCGACAGAATCGAAGATGGAACGGCAAATTTCACGCTCAAGGTTCTATTTAAGATCGCGCCCGCACTCGGCATGACGGTGTCAGAGCTTCTCGAGGGTATCGAATAGGGGATACCCGTCGACAACTGAATTACGCCATCGGGATGCGGTCGTGGTTGACTTGGCTGTAGAACAGGCGCTGGATCTCGGCGGCATCGCGTGACTGGCCGAGTGCCCACATAGTTTTGGCCACGAGCGTCTCGGTGGTCATGTCGTCGCCGCGCAAAATGCCCGGATGATCGGCGTAAGCACGGCCGACCTCATAAACACCCAGATCGAGGCCCTCTTCGGGGACCTGCGTGGTCATAACGACGGTGCGGCCCGAATCGACCCAGCGGAAAATCGCCTCTTGGAACGACTCGCCCGACTCGCCAAACTCGGGGATACCGCCAATGCCAAAGGTCTCAAGGATTACAGCGTCGTAGCTATCGGCAAGGGCGTCGAGGATGCCCGGGTTTACGCCGGGCGTGAGCTTGAGTACAAATACGCGCGGGTCGATGCTGTCGTAGAAACGCACCGGGTTTTCGCCCTGATGCGTGCCGTGAAGCCCGTTGCGCACGATGCGGTCGTTGCGGATATAGGCGATGGGCGGATAGTTGACGCTAATGAACGCGTTAAAGCTCATGGTGCGCTGTTTGCGGGCGCGCGTGCCGGCAATGGCTACGCCGCCAAACACGATTGAGACGTCGTGCGAGTGCTCGTCGAGCGCATAAAGCAGGCTCTGGTACAGGTTGAGCTTGGCGTCGGTAAAGGGATTGCCCATGGGCTTTTGCGAGCCGGTGAGTACGATGGGCTTGGGGCTGTCCTGAATCAGGTAGGAAAGCGCCGCCGCGGTGTAGCTCATGGTGTCGGTGCCGTGCAGAATCACGAAGCCGTCGTGGTCGGCATAACCCTCGACGATGACGTCGCGGATACGCATCCAGTCACTGGGGCGCATATTGGTGCTGTCGATGTTCATGGGCTGCACCACGTCGAGCTCGCAGAGGCCCGAGATCTCGGGGACGCTCTGGGCGAGTTCCTCACCGGTCAGGGCGGGGGAGAGGCCGTTGCCGTCCTCGGTCGATGCGATGGTGCCGCCCGTGGCGATGAGAAGGATGCGCTTCATGCTGGTATTCCTATCGTATTTGCCGCCGCAGAGGCGGAGTCGTTCGGCAGTATTGTGGCACAGGGCGTCCAATGTTCAAACGTAATACATCATCTGTAACGTTTAGTAACACTTCAATTGCCGTCAAATAAGGGCCCAGGTCGTGCGTTTGCCGTGCGCTGATGGCTGCGAGGGACGAGAAGCCCCATATAACGTGTACACTATGAAAGTTATTTTCGTTCATTCACGCGGGTGGGCACCGGCTCCCCGCCAACAGGAGGGGAAACCATGGATCAAAAGGCTTCCGCAAAGGTCCTCGTACTCGACTTTGGTGCGCAGTACGGTCAGCTCATTGCCCGTCGCGTCCGCGACCTCAACGTGTATTCCGAGATCGTTCCCTGCGACATCTCGGCCGACGAGATTCGCGAGATGAACGCCTCTGCGCTCATCCTTTCCGGCGGCCCGGCTTCTGTGTATGCCGAGGACGCTCCGTCCATCGACCCCGCCATCTTTGACCTGGGCCTTCCCGTCCTGGGCTTTTGCTACGGCCATCAGATCACGGCCGTGACGCTCGGTGGCAAGGTCGGCCACTCCGAGGTGGGCGAGTATGGCCGCGCCACCATCACGCGTACGGCAGGCGCCAAGCTCTTTAACTCCACGCCCATGGAGCAGACCGTGTGGATGAGCCACCGCGATGCCGTCTCCGAGGTGCCCGAGGGCTTTACCGTTACCGCCAGCACCGACGTGTGCCCGGTTGCCGCCATGGAGTGCGTCGAGCGCAAGATCTTCACCACGCAGTTCCACCCCGAGGTCAAGCATTCCGAGTACGGTCAGCAGCTGCTGAGCAACTTCCTGTTTGAGATCTGCGGCCTGGAGCCCAACTGGAGCATGGACAACCTGGTCGAGACCATGACGGCCGAGTTCCGCGAGAAGGTCGGCAACGACCGCGTGATTCTGGCCCTGTCCGGCGGCGTCGACTCCTCCGTCGTGGCAGCTCTTGGCGCCCGCGCCGTAGGCAAGCAGATGACCTGCGTGTTCATCAACCACGGTCTGCTGCGCAAGGGCGAGCCCGAGCAGGTGGAGGAGGTCTTCACCAAGCAGTTTGACGTCGACTTTATCCACGTCCACGCCGAGGACCGTTATGCCGAGCTTCTGGCCGGCGTGACCGAGCCCGAGGAGAAGCGCCGCATCATCGGTACGCAGTTCTGGAAAGAGTTCTTCGCGGTTGCTCAGCAGCTTGAGACCGATGGTAAACCCGTGAAGTACCTGGCTCAGGGCACCATCTACCCCGACATCATCGAGTCCGGCGCTCGCAAGACGGGCGGCAAGACGGCCACCATCAAGAGCCATCACAACCTGATCCCGTTCCCCGAGGGCGTGCACTTCGACCTCATTGAGCCGCTCGACCACTTCTTTAAGGACGAGGTCCGCGCGCTTGGTCTGGCGCTGGGTCTGCCGGGTCACATCGTGTTCCGTCAGCCTTTCCCGGGCCCGGGTCTTGCCATCCGCATCATCGGTGCGGTCGACAAAGAGAAGCTCGAGATCCTCAAGAATGCCGACGCTATCGTGCGCGAGGAGCTCGACGCCTACAACCAGCGTCTGTTTGAGCAGACCGGCGAGCGCAACTCCGAGCACAGCTGCTGGCAGTATTTCGCGGTCCTGCCCGACATCAAGTCCGTTGGCGTCATGGGTGACGAGCGCACCTATCAGCGCCCGATCATCCTGCGCGCCGTCGAGTCCAGCGACGCCATGACCGCCGACTGGGCCAAGCTGCCCTACGACGTACTGGCCCGCATCTCCGGCCGCATCGTTGCCGAGGTTCCCGGCGCCAACCGCGTGTGCTACGACATCACGTCCAAGCCGCCCGCGACGATTGAGTGGGAATAGAACAGACGTTCGATAAAATAATATAGTATTAGATTGCGGGCACGGTTTCAATCGAATCCGTGTCCGCTGCTGTATGTGTGTCCTTGCACGCCCAATATGTGCCGTAAAAGCCGTCTTCTTCAACGTCAAAGTGAATGGGCTTCATTTTTGCCTTTTAAAATCTAATTTTCACGATTTGCATTTTCATCCCGTTGTCACCGACCCTTGCGAGAAACCGGAAAAAGCTGCTGACAGAAGGGTCTCTCAAATCGTTGTAACCCAGCATATAGCCGCGACTTGTGACCTGCAGACGGCTGTTCCACGTGCCGATTTCCTTGGCGGCATCCGAAACCGCAAAATATGCCCCCACATCCTTGATTTTTGCAGTCTTAAGCCATGTTTTTGCGATCATCTTTACTGCCGTCCGATTGGCAGCATCAAAGACCAGCACACCGCCGGGGAAAGCGTCCGCCATCCCCCGCACCAGTTCCCGGACCTGCTGGGTCAGGAAGTAATAGAACACCCCGGAGGCAAAGAACACCGCCCCGCCGGAGGCATCAATCTTGTCAAACCATGCGGGGTCTTTCAGGTCGCAGGGGATGTTTTGCTCCCGCTCCCCGGCGGGCAGCAGCTGCTGCCGCAAGGCAATCACATCCGGGAAGTCCAGATTGTAGATCTTGCATCTACCGTTGTCGCAGGTTCTGCCGGTGTTGTCCAGCCCGCAGCCCAGATTGACAACCGCCGCATTGGGGTGGTCTTTCAGGTAATCCCGCACCTCGAAAGCAAGATCACCCTGCCGCATGGCCACCTCCAGCGCGCCAAAGCGCTGCATCAGGCTGCGGGAGTTTTTCTCTGCCTCTGAAAAGTCGTAGTCGATCTGGTCGAGCAGACGAACCGCTGTTTCATCCCTGTAAAGGTTCGGGTACAACTCCGTACACAGCTTCCGGGAATACAGCGGGAGGATCAGCGTCTCCTGCACGGTGTTTTTCTCAATTTTACATTTCATAGGTTTCTTCCTCAGTGAATAAAAACTGTCATAATTGCCGCCAGCATAGCCGCTATGACCGTCATGCCTATCGCCATGTGCAGGATGGATGCAAAAATACCCGTGCTTGATGCCCCTACTTCCGCGCCGTGACGCAGAGCCACTTTTTCTTTTTGTGTATCTGCACCTCGTGAAAACCCGCCCGCTCCAGACATGCCTTTAATTCAATGTCCTTGTAGATGGTCATGCCGCCGATGATCTGCGTCCACCTCTCGTCCTTGTCCGTATCGCCATTGCTCTCGTTGCAGATAAGAATTGTCCCGCCTGGCTTCAGCGTCCGCCAGACCTCGCGGAAGCATCGGGGCAAATCAGGCCAAAAATAGACGGTCTCAAAGGCCGTGGCAGCATCGAAGTAGCTATCATCAAACGCCATATCCGCCACACTGCCTTGCAAGACGGCGCAACGCCCCTCCTGAATTGCAGTTCGGTTGAGCTTTCTAGCCTTCTCCACGCTGACGGGCGAATAGTCGACGCCCTTGACGACGCCAAGCGGGCATTTTTTCAGCAGCCGTTTTATATTCGCCCCGCCGCCGCAGCCGCAATCCAGCACCCTGGCATTTGGCGCAAGTCGTAGAAATCGAAGTCCCCACCGCGCCACAGGGCTGTGGCCCAGGTTCATCATGGCAACCATAAGTTTTCCGCCGAGGCCCACGGGCTTGCGGGTGTTTTCAAAGAACGACATCTGGCCCCTCCGATTTCGTGCATTCCGCATAGGTCAACGGGAACGAGGCCTTCAGCACCGCGCTTTTCCGCACCGCCCAGCCGTTTTGACGCAGGAAACGCAGGTATTCCTCGCTTGTCCACCTGCTGTGGAGGGGGAATCCCGCCATGCTCATGAAAAAGGCTTTTGCCTTGCCGGAAACCGAGTTCCCCGCGTGGGTGAAGGTTGGCGCGATGAGCACGCCGTCGTCCTTCAGCACCCGCCTGATTTCTTGCAGGGCCTTTTCCGGATGCGGCACTATGTGAAGTGCGTTGGACGCGATCACCACTTCGAAGGACTTCTGTGCATAGGGCAGGCGGAACATATCTTGTACGGAAAAGTGCAGCTTTGCGGATTGATTGTCCCGCTTTGCTTCAAGGATCATCTTTGCAGAGGCGTCCGTAGCCTCGATGCGCGCCGCCGCATCCACGACGCTCTTTGCGATAAGCCCCGTGCCGGTGGCAACCTCCAGCACGGTCTTTGCTTTCACCACCGGCCGGATCAGCCCATACATCTTCTCATACGCCGCCCGGTCGTTTCGCATGAAACGGTCATACCGACCGGCGTTCTTGTCCCAAAAACCCTCGCGTTCGTGCATGGCTGTCGCCCCCAAACAGTTAGAGCCATCTAACTATAACACACGAATCATGCAGTAAGATGAGGCTAACCTTCTTTTCTTGGCCAAGACGCATCTCTTCGGTTTTCGCTTATAACGGCGCGAATCAGATACTAGGCTGGAGCTGAAGAAAGAGCTCGGCGGACAGGTAGGTCGATACCGGTTCCCGGAACGGCGATCAAGCCAATTACACCAGGGCCCTAGTCATTGAGTGGGAGTAAGCCGATGGGGCTTTGACTTGCACTTTTGAGTGCCGCACTGTGCCGCTGACTTTCGTTTTGTACGAGAATCACGGCAAAGCCGCCAGCGACATTGGTGAGTAAATACGGTAATCGAGCCTCCGTTCCCATGTTGGGACGGAGGCTTTTTCTTTGCCGTTTTACTCCCTTTTACCTGCGATTTTGCAATTTACTTCCCGTGTTTGAAGACGGTAAGGCACGGGGCGGTATTCGGAGAAATGGGAGTAAGGGTTTATCCCAAGTGAGTAGACGTGCGATTTTTGTCCCCGAGGGCGAAAAGAGGCCGTTCCAGAGCTACCGAAGCTGGATTTATTGATTGTTTAATCCAATCCAAGCTCTTTTAGGTCTATTTCGTTTTGGATGTCTTCATCGGCTTTTTTGCCAGTGATGGCACTGTAGGCTTCTTTTATGCCATTCTTCACTGCCCATTTGATAACGAAATACAGCGCAATCAAAATGAGTACTGCCGTCCCTGCGCTTATCCCTAATTCATCCCACATGATTCAATCCTCATAATTCCGATCTGTAGCTCGATTTTGTCCTCGAATTATGGCTTGGATCTGTAGCGTTGTCTAGGGCAATCGCAGCCGTCATCTTTGGGCAGTTTCGTAGAAAACGAGGACGCGCCGTTGACGAACGGCGCAATAGACAGCGGCGTCAGTTTCAAGCCGAACTGACGCCGCTTCTGTATAAGGCTTGCTGCACATGGCGATCAATGCCCACGATGCTTCTGCTTGCGCTTCAGCTTTCGCTGCTCGAAGCGCGCCTCCGCCTCATCCGCGCGACGCTGGCTTCTTGCTTGGGCCGACTCCCGCTTCATCGCTTCCCGCTGTGCTGCGAGCGCCTGTTGTGCCTTGGTGCTCACCGCGGGCCGCTTAAGGGCTTTCGCTGCCTCGCGAGCGCGTCGCTTGGGGTTCTTCGCGGGCTTGCTTGTTTCCGTGGCCTCGTCACCGAAGAACGAGAGCTTCGCCCATTTGCTTGTAACGAATTGCAGGATTTCCTCATTGGACGGTTCTGCACCGAAGACGATGCGGACGACGCCGTATCTGCCGTCCTCGACATGTTCCGCCAGCCCCACCCAAAACTGGCCGTCATGATATACGGTCAGGGTGGATGACACGCTGATCTGCATGGTTGGTTCCTCCTTTATGTAGATGACCATGCAGAGAAGGGACAACCAAGGAGGCAGGTTACTGATGCGGACTCCCGCACGCCCACGACTACCCGACGGGGACTGTGTTTTCATCTCTGGTGCCCGCATTGTGGCACGCGTGAATGCGCCCGGCATCGCTGCTGACATGGCGCGACTGGGAATTGCTCCTCGATGCATCCCTGTGCATATTGCCTCCCCGGTTTCGAAACTTTAAAAAAATTCGAGTTTCGAAACCGAGGAGGACCGAATGATGGCTTGGGTAGACCGCAATACGTAGGAAGTTTCGCCATCGTCTATGCTGAACACGAGGTCGTCTTCCTCCAATCCGATCAAGCTGACCGAGCAAGCGGCACCTGGATCGACATTCCCCTGCACATGAACCCGCTTATGCGCGCGAACGGGGGGCTACAAGGGCATGACCGCGCAGGAAGCGCTTGGGGTAGCGAACGGGGCCGAGCATCGCCCTGCGCCGGCCTTGGCATCAGGTCCTCGCGCTGGGCGGTAATCCGAGGATCGGGAGTAAGGATTTGCCCAGCATCGATAATGCTCAGCTATACCCTTATTCCGTCTCCCTGCTCTTGCGGTATTCCGCGAGCCTGTCGTTCAATTCGCGGGTCTCGCGGCTCAGCTTGGCGTTGAAAGCAAGAGTGAGGACCGCCAGGATGGCGAGATAGACAACCGTGAAGGTAACCCACGCCCCGGGGTTGTTCACGGGAACCCAAGCAAAGACAAACGCCAATGCACAGAGGGCTGCGTAGAGGCAAACGTCGAACAGCACCAGGCGCGCGGGATACGCCATCTGTCTGATCACCGCGGGCGTGAAGAACACGAACTGTAGCGCGGGGACGGTGACGCACGCGGCGAGAATCGACCAGCAATAGTTAATGCCATGCTTGGCGGTGTCATCAGCGAAACAAGTCCCTAATGCCAAGAAGGCTATCATGGCAACAGTGAAGCCGATACAGGTGCTTTTCACGAGTTGTCCGAGGTTTTCCGCGGGCGTCTTTTTATCGGTGTCGATAATGTCCCTGTTAATCATTTCGGTCTCCCTTCCTTCGTTTCGACTGCTTCAGACCGAGCTTCGATTTGACGTCGGGCGCATACTGGCGCGAGATAACGACCTGCTCACCGTTTTCCAAGGTGGCGATGATCCTGCCGTTGACGTCGGGCTTGAGGGCGGTGATCGCGCGGAAGTTGACGATGCAACCTTTCGCGATGCGCAGGAAGTCGCAGTCCGCCAGGCGCTCCTCCATCTCGTAAAGGCGCAGGCCCGTTTCGAGAACCGTGTCGGCCGTATAAATGAACGTGTGCTTGTCGACCGACTCGATGAGCAGGACGTCTTCTGCGCTCAGCACGCGCGTGCAGCCGTCGGCCGTGCCCGTCACCTTCCCGTCAAGCATGCGCAGCCGAGCCGCTATATCAAGCACGCGGCGATCGACCCTTACGCAGACGATCGTGACTTCTATATCTTGAGCTGCTTCTCGCTCTTCGATTGTGATCTTCATGCGTCCTCCCTTCGGGTTGCTCTCATGCTAGCTGACGAAGATAGCTGAACCTTCGGCGTTTAACCAAGCTGCGCTGTCGAGGAACCAAGATGCAGACTGGGCGAGCTGAACAGCAAGAGAGACCGTAGTCACGCATCCTCGGATCGAGCCCGAAAAAGCAATCCTTGCCGCTCATGAACACCGGCACGTGAAACGCTATGCTCAAGAGCACTTAGCTCGAAGAACCCCCTCGCATGCAACTATCGAATCCGGGAAGCTGTCCGATTGGTCGTGCACGACGACGAGCGTACAATGGGTGGATACCAACAAGAACCTGTCCTCCATGCCAACTCCGCCACCTGACGTGATGGGCGATCCAATTGCTCTTCTGGATTGCCTTGAGAAGAACGCTGACGGAGTCACCGAGCAGGACTCCAAGGGGACTGCATTTCTTCATGTTGTTCCTATCGGCAAACCCTGCCCTCAGTTGGAAGCCATCTTGGGCATATCGGCCTTGGAGACGGTGTTGTGACTCATATTAGCAAGTCCTCGCTCGACGGAGTCGGCGTTTACGTTAGCGCCGAGTTCGGGAGCGCATTGAGGTCATTCGCATTTCCCCATGCATTTGAAAGCAGAACCGTTGAACTCTTGGGTGAATAAGCCGCCTGCGACGATTCTTTCGGTCATCGCTCTTGCACATCCCTTCTGATCTGCGGAAATGCAAGGCGGCAAAGCCGCTGGCTACGATTCACTTTGCTAAACAGGCGTCAAAAAGGGAAAACAGCCGTTTTGGCACCCCTTTCGAGCGGTTCCGGGCCTCAAAGCCTTGCCGCTTTTGTCCCCGGGACAAAAATGAAACTGCGAGCTTGCGGTTTCGAAATAGTTTGCGAATTTATCCCAGGGTTTGTCCCAAACGCGTACGCGAGGACACACGGAGGGATTCGGCGGCAAGGTGGACAAATCGACAACCAAACTAGACCCAATTGGAATGTCGCCACGGCAAATGAACTTGAAAGAGTTGGAATAGAACATACGTTCTGTATAACGTTATAGCACCAGGTGGCAGGCGTAGTTTCAATCGAAGCTACGCCTGCTGCTATATATACTGGTCGATAGCGGTATCAATGCCCACGATGCTTCTGCTTGCGCTTCAGCTTTCGCTGCTCGAAGCGCGCCTCCGCCTCATCCGCGCGACGCTGGCTTCTTGCTTGGGCCGATTCCCGCTTCATCGTCTCCCGCTGATTCGCGAGCGCCTGCTGCGCCTTGGTGCTCATCGCCGGCTGCTTAAGGGCCTTCGCCGCCTCGCGAGCGCGTCGCTTGGGGTTCTTCGCGGGCTTGCTCGTCTCGGCGTGATCGCCACCGAAGAACGCGAGCTCCGCCCATTTGCTTGTAACGAATCGCAGGATTTCCTCATCGGACGGTTCCGCGCCGAAGACGATGCGGGCTACGCCGTATGTTTCGTCCTCGACATGTTCCGCCAGCCCCACCCAAAACTGGCCGTCATGATATACGGTCAGGGTGGATGACACGCTGATCTGCATGGTTGGTTCCTCCTTTATGTAGATGACCATGCAGAGAAGGGACAACCAAGGAGGCAGGTTACTGATGCGGACTCCCGCACGCCCACGACTACCCGACGGGGACTGTGTTTTCATCTCTGGTGCCCGCATTGTGGCACGCACGGATTTACGATGTTGATTGCCGGCGCCTAGACGGAGATGAAGGCGGTTCGATCTAGGTCAAGCCGGTCGCTCGTTCATGAAGCGGCCGATGGCTGCGTTCATGAACGAGCGACTGATTCCCTGAAAATAAAAGGCGCCCCCGAGGACACCTACAGGCTATCTTCGAACTACTTGATTTGGAGCAGACGGAGGAAAAAATAGGGCAGAATCGCTTTCACGATCCTGCCCCGCAAACCCGAGGGTTTCTAACTACTAGCTATTATGCAGCTAAACGCCCCATTGTCAATCCCGCGGGTATTTGGGTGCGCACGCATTGATCGTGACCCTGACCCCGCGCGAACGCGTTCCTGTAGGGGTATGCGTTTGGGGATCCGGGTGTGGTCAGCGCGGCCGGAACGGCGGAATTTGCCCTACTTCCGCTGTTTATGAAGAGCATCCATATTGAAAATCAATAATATTTTGGCAAATTCAAATGGAACTAAATTTATTAGACTGATTATGACTCTGGGGCTTACGACGGCTCGGGAAGTTACGCAGCCGTTTCCCCTTCCCATAAGTAGTCTTATGGATCACGTGATCGGGGGTTTGTCGGAATCGGCCACATCATCTTAACGATCGGCCTGCCTTCCCGTTCCATGCCCTCATTAAATCAGTAGATAACTGCTAACGAGGAGGAGCCTATGATTGGGCAAATTTATCATGTGGGGTTGACCGTCAGCGACCTGGATCGTTCCGTAGCGTTTTATCGTGATGTGCTGGGCCTTCGGTATCAGGGGGAGCTCCTGATGGAGGGGAAAGAGACGGAGGCGATGTTCCGGCGAGAAAACTGCAAGGCTCGGGTCGCTTATCTAAACGGCTCGGATCGGCTGCATATGCCGCCGGTGGAGCTCATCCAGTTTGTTAAGGATGAAATTCACCACACTCCCATGGATCTTTTCACCACCTCTATTTCGGAACTGTGCTTCTATACGGAGGATGCCGACGGGGCTTATCAAAAACTGGTGGAGCAGGGCGTGGAGTGTTTTTCTGCTCCGCAGGAATTTGATTTTAGGCAGGATGGCTTTGGCCGAAGCAAAGCCTTCTACCTTCGTGACCCAGATGGAATCATATTAGAGATCATGCAGCCGCTGGAGAACTGATCTTTGACATTCTGAGACGCTCTTTTAGCGTCACCCCTTAAAATCGCAGGCGAGCAGCTATTCCTCGACGATCTTTACGCGTCCCTCTCTACGGGGCTTCGCCTGCGGGTATGGTCCCTCGCAGTATCCCAATGCGAGGAAAGCGCGGCAAATGTAATTGTCGGGAACGCCCCACGCGGCAAGAAGGCTCCTGCCTTCTTCGGAGACAAATGTCTGCTCGCCGCGGCTGACGATGCAGCTGGAGATTCCCAGGCTGTGGGCCTCTAGCGCCATCGCCTGCGCGACCACAAAGGCGTCGGGGACGCTGAAGACGAAATCCTTCTGGCAGAACACGCAGACGGCAGCCGGCGCGCCATAGAAGCCGTTCTTGATGGAGGGGTCGTCGATGACACTCGGCTGCTCGGAGCTGACGCGGTTGCCGATCAAATTGCCCCTGTCGAAGCGAGCTATGTTCAGCTTGCCCACCTTCTCTGCCAGGGCGGCGTCATGCAGGGCCACCACCACGCTTCGCTGGGCGCCGCCGGCGTTGGCCGAGTAGATTCCCGCCTCAACGATGCGCTCCAGGTCTTCGCGGGCAATCTGCTCGCTTGTGTACTTGCGCACCGAGCGGCATCCCTTGATGGTTTCCAGCATATTCATGCCTACACTTCCTTCCAGTATTGAGGGCCTGCGACGTACATGTCCCCGGTATAGCCGAAGAACACGGCGAGGTGACCCCTTCGTCATCCGAACAGCTCGCACGTGGAGTATTTTGAGAGCCAAGTTGCCTTGCGTGCGTATCCGGCTCTGGTTATATTTCACGCGATGGCGCATGCAAAAGCGAGTACGCACTTATTTGTAACTGCATGCCTTTCTTGAAACCGGTGCGATCAAGGGGGAGGGCATCCCGTGATGGCCAAAGAGGATATGCTGGCTCCAATGAAGATTGAGCCAAAATGACTTCTCGTTGAAGCTCCTTGAGCAACGGACGGCGCTATCGAGTGTGAGCGTTTTCGTAAGCCTCTTTGATATCTTCTGGCAAACCGTCGGGAATCATGGCCCTCAGCTCAGTCTCATTCTCGCCCTGATTCAGCTGCCCGTAGAACCAGCATTTGTACTTCAGCATGTCCAGCGCGCGGTTCATGTTCGCGATCTCTAGCTCCATGTGGGCCTTCCGCTCCTCGAACATGGCCTTGCGTTTGGGGTATGTCGATGGACCCTCCGCGCACCATTCCATGAACAGCCGAATGTCCTTGATCTCCATCCCCGCTTTCTTGAGGCATTCGATGACCCGAAGCGCCTCGAGTTCCGTATCGCCGAATTGCCGAATGCCGGACGTCCGCTCCAATGCCGGGAACAATCCCTGCTTGTCGTAATAGCGCAGCGTTGAGGCGGGCAAGCCGAACATCTCCGACACCTGTCCGATTGTGTACATGGTTCCTCCGAATAAATCTCGAATTCATTCCTTGACCTAAAGTCAGGTTTAGGTATTACCTTCATTCTCGTCATTAGAACAGGGATTGCAAAGGGTGTTCCGTAATGCGGAAACAGATTTGCACCTAAACCATCGACAGGGGGAGATCGATCATGGCAATTAAACAGACGGCAGGCAGAGATGCCCTAGGGGACTTTGCCCCCAAATTCGCACAGCTCAATGACGATGTGCTGTTTGGCGAGGTGTGGAGCCGAGAGGGCGAGCTTTCCCTTCGAGACCGCAGCGTGGTGACGGTGGTGGCGCTGATGGCGCAGGGACTGACGGATTCCTCGTTCCAATACCATCTGATGTCCGCAAAGAATAACGGTGTAGCCAGGGCGGAGATAGCGGAAATCCTTACCCACGCCGCGTTTTACGCGGGGTGGCCCAAGGCATGGGCGGCCTTCCGCATGGCAAAGGAGGTCTGGGCGGATGACGATGCCGCTGATGCAAAAGCCGAGCACCAAAACGAGATGGCCTTTCCCATCGGTGCCCCCAACGACGCATTCGCGAAGTACTTTATCGGGCAAAGCTACCTCGTGCCTCTATCAACCGAGCAGGTTGGCGTCTACAACGTGACGTTCGAGCCCGGCTGCCGCAACAACTGGCACGTGCACCACGCCAAAAACGGCGGCGGACAGATTCTCATCTGCGTGGCTGGTCGAGGGTTTTACCAGGAATGGGGTAAGCCGGCGCAGAAACTGCACCCTGGCGACGTGGTCAACATCGCCCCGGGTGTGAAACATTGGCACGGAGCCGCGCCCGAGATGTTTACGCTCAGCAGGTGCGCATCCGGCGGCTTTGCGGTCATGCTCCAGAACGGGAGCGTGATGATGCCGGGGGTCATCTCGCCCACGCCAAGCTCCAGCAACAGCACGCGGCGATCGCTGCGCTCGCGCACGAAGCGCTCGTATCGTCCGAGGCTCTCGCGCCATGCCGCACCCTGCAGAAACGTGTCGTCGCGCACCCACGGCACGAGCTGCCAGCCGCAGTGCGGGCATCGGGGGACGTCCTCGCTGCGGATCTCGAACCCCGCCATGCCCGCGAGCATGCGCTCGACGTAGGGGCTCGCGTCGAAGAGCTCGTCACAGCATGGCTGCTTGCACTGAAGGTGCGCGAAGCTTCCCTGATGGTTGCAGATCCTCTCGGTGGGAAACGTCTTCTCGACTTGGGTGTCCACATTGGTGCTCAGGATGAAGTAGTCCTTATGGCCGATGAGGGACCGTAGGTCGAGATAGGGCTGAGAGGCCAGCTCGCGCAGCATGAAGTCGATGTATCGCGCATAGTATGCCCATTGCTGCTCGAGGCTGGGGTAGAGGTGGTAGAAGCCGTCGATAAGGCTCTTGACTACTTTCGATTGATGCTCAGTGCCCATTGTATTCGCTACGATTAAACTCGGCACAGGGGATACTGGTTTTCCGTGCGAAAACGCTCATGCCGCTAAATTGAGCGACCGCCTGTACTGCAGCGGGATCATCCGCCCGAGCGATCCCTTAATCCGTCGCCCGTTGCGCCAATCGGCAGAAGCCACGCGTGGACGCTAATCGCTCGAGCGAATCGTCGTCGGTTTCCGTTTAACGATTTCTTTTTCCGCTATTATCCGACCCTCGGACTTCCTCGTGATAGAAGTAGTCCACGATCACCGGATGCCCCTGGGGGACTCTGCCATAAGGCATTTCGTTGTCCACAAAGGGGCAATCGTACTTCTTGGCCATTTCCTCGGCTTTTACTTCAAGCGCTTCAAAATAGCTACGGTTGCGCTTGTTATAGATCTCATCGTAAAGCGGTACGAGATTGGGATGTTTCTCGGCGATATAATCCAGGATCGCTTTTTTGAAACCACCCCGAAGATTGAGATTTTCGAGCCAAAACAAATCGCACCGATCCTTTACTCGCTCAAAAATCATCTCAAAATCCGTGATGCCGGGAAATACCGGGGACACGAAGCAGACCGTACGGATACCTTCGTCATACACCTGCTTCATAGCAGCGATACGACGCTCGATGCTCGACGCGGAGTCCATATCGTTCTTGAAGTTCTCATCCAGCGTGTTGATCGACCATGAAACGGTCACTCGTCCAAGCCTCTTCAGCAGATCGATATCCCGTACCACAAGATCGGACTTTGTGCAGATCAGAATATCTGCATCGCTGCCAATCAGCTGCTCCAGGAGTTTCCTGGTATTCCCGAATCGCTCCTCCTGTGGATTGTAGCCATCCGTCACAGAACCGATAACCACCCGCTGTCCAGCGTATTTCTTCGGATTCTTGATTTCCGGCCAATGCTTCACATCAAGAAAGGTGCCCCATTCCTCCTTGTGTCCGGTAAAGCGCTTCATAAAGGAGGCATAGCAATACTTGCAGGCATGCGTGCAGCCTACATAGGGATTGACCGAGTAGCCGCCTACCGGCAGGCTGGACTTGGTCATGATGTTCTTTGCTTCCACCTCATTGATGAGGATTCCATCGATCACTTCCGCCATGTTCTCTGCACCTCCAGCACTCTTTCGAATTCTTCCGGCAATTCCTGAATCATGTTTTCGTCCCCTATGACAGAGACGAGGTCTTCCTTCATAAACATTGGAATGCCAAGCGCGTGCGCCTGGTCCGTCAAAGACCATGCCCACTCCGGTTCCGTATGAACCTTCCTGCTCTGCGCCCCGGTCATGGTACCGACGACGATCCAGTTGATTCCGGAAAGGTCGACCGTACCGGGATCGTCGAATAGCGGCTCAAAAGTAACGAAGAAGTGATTTGCTTTGACGTTTTTCCGAAGGGCGTCGATACGCCACAGCTCCGCTTTCCTCGTCACCGTAACGCCGAACCATGCGTTTTCCAGGTCGGTATCTAAATCCAGCAAATCGGGTCTCTTGGTCAGGAACAGGAACTGATGCTGTGGATTCTCATGGATCTTTGCAAATACCTCGTCTCGCCATTCCAGCTTCCACCCGGAGAGATCGCTCATGCCGGTAAGGAGAAAGTTCTGCGGGCGTTTCTTTTCCATCATCTTGAGCTTGCTCGGGAAGAACGCAGGATCAGCGAAGTCGTCAATCATATGCCAACGTTTCACATTGTTACGGGCATAGCAATATGGACACCCCACCGTGCAGCCGATGACGATATTCATATTCTGAATCTGATTTTTGATGCAGATGCTCATAACGCCTGCCTACCTGCCTCTCCCGTAAACACGCAATCAGCCTTCCCCACCTTGCGGGCAAAAGCCTGGATATCTTGCTTGCAAGCAGCAGGCTCGCAATCGCTCAAATCGTATGACGTGCCGCCGTTTCGATAGACGGCCCGATGGGAAAACGATCGGCTGACAAGCCCGATGCCGAGCTTCTCGCACAGGGTCATCCGTGCTCCCTTTCAGCTATAAAAAACAGGTGTCTATAAACAGTATCCTTGTTGATTTTCGCAGGGGCAATGAACAAACGCGTGCACCTGTCGATAAACGAACAGCTACTGGACATTGTCAAACGACTCAGATTGGAGAGGCGATGGGAGAAACCAAGATCGACCGCCGGCGGCGCTACACCCTCTCGGTCATACAGGAGGCGTTCTTCGCGCTGCTGGCCGAGGTCGGCTTCGCGAAGATGACGGTGGCGGACATCTGCCGCCGCGCCGAGATCAACCGGGGAACGTTCTATCTGCATTACGAGGATAAGTACGCGCTGCTCGATGCGCTTATCGACGAGGCGTTGGCAGCGGCTCCCCCGCTTGAGGGGGTTGAATCGGCAACGCTTTGCCAGCGTCCGCCGGCAGACGACGATTATCGCCTGCTTTATTCGGACAGCGACGCATACGCTCGCGTAGCCCAGCGCGTCATAGAACGCGGAGCGGAGCAGATGGTTCCCTGGGTCATGGAGAAAACAGGGCTTTCACGCGAAGACGCCTTCCTGCTCTTCGTCCACAACGTCCAGGGCAATCTGGCCGTCAACCGCCTGCTCGGCTGGAGACGAGGCCCCGAGTTCGCCCATGCCCAGGAGCTGCTCAACGCCTATTCCGAAGGGGGCTTACTGGCGGTATCCGCTCTTCGCGATTCCGATAACCCATCGTGACCTGCGATTCAGGAATACCAGCCTCCGAGCCCTCTCGTTCGGAGGCTGCGGCTAAAACCTCATTGCGCGTCTACCGCTCCGCGTTACTCGCCACCTGCCCGCGCCACCGAGAGCAGGGCGCCCAAATCGGCCTGGATCGCCCCTGCCTTGCTTCCAAGCTGCAGCGGAGCCGAGCCGCCCGAGATGTTTACGCTCAAAAGGTGCGCATCCGGCGGCTTCGCGGTCATGCTCCAGAACGGGAGCGTGATGATGCCGGGGGTCATCTCGCCCACGCCAAGCTCCAGCAACAGCACGCGGCGATCGCTGCGCTCGCGCACGAAGCGCTCGTATCGTCCGAGGCTCTCGCGCCATGCCGCACCCTGCAGAAACGTGTCGTCGCGCACCCACGGCACGAGCTGCCAGCCGCAGTGCGGGCATCGGGGGACGTCCTCGCTGCGGATCTCGAACCCCGCCATGCCCGCGAGCATGCGCTCGACGTAGGGGCTCGCGTCGAAGAGCTCGTCACAGCATGGCTGCTTGCACTGAAGGTGCGCGAAGCTTCCCTGATGGTTGCAGATCCTCTCGGTGGGAAACGTCTTCTCGACTTGGGTGTCCACATTGGTGCTCAGGATGAAGTAGTCCTTATGGCCGATGAGGGACCGTAGGTCGAGATAGGGCTGAGAGGCCAGCTCGCGCAGCATGAAGTCGATGTATCGCGCATAGTATGCCCATTGCTGCTCGAGGCTGGGGTAGAGGTGGTAGAAGCCGTCGATAAGGCTTCGAAGCCTATACGCTTCCCTCTCTAGAGACGGCATTGGGCGATCTCCTCGAAAGCCGGGGCCATATCGCCGTCAACGAGAATCGTCTCGCACGAAGCGTCGGGCGCCATGGCCTGGCCGTAGTTGAACACGATGTAGGTGGCGTGCTCGCAGGCGTTCGCGATCTGGGCGAGCATGCGCTTTATGACGCCGTTGTGCAGTCCCACGCCAAGTTCGAGGATGGTGACCCTGCCGTTGCGATGGGCTTGCACAAGACGCGCGAGCTCGTCGAGCTGGGTCATGGCGAGGGCGTCTGGATGGGCGAGGCACCGCTCGTCAACCGACGTGCGCGTGCTCCCCTCAGTCTCGAGCACGCGCTCCTCGTCGAACCCGGCGCGCGCGAAGTGCCCGTCGATGTTGCATGTGACCACGAAGGTGTCGGCGTGCTCCGTAAGACGCCGCAGCCCGTTCATGAGCGAGCCGGGCTCATATTCGAGATACTCCTTTTGATGGAACCGCTCGGCCCATCGGCGTCGCACGCTGGCATCCGGGGAAGCGAGCCCCTGCAGTATGCAGCCGATGCCGTCTGCCTGGGCGAGGTCCCCGTACGCCTCTTGGAAATGAGCATCGGCGCAGAAAAGGTTGAGCCCCTCCGCCATGTCGAGTCCGTTGCTAGCGCCGATGATGACAAGATCCGCTTCGGCTAGCGCCCTGCCTATGCGAACTGCTTTCGCCGTCTCCATGCGCTACCTCCCCAGCGTCTTGCGCACGTCGGCAAGCACGTCGGCGATGTCGGCGCGAACGGCGAGCCCCCGATCCTCGATCGCGCGGGGGAGAAACTGCGTCTTGTTGTTTACGGCGACGTAGCTGGCCTGCGGTAACTGCGCCGTTAGGGCCCAGAACGGCTCCTGGATAAACGCGGGCGTCATGCGGCCCACACCCAGCTCGAGGAAGAGGATCCTCTGCCGTGCGTGCGCGTCGAGCCATTCGGACACCTTGCGGTACTGCTCCTCGTAGAGTTCACCCTGCAGGAAGTTGCCGTAGCCGCGAACCCAGGGGAACGCCTCTGCCCCGCAGTGCGGGCAGCGCGGCACGAGCTCTGTCGGAACCTCAAGGCCGTCTCCCATGGCCTCTACCATGTTGGAGACCGGCTCGACCGCATCCCACACCGCGTCGGTGCAACAGCGGGAGCACTGAAAGAAGCGGTGGTCGCCTTGGATCTCTGCCACTTTCTCCCAGGGATAGAGCTTCACAAACTGCGTGTCCTGGTTGGTGGTGAGCACGAAGAAATCCTTCTCGGCGAGAATGGCGTCGAGGTCCTTGTAGGGCTTGCGCAGCGGGGCGTTGAGCGTGGTGTCGAGGAAGGTGGCGAGGTATCCCCAGCGCGCCTCGGCGGTGGGCCAGCGGTAGAACGACCCCTCGAAAGCGCCCTTGAAACCGTAACGCTCGGCGAATTTGCCGAAATGCTTGCGATAGGTCGCGTTGTCCTCGTAGTAGAAGTCGCCGCCGCCCGCCGCGGAGAGCCCGGAGGCCCCGCCCACCAGCACGCAATCGGCTTCTTCGATCATACGGGCGAAGTCCTCGATTTGCTGGTCGTAGGGCTCGGGCTCGCGGTCACTCAGCTCATAGGGCGTGCTGCCGCTGCGGTAGGCGGCATGAAGGGAAAACGATCGGTTGGTGAGCTCGATAACGAGCTGCTCGTACAGGGTCACTGGATACCTTCTTTCAGCTATTATAAACAGGTGTCTATAAAAAGTATCCATGTCGATTTGCTTAAGAGCAATGAACAGCTTCGGCCTGCTGTCGATAAACGAGCGTTTGCCGGGCATTGTCGAGCGTTGCAATTGGAGGGGTAATGGAAGCGGGGAAGATCGATCGTCGCCGACGCTATACACTCTCGGTCATACGGGAGGCGTTCTTCGCGCTGCTGGCCGGGGTCGGCTTCGCGAAGATGACGGTAGCGGATATCTGCCGCCGCGCCGATATCAACCGTGGCACGTTCTATCTGCACTACGAGGACAAGTTCGCCCTGCTCGACGCGCTTATCGACGAGGCCTTGGCGGCGGTGCCGCCGCTCGAGGGAACGGAGGCGGGTGCCCTCTGCCAGCGTCCGCCGGCAAACGATGACTATTATCTGCTCTACTCGGATGACGACGCGTACGCCCGGGTGGCACAGCGCGTCGTCGAGCGCGGCGCCGAGCAGATGGTTCCCTCGATCATGGAGGAGACTGGGCTTTCGCGCGAGGACGCCTATCTGCTCTTCGTCCACAACGTCCAGGGAAATCTCGCGGTCAACCGCCTACTTGGTTGGAGGCGGGGACCCGAGTTCGCTCACGCCCAGGAGCTGCTCAGTGCCTATTCCGAAGGAGGCATGCGGGCGGTATCGACTCGCCACGATCCCCGTAGTTGATCTTGACAGCGTGCCATTTCAGGCAGGCGACGTTGCTATGGCCCCTCTTTGGTTTTCGATGTTGTATAAGGCAATCGCAATCGCCTTGAGCTTCTTTAGGGAACTTGAGCAAGAGATATGGCCTGCTGGCGATTGATTAACCCCATTTGTTTTGGTTACAAGAAAAAATGCTGCGCGCCTGCAGCATGAAGGAGAGGGAATCCTATGAATATCGTTGTATTGAGCGGCAGCCCGCGTAAGGGCGCCAATACCGATACCATGGTCGAGGCGTTTGCCGAGACCGCGCGTGAGGGCGGCCATACGGTCGAGGTCATCCGCGTTGCCAGCAAGAAGATCGCCGGCTGCTTGGGATGCCAGTACTGCTTCGCCCATGAGGGCGTCTGCGTGCAGAAGGATGACATGGCCAACGTGATTGAGTCGCTGAAAGACACCGACATGGTTGTCTTCGCTTCGCCTATCTACTGGTTTGATATCACTGCGCAGGAAAAGACCGCCATCGACCGCCTGTACGCCTTCGGTGCCATGGGTTTCCCGTTCACCAAGACGGCCCTTTTGCTCGATAGCCACAGCGAGGGTGTCTATGATGCGGCGATCGCTATGTACAAGTCAACCTGCGCGTACTGCAAGTGGGAGGACCAGGGCATTGTCACCATTAGCGGCATGACCGAGCGCGACAGCATGGCCTCCTCGCCCAAGTTGGAAGAGGTGCGCGAGCTCGCCCGCAAGCTCGCCTAAGGACAAGAGGAGCGCATGGCAATCAGCACAAGCGGAAATGCTTGCTGCCCTTACCAAGAGGATTGCTGATTGCCATGCAACGATGCTCCCGCGGACAATTCCGGTGTGCTAAAACGCCTTCTCGTTCAAGAATTCCCTGAACGCGGGGATGTCGAAGCCGACGAGGCCACGTCCACGTTCCCCGATAACGCCGTCCTCGAGGAGGCGGCGTTTGTATTGGCTTGCGTAGTTGCTGGCGACGCCCATGCGTTTGGCTATCTCCGAGACCCTGCTGGGGCCAGAATCGGGCAGCATCGCGAGCAAAAACTCAATGTCTTTATCGGAAAGCTCCTGATAGGTCGTTTCGAGAATACGATCGCGCAGCTCCATACGGGCAAGCAGAGAACCCTGCTGGACATCGGATGTACTGATTTGGGGCGAGTTTTCCGAAACATCCCAAGTGCGATATCCGACGAGCTGCATCATGTAGGGAAATCCGTCGACGGCCTTCACGGCATCCTCGAGCGCTTCTGGCGTGATTGAGCGTCCTCCTGCTTCAATGGTTTTACGAAATGCATTTGCAATCTCAACATCAGTGATTCGTCCCAGCTGATGATACTGGGAGCGTCTGAGGAACGAGACGGAATCGTTACGTAGCAACGCCGATACTTTGTAGGGCAGTCCTGCCATGAGTAGGGCAACTTTTTTACCTTCGCGTACAAAGTGCTGGTAAACAGAGGCAAATTGAAGCATTTCTTCGAGATCGACGGTGACTTCATCGATGGTGATGAGAAGTCCGATGTCATGTTTTTCGAGTTGCTTAAAGATGCCATTCATGCGCGTGCGCCAGTTGCCCTGAGCCTCTTGAGCGTATGTCCAATCGATGGCCACTGGGCCAATTTGAACACCGTTTATGCGCGCGTGAGGCTGTGAGAGGTAGCTATCTGCGGCTTCTTTGGTTCGCTCGATAATATCTTCGAGCATGCCTGGCATGGCGGAGACATTTGCTGCGATCCAGTCGTGTTCAAGCGCCGTTTCTGAAAGGAGCGAGAGAAGTGCCGTCTTGCCCGTTCCCCTTGCGCCAGTAAAAATGGTCGACAGGTTGGGATCTCCTGGGCCGTTGATAAAGCCACGGTTGATGTCGCGCAGGATATGCTCGCGACCCGCTAGAAAGGGAGGGACGCTTCCAAATGTTGGGGTAAAGGGGTTCTTGCTGTACTCCATGGTAGCTCCTTTGAAGGTTTTGCTAATTTTTGCAAGTTTTGCTAACTTTTGCAAGTTTTGCTAACGACTGACCAAAGGGCATCGAAGTAGTGACGCTGACATTTTTTACGCAGAAAAATAAGCAGAAATCAATTTATCTGCGTTAAAAAATAGTTGAGAAGAAAAACGACGAGTCCCGGGCGCAATGCCGTTGCGTTCCGGGCCTCGTCGCTTTGCGAAGTATCTAACGATCTCGTTGCCGTGGTACCTAGTCAAACAAACTCGGCATGTCGTTTTCTTTCATGAGGGCACCGGCAGAGGGAAGGCTCTGCGCGGTGAACTTCTCGGCTGAGACGCCGGCGCCAAGAATCTCCTCGGTCGTGCCGACGGTGGTGACCGAGCGGCCCTTCTTGGTCGTAAAGGCCTGGACGCCCTGCGTGTTGGTGGTCGTCTTGGTCTTGAGCAGCGACGTGTTGAAGTTCATCAAACGATAGTCGCTCGAGACCAACGCGATGTCGCGATCTTCCTTGAGCACCTGGGCATACAGCAGCTTGCTGCCACCGTAGATGGCGTTCTTGAGGCGCTTGCGGTTGGTCTTGGTAACGTATCCGGCAAGCGCGACACGCACCACGCGGCCGTTCTCAAAGACAAACAGAGCGTCGGCCTTGTAGTCCTCGGGGTCGATGACCCAGATGACACTCTCGTCGGGCTCCATCTCAAGATCGGTCGGCAAGTACGAGCCCAGCTGGGCCGACTTGGTGTCCTCAAACGCCGCGACCTTGCACTTGTACACCTGGCTCTTGTTGGTAAAGACCAGCAGCTCGTGGGTGTTGGAGGACGGGAACTCGATAAAGGGTTTGTCGCCGTCCTTGTACTTGAGCGTAGCGGCCTTCTTGAGCACGCGGTCCGTCATCTTCTTAAGGTAGCCATCGCGCGAGAGCATGATGGTCACCGGGTACTCCTCGACCTCGGGCTCCAGGCTCACCTCGACGACCTCGTGGGGTTCGATCCTGCCCGTGCGGCGCGGCATCACATACTTCTTGTTGACCGCGGCCAGCTCGTCGCTGATGACCTTCTTG
Organism: uncultured bacterium; assembly: GCA_905215365.1. Taxonomy (GTDB): domain Bacteria; phylum Actinomycetota; class Coriobacteriia; order Coriobacteriales; family Coriobacteriaceae; genus Collinsella. The sequence continues at coordinate 45,288 of CAJMPX010000008.1, read as the reverse complement.
ATATTGTTCTCGCTCGAAAGGATCTCCTCGAGTTCGGCGATCTCACCCTCGAGCTTGGCAATGTCCTTGGTGCGGTTGAGGATGTACTCCTCGTTGATGTTGCGGAGCTTGAGCTCGGCGACAAACTCGGCCTGGGTTTCGTCGATGTCGAAGCCGCGCATGAGGTTGGGCACGACCTCGGCCTCGAGCTTGGTGCCGCGGATGATGGCGATGGCCTTGTCGATATCGAGCAGAATCGCCTCAAGGCCGTGCAGCAGATGCAGGCGCTCGGACTTTTTGCCCAGGTCAAAGTTAATGCGGCGACGCGTGGACTCAATACGCCACTTGACCCACTCGTGCAAGATCTGGCGCACGCCCATAACGCGAGGGTAACCATCGACCAGCACGTTGAAGTTGCACGAGAACGAATCCTGCAGCGTGGTTGAGCGATAGAGTTTGGCCATGAGCTTATCGGGGTCGACACCGCGCTTAAGGTCGATGGCGATGCGCAGACCCGAAAGGTCGGTCTCGTCGCGGATGTCGGCGATCTCTTTGACCTTGCCTTCTTTGGAGAGCTTGACGATGCGCTCGATGATGACATCGGTTTTGGTGGTGTAGGGGATCTCGTAGACCTCGATGATGCGCTCTTCGGGAATCCAGCGCCAGCGGGAGCGAATCTGGAAGCTGCCAAGGCCGGTCTCGACGATCTTTTCCATCTCCTCGCGGCGGTAGATTATTTCGCCGCCGGTCGAGAAGTCGGGCATGGGCATGTACTCGAGGAGGTCGCAGTCGGGATCCTGCAAGTAGTGCATCGTGGCGGTGCAGACCTCGTTGAGGTTGAAGCCGCAGATGTCGGACGCCATGGCGACGCCGATGCCCTTGTTGGCCGAGACGAGGATGTTGGGGAACGTGGTGGGCAGCAGACGCGGCTCCTTCATGGCACCGTCGTAGCTGTCAACGAAGTCGACCGGGTCCTTGTCGATGTCCTTGAAGATCTCGGCGCTGATGGGGGAGAGCTTGGCCTCGGTATAACGCGAGGCGGCGTAGCTCAGGTCGCCCGAATAGTACTTGCCAAAGTTACCCTTCGACTCCACGAAGGGGGCAAGCAGCGCTTCGTTGCCGGTGGCCAGACGCACCATCGTCTCGTAGATCGCGGCGTCGCCGTGCGGGTTGAGCTTCATGGTCTGGCCGACGATATTGGCACTTTTCTGGCGCTCGCCCTTGAGCAAGCCCATCTTGTACATGGTGTAGAGCAGCTTGCGGTGCGAGGGCTTAAAGCCGTCGATCTCGGGGAACGCACGCGACACGTTGACGCTCATCGCGTAGGGCATGTAGTTGACCTCGAGCGTCTGCGTGATCGGCTGGTCAGTGACCTCGGAGTGCAGGCCGATGACGTTCTCGGCGTTGACCTGCTTTTTCTTTGGCTGGTTCTTCGTCTTCTTCTTTGCCACGATTTCCTCTTGAACTTCTTATGGGCCGTCGTTATCGATTTGCTGCTACTGCAGGTCCAACTGGTCCAGGTATTCCTTGCCGTGCTCGGAGATATGGCGCTTGCGGCCCGCCTCGTCGTTGCCCAGCAAAAGGTTGAACATGGTTTCCATCTTGGTGACGTCCTCGGGCTCCACCTTGATCAGGCGGCGCGTCTCGGGGTTCATGGTGGTGAGCCACATCATGTCCGGATCGTTCTCACCAAGACCCTTGGAGCGGTTGATCGAGCACTTCTGGTCGCCGATCTCCTTAAGGATGCCGTTCTTCTCGAGCTCGGTGTAGGCAAAGTAGGTCTTCTCTTTGCAGTTGATCTCGTAGAGCGGCGACTCGGCGATATACACGTAACCCTCGTCGATAAGCGTGGGCACCAGTCGATAGAGCATGGTGAGCACGAGCGTGCGAATGTGATAACCGTCGACGTCGGCGTCCGTACAGATGATGACTTTGTTCCAGTTGAGGTTGTCCAGGTCGAAGGCACCGAGGTTCTTGATCCGCTTGTCCTTGATCTCCACGCCGCAGCCCAGCACGCGCATAAGGTCCATGATGATGTCGGACTTAAAGATGCGCGGATAATCCTCCTTTAGGCAGTTGAGGATTTTGCCTCGGACGGGCATAACGCCCTGGAACTCGGCATCGCGCGAGGTACGAATGGCGCCTGCTGCCGAGTCGCCCTCTACGATGTAGATCTCGCGGCGGCTCTTGTCCTTGGAGCGGCAGTCGATGAACTTCTGCACGCGGTTGGCCATGTCGGTCTTCTGCTGCAGGTTGGTTTTGATGCTCTGGCGCGTCTTTTCGGCGTTCTCGCGCGAACGCTTGTTGATGAGCACCTGCTCCATGATCTTGTTGGCGGCATCTTTGTTCTCGATCAAGTAGGTCGAGAGGCGCTCCTTAAAGAATGCCGTCATGGCCTGCTGGATAAAGCGGTTATTGATGGCCTTTTTGGTCTGGTTCTCGTAGGACGTCTGGGTGGAGAAGCAGTTGGTCACCAGTACCAGGCAGTCCTGGACGTCTTGCCACTTAATGCCAGTCTCGTTTTTGTTGTACTTGCCCTGTTGCTTAATGTAGGCATCGATGGCGCTGGTCAGAGCGCTGCGGGCGGCCTTCTCGGGCGAGCCGCCGTTCTCGAGCCACGATGAGTTGTGGTAGTACTCCTGCATCGTAAGGGTGCGCGAGAAGCACATGCACGCGGTGATCTTTACGTTGTAATCGGGCAGGTCCTCGCGATCGCGACCGCGACGGTCGGCCTCGATAAAGAAGGGCTCGGTAAGGTAGTCGGCACCGACCTTCTCGAGCACGTAGTCCTCGATGCCCTTGGGGTAGCAAAAATCCTCTTCGGAAAACTCGCCGTCGTCGCCTTCGATGCGCAGACGGAAGGTCACGTTGGCGTTGACCACGGCCTGGCGGCGCATGGTCTCGCGATACCAGTCGTGGGGAATGCTGATGGAGGTAAAGACCTCAAGATCGGGGCGCCACTTGATGGTGGTGCCGGTGCGGTTCTCATCGCTGGGCTCGATCTCGAGCGCCTTCTTTTTGGCGCCGACGACCTTGCCTTTCTTAAAGTGCAGAGAGTACTTGTTACCGTCGCGCCAAACGGTGACGTCCATGTACTCGGAAGCGTACTGGGTCGCGCACGAGCCCAGGCCGTTGGTGCCGAGCGAGAAGTCGTAGTCGCCGCCCTGGTTGTTGTTGTACTTGCCGCCGGCGTAGAGCTCGCAAAAGACGAGCTCCCAGTTAAAGCGCTTCTCAGAAGGGTTCCAGTCGAGTGGGCAGCCGCGGCCGTTGTCCTCTACCTGAATGGAGCCATCGCGAAAGGCGGTAAGGATGATGAGCTTGCCGTAGCCCTGGCGCGCCTCGTCAACGGCGTTGGACAGGATCTCGAAGGCGGCATGCGCGCAGCCGTCGAGCCCGTCCGAGCCAAAGATGACGGCGGGGCGCAGGCGTACACGCTCCTCGTCCTTGAGCTGACGAATACTGTCGTTACCATAGTTTGCGGTGTTTTTTGCCATGCTCGCTCTCTCGATACTCCTTTGCTGCGTTTTAGTCATATAGATAGTCAAGGTAGCATAGCCCAGCCCATAGGCGATTCCACCTAACACGAAATCCATCGAACAATCGTTCGGATTAACGGGTATAGTGTTTAGTGGTAACGCGGCATTGTTAAACAAATATGGATACAAACGAATTGTATTTAATAGGGACCTAGTTTTACTAAACAAAATCGAATGATGCTGATTGCACGAGCGGGCACAGCGATCGACTATCAATCACATTTACTCGGACAAAACCGAGTCGGTTCTGTCCGAGTAAGTTTGAATAGCGAATCGAAATTGTTATGTCCACATGGCGATGGCGAACATGGTTTCCATAATGACAGATATAGTTGACATCTTGTGAAGGATGCAATATATTTCTGTCATGTTGCAACGGATATCTGTCCACATTTACGAAAGGAACTCCATGCCGGGCAAAAAGAACCTACGCATGAAGGCGGCACGCGCGGCGGCTGGCCTTTCGCAAGCTGACTTAGCCCAAGCCGTGGGCGTTGCGCGCCAAACCATCGGCCTTATCGAGGCGGGCGGCTACAACCCCACGCTCAATTTGTGCGTGGCAATCTGTAAGGCGCTGCGTGTTACGTTGAACGACTTGTTTTGGGAAGACGAAACCGACGCCGACCCTAATGCTCTTTAGGAGGCCACTATGAAATATGAAGATCTGAAAATCGTGCAAAAGTGGCGTGAATATGCCGGCCCAAAGGATGAACGCCTGGAGGCTGAGAACGCGAAGATCTACAAGATTGGTTTCGTGCTGCTTTCGTTTGGCATGTTGATGATCTTTTTCTACCAGTTTATAGCTCGACAGGTTGCGTGGGTTCACAGCGACGCCAGTGAAATGCCGCATGGCTTTGCAACGCCGTTCGAGGCAGCCATGTATTTGTGGCTCGTTCTCGTGATGTTGATTTGCGCAGGACTGCAAACGCGGAAGGGCTATGTCGATACCAATCGTTTTGGGCAAACCGAGCATCTTCCTGTTGGATATTTCCTGCTTGTCAGCGGTCTTAGCGGCGCCGCGTTCGCGCTTGTTATTGCCGCAATGCGCTGTATCGCTGAGGCGCAGATCGTACCGCTCGAAAGCGTCTTTTGGTTGGCGAACCTGGCCACGGGCGTGTTCCGCGGTGCGACGATTTTCGCGGCCACGTTTGCTGTCCTGTGCGCAACGTTTTTCACGGCGAAAAGACGCCGTGCCAAGCTCGAGGCAGAACTCGACTCCTCTGACGACATTTAATGCGCAATGGGCTGGCTCTGGGTATTCAGAACCAGCCCATTTTGATGTTCGATGAGCCGGGTCGGCGTCTCTCGCAAAAGTAACTTGGAGCTAGCGAGGCTTATCCGAATTGACCTCATCGGCGGTGTCTTTTTCGAGCGCCGTGCGGCGGGCGCTGTAGGCGACGAGGCCGGCGCCTGCCGCGGCGAGTGCTGCAGCGGCTGGCGTAAGGGGAGCGTTGACATCGCCCGTGCCCGCAAGTGCGCCCGCTTTTCCGGAGCGCTTGTTATTGTCGTGGTCCTTGCCACTGCCGGAGCTGCTTCCGCCGGAGCCGCCGCCCTCGTCAGTACCGCCGCCACTTGAGCCACCATCGCCGTCCGCCGGCATCGGGGCGTCGTGAAGTCCTGTCGTATCCGCGCTATCGCATACGCCGACCTGAATTTCTGAGCGTTCGCATGCCGCGTCGGGCACATGAAGCTCGTGCAGTACGGCACCCAGCGCCGAGTTTGCGCCCGGTCGGATTTCCTTGAGCGTTACGGGATCGAGCGCCACCAGGTCACGCGCCTTCGCATACAGCGTTACGCGTTTGCCCACTTCGTCGCTCCAACTCTCGGGGATAGCGAAGCTCATGCGGAACTGTGCCGTGCAACCCGGTGCCAGCACGGCGTTGCCGTTGTCGGCTACCAGCGGGTGCGTTGCAAAACATGCGCCCAGCGTCTCGAGCGCGTACTTCACGTGCGCCATGTCGTTGGCCGAAGCGTCTTCGGCAAGCTCTGGATCGTGGATCGAAGCCATGCGTGCGTTCGCTCCGAATCCGATGGATGCGCTGGAGAACGGCTGGCTGGAGCCCTCTCGGTACAGATCGATCGTGCCGGCGGTCAGCAAAGTGTTGCCGTCGTTTCGCACCGTGACCATGAAGGACTCGCCTGCTGCTCCGGGCACCACCGCGCCCGAGGTAGCGACCGCGCCCGTCGGAGTGGCACACGCCACCAAGGGCACTTCGATGCCGTGCAGCTCTGCCTCGCTCTGCTCCGCGCTCACAATGTGCGTGGCGAGCGCGGAGAGCATGCCTCCCGACGTCAAAAATGCCGTTATCTGATCGACGGGATGGTCCAGCTCGCACATCACGAACGGCTCCGTGAACAGATCGCCTGCCAAGGTGCTGGCGAAGATGCGGAAGTGCTTGCCCATCACTGCTACCGGGTTGCCTTCTTCGTCGTAGGTTTGTCCCACCTTGCCATCGGTGTTCTCTACATAGAGCACGCACCTGCCGTTGTTGCTCACGCTAAACGATGCCGGGCCACAGCCTGCCGCGCCCACGGGCCGCGTTGCAAATGCCGATGCGCCTCGCGTCCAAGTAATATGCTGCAGTTGCTCGTTGACGGTTGCCAAAAAGCCCGTGTGCTGCGGCCACGGCACCGCACGGGGCACCGCGGCGTCCGGCGGCATAACGCCCCAGCCCGCAATGGACCGGCCGATCACGGCGTACGATGCGCAGCCGCAACCGTCTGCGGTCTCGTACGCAACGGGCACCACCATTTTGCCGTTGATGTTTTCGGGCTCGCCCAGCTCGATACTCGAAGGTGCCTGCGGAAAGCGGAGAACTTGGCGGAACGTCAGGCTGTCGCCCGAAACGTCCGACCACAGGGTAAAGCACTCCAGCGCAACCTCAGCCCCGTTGCCGAGCGCCTTTTCTGCGGTGGTTCCGCGGCGGTGGAGGTAGGCACCCGACAGGCGCCCGTCGACCAGCGTCTTGCCCACCGTGATACGCGGGCACTGCAGGCAATGGTAGCCATCCTCTTGCAGGCGGCCGCGCGAGATGCTGCGCCATGACGTATGCGACACCACGCGGATTTCGTCATTACTTATGCGCAGGCGCACAACGGACAGTATGCCGGATGTGCTCGCCGTATCGAAAAGGGTGTTGTCGCCGGCGGGGCGCTCGCCCGAGACCAGCAGCACGTAGGCGTCCTGGTTTCCTCTTCCGTCCGTATATTCCACCACGTCGAAGTCGTAATCGTATATGCCGTCGCGCTCCACGTCGCCCTCGCCAAACCCAAGGGGGAAGTCCACGGGCGTGGGGGCAGACCACGTGCCGTTCGCCTTTGTGTGCACCACCAGGCGCGAGCGGCCATTGTCGCCGTAGCGCACCGAGGCGATGCGGAACAGGCACTCCACGCCGGCGATCATCGTTAGCCTCATGTGGGCTTCGCTGAGCACGCCGGAAAACAGCACGTTGTCGCTCGAGGGTTTTATGCCGCCACGCTCGTCCTCCGACACACCGGCAGAATTGGCGTTGGGGTCCGCAACGGCGTTCGTTGCCTGTCCGATATAGGTGTACTCGTACATCGGCGCGGCGTTTTCGTCGTTTTCCATCAGCGCGTGGACGAAATGCTCAACCTGTCCCGTGTCGTCGCTTTCTGCATCCGCCTCGAGCTCAATGCGCGTGACCGCTTGATCCCAATCGCGCACGACAGGCGCGACGTTTACGGCAATGGCCTTAACCTCGGCGCGTGCGAGCAGCTCGGCGTTGGTGACGATGGTGGCCGATGCGATAAATTGCGGCACGCCGCCCGCCTCAATGTTGCCGGCCGAGCCGAAGCAGGCATCCAGCGTATAAGGCGTATCTCCACCCAATGCCAGCTCAGAGCGCTGGAGCACATACTGGTCGCCATTGTTCACCGACATATTCCACGAATCGAGGAGTGTGGGCCACGATCCCGACCAAGCTTTGGTGGTCCACTTGAACATGACGAACTGGAGTATCACATCGACATCGACGTCTGCACCTACGCGCAGTCGCGGAAGCTGGTGTCCATCCGCCTTCTCGTACCCAATGAACAACGTGAGGGATGCGGCGCCGCGCACGGCAGACGAGGCGACGCCTGCAACGCCGGCTCCAAAGGTGACGGCAAGCCCGATCTGGATGGTGAACGAGCCCGACGTGTTGGAATAGTCGAGCGAAATGTTTTTAAAAAACGCCGCGCCGCTGCCGTGCGTGTGGGCACCCACAGCGAGCGCCAGCTTCGCCAGCACCCAGGGGTTGACGTTTAGGAAAAACGGCACCGGTCCTAGGGTAAACTGCTCGGTCCAATTGAGGTCGGTTCTTACCTGGAAGAGGGCCTTAATATTGCCGTATGCGGGGTCGTTGTTGTTGCCCCAGGTTTTGCCCACCCAATCGTAGGCGAGCGAGCCGTACAGCTGTGTGGCGATATCCATCGTGAACAGCGGCGTGCAATGGTGGCGAAGGAGCTTGGTGTTTCTTGGGTCGGTGCCCGAACCGGCACTCATGCTCTTGTACTGATTCCACTTCCCCTCCATCTCGTCGAGGTAGCGGTTTGCCTGCTTGGCACCCGACTCGCGCGGTGATTTCTTCCAGTACTCTGGATCTGGATTGCCCGAATCGTTCATATAGCTGGCTGGTTTGTATCCTCCGCCAAACAGCACGTATCCAGCAAACGAGAAATCGAAGAGGATCGGAAATGTGGGTATCCAGCACGTGAACTTATTGCCGCCGATGCCGGGAAACGCCGCGGGGAAATCAAACGGAGTGATCTCTTGGTCCATGGTGGTGGGAATGATGGTGGTCGAGCCCGATTCCGCCTTTGCGGCCGGCGCGGTGACAACGGCCATAGGGGATGAAAGCGTGTAGGTTTTGCCCTGATAGTCGAGGACAAAGCGCAGTTTGCACCCTTCTTCCAGAAGGCCCGATGCCGCGTCGAGAAACATGTCTTCGAGTGTGAACGTCGCCAGATTATCCGCGCTCGATGCGCTGGCCTTGATCTGACCGATCTGCGTGACGGTTTCGGGTGAGCTGCCCGCGGCAGACGTCACTTTGTTGATGCGCAGCGTTGCCTGTCCGCCCTGTGGCAGATGTGCCTGAACGGTAAAGGCGTGCGTATCGGGCTGCTCGTTTGCCGTGTCGTCTTTCGGCAATGCCATAAACGTGGCTTCAGCGTACTGGATGTCCCATTCGTCGAATGTGAGCTGGCGGAAGTACGGCTCGCCGTCGGAAAGCGGACGCGTGGGCGCGGTTATGGCGGTGCCGCCCTGGATGCGCGCAAGGGGAATCTCGACATCACGGTAGCCCGCCATACTAATGGAGATGCCGCCGTTAAAGTCGTACGCGTCAAGGAGCGTTGCCTCGTCCACGTAGCCTTCCGAAAGCGGCGCGACCTCAAAGATGGCCGTGCCTTCGTCGTCGGTCGTGGCGGTGAGCTGCTTGCCTGCGGCATAGCGTGATGTGAGCGTGACCTGGGCACCTGCGATGGGCGCATTCTTGTTGGCGACGTCGACCACGACCACACCAAACATGGTGCGCGAGAGAACGAGCACCTTAAAGGGACCTTCTTCGTCGGCATAGGCCGCGGTGGGCGCGAACGGCAGCAGGAAGGCATTTTCGCTTCCCGGCACGCGAGGCAACATAATGCTCGCTAGCGAGGACGCTCCGGCAACAAGTAACGAACGGCGATCAAGCATCTTGGGCTCCCATCCCGCAAATATCGGTGGAAATAATCCAATTTTGCGAGAAGGAGTCCTGTCACGGTAGTGCCGTTCAAGGGTCAAAATGTCCAATTTAGGCGAGCGAAGTGCCGGGTTCCGGAACGCGTTCGATGCGCTTGGCAGCCCGGTCGCTAACGCAACATATGCGCGACCAGCTCCGCGCGCGTGCCGATGCCAAGCTTGGCGTATACGCCGGATAGGCGGTTTTTGACGGTGCCCGGCGATACTCCCATATGGCGTGCGATTTCGGCGTTGGTCCACCCACGACAGGCGAGCATGGCCATGGTGAACTCCGTGGTCGTTAGATCGTCGGCCACGTCCTCGCCCGAATCGGGGTTGTGGATGCGCCGCCAGCCGTAGCTGAATCGATACGTAATCTCGATGATGCGTGCGAAATCGTCAGGGTATTGCGATTTTAGGCATGCCTCGATGAGTCCCTGCAAAAGGCCATGGTGTTCGCCGATGAGTTCGATAAGGCCGTCGGGGCGTGCAATGTCCCAAGCGGCGCCAAAGTGCGCTTTTGCGGCGTCGACGTCTTTGAGACTCATACAGGCCATCGAGGCCGACAAGTGCAGGAATAGCTCCGAGATGGGGTAGCTTCCCTGTTTCATAATCAGGGCGTTTTCCGCCATGCCCAGACTGCGGCCGTATTCGCCGCGCAGATACAAGGCGTGCGCCATCACGTAGCTGGCGAACAGGCGCAGGCCTTCGGGCAGATGCGCCGCAAGTGGATAAAACTCTTCGGCAGAATACGGGGAAGGCAAGTGCAGCAGGACACTCGCGGCCGAGGCGAATAGGATATGCGTGGCGTGGATGGCGGGTGATTCCTCGTCAGTTGGCGTATCGAGGATGCCCGCAAGGCACCGGCGGGCGTCGGCGATACGGTTGAGCGACAGACTGGCGTATCCGCAGATAAAGCATGCGGAATAGCGTAGCGCGGGATCGGTGGCGTCAAGATAGGGGCGCGCCGTCTTGGCGGCGAGGGCGGCCTGTCCGCGAAAGTACAGCGCTTCTGCCGTGGCAATGGCGCGCGAATCGGGGTCGGAAATGCCTGCAACCGCAGCGTCAATCTGCCCCGGCGCAAAGGCGGTGCACATCAACGGCATGGGAACGCATGGGTAGCCATCGCAGTCCATCTTCCATCTCCCAACAGCTGGCAACAATAGCAGCAATTGTACTCCTGTTGCTCGGGACTGGAATTTGTTGGTATCGTCTACGATTATGCCGAACGTATAAAGGAAGAGCCCATTGGCGATGCTCCCAAGGTGGCTACCGAAGCCTAGCTGACCTCGACATTAGGAAAAATTGCCACCCCTGCAAAAAGCTCTGTCGCAGCGATGGGAAACGAACTCCGCTCTGCATATAATGAGGTCATATGACGGTGCGTCTGCATACGCGCGGCGCATTTCCATCGAACCGAGAAGGAGCTCTGCATGGATCCCAACAAGCGTCCCGACGACATGGTGCGTATCACCACTCCCGAACTTGCCCAGGCGTTCATCGAAGAGCAGGTCGCTGCAATCCGCGAGCAGATCGGCGACAAAAAGGTTCTGCTGGCCCTTTCGGGTGGCGTTGACAGCTCCGTTGTCGCGGCGCTGCTCATCAAGGCTATCGGCAAGCAGCTTATCTGCGTGCATGTGAATCACGGCCTTATGCGCAAGGGCGAGAGCGAGCAGGTCGTCGACGTCTTCAAGAACCAGATGGACGCCAACCTGATCTATGTTGACGCCACCGATCGCTTCCTGGATAAGCTCGTGGACGTCGACGAGCCCGAGGCCAAGCGCAAGATCATCGGCGCCGAGTTCATCCGCGTGTTCGAGGAGGAGGCCCGTAAGGTTGGCGACGAGGTCAGCTTCCTCGCCCAGGGCACCATCTACCCCGACATTCTGGAGTCGCAGGACGGCGTGAAGGCTCACCACAACGTGGGCGGTCTGCCCGAGGACCTGCAGTTTGAGCTCTGCGAGCCCGTCAAGCTGCTGTACAAGGACGAGGTGCGCGTCGTGGGCCGCGAGCTCGGCCTGCCCGAGAACATGGTTGAGCGTCAGCCGTTCCCCGGTCCTGGCCTGGGCGTCCGCTGCCTCGGTGCCATCACCCGCGATCGCCTCGAGGCGCTGCGCGAGGCCGACGCCATCGTGCGCGAGGAGATCGACAAGGCCGGTCTGACCATCTGGCAGTACTTCGCTGTGGTGCCCGATTTCCGTGCTACCGGTGTGCGCGAGGGCAAGCGCGCCTACGACTGGCCCTGCATTATTCGCTGCATCAACACCGTCGACGTCATGACCGCCGAGGTGCCCGAGCTCGACTGGGCGCTGCTCAAGCGCATTACCGCTCGCGTGACCGCCGAGGTCCCCGGTATTTGCCGCGTTTGCTACGACCTTACGCCGAAGCCCGTCGGCACGGTCGAGTGGGAGTAAGCTAGCTCAGCTGGTCGGCGATGAGAACTAGCAGATGTGACAAAGGGACAGCCCCTTTGTCACATCTTCGATGTTGCGTGCGGGATGGTGTGCCACACGGCGTGCCGTCCCGTTCGTTATTTTAATGAGCCGGGTGCGCGTGCGGGAAGGGTTACGAGCATGGTCGTTCCGCGCTCCGAGCTCTCTTCGACCTCGATGGAGCCGCCGTGGAGCGCGGCGATCTCCCAGACCAGCGCAAGCCCCAGCCCCACGCCGCCATATGCCCTGCTGCGCGATTTGTCGACGCGAAAGAAGGGCCGAAAGACACTCGTCTGGTATTGCTCGGGAATGCCCGGCCCTTGGTCACGCACACGTAGCAGCACGCGGTCGTCTTCGGTGCAGGCGTTGATTTGCACGGTCGAGTTGGGCGCGCTGTAGCGTATGGCGTTTTCGGCCAGGTTGAACAGTAGCCGATAGATCAGCGTGTCGCTGCCGATCGTCTGCGCGTCGCCCTCACTTGTAAGCGTGATGTCTTTTTGCTCGGCAAGGGGCGCCAGGTCCGTGAGTACTTCTTCGATCATCGGCGCCAGGTCAATCGCATCGTTGCAAGGGACACTGCGCAGCTCGCTCATCTCGAGCAGGGTCTTTGTCATGTGCGTCATCCGCTCGGTCTGCTCCTGCAGCAGCCCGAGCAGGCTCGCTGTATCGGCGTCGACGTCGGGGTGCTCGGCGCAAAACAGCTCAACCTGGGCCTGCATGAGCGCAAGCGGCGTGCGCAGTTCGTGCGCCGCATTGCCCGTAAACTGTCTTTGTGCGGAAAATCCCTCGTCAAGGCGGGCAATCATGTCGTTAAACGACGCGCTGCAGCGCCTGAGTTCAGAGGGCACGTCCTCGCTGATTTTTGTGTCGGCGAGGTTGTCGGGCCGCACGCTCTCGACTTGCGTCGCAAAGAAGCGCAACGGCCGCAGCGCATGTCCGCTCACAAAGTAGGCCAGCACGCCGCCGAGCAGCGTCACCGCCGCAGTTATATACCAGCTCGTCGCGCCAAACGATTCTTGGGCGTCGTTCACGACGATGGTCAGCGCGTCGTCGAGCTCTTTGTTTGTCGGGTCAAATGAGCTGGGCGAGGCCGCCTCCACCTTGCTGTGCGCCGATAGTTCATTGCCGATCGAGTCCATGTAGCGCATGCCGGAGTAGCCAACCAGACAATTCATAAGTACGCAGGTCGAGCATACCAGCAGGGCCGTCATTAACGTGATGCGCCACTGCAGCGACAGCCGCTTCATTTGCCGTCCTCCATAACGTAGCCTTCGCCGATTCGGTTGCGGATGGGGTCGTGCCCCAACGCACCGCGCAGCTTTTTGCGCAGCGACGAGATATGCACGCGGGTCGCGTTGCTAAAGCTGTTGACGCTGCTGTCCCAAACGTGGTCGATAAGCTCCTCTTGGCTTACCGGTCGCCCCTGATTAAGCATCAGGTATTCCAAGATTCCCGTTTCCTTGCGCGTAAGAGATAGAGCCTCGCTGTTCACGGAAGCGATGCGCGCCTTGGTGTCAAAGCTCAGCGATCCGCAGGTCAGGATAACATCGCTTTGCGTAAAGCGCCTGAGCGTCAGGCTGCGGATGCGTGCCGCCAGCTCGTCTAGATGGAACGGCTTGGTGAGGTAATCGTTGGCGCCGGCATCAAGTCCGGCGACTTTGTCGGATACTTCGCCACGTGCGGACAGAATCAGTACCTTAGTTTCGCAGTCAGTTTTCCTAAGTTCCCTGAGTACGGCCGTGCCGTCGATACGGGGAAGGTTGAGGTCGAGTACCACGAGGTCGAAGGCCTCAACGTTCAGTAGGTCGAGCGCCTCCTGTCCGTCGTGACAGCAGTCGACGCTGTACGCCAAGTTTCGCAAACTGCGTGCGATCGTGTCGCACAGTGCTCGCTCGTCTTCGACGATCAAAATACGCATAACAGTCTCCTTGCACATTCCAAATCGCGCTTAACACGGATTTTATAGTCGATATGGTCCAATGGTCGCGTAACGAAAGGAGTGGTCGGATTGTTCAAAGCGGTAAAACCCGTGGTACAGGTCGCTTTGTTGATCGTCGGAATTGCCATGGTGTGCTTTGGCGTTATGCGTGGCGAGGCGGATGCCGTGCTGGCCAAAGCGATTAGGCTGTGCTTGGAGTGTATCGGAATTGGATAAAAGAAAAAACACCGGATCGCATCTTTTGGCGCGATTTCGTGGATTGATTCAGGCGTCGGCGACGCTTGCGACCAATATTCACCTGCCTAACTTTGCCAAGGGCGGCATCTACCAGGGAGCGGGCAAAGCCGTCTGCGTGCCGGGGCTCAACTGCTACTCGTGTCCGGCGGCCTCGGGTGCGTGTCCCATCGGGTCGTTTCAGTCGGTGGTGGGCTCGTCTAAGTTTAGCTTTTCGTATTACGTCACCGGAACGCTCATTCTAATCGGCGTGCTGCTGGGACGTTTTGTATGCGGCTTTTTGTGCCCGTTTGGATGGCTGCAAGAGCTTTTGCATAAGATTCCCAGCAAGAAGCTCTCCACGAAAAAGCTCAAGCCGCTCACGTACATCAAGTATGCCGTGCTGCTGTTTGCCGTGGTGCTGCTGCCCGTCTTGGTGGTCAACGATGTGGGTATGGGCGACCCGTTCTTTTGCAAGTACATCTGCCCGCAGGGCGTGCTCGAGGGCGCGATTCCGCTGGCCATTGCCAACGCCGGCATTCGATCTGCGTTGGGACATCTCTTTACTTGGAAACTTGCCGTTCTCATTGCCGTGGTAGTGCTGAGCGTTTTGTTCTACCGCCCCTTCTGCAAATGGATTTGTCCACTCGGCGCATTCTATGCGCTCATGAATAGGGTGTCCTTGTTGGGGATTCAGGTTGACGCGTGCAAATGCGTCTCGTGCGGCAAGTGTTCAAGGGTTTGTCAGATGGACGTTGATGTGGTCCGCGCGCCCAATCATGCCGAATGTATCCGGTGCGGAAAGTGCATCGGGGCCTGTCCCGTCGATGCCATCAGCTATCGCTATGGCCTGGATGTGTCGGCGGAAAAGCTTCCCTTGACCGCCGATAAAAAGTAAACAAGCTTCGACAAAACGGAGGAATGACCATGAAGCTTTCTAGGATTGCGGCCCTGTTTATGGTGCCGGTACTGGCCTTGTGTCTTGTGGCGTGCTCGGCACCTGGTGGCAATGCGAGCGAATCTGCGGGCTCCGATCCTAAGATTGCAGAACTCACTGCGCAGAAGCCGACCAATGCCGACGAGGCTGCCGAGTTGTATGCAAAACTCATGCAGAAGGAGAACGATATCTTTTCGAGTGATAACGCGCTGTGGGAAAAGGTATTCAATGCGGCAAATAAAGACTCGGCAATGATTGAGGACGGCAGCAATTACGGCGATTTCCTGCTCAAGACCATTGACGGCGCCAAGGATGAGTTTACGGCGGATGAGCTTAAGACGCTCAAGGCCGGTGCACAGCAGATCAAGGAGATCGAGGACAAGCTCGAGAGCTTGGAGAAGGAGTTCCCTGGCTGTGGAAGCACGCCGAGCGCAGGCGAGAGCGTCGACGCTTCGGCCGCTGGCATGACGGCTGGTGCCAATGCTTCGAGCGAGGCGACGAAGTTCCCCAGCTTTACGGGCAAAGACCTGGATGGCAACGACGTGAGCAGCGACGAGCTGTTCTCCAAGAACAAGGTCACCGTCATGAACTTCTGGTTTACCACCTGCAAGCCGTGCGTGGGAGAGCTGGGCGATCTGGAGAAGCTCAACAAGGAGCTTGCCGAGAAGGGCGGTCAGGTCGTGGGCGTTAATTCCTTTACGCTCGACGGCAACAAAGACGAGGTGGCCGATGCCAAGGACGTGCTTTCCAAGAAGGGCGTGACGTATAAAAACATCTGGTTTAAGTCGGACAGCGAGGCCGGAAAGTTCACCTCCAACCTGTACTCGTTCCCGACCACCTACGTGATCGACCAGAACGGTAACATTGTGGGAGAGCCGATCATGGGCGGCATCAACTCCGCTGAGCAGCGCGAGGCGCTCAACAAACTGATCGATCAGGCACTCGCGAAGAGCGAACAGTAAGTCCGTGGGACAGACAACTGAAGGGGAGTCGCTGGAAACAGCGACTCTTTTTTCTGCTTCGGGGTAGCATCATGGGTATACGTCGAAAGGGCACGCAGCTTTTCGTGCATTGCCTGAGCGGTGCGCGAAGCAACCAAGCTGTGAGTTTTCTTAAGCGGTCTGGGTATGGCAGTGTCAAGAATATCGGCGGCATAAGCGGCTACACGGGAAAGGTGGTGCGTTGGCTATGAAGGTGGTTATCGTTGGAGGCGTCGCGGGCGGCGCATCGGCGGCGGCACGTTTGCGCAGACTCGACGAGCAGGCCCAAATTGTCATCTTTGAGCGCACGGGTTTTGTATCGTATGCCAACTGTGGGCTTCCGTACTACATTGGCGGCGTGATAGAAGAAGAGAGCGCATTGACGCTGCAGTCTCCCAAGGGCTTTTGGGATCGCTTTCGCATTGCGGTCAAGACGAGTCACGAGGTGTTTGCCATCCATCCCGATTCGCATACGGTCGAGGTTCGCAATATGCTGACGGGCGAGGAATTTGTCGAGACGTATGACAAGCTCATCCTGTCGCCGGGTGCAAAGCCGATTCGCCCTGCGTTGCCGGGCATCGACTCGGATAAAATCTTTAGCCTACGCACCGTTGAGGACACGCTGCGTATTCACAGCTATGTTCGAGAGCGGCGACCGAGCAGTGCCGTCGTGATCGGCGGCGGCTTCATTGGCGTCGAGACGGCGGAGAATCTGTGTGAGCTGGGGCTCCAGGTGACCCTTCTACAGCGTCCCGTCCAGCTTATGAACAACCTGGATTACGACATGGCGACCCTTTTGCATACCGAGGTGCGTGAGCACGGTATCGATCTGCGCCTCAAGGCCGATGTGACAGGTTTTGAGGAAGTTGATGGCCGCGTTGTCACCCATGTTGCGGGCGATGACCCTATCGGAGCCGATATGGTGCTGCTTGCCATTGGCGTGGCACCTGAGAACCATCTGGCGCAAGAGGCGGGGCTCGAACTGGGCATCAAGGGGGCTATTGTGGTCAACGACCGCATGGAGACCTCTGCTGCCGACGTGTATGCCGTGGGCGATGCCGTGCAGGTCACGCATCAGGTGACCGGCGAGGACGCGGTCATTTCGCTCGCCGGCCCCGCCAACAAGCAGGGGCGTGTCGTCGCCGATGTCATAGCCGGCATGGACAGCTGCTACCTCGGATCGTTGGGCTCATCGGTTATCAAGGTATTCGACTTGACGGCGGCAAGCACGGGACTATCCGAAAAGGCAGCACACGCGGCGGGAATTGACTGCGACAGCGTGGTCCTGTCGCCCGGTTCGCATGCGGGTTATTATCCGGGTGCAACGCTCATGACCATGAAGGTTGTCTTCGAGAAGCAGGGATTGCGCCTGCTGGGTGCGCAAATCGTGGGCATCGATGGTGTGGACAAGCGTATCGACGTTCTGGCGACTGCCATCCAGGCAGGCATGCACGGCGATAGGCTTAAGGATTTGGACCTAGCATACGCGCCGCCGTATTCATCGGCGAAGGATCCCGTCAATTTGGCGGGCTTTATGATCGAGAACCTCAATCGCGGCATACTGGCGCAGTGGCATTGGGAGGATGAGCCCAACTTGCCACGCGATGGCAGCGTGCAGCTGCTCGATGTTCGTACGGAAGGGGAGTATGAGCGCGGGCATATCGATGGTTTCGTAAACATTCCCGTCGATGATCTGCGCAATCGCCTGGGCGAGCTCGACCGGGCCAAGCCGGTCTACGTGATTTGCCAGAGCGGCATTCGCAGCTACATTGCTTGCCGCATTTTGGCGCAGCATGGCTTTGAGTGCTTTAACTTCTCGGGCGGCTATCGCTTCTTTGCAGCCGTGACTGAGGCTCGCCACGGCAGCGCTAACGTTATGCCGTGCGGGCTCGAAAAGTAGCGCGCATTGGAATGTGACAAAGTGACAGCCTCTTTGTCGCATCGGGGATGTTATATGCGGGATGGTGCGCCATGCGGCGTGCTGTCCCGTTCGTTTTTTGGCGCGGTTCGTTACACTCCTCACTGGTATCGGCCAAAAATGAGGATAGAGTAGGACAAACGCGCCGAACGTGAACGGCGGGGGAGCGGGCGAGCGCGCCCGCGCGAGAGAGGTTGCCGTCCATGCTGGATCTCAGAGTTATTTGCAAAAGGTACGTTACGCAGTCGTTTACGCAGGTAGCGCTCGACAGCGTAAGCCTGTCTTTTCGCGATAACGAGTTCGTAGCCATTCTGGGTCCCTCGGGTTCGGGTAAAACTACGATGCTCAACGTCATCGGTGGACTCGATCATTTCGATTCGGGCGATCTGCTGATCGACGGCATCTCGACCAAGGATTTCAACGACCGCGATTGGGATGCCTATCGCAATAATCGCATCGGCTTTGTGTTCCAGAGCTATAACCTCATTCCGCATCAGAGCATTTTGGAAAACGTGGAGTTGGCGCTTACGCTCACGGGCGTGGGGCATGCCGAGCGCCGCCAACGTGCGCGCAAGGCGCTCGAGGCAGTCGGTCTGGGCGAGCACGTTGACAAGCGCCCGAGCCAGCTTTCGGGCGGGCAGATGCAGCGCGTGGCCATTGCCCGCGCCCTGATCAATGACCCCGAGATTGTGCTGGCTGACGAGCCGACCGGCGCCTTGGATTCAACGACGTCCGTCCAGGTCATGGATTTGCTCAAGGACGTTGCGCGCGACCGTCTGGTCATCATGGTCACGCACAATCCCGAGCTGGCGTACAAGTACGCCACGCGCATTGTCAACCTGGCGGACGGCAAGGTCACCGACGATTCAGATCCCTTTGATGCTGCCGAGGCCGCGCGTCGCGAGGCCAAGCCCACGCGCAAAACCTCGATGAGCTTTGTGACGGCGCTTGGGCTTTCTGCCCGAAACCTCATGACCAAGAAGGGCCGCACGGCCATGACGGCCTTTGCAGGTTCGATTGGCATTATCGGCATTGCGGCGATCCTGGCGCTCTCCAACGGCGTAAACGACTACATCAAAAAGGTCGAGGAGGACACGCTCTCGAGCTACCCGCTGACGATTTCCAAACAAGATTATGACCTGTCGTCCATGATGGGCGGGCATGGGGCTACGGATGACGATACGTCCAAGAACGAGGGCTCGTTCGACGGCAGCACTGACGGCAAGGCTCAGGGGACCGATAAGATTCCTGTGGTCACGGCCGTAAAGGATATGTTCGCAAGCGTTAAGTCCAACGACATGACGAGCTTTAAGGCATGGCTCGATGCCGGTGGCGACGGTATCAATAAAGAGGTCAATGCTATCCAGTACGGCTATGGTGTGACGCCGGTTGTCTATCGTGCGGGCAAGGGCGATGAGAAACCTGTCCGGCTGGTGCCCAACGCTATGACCGAGGCCATGAGCGGAGGCGCGAGCTCGGCGGCAACGGTGAGCATGGATTCCATGGGGACCTCGGTCTTTAACGAGATGATTGACGACCAGAGCCTGCTCGACAGCCAGTACGATGTCGTTGCCGGCCATTGGCCTACGTCTGCCAACGAGGCCGTGATGGTGCTTTCGAGCCGCGGCACGGTGGGTGACTACACGCTCTATAGCATCGGCGCGCTGGATATCGATGAGCTCAACGACCTGGTTAACAGTGCCATGACGGCCGACGGCAAGGTCGAGACGCCCAAGGCCGGCACCGACTTTACCTACGACGATGCGCTGTCCACGACGTTTAAGGTGCTGTCGCCGTCCGATGCCTATCGCAAAAACGAAGAGACCGGCATGTGGACTGACATGTCTGGCGATGCCGACTTTATGGCGGCCAAGGTTGCCGACGGTATTGACGTGCGCATTGTGGGCGTGGTGCGACCCAACGAGGCGGCAAACGCGAGCGCATTGTCCCCGGGCATTGCCTATACGCATGCGCTGACTCGCCAGCTTATGGAGCGTGCTGCCGATTCGCAGATTGTGCAGGAGCAGCTTGCCTACCCCGAGACGGATGTCTTTACGGGCAAAACCTTCGACGAGCTGCAGGGCGAAGCCAAGCAGGGCGTTGATTTGGGCAGTATGTTCAGCGTAGACGAGGCGGCACTGAAGAGCGCGTTCTCTCTCGATTCGTCTGCGCTCTCGGGTGCGGCCGGCGGCATGGACCTTTCTAGCCTTGATTTGTCCGGGCTGGATATTGACCTTTCGGGTGTTGGGCGAGACATCGACTTCGGTGACATCATGGCCAAGGCGCCGGCCCCGGATTTCTCGGGCATCTTTGACGGTCTGGAGCTCACGCCCGAGCAAATGCAGCAGGTGGGAACGCTTGCCAATCAGCTGTTTGAGGGCTTTATGCAGTCCGATCAGTTTAAGGCGCTGTCGCCCGAAGATCTTAAGGATGCGTCAAAGCTTGCTGCCGCATTCTCGGCGTATCTTGAGAATGATGCCGCGGCCCAGCAATACCTGGCTCAGCTCAGGGCACTCGGCGGCGATGCCCTGGCCGAGCGTCTGCAGCAGGTGATGGGCGACTATGTGCAAAAGCAGCTGGCTCCGTATTTGCAGCAGTCTATGGATCAGGTGATGAAGGCGGTCAGCGAGCAGATTGCGACGACGGTATCAACCCAGCTCAAGGCGGGTGCGGCAGGGCTCATGGACCAAATGGCGACGCAGATGTCTTCGAGTTTTGCCAACTTGGCGAGCGCCATGCGCGTGGATGCAAACGCCTTTGCTCGCGCTATCCACTTTAGCATGGACGCTGAGGACCTGAGTTCGCTCATGATGAGCTATGCCAAGGCGTCAAAGCTCACCTACGAAAACAATCTGGCCACGTTGGGCTATGCGGACGAGGCGGACCCCATCTCGGTCAAGATTTTCCCGCGCGACTTTGAGGCCAAGGAGCGCGTGCTCGATCACATCGATGCGTACAACAAGCAGGTCAAAGCCGCCGGCCATGATGAACAGGCGATCTCGTACACCGACTACATGGGTATCATCATGGGTTCGGTGACCGACATCGTGAACACCATCAGCTTGGTGCTCATCGCATTCGTGAGTATCAGTTTGGTGGTGAGCTCCATCATGATCGGCATCATCACCTACATCAGCGTGCTGGAGCGCAAAAAGGAGATTGGCATCCTGCGCGCGATTGGCGCGTCAAAGCGCAACGTGGCCAACGTATTTAATGCCGAGACCTTTATCGAAGGTCTCATTGCCGGCGTCTTTGCCATTGTCGTCGTGGTGGCTGTGAGCCTTCCGGTTAATGCCTGGGCGCTTGCGGCCAAGCAGGTACCCAATCTGATGAGCCTGCCCGTGCAGGATGCGCTGGTGCTTATTGCAGTTTCGGTGCTGCTGACGGTCGTTGCCGGCCTGCTGCCGGCCCGCAGCGCATCCAAGAAAGACCCTGTGGAAGCCCTACGCTCCGAATAATGTGACAAAGGGACAGTCCCTTTGTCACATTGGATGAAAAGGCGCGGGAAGGGGGTGGCCCCTTCCCGCGCCTTCTAGTTTGTTTTGCCCATCAGCGTAATACGGACGCTTGGATGGGTGTACTCGTCAAACTCGTCCTCGGGATCCGTATCAAACGAGTAATACGTTTTGATGAGGTCGTCACTCGTCCTGATAGAGATTCTCTCGTAGAGTGAGCCGTTCAAAAATGCCTGCCTAAACTCTTCGGGGAGTTTCTGCGGTGCCAAGAGCTCGGGGCTCACCGTCTTGACGTCAACGGTTTGAACGGCAGAGGAAAGCTCGTCAAGCTCGCGTTCGATGCGGGCAAGGTTATCCTCGAGGCTCGCGCTGGGGTCGACCTCTGCCGCGTAGCTCACTTCCTTGAGCGTCCCCTTGTTGTCAAAGTCCAGATACGTATAGGTCTTCTGGGCGTCGGAGTCGCCTTCGTGCAGATAGCCGCGGACATGATAGCCGTAATCTTGATATCGCTCGTAGGGATCATCGGCGGACACGTGCTCGCATGCGGGCTCTAATGCCTTGCGAGCGATGGCGATCTGCTCGGCCGCGGCCGCTGCGTTCTGTTGCATCTCGATGTTTCCCTGCGCCAGCTGCGGGATATAGGCACCGCACACGATCGCGAGGGGTAGCGCCACAAGCGCGACGATCCACTTTTTTGCACGGGGGATAGGCACGCCACAGGCCTCTGCCATGGCCTTTGCGTTGGCAAAGCTTTCGGCGAGCACGTCTGCCGCGGTGGCGACGGCGCCTACGGCAGCGGCGACTTCTGCCGCGCCGCCCAGGTTGCGTGCGGTCTCGTTGTCGCTGTTCTTGAGCAGGCGCGCGGCGGCCTGCGTACCGATAACACCTGCGATTTGTGCCGAGCGGTCTTTCTCAGCCTGCTCGACGACGAGTCGGTGCTGCATTTCTTTCCACTGCTTGCCGCGCATGCCAAAGCGCGGCGCGAGCGCGCAGTAGCAGAAGATGGCGAGCTCGACGGCGGTGAGCGCCAAGGCGGTCATCATGCCCGTCTCCTGGAAGCTTTCATGATGGAAGACGATATCGTCAATCATTTCGAAGGGAATAATCAAAAAAGGCAGCACAAACGCCATGGCAAGCGCTGCGCCGGCAATCTTGGGATAGATGCAGTATCGCTGGATACGCTTGCGTTCTTGTTCGGAAAGTGTTGCCATGGCTGATCCTTGGTGTCGTAACGGTCGTTGCGGCGCATGGGGCGCGGGGCGCATCAGTTTGAGCTAGCGCTGGATAAGAACATAGAGCAAGATGCTCATCGCGATGAGCAAGAAGCCTGCGATGTTAAACATCAGTGTGGCAAAGTTGCCCACGATGGGGCGTTCGACATAGCTTTTGTCTGGGTTGCTGGGGTTGTAGTACACGGTCATTTGGCTACCGAGGGGCCAAAGCTGCTCCGCGAGGGTGCCTAGGCGGGCGATGGGGCCTGTCTGCACGTGCAGCCAGCCCTTGGCGTCTTCGTAGGCGGTGGCTTGCGTGCGGATGGGGAGTCCCGACAAGCTTTTGGTCTTTATGCCACGGAATTGTTTTTTCGCGCGGTATTGCGTGCCGTCGACGGCGTATTCCAAAACGGGATACATCCTGCCTTCGCCCATAAAGCGATGGTCGATGACCGTTCCCATGGTCACGGCGGTACAGGCCTTGGCTTTCTTGCGAGCGGCGGCTTTCATGAGCGCGCTCACTCCGATAAGCAGGATGCCGATGCCCCCAACCAAGATGAGCGCGAGCAGGGATATCTGCGACGTGGTCACGGCGTTCTCCTTTGGCGCGATACCGTCATATGTGACTCAGTATAGAGAACCCCCGCCCTCGGTGGGCGTATTATGTGACAAAGGGACAGTCCCTTTGTCACATTGATTTGAGAATGGATGTTGATGTATTTATCGCTGGCTCCTATGGAGGGGATTACCGGGCATGTGTTCCGTCGCGTGCATGCGGAGTGCTTCGGCGCGCTCGATTGTTATTACACGCCGTTTTTGCCGCCGCCGCGGGTGGGCAATCGCTTTGGCGGCAAGGCGTTTAAAGAGGTCGATCCTGCCAACAACCAGGGACTTAACGTGGTGCCCCAGCTGATGTCCAAGAATGCGGACGAGTTTGTGTGGGCGGCGCAGGTGCTTGCCGATATGGGTTACCGCGAGGTCAACCTCAACCTTGGCTGCCCTTCGGGTACGGTGGTCGCGAAGGGCAAGGGTTCGGGCTTTCTGCGCAATTTGGATGAGCTCGAGGTGTTCTTGAGCGACGTGTGCGAACGCTCGCCCTTGCCGGTGTCGGTCAAGACCAGACTGGGGCTCGAATGCGATGACGAGTACGAGCGCGTGCTCGACCTCTATTGCCGAATGCCGCTGGCGGAGTTGATCGTGCATCCGCGCGTGCAAAAGGACCGTTATACGGGCTCACCGCGCAAAGAGTTTTACGGCGAGACGCTGGAACGGGCGCCGTTCCCCGTGGCCTATAACGGCGACATCTTTGATCTTGAGGACATGGATGCGCTGGTGAAGGCCTATCCCGGAACACGCCACGTAATGTTGGGGCGCGGCTTGCTTGCGAATCCCGCGCTGGCTCGCATGGTTAAGGGCGACCCTGCCGCTACCGCCGCTGAGCTGCAACGCTTCCATGACATGCTGTTTGCGGCCTATGCGGACGAGATTGGGGGCAACGCGGTCTTTCGCATGAAGGAGTGGTGGTTCTACGCCAAATGCGCCTTCGCCGATCCCGCGACCGTTCACAAACTCGTACGCAAGACCAAAAAGGTCGATGAATACCGTGCCGCTGTCGACCGTGTCTTTCGCGAGCAGCAGCTTGCGCCCATCGCCCGCTTTTGTGGCTAAATGATCCCTTGGGGACGGAGAAGAACGGATCGCCTGTGCCGGACCCATGCAAAAAACTGTACGCCAGCATCCAAGGATGTCGAAAAATATCGTTTTTGGATGCTGACGTACATGTTTGGTTCGGCAGGGGACTAGGCAATCATTGCATCGAGTGTAATGAGTTCCCTGAGTCGCTCCGTGCGCGTTTGCCCATGGCGCTTTGCCTTTGCGTCAAATGCTTCAAGAACCGATTCGCCCACACGTGCCGATAAAACAACGCTTGGTTCATCGGAAATCGGCGGCCTTCCCAACTTGACGGTGTGGCCCTTCGGCCACTCATCTTTTTCGTATGCCGCTGCGGCTTTTTCTAGCTCACCGGGAGCAAACCCCATCATCTTTTCGAGCTGTTTAGCGTCCATAGCGCCTCCTATCGATCGATTCCGATTTCCCTGAGCACCTTGCGCGTAGGAGGGACAAGGGCGTGGTAAATGATGTAACCATCCCGATCGGGGCAACATCGAGCGATGAGCTCCATGAGGCGGCTTCTCTTTTTGTATACAATTTTGTAGACAAAAATACAAGTAACTAGTCATTTAAGAACGTCCCCAACGATTGCCCACAAATAGCTGTACGTCAGCATCCAAAGATGTCGGAAAATGTCGACTTTGGATGCTGGCGTACATGTTTGGTTCGTATGGGTTCGGCTCGGTTGGCGCGAACTGGCCGCAGTGCGCGTGCTAGAGCAGGTTCTTCTGCACCCACGCGATGATGTCGCTCGACTCGTAGAGCGGTTTACCGTCGATGAACAGACAGGGAACCTGGCGCTTTCCGCCGACGGCGATGAGCGTCTGCTCGGCATCGGAATCGGTCGAGATATTGCGCTCGGGAATGGTCACGTCGTTATCGGCCAAAAAGCGCTTGACCTTTATGCAATACGGGCAGCCAGTCATAACGTAGAGCACGAGTTCATGATCAGTAGCCATGGTGTCTCCAATCGGTTGAGGTTTCGATTGAAATACCCAAAGCCGCTGCGGTCTATGCGTGAGCCGACGACGACTCGATCGTCTGGACTAGAAACGCCGTGGCGCCGGTGCCGCAGGGCTTGTCGTAGTAGTCAACAAAGCGCTGGTCGGCAAGATAGCCGTGGGCGAGGCCCAAGTACGCCTCGTCTTGGGGCTCGCATCCCCAGTTGAGAGCAATCCAGCGACGATGCATCGCGACAAGCTTGCGAGCCTCGCTTCCATCCGGTTCGCCGTCGCTCATGGCAATCGAGAGCTGGCCCAGAATAGCGCGTTCAAGTTCCTTCATGTCGTTCCATGTCTGAGGATCCATATCCAGTAACGTTTCGTTTGCTGCATCGATAGCCTCATCGCCATAGCGCGCCCGCACTTCGGCGCCGTAGCGCTCCTCGTTTTCTTGCACGGCGCGCCAGCGTTCCAGTTGCGGCAGCACGGCGCCCATGAGCGAGACAGCTTCGTCGAGCGACATACCGGTGTTTTGTGCCAGGCGCGGGGCACAATCCTCGATCATTGCCTCCATCGTAGTGTCGTAGGTGTACTTGCCGTGGTCGTAGCACCACTTGCAGTAATGATCGGTCGCGGTGCCCGCAGCATCGGTGCCGCAGTCGTCGGGTGTGAGTATCATGCCGCAGCTCTGGCAATAGTGCTCGGGCATTTCGAGCAGGTGAGACAGGGGCTCGCCGGTCACGGCGGCGATGAGCTTCATCATGTCGATACCCGGTGTGACCTCGCCGCGTTCCCAACGGCTGACGGCTTGGCGTGTGACGAAGAGCTTGGCGGCGAGCTGCTCTTGGGTAAGGTGATGGGCGCGACGGACAGCAATGAGCTTTTCTGCAAAGGCCATAACGGCTCCTTTCTGCTTTCTGCTGGTTGATGGCTTAAGCATACGCGGCAGTAGGTGCCCTTCCAAGCAACCGTTGGTTGCACGACGGGGACCGCGACGAAGAATTGCGCGCAACGCCCCACACCTCCATGCCGTACAATGACCGGCATGGAACCTATTGCACACATACATACCGACCTGCCGCAGAAGTTCGGCATTCCGCGCAACAGCTTTTTGGCGCCCCATCTGCAGGGACGCATCGTCTTTGAGCCGGAATTTGCCTCCAGCGCAGCAGTTGAGGGCCTGGACTCCTTCTCTCACCTGTGGCTGCTGTGGCGCTTCGAAAACGGAACGCCCGGCGGCACGGCGGAGGACATCGCCTCCGATGCTAAGACGCAGGACAGGTCCGGCACCAACGCCAAGTGGTCGAAGACCGTGCGTCCGCCGCGCCTGGGCGGGGCCGAGCGCGTGGGCGTGTTTGCCACGCGCAGCCCGTTTCGCCCTAATCCCATCGGGCTCACCTGTGTCAAGCTCGATCGTGTTGAGCTTACCGACGATGGCCCCATCATTCATGTGCTGGGGGCCGACCTGCGCGACGGCACGCCCATCTACGACATTAAGCCCTACATTCCGTTTGCGGACTGCCACCCGGATGCAACGGGCGGCTGGATTGAAGACGCGCCGTGGCAAGAGCTCGACGTCGAGTTTCCGCAAGTGCTGCAGGATATGGTCCCGCCTGAAAAGCTCCCCGGCTTGATCGAGGTGCTCCGCCAAGATCCGCGCCGTGCGGGCAGCAAACACGAGCCAAACCGCGTTTACCATTTGGCTTACGCTGGGCTCGACATATCGTTTACGGTCGACGGAACCAGGTTGACGATAACCGCCATCAACGACGCGCGAGACTAACCAGCTACTCGTCCGCACCCGTCAAATTAAGCGCCAAACTCCGCTCCAAAACCGCCCGCGCTGGTGGACAATAACGCCTACCAAAACAATCCGCTTTGCACGGGAGCTCAGCATGAAATACGACTTCAGCTCGCTTATCGACCGCCACGGCATGGACGCCATCGCCGTTGACTCCTGGGGAGAAATTCCCGACATGGCTCCGAACGCACCCGACGAGGGCTTCGACCGCATCCCCATGTGGGTGGCGGACATGAATTTTGCCACGGTGCCCACGGTTCAGGAGCACATCATTCAGCGCGCCCAGCATCCCATGTTTGGCTATTTCGATCCGCGCGACGAGTACTTTGACCGCATCATCGAATGGCAGAGCCGCCGCAATGGCGTTAAGAGCCTGCTTCCTGAGCATATCGGCTATGAAAACGGCGTGCTGGGCGGTGTCGTGTCGACGCTGCGCGCGTATGTCCAGCCGGGCGATGCGGTGCTGGTTCACAGCCCCACCTACATCGGATTCACCAAGTCTATCGAAGCCGCGGGCTATCGCATTGTCCACAGCCCGCTTAAGCTCGACGACCAAGGCGTGTGGCGTATGGACTTTGAGGACATGGAGCGCAAGCTCGCCCAAAACCACATCCATGCCGCGGTGTTCTGCTCGCCGCACAATCCCTGCGGCCGCGTATGGGAGCGCGACGAGATCGAACGTGCCATGGACATCTATCGCCAGCACGATTGCGTGGTGATCTCGGATGAGATTTGGTCCGATATCATCCTGCCGGGTCACAGACATATCCCGACGCAGTCGGTGAGCGAGGATGCCCGCATGCACACGGTTGCCCTCTACGCGCCCAGCAAGACGTTCAACCTGGCGGGCCTGGTCGGCAGCTACCACATCATCTATAACGAGACGCTGCGCGACCGCGTGTGCGCCGTGTCCAACAAGACTCACTACAACGAGATGAACGTCCTTTCGATGCACGCGCTTATCGGCGCCTACCAGCCGCAGGGCTACGAGTGGGTCGATGAGCTCAATCAGGTCATCCAGGGCAACATTGACTACTTCTGCGATTACGTGGACGAGCATTTTGAGGGCGTGGGCTATTCGCGTCCGCAGGGCACGTACATGGTGTTTCTGGACTGCACCGAGTGGTGCCTCGAGCATGGCCGCGATATTCAGTGGCTGCTCGACGAGGGGGCGCGCGTGGGCGTGGGGTATCAGGACGGCCGCCCGTTCCACGGGCCCTGCCACATTCGCGTGAATCTGGCGCTGCCGCTTTCGCGCGTAAGGGAGGCGTGCGACCGCCTGGACCGCTACGTTTTTGGGGTATAGGGGGCGCTCGATTCGAGTGCTGCCCCATGTGCCCACGCCGTCAAAATGTGTGGGCACATGGGGCGCAGAGGGTAGCGAGCGCGTTTTCCGCATTCGCTACTTTTCATGAATCTGCTTGCCGCAAAGATGTTCAATCGAAATCTCGTAGAGTTGGACGCCCTTGATGTCTTTGGCGATTTCCTCCTCGACTTCTTCGGCGGAAGGGTAGTACTTAAGCGCGAGCTGGCGGACTTTGTCCTCGATAAACGAAGGCGTCTCATCTACAAGGCGGCAACGGCCAAAGACCACGGTGCTCATAACGTAGGGAGCCCAGTCATCGTTCTTGTACCACTCGTTGCCATAAACGGTAAAGCAGACTTTATCGTCACGCTTGAGTGAATCGACCTTGTGGCCGGCCTTGGCGCCATGAAAATAAATCTTGTCGTGCTCGGTGTCAAAGAGGTAGTTGACGGGAATGGCATAAGGGTAGCCATCGTCGCCGTTGACGGCAAAGACACCGCGCTTGCAGGCGGCAAGCAATTCGCGCGCTTCCTCGTCAGTGATGGCGCGTTTCTTTCGACGTAAGGGCCTAAACATTGTTGGCTTCCTTTCTAGCTGCGCATAGTGGTTGAGCACAAACTATAGCGAAACAGTTCCGTTTTTCTTGATGCGAGTGAGCATGTTTTTGAGCTTGTTGATGTCGAGCGGTTTGGACAGGTGGGCGTTCATACCGGCATCGTGTGCTGCCTTGGCGTCCTCGACAAATGCGTTGGCGGTGAGCGCGATGATGGGGATGTCGGTTGCATCGGCCTTCTCGCTCAGGCGAATCGCGCGGGTTGCCTCGTAGCCATCCATGCCCGGCATCATAATGTCCATCAGGATTGCATCGAAGCTGCCGGCGGGACGACCGACGTATAGGTCGACCGTTTGGTTGCCGTCGGCGGCACGCGTTACAACGATGTCCTCGCTTTCGAGCAGAGTCTGGGCAATCTCGGCATTGAGCTCGTTATCTTCTGCCAAAAGAACGTTCATGCCAGCAAGCGAGCAACTGGTTTCCTGCTTATCCGTACGTCCCTGTATCTGAGGGTTCTTGTCGATATCGAGCGGAATCTGGACGTTGAACGTGCTTCCCACGCCCACTTCACTCGAAATCTCAATCGTGCCGCCCATCATGTCGAGGAGCGATTTGACGATTGACATGCCAATACCGGTTCCTTGGAACTTGCTGCGCGCATCGTCGCCTTCCTGGGCAAACGGCTCGTAAATGCGCGTCAAAAACTCGGGCGTCATACCAATGCCGGTATCCGAGACGCTAAAGCAAAACACGGCGTGCTCGTCGTCGAGCGGTTTGATGGTCGACGAGAAGGTGACGGTGCCACCGCGTTTGTTGTACTTGATGCTGTTGTCGAGCAGGTTGACGAGGATTTGCCGAATATGGGTGGGGCTGCCGATCATGTATTGGTCGACAACGTAGGGTTCGCTGGTGTCGAGCATTGTTATGCCACGGTCCGATGCGCGAAGCTTGCATAGTACGAGCGCATCGTCGCACAGTTCTTTAAGATTGAACGATTCGTGATCGAGCGTTACTTTGCGTTCCTCGATCCGGCCCATCTCGAGGATGTCATTAATGAGCGACAGCAGGTGGTTGGCGGCAACACGCGCTTTGGCGCGGCTTTCGCGGGCGACTTGCATGTCGCCTTCTTTCAATTCCTCAATTTCGATAAGGCCCAGGATGCCGTTGAGCGGCGTGCGGATGTCGTGGCTCATGCGCGTGAGGAAAGCGGTTTTGGCGGCGTTGGCGGCGTCGGCTTTCTGCCGTGCTTCCTGTGCACGTTGATGCGACCAGACAAGGATGGCGATGCCGGTGAGCAACATGCAGATGATAACGGTCGCAATGGCGGTGCGGTTGCGGTAGACAAACTGGAACGTGTCCGATTCTTGCGCCGAGTACGATGTGGGGGAATAGCTGCTCGCAGAGAGCGATTCGCCTGCATTGATGATGCCCTTATTGATGATTCCCAACAGCTCGGGTTTGCCGCGCGGAATCATGCACGATAGTTCTGCCGTGTTGGTGAGTTCTTGCGTTTCAAAATCCTCGATGTCGTAGGTGTCGCGGATGGTTTCCAGGCGCGTACTGGGGACGATGATGCAACGTGCCTTTCCCACACGGAGAGCATTGAGCGCTTCGTCTTTATTCGGATATTCGGTTACCGTCGCGTCGGGGAAGAGGCTTTCGAGCTCAAACCGGTTGATGATCGCGTTCTCTGTGCAA
The DNA here is from genome assembly GCA_905215365.1 of uncultured bacterium. GTDB lineage: Bacteria > Actinomycetota > Coriobacteriia > Coriobacteriales > Coriobacteriaceae > Collinsella. The sequence goes on along the minus strand of CAJMPX010000008.1, from coordinate 15,002 downwards.
GCGATGTCCTTTAGGTCGCTGTCTAGGTCGTTACTGACGTGAATAGCGGTTAGGGAAACCGTTCCCATCGAGTTTGACTGGGCGACCCCCTTCTGTTCGGCAAGCCAGTAGTCGCGAAAGAATGGCAGAGCGGCATCGATGGTTCCGTCGGAAAGGGCTTCAACCATCTTCTCGTTATTTGAGAATGCGACGGTTTTAACCGTAATGCCAAACTTGTCATGCAACGTCGTTGCAAGCGAGGTGAGCGATCCCTCCATCTCGCCATCGTCATTTTGCGTGCAGTAGGGAAGCTGGTTGACAAGATAGCCGAGCGTGATGGTGTTGCCGTTTGCTTTGAGCCAGGAGGCCTCGGGGCCGGTGAGCGATGACGAGCCGCTGTTTTGGGCCGAGTAACTCGATTTGACTTCCTCGTTATAGCGCGGGTTATCGCGGGCGATGGTCGTCATGGCGGCGTTGATGTCGTTCATCAGATCAGGGCGGCTTTTGGGAACGGCAAAATAGTAGTCGCTCGAGCCTACGTAGAACATGGGTGACGCATCGGGCGACGAAATGGTGTCGTTCATGATGACGGCGTCGACCTCGCCGTCTGCAAGCGCCTCAAAGAGGGCACTGCCGGTGTCGATTTCTTTATAGGTGCAGGTAACGCCTTCGTCGGCGAGCCACTGCTGGCCGACGATAGTTTGCATAACGCCAGAGTTGCAGCCGATGGTGAGGCCTTGGAGCGCCTGGGGGTCACCCTTGGCCAGGTCGTCGCGGTCGGGCCTGGCGTAGATGTAGTAGCGCTCGGTGCCCTCGGGGTTCGAGGAAAAGAGCAGCTTCTGCTCGCGTTCTGCCGAATACGAGATGTTGGGCATGAGGTCGATTTCGCCTGCCTCGAGCATGTCCATAAGCTCGGAGAAGGTGCCGCTAACGTATTCGTATTGCCAGCCCTTTGTGTAATACGAGAGGGTCTGGAGGTACTCGTAGCCCCATCCCGAGAGGCGCTCGCCCGGCGTGCCTTCCTGGAAGCCTTTGTTGTTGACGAGCCAGCCAACGCGGACCGTCTTGACCTGCTGGTCGGAGTCGGCGGCAAAGGCTGGGGTGGGCATGACGGCGCTCAGTAGTGTGAGCGCAGCAAGCGCGACGGCTAGGGTGCGATATAGAGCTAAGCGAAGGACGGCGGAAGGTTTCACAGGCAATCCTATCGAGTCGAGATAATACCGCATAAGGATACCAGCTCAGCTTGCCTAACATCCGGCACTTAGGGACGTTCCCAATCTGTCCGGCAGTTGTAGTAGTCATTGGGGACGTTCTTAAACGACTAGTCGCCGGGGACACTCTTTGCCGGAGTTGGCACTTAGGGACGTTCCTTATGTGCCGGCAGTTGGGGACAGTCCCTTTCTGCCAGCACAAAAGGAGCGTCCTCGAGTGCCGAGTGTGGGACAATACCGAACGAACATGATTGGACGCTTGGGAAAAGGGGTCGCGATGAACAAGTTGAGGACGCTTGCCGACGTGTTGCGCCAGGCTGGCTTTGCGCGCATCACCGGCCTGTTCCTTATCTTCTACCTGCTGTGCTCGACGGCCGTCTGGCTGTCCGACCCTGCGACCCTTACGTTTGGCGATGGCCTCTGGTTTAGCTTTGAGACCGTATCGACGATCGGCTTTGGCGATATCCCGGCCGAAACGCCGGTTGCCCGCGCTATCACCGTCGTTTTGAGCGTCATCAGCATCTTCTACATCGCCATGCTCACGGGCGTGGCGGTGAACTACTGCAATACGCTCATCAAGATGCGCCAAAAGGACACCATGGCGCGCTTTATGGACGATCTTGAGCATCTGGAAGAGCTCGATCGCGATGAGCTCGCCGACCTGTCGCGCCGCGTGCGCGAATATCGCCGACGCCAACGCTAGGGCGGGCGCCGCGCGTCACAACAAGGGGGCTGAATATGAATATCACGGTATACCTGGGCGCCAGCGTCGGTAACGACCCGGCGTTTCTGCCTGCGGTGCAGCAGCTCGGCACATGGATTGGCTCCAACGGCCACGCGCTGGTATACGGCGGGTCCAAGTCGGGGCTGATGGGCGCGCTCGCCGATAGCGTGCTCGATGCCGGCGGACACGTGACCGGTGTGGAGCCGAGCTTTTTTATCGAGGCCGAGTTTCAGCACGATGGTATCGACGACCTGATCGTGACGAGTGATATGGCCGAGCGTAAGGCCAAGATGATCGAGCTCGGCGATGCGTTCATCGCCTTTCCGGGCGGTACGGGCACGCTCGAGGAGATTGCCGAGGTCATGTCGGCCGTGTCGCTGGGCCATCTGAGCGCGCCGTGCATCCTGTACAACTTGGACGGTTACTACAACGACCTTAGGTCGCTGCTCGGGCACATGATCGACAAGGGCCTATCGAGCCCGCAGCGCCAGGCCGGCATCTACTTTGCCGACGACCTGCACCAAATCGCATCGATTATCGGCAGCTAAGCCTTGGGCCCGTCGCGTGTGCGGCACCCAACGGCGCTGTTCGCGGCGTAGATGGTTGGCCCGTCCGCGCTGTGCCCGTCCTACAATAAAACGTATCTTTGCCGATTCTGACCACGGGAGGTCCCGATGGATAACCTTGCAAAACCCAAAAACCGTGCGCTGTTCTTAGTGAGCGTGGCCGTGACCGGTGCGTTTGCAGGCGCTGCGGTCTGGCTGTTCTTCTTTGCGATGGAGCACGGTATCGACTATCTATGGACCGAGATCCCGCACATGCTGGGCGTCGCTTCGCCCGAGCTCGCGAGCGGCCCGTTCGGGTTTTTGCCGTATCCGTTTTTCGTCTGCCTGCTGGGCGGCCTGCTGATCGGTCTGTACGAAAAGATGACGGGCACCAAGAACGACGACCTTAACCAGGTGATGGCCAAGGTTAAACAGGACGGTTGCTACCCGTACGACAACCTGGGCAAGCTTTCGCTTGCGGCATTGCTGCCGCTGCTGTTTGGCGGAAGCATTGGACCGGAGGCCGGCCTGACCGGCGTTATCGCGGGCCTGTGCAGCTGGGTCGGCGACCGCATGCGTCGCTTTGGCGTCGAGTTTAGGCAGCTCACGCTGCTGGGCACCCAGGCCGCCCTGACGGCGCTCTTCACCGCGCCCGTCTTTGGCTTTGTGGCGCCGCTCGCCGGTAGCGCTGACGGCCAGGGCGCCGACGACGATGGAGACTCCGAATCCGACGAGATCACCATCAAACTGCCCAAGGCGCAAAAGACCGTGGTCTACGGCATCGCGATTGCCGGCGGCCTGGGCACCTATCTACTGCTCGGCCAACTCATGGGCGGCGGTATGGGTATGCCGAGGTTCGAGGCTGCCCGGGTGGGCAACCTTGAGCTTGCCTGGCTTATTCCCCTGGCACTCATCGGTACGGCCTGCGGCTGGCTGTACTTTGTCTCGGAGCACGCGAGCGAGGCGTTGGCCCACGCCATAGGGGAGCGCCCTGTCGTCAAGGCCATGCTGGCCGGTCTGGCGCTCGCCATCTGTGGCACGGTCCTGCCCTACACCATGTTTGCCGGCGAGACCCAAGCCGACGTGCTCATGGAGACCTATCTGACCATTCCCGCCGGCGTGCTTATCGCGACCGGTCTTGTTAAGGCCATGCTGACGCCCGCCCTCATCAACCTTGGTTGGCGTGGCGGCCACTTCTTCCCGGTTATCTTCTCGGGTGTGAGCCTGGGCTATGGCCTTGCCATCCTCACCGGCGCCGATCCGGTCTTTTGCGTCGCCGTCTGCACGGCCTCGACGATGGGCGCCGTTATGCGTCAGCCGGTCATGGTTGTGGGCTTGCTGCTCATGTGCTTCCCACTCAAGGGCATCGTCTGCATGATCATCGCCGCCGTCATCGCGGTGGGCATTCCGCTGCCCAAGCCGCTGCGCAAGTAGCACGGTAGCGCGCGGGCAATACAAACATCTCAAGCCCGGTGTGGGCGCTGTGTCACGGATTTGCGGGTGGACTGAATCTCGCCTGGCACCGACGCTACTTCCAAATCGCGAGCGCGGCGGTGCCCAGCACGATGAGGAAAAGGCCGATGGCGCTTCGATGCGACAGCTTTTCGTTGAAGGCCAGTCGTGCGAACAGCACCGATACGACAATCGATAGTTTGTCGATTTGCACGACGACGCTCACCTGGCCTGCAGCGATGGCGTAGTAGTACAGCAGCCACGACGCGCCGGTCGCAATGCCCGATGCCGCAAGAAATGCGAGTTCGCGCGGGTCAATGCGCGCGACCTGCTCCAGCTTTCCCTTGACAGCCACGATTGCCCATGCCATAACAAGTACCACACAGGTGCGGATTGCCGTGGCCAGGTTTGACTCGACACCTTCGATGCCGATCTTGGCGAGGACGGAGGTGAGTGCCGCGAACACGGCGGCGCCGAGGGCGTAAGCGAGCCAGGCTCGGTCTTGCTTTTGCCCTGCGCCGACGGACTGCTTTTTCTCGATCATCAAAAACGTGCCGAGCGTGATAACTGCGGTTCCCACGAGCTTGACCGCCAGGTTGCCTGTCTCACCAAAAAGCACTATGGCGATCAGCACGGCGAGCACGGTGCTCATCTTGTCGACGGGTACAACCTTGTTGACGTCTCCGATGCTGAGCGCCTTAAAGTAACAGATCCACGAGGCGCCGGTGGCGAGTCCCGAGAGGGTGAGGAATAGCCAGGCTTTGGCGGGAATGGTGCCGATTGCTCCGATGGATCCAGAAATGCCCGCCATTGCCCAGGCAAATACGAGCACCACGCAAGTACGGATGGCGGTTGCAACGTCGGAGTCGGTGTGTCTGATGCCGCATTTGGCCAAAATGGATGTGATGCCGGCAAAGAAAGCTGATGCAAATGCTGCTGTAACCCACGACACGGGTTGAGCGCCTCCTCATAAAAGACCGCGCCAGATCTGCGGCGCATGCCCGATGATACCGCGCTTGCCTACAGGTCGCGTGCTCGATAGACCTTGGTACTGATGGCGCAACTCAGTGCAAAGAGCACGAGGGCCAGTACGGCAATTCCTGCGCACAGGCAGCCGAGGACGGCGGGATCGGGGTTTGCCCCAGTAATCGACATGAGCCAGTTGCTGATGGGGTTGGAGGAGCTCAGCGTGGCCATGGCAAGGCATCCGAGCAGGGCAAACAGGCCGACGGAAAAGCGCAGCGCCTCCATGTGTCCAAATCGGAAGAACAGCGGCTGTGCCAAAAACACCATCATGAGGGAGATGAGCATCGATGCGGCGGAGGCTATCGTGGTCTCAAAGACGATCTGTCCCGTCGAGGGCATGCCCATGTGATCGAAGAACGGAAAGGTGATGATGCTCAAAAGCGCGGCGGCGCAGGTCATAACGGCCGAGAAGGCAATGATGCTCAGGTAGCGTGCACAGATGATGTCTTTGCGCGAGATGGGCAGCGTCGCCCGATAACGCTCCCAACCGTTTTGATTGTCGAAGCCGGCCAGCGAGCTCATGACCATGATGGGTGACATGGCACTGACCGCGCAGGCGCCGGCGCTCATGCCGGAATCGCCATCCGACGCGTTGGCGAGCGTCAGCACGACGAAGATGAACAAGCCGACGCCCGCAATGCTCGGGACAAGCGTGCGAACGATGGCGAGCTCGGACATAAAGGCGCGTTTCATTTCGAAGCCCCTTTCAGCATGAGGCGAAGATAATCATCAATGGTTGCCCGGTCGCAGGGAATCTCGGGGAAAGCCTCGAGCGTATCGCGACGGTTGGGCACGAGCACGTCCACGCTATAGGCGTGGCGGGCGGCACGGGCGCCTTCGACGCAAGCCATGAGCTCTGCGGCCTGTGCTTGCGTGCAGTGGGCGATGCCGGCGCGGTCGGTAATGTCCTCGCGTGGTAGGTCAAATACAATCGAGCCATTATCGATGCAGATGACGCGGTCGGCGGTACGATCGAGGTCGGACGTAATGTGGCTCGAGAGCAGCACGCTGCGCTGGCCGTCGGAAACAAAGGCGAGCAGCTCATCGAGTAGTTCCTCGCGCGCCATGGGATCGAGGCCCGCGGTGGCTTCGTCCAAAACGAGCAGCTTGGCATTGTGGCTGAGCGCACAGGCGAGCTGCAGCTTCATGCCCATGCCGCGGGAGAGGTCTTTGACCTTGGTTTTGGGATCAAGGCCAAATCGGTCGATAAATCTGGCGAATGTTTCGCGACTCCATGTGGGGTACGCCGGGCCTACGAGCGTCTCGATCTGGCCCACCTTGAGCGTGGAGGGGAAAGGGCACGTGTCCAGGACAAGACCGACGCGGGAGCGCAGGTGGCGCTGTGCCTCGCCGGGCGCATTGGCATCGCAGCGCTGGCCAAGCAGCTGCACCTCGCCGGCATCGAGCTTTATGAGCCCGAGCGCGGCGCGAATGGTCGTTGTCTTGCCGGCGCCGTTTGCGCCCACAAAGCCGACAATCTGGCCGGGCTCCACGGTGAGTGTGACATCGCGTAGCGAAAAGCGGTCGCTTACGCGGCGTGAAACGCCTTTGAGTTCTAGCAAGTTTTGCATGGTATAGCCTTTCTTGCAGATGGCTACTGCATGGTTTCGGGAGCTACAAGGTCGAGCATCTCGTGCAATTTGTCGCGCGTGACGCCCAGGGTTTCGGCCTGCGTAGCGGCCTGCGCAAGCAACTCTTCGATATGGCAGAGCTGGTTTTCGCGCAAGAGCTCCTGGTTGCCCTCGGCGACAAAGCAGCCCTTGCCCTGCACGGTGCAGATAAAGCCGAGCTGTTCCAAGTCGGCATAGGCGCGTTTGGTGGTGATGACGCTCACGCCGAGGTCGCTCGCGAGCGCACGGATGCTGGGGAGTTTGGCTCCCGCAGCGAGTGCGCCCGAAAGGATCTGCGCTTTGACTTGCGAGGAGATCTGCTCGTAGATGGGCTTGTCGCTCGAATTGGATAGGATGATGTCCACAGCGGCTCCTTAGCTGTTGGGCTACACGTGTATATAACCGGTAAGCACAGTATATATACACTATGCACAGTTATGCAAGAGGAAATGTGGGCTCGTCTGTCCCTTCGTTCGTTTGTCTCGATCTGTAACATCTGGAGCCGATTTTGGCAGTTAGATGTTACAGATTGAGACAGCCCCGACCTTCCTGCCTGTTTGTCTCAATCTGTAACACTTAGCCCCGATTTTGGCGGCTATCTGTTACAGATTGAGACATTGGTTGCCTTCCTGCCGGTTTATCTCAATCTGTAACAGGTGGAGGCTCAAAACCCGTCTTCCTGTTACAGATTGAGACAGAGATTGAGACGACGCTGATCTTCCCGGCTGTTCGTCTTAATCTGTAACATCTGGAGTCGATTTGGCGGCTAGATGTTACAGATCGAGACAATCCTTGAGGCGGCTGCCCGGTGCACGGCGAGCTCGGCTGATGAATTTGTCCTGATAGGTGCCCTATGGCGGGATTTCGCGGCTACAATAATACGGTTACAACGACGTAATGCACTCAATGCAAGAAAGGATCCGCATGGCAAGCCTGTCGGATGAAATCTCGTCGCGCCGCACATTCGCGATCATCAGCCACCCGGACGCCGGTAAGACCACGCTTACCGAGAAGCTGCTGCTCTATACCGGCAGCATCCAGACTGCCGGCTCGGTCAAGGGCAAGAGCTCGGCCAAGCATGCCGTCTCGGACTGGATGGATATCGAGAAGGAGCGCGGTATCTCCGTTACCTCCTCGGTGCTGCAGTTCACCTATAACGGCGCCTGCGTCAATATCCTCGATACCCCTGGTCACCAGGACTTCTCGGAGGATACCTACCGTACCCTTATGGCCGCCGACGCCGCGGTCATGGTCATCGACGGCGCCAAGGGCGTCGAGGCCCAGACCAAAAAGCTCTTTAAGGTCTGTACGCTGCGCCACATTCCCATCTTCACCTTTGTGAACAAGCTCGACCACGAGGCTCGCGATCCGTTTGAGCTCATGGAAGAGATCGAGAACGTCCTGGGCATCAATACGTATCCTATGAACTGGCCGATCGGCAGCGGCCGCAACTTCCGCGGCGTGTTCGATCGCCAGACCCGTCGCGTCATTGCCTTTGAGGGCGACGGCCATGCCAACGCCACCAAGAAGGTCGCCGAGGTTGAGGCCGAGCTGGGCGATCCTTCCATGGATGAGCTCATCGGCGAGGAGAACCATAAGAACCTGATGGATGACATCGAGCTGCTCGATGGTGCCGGCGACGAGCTCGACTTGGATGCCGTGGCCTGCGGCAAGCTGAGCCCGGCGTTCTTTGGCTCGGCGCTCACCAACTTTGGCGTGGAGCCCTTCCTTAAGGAGTTCCTGCGCCTGGCCCCGACGCCGCGCGCCTATACCGATACGCTCACCAGCGAGCCGGTCGATCCCTGCCGCGACGACTTTAGCGGCTTTGTGTTTAAGATCCAGGCCAACATGGACAAGAACCACCGCGACCGCATCGCCTTTGTGCGCATTTGCTCGGGCAAGTTCGAGCGCGGCATGGACGCCTTCCACGTGCAGGGCAACCGCAAGCTCAAGCTGGCGACGGGCACCTCGATGATGGCCGATGACCGCGCCATCGTGGACGAGGCGTACGCGGGCGATATCGTGGGCCTGTTCGATCCGGGTATCTTTAGCATCGGCGACACCGTGTGCTCCGGCAAGCGCCACGTGCAGTATCCGCAGATCCCGACGTTTGCCCCCGAGATGTTCGCTCGCATTACGCAGGTCGACACGCTCAAGCGCAAGCAGTTTGTGAAGGGCATGGAGGAGCTTGCCCAGGAGGGCGCCATCCAGATCTTTCGCGAGCTGGGTGCCGGCATGGAGAGCGTCATCGTGGGCGTGGTCGGCGTGCTGCAGTTTGAGGTGCTCGAGCGCCGCCTCAAGGCCGAGTACCGTGTTGAGGTTCGTCGCCAACCGCTGCCCTATACGGACATCCGCTGGATTCAGAACGACCCCGACACCATCGATATCCCGGGCCTTTCGCTCACGCGCGACACGCTGCGCGTCGAGGATATGCGCGGCGGTAAGCTGCTGCTGTTCACGAGTCCGTGGAACGTGGATTGGGCGACCGACCACAACCCCGACCTTATCCTGTCGGAGTTTGGCAACGTAGCCTTTTAGCGCGTCGGTGCGGTGGCCTTGCGGGGCTGCCGCGCCGTTTGCTTGCCTGCGGCTGCGTGAGCGGCTATCATACCCACCGTTGCCTCAAGACCGGGGCGGCCGAGCAGTTCGGGTCCGATATCCTGCTCGTTAAACCTAAAACCAAAGGAGTACATAATGATCAAGAAGGTCATGGAGGACTACAAGGTCCTGTTGCGGAGCATTCCCGCGGCAACGGTTTCGCTGTTTTTCGTGAGCGTCATCATGATGAACCTGCTGGCCAACAAAGAGCTCATCAGCCTGCCGTATCTGGCACTCGACTGCGGCTTTGTGGTGAGCTGGGTTTCGTTTTTGTGTCAGGACATGATCTGCAAGCGCTTTGGCGCCAAGGCATCCATCAAAATCTCTATCCTCGCGCTGCTGGTCAACCTGGCCGTGAGCCTGTGCTTTTGGGCGTGCTCGCTCACGCCCGGCATGTGGGGCGCTTACTACGACACGGGTATGATCGAGGTCAACGCCGCCCTTAACGCCACCATCGGCGGCACCTGGTACGTGGTGCTGGGCTCTTCGCTGGCAATGCTCGTTTCTGCCGTGGTTAACTCCACGCTCAACCAGTCGCTCGGCCGCATGCTCAAAAAGAATAACTTTGCGAGCTTTGCCTTCCGCTCCTATGTGTCTACGGGCATCGGTCAGTTTGTCGACAACCTGGTCTTTGCCATTGTGGTGAGCCACACGTTCTTTGGTTGGACTTGGGTGCAGGTCATTATGTGCTCGCTGACGGGCGCCGTCGCCGAGCTGCTGTGCGAGGTCTTCCTGAGCCCCGTGGGCTACAAGGTTGTGCGTGGCTGGGAGCGCGAGAACGTGGGCGCCGAGTACCTCGAGCGCCACGCAACCGCCTAAGGAGCAAGTATGCGGGTTTTGATCACGGGCGCTTCGGGCGGTATCGGAGCCGCGTGCGTGCAACGCTTTTTGGACGACGGCCACGAAGTCGTGGGCTTTGATCTGCTGCCGGCGGCGATCGAACACGAGCGCTACCGCCATCTGATCGTTGATGTCCGCGAGCCGGACTCGTTTCCAGTTAACCTTGAACCCCAGGTAATCGTAAACGTCGCCGGTACACAGGATTCGGCCGACGACATTGCCGCCAACCTGCGTGGCACCATCAGCGTGACCGAGCGCTATGCCTTTGTGGGGGAGGGGCTTGCCGCCAAGCCGGCGCCGGCCATTACATCCGTGGTCAATGTGGGGTCGGCGAGCGGGCATACGGGATCGGAGTTTCCCGCCTATGCCGCCAGCAAGGGCGGCGTTATCGCCTACACCAAGAACCTTGCAAACCGCCTGGCGCCGCAGGCCATCGCCAACAGCGTGGACCCGGGCGGCGTTATCACGCCGCTCAACCGTTGCGTGATGGAAGACGAACACCTGTGGAACCAGATTATGGAGCTCACGCCGCTTAAACGCTGGGCCACCGCCCAAGAGATCGCCGAGTGGATCTACTTTGTGGGCGTGACCAACCGGTTTATGACCGGGCAGAGCCTGCTGATCGATGGCGGAGAGGCCGGCCGCACCCAGTTTATCTGGCCCGAGTAGAAAACGCGCCCGATGGAAATCCGTCGGGCGCGTTTTTGATGTATTGATTTTTAGCCGAGGCAAGTCCAGTTGACGGGGGTCGAGCCGTGCTGTTCGAGTAGCCGATTGGCTGCCGAGAAGGGGCGCGACCCTATAAAGGCGGGGAGTTCTGCCGTGGCGCGGTTGGCCGAAAGCGGCGAGGGGTGCGTAGAAGCTAGGCAGAACTTGCCGGTTGCCTTGCCCGCGCCGGTCGCGGCGAGCTTGCCCTCGACCATCTGCTGGGCAAAGCGGCCCCATGCCAAAAAGACGACCGGCTGGGGCAGCTGACAGCAGCGCTCGATAACGTAGTCGGTGAGCGTGTTCCAGCCCAGCTTGGCGTGCGAGTTTGCGGCATGCTCGCGTACGGTAAGCGTCGTGTTGAGGAGTAGGACGCCCTGCTGCGCCCAAGGGGTTAGGTCTCCCGTGGCGGGAACGGGGCAGCCCAGATCGGCTTTGAGCTCCTTATGGATGTTGCGCAGGCTCGGCGGCAACTTGGTTTGCGTCGCAGGCACCGAGAACGACAGACCCATGGCCTGGTTGGGTCCGTGATAGGGGTCTTGGCCCAAGATGACTACCTTGACCAGGTCGGCCGGCGTGTAGGCGAGGGCATTGAGGATGTCGTCTTGTGCCGGGTAGATGGTCTGCTCGGCACGCAGAAGGGCGATGCGCTCGAGTAGCTGGTTCGTAGTGTCACGTACCGGCTGCGGCGCATCGCCCAACCAAGTTGCTATGTTGCGGTCGCGAGTTGCAGCGTCCATGGAACTCCTTTAGGGCAGATGCTATGTCGGCATCCATTGTAAAGGCGTCCGGAGACCTGTATGTCGCGGCTGCATGAGGAGTGGGGTCTACGAGACGTGCTCGGGCGCTGCCGCCATAATGAGCATGCCCATGTGCGCGAAGGCGCGGAAGCTCGACAGTTGCCACCATGACGCCGGTGAGGATGAGGGCAGCGCCAAGGAAGGCGATGGGGCTCAGGACCTCGCCGACCAGGAAAAACGAGAAGACAGCGGAGCAGACCGGCTCGAGCGAGAAGGCGAAGCCAGTGGTTTCGGCAGGTACGTGGGGCTGCACGAGCGTCTGGGTGATAAAGCCGTAGGCAGAGCAGATGAGTGCGAGCGCAACGATAACGACGATCTCGCTCGGCGTGCTGGGAAGCGTGAAGCCGCCAAAGGTAAATGTGGCGATACCCGAGAACAAGCCGCCGAAGCCCAGCTGCCAAACGCCCAGAGCCAGCGGATCGACTTCTTCGACAAAGCGCTTGGCGATGATAATGTGGCCGGCATAGATAAAGGCCGAGAGCAGCATGATGATCGCGCCGGGATTCAGGCTGGTAAAGTCGGCGCCCGAGAGCAGCAACATGCCGCAGGTGACGATGGCGGTGCCGATGAGCACCTTGCGCTCGGGAGCGCGACGCAGCAGGGCCGCGTTGGCAAACGGCACGATTACGACCGTCAGGCTCTGCAAAAAGCCGGCGGTGGAGGCGGAGGTGAGGCTGGAGCCCAGGCACATGCAGGTGATCTCGGTTGCCATGATGGCGCCGATGATGGCGGCGCGGACCATCAGGTCACGGTTGATGCGCACCGCGTGCTTGTGGAAGAGCAGCAGGCAGGCCGCAAAGGCGATGATGCAGCGCAGCGCGACGATGCTCGTGGCGTTCATGCTGTCCATGCCGATCTTCATGAGGGGGTACGAAAAGCCCCATGCGACGGGAACGGAAAATGAGAGCGCGATTGCTTTTTTGCGATCCATGGGACTCCTTTTTTTACAGAACGGTTTCGCAAAAAGGATTCTGCTCCCAGATATGGATGTAGTAAAGCGAATGTATCTTCAGTATGATTAAGAAATACTAATGCTACTAGAAAAAGCGCTGTCAAAACGTTTTACGGCTACATCGATGTGGAGGCACGATGGCATCGCGGTATCAGATTGTATGTATGGTGGTCGATTGCGGCAGTCTTAAGGGCGCGGCCGACGAGCTGGGCTATACACAAAGCGCGGTGAGCCAGGCCGTCAAGGCGCTCGAGCGCGAGCTGGGCACCACGATTATCGAGCGTGGCAAGCAGGGCGTCTCGCTTACGCGCGACGGCAAACAGTATCTGCCGTATCTGCGCCAAATCGTAACTGCCGAGGCCGAGCTTGAGGGCAAGCGCCAGGAGTTGCTGGGGCTTTCGTCGACCGACATTCGCATTGCGACGTTTACCAACGTGAGTCGTACTGTGTTGCCGCGTGTGATCCGCGACTTTGGGGCCCTGCATCCGGGCGTGCGCTTTACCCTCAAGCAGGGCGATTACACGCGCAATGCCCAGTGGGTGCACGATGGCGTGGTCGACTTTTGCTTTACAGCGCGTGGATTTACCGAGGGGCTCGAGAAACGCGTGGTCTATCACGACGAGCTGGTGGCGCTGTTGCCAGCCGTCCATCCACTGGCGGCAAAGGAAAAGGTGACGCTTGCCGACCTGGCGTCCGAACCGTTTGTGCTGCTGGATGAGGGCGAACAGAGTCTGGTGCTCGATGCGTTTGCCGCGCACGGGCTATCGCCGCATGTGACGAGTGAGGTCACCGATGACTACACCATTATGGCGATGGTGGAGGAGGGCCTCGGTGTGAGCATGCTCTACCGCCGTACCGTCGAGGGCATGCAGGCTGATATTTGCGTGCGTCCCATCGTGCACGCTCCCTCACGCGACGTCGTGGCAGCCTGGCGCAGCTGGGATACCATGCCGATCGCCACGAGGCGCTTTATCGACTATATGAGCTCGCATATTGTCAATTAATGACTGGCGTGGCGTTGAGTGTGGTGATTAGCGGGCTGTCGCTTTGGCTTGCGCCAGACGATAGGTGCGTGCCGGATGGCAGAGCAATACCGCCACGACCATAAAGAACGCTGTGGTGCCCAGGCTGATGGGGTAGACCATCATGATGTTCGCAAAGGTGCGGAAGTGCGGGAACACGCAGAATACCCAGTAGAAGCGGATGCCGCAGACACAGATCATGGTGATGAGGGCGGGCATGAGCGAGATGCCAAAGCCGCGCAGGTAGCCGGACATATTCTCGTAGAACATGCTAAAGGCGTATGCCGGGAAGATCGAGCACACACGGATATAGCCGATCGAGACGATGTTGGGGTCGCTGTTAAAGAGCGCCAGGATCTCGCGCCCCAGACCGACGATGATGACGATGGTGGTGAGTGCAACGATGCCGCCTTCGACCAGGCAGACCTTGAGCGTCTTGGTGCAGCGGTCGATCTGGCGGGCACCGTGGTTTTGTCCCACAAAGGTGGTGCAAGCCTGGCTAAAGCTGTTGAGCAGGTTGTAGCACACGTACTCCAGGCTCATGGCAGCGCTGGATGCCGCCATGACCTCGGTGCCCAGGCTGTTGATGGCGGACTGGATGATGATGTTGGCGACGGCAAAGACAGCGCTTTGGATGCCGGCGGGCAGCCCGATCTTGACGATGCGCTTGAGGGCGACGGGGTCGATAGCCAGATCGCGCAGGGTGACGCGGACGACGGAATCGGTCTTGAGCAGACGGATAAAGAGCGTGACTGCGCTGACGGTATAGGCGATGGCGGTGGCGATGGCGACACCCGCGACGCCCCAGTGGAGCACGGGGACAAAGATGAGGTCCAGGCCAATGTTGAGGACGGTGGACACGGCAAGCGCCTGCAGCGGCATGCGGGTGATGCCGACGGAGCGGAAGATTGCGGCCTCAAAGTTGTAGAGCAAGATCGAGGGCATGCTGAGCAAAAAGACGCGCAGGTAGAGCGATGCGAGCGGCATGGTTTCGTCAGGGACGTTGAGCGCGGCGAGCATGGGCTCGGCAAAGATCTCGCCCAGCGCGATGACGACAAAGCCCACGAGTGCCATAAGAATCGAGGTATGGACGGCGCGTTTGACCATGTTCTGATCGTTGCGGCCGATAGCGTTGGCGATGACCACGTTGGAGCCAAGCGACAGGCCAATAAACAGGTTGAGCATAAGACTGGTAAGCGGAACGTTGGAGCCGACCGCCGCCATGGCGAGGGTTCCCTGGTCGCCCGAGAAATTACCGATGATGACCGTGGCGATGAGGTTCGACAGCTGCTCCAAGATGCTCGTGGCGGCCACGGGGAAGGCGAACAGGGGAATATTGCGCCACAGCGAGCCGGTGGTCATGTCAATGTGCTTAGATACGGTGTCAGCCATGCGCTCTCAATCTCTAACATGCTCTTTCGTGCTTATTTGCGCAGACGATGATACTCCTAATGCAACCAGTCGGCACTTAGGCAGTCGGCACTTAGGGACGTTCCTTTTAATATGAGCAGGACATTGTCAAGAGGCAAAATCGGGCC
>CAJMPX010000007.1:0-94108 GCA_905215365.1 uncultured bacterium | reverse complement strand
GAAAAGCCCCCGTTGCCGGGAGCTTTAATCTCAAATGGTGCGGCGTATAGGATTCGAACCTATGACGTTCTGATTCGTAGTCAGACCCTCTATCCAGCTGAGGTAACGCCGCGACTTGTTGAATATTATGCACATGGACTGAATAATCGTCAAGCGTTTTTCAAAAAAAGTTATTGAATTTGATTTTTACTCATTTTGACCCCTTGATGCGATCTTCGACGCATCGCGATATAAGAAAAGCTCCCGTTGCCGGGAGCTTTAAAGTCAATTGGTGCGGCGTATAGGATTCCGCGCATCCGCTGCGCGGATCCGCACCGGCTTCGCCCGCCTGCCGGCGGACTCGCCCGCTCGCTACGGACGCTCCGCGTCCGCTTCACGCTCGCGCCTCGACCGAGGTTCGAATCCATGCGGCGTCCGCCTAAAAGAAAAGCCCCCGTCACCGGAGGCTTTCAATTTCAATTGGTGCGGCGTATAGGATTCGAACCTATGACGTTCTGATTCGTAGTCAGACCCTCTATCCAGCTGAGGTAACGCCGCAACGCACGGATTATTATGCACGTGACCCCTCGATGGGTCAAGCGACAATTTGGAAAAATTTTACGAAATGATGATTAAGACGCTCGCGCCTCGACCGAGGTTCGAATCCATGCGGCGTCCGCCTAAAAGAAAAGCCCCCGTCACCGGAGGCTTTCAATTTCAATTGGTGCGGCGTATAGGATTCCGCGCATCCGCTGCGCGGATCCGCACCGGCTTCGCCCGCCTGCCGGCGGACTCGCCCGCTCGCTACGGACGCTCCGCGTCCGCTTCACGCTCGCGCCTCGACCGAGGTTCGAATCCATGCGGCGTCCGCCTAAAAGAAAAGCCCCCGTCACCGGAGGCTTTCAATTTCAATTGGTGCGGCGTATAGGATTCGAACCTATGACGTTCTGATTCGTAGTCAGACCCTCTATCCAGCTGAGGTAACGCCGCAGCGCAAGACATATAAAACCACTTTAGCTTATTGGAGTCAAGCACAATCTCAAACTTTTTTGTGGAACGCAGTTTTGTCACGCTGCTCCGCATATACCACCGTTCCCCGTACGATCGATTGGCTTTTCGATCACGTCAAACTTAGCATCAAGTTCCCTCAGGAGCGATCTCACCCGCTGGGCACAATCATAATCGGCAAACGAGATGCTCAGCATGCGCGCAGCCTGGTTAGATGTCCGGACCCCATAGAAATGCTCCAGGGCCACAAGTCCCTCATGCGTCACAAAGGTCTCGACCACATGCGGCGACTCCTCAAAGCACCATTGGGTCAACGGACCCTCGCTCGTCTGTCGAACCACCAGGCCACCCATGCCAGACGGCTCACACGTTACAAGCAGGTACTCCCCGCCCTCGTCGCTCTCAAACAAAACCACCCGATCATCAAACAGCTCCATCGCGTCCCCTTTCTCTCGCTCTTATTTAGCAAAAGCATAGCAGGTAGATGGCTGTATACAGAACAGTTGTTCGTGTGTTTTCTATTGAGCTGTCCGCACGGCATGGTATGGACCTGCGCACGAAATAGGGCGCCCCCGAAGGAGCGCCCTTGCATATCCCCTATGCAGCCAAGTTACGCGACCGGCTCGATCTTCTCGAGACCGCCCATGTAAGGACGCAGAACCTCGGGGATCGTAATGGTGCCGTCGGCGTTCTGGTAGTTCTCCAGAATGGCGGCCATGGTGCGGCCGGCCGGCAGGCCGGAACCGTTGAGAGTGTGCAGGTAGCGCGAACCCTTGAAGTTCTCGGGGTCACGATACTTGATGTTGGCGCGGCGAGCCTGGAAGTCACCGCAGTTGGAGCAGGAGCTGATCTCCTTGTAGGCGTTGTAGCTCGGCAGCCAGACCTCGACGTCGTAGGTCTGACGGGCAGAGAAGCCCAAGTCGCCGGTGCACAGGCTAATCACGCGATACGGAAGGCCCAGCTGCTGCAGCAGGTACTCGGCCTCGGCGGTCATGCTCTCGAGCTCCTCGTCGGACTCCTCCGGCTTAGCGAACTTGACCATCTCGACCTTGTCGAACTCGTGCTGACGGATGATGCCGCGGGTGTCGCGACCGGCGGAACCGGCCTCCTCGCGAAAGCAGGGGGTGAAGGCGGTGTAGCGGCGCGGCAGGGTGTCGGCGTCGAGAACCTCGCCGGCGTGCAGGTTGGTGAGCACAACCTCGGCGGTAGGGATCAGGAAGTTGTCGCCCGAGACGTGATAAGCGTCGTCCTCGAACTTGGGCAGCTGCCCCGTACCGAACATGGTCTGACGCTTGACGACGATGGGCGGCCACCACTCCTTGAAGCCACGACTCGTGTGCGTGTCCAAGAAGAAGTTGATGAGGGCGCGCTCAAGACGGGCGCCGGCGCCACCGAGAACGGTAAAACGGCTGCCGGAGAGCTTGTTGCCGCGCTCGAAGTCGAGGATGTCCAGATCGGTGCCCAGATCCCAGTGCGGCTTAAAGTCGAAGTCGAACTCGCGCGGGGTGCCCCAACGACGGCGCTCAATGTTCTCGTCCTCGTCCTTGCCGTACGGCGTGGCCTCGCAAGGGATGTTGGGCAGGTGAGCCATGAAGTCATACTGCTCCTGCTCGAGAGCGCCTCGGCGCTCGGCCAGACCGTCAATCTTCTCGTTGACGGCGCGCACGGCCTCCTTGGCGGCCTCTGCCTCGTCCTTCTTGCCCTCCTTCATCAGGGCGCCGATCTTCTTGGACTCGGCGTTGCGCGTAGCCTGGAGCTCCTCGACCTCGGTGATGACGGCACGGCGCTCGTCGTCGAGCTCAAAGAACTTCTCGCGATCCCAAGACGTCTGGCGATTAGCCATGGCGGTATCGATGGCATCGGGGTTCTCGCGAACAAACTTGATATCAAGCATTAGATCCTCCGGCGATATACATTCCACTTAGGTTGCAACCTTGTACATGTATGGGCAAGTATATACTTATGAGCGTTTACGACCCAACCCAACTACGCAAGAAGGCACCCAATGGACGCAGTTTTTTCCTTTTTGTTTGGCACCCGCACCGGTTTTGCCATCCTTTTCGCCGGCGGCATCCTGCTGTTTGCGATTATTGCCTTTGTAATGGAGAAGCGCACCCATAAGATGTATGTCGACCGCGGCCCCAAGTCCGAGGACGAAGAAGACGGCTTCTGGGACTAACCTGCCAAAAAGGGACAGGTTTATTTTGGTCGGTTTTATCTGGGCAAACGCAAGTGCCCCGCAACTGGAATTGAGCCAGTTGCGGGGCACTTTTCGCTAAAAGGACAAAACCGCAGGAAAAACCTGCCAACATAAACCTGTCCCTTTTTTGGTCGGTTTTACTGGAGGGTTGCGTCGATTGCCTTGACCAGGGCGCTGCGCATGCCGGCGTCCTCGAGCGCAACGACGCCCTTGATGGTGGCACCACCGGGCGAGCATACGGCATCCTTCATCGCCGCAGGATGCTGGCCAGTTGCAAGCTGCAGCTTTGCCGTACCCAGCACCATCTGGCTCACAATGCGATAAGCATCCGCACGCGGGATACCGTGCTTGACCGCCGCATCGCCCAGGGCCTCGATTGCCATGGCGACAAACGCCGGAGCGCAACCACCCACCGTGCCGCCCACAAACAGCAGGCTTGTGTCGAGCTCGACGACAGCGCCAAGCTTACCGAGCAGGTCGAGCACCACAGCACGCTGCTCGTCGTTAAGCGTCGAAGCCTTCTCGCAGGCGATGACGCCCTCGCCCACCGAAACCGGCGTGTTGGGCACCGTCGAGATATGCGCGACGCCCGGCAGGACCTGCTCCCACTTGGCACTGTCCCAGGTCCAGGCAACCGACAGAACGACCTTTTTGGCAAGAGCATCCTTGAGCGGGGCGAATACCTTCTCGATCATGTACGGTTTGACCGCAGCGACCACGATATCGGATGCGGCGACAACCTCGGCGGCATCGTGGCAGGCGACCATGCCGCGCGCCTCGCAGCGCTCAACCAGTGCGTCGTAGCGACCCGCGCAGGCGCACATGTCGCTCGCAGCTACACCGGCAGCGATCCAGCCATCGGCCATAGCGCTCGCCATATTGCCAAAACCGACAAATCCAATCTTCATATCGCATAGTCCTTTCAGACACATTCCTCAAAACGAAAGTCATTGTCCCACGCTATTGTTTCGTATTGCCGACCTACTTGTGATACGGCTCGCCACGACTGATCTTGCAGGCACGGTAAATCTGCTCTAGCAGCACCACACGCGCCAGGTTATGCGGCAAAGTAATGCGTCCAAAGCTGAGCATCTCGTCGGCGCGGGCGCGCACCTCATCACTCACGCCGTCCGAACCGCCGATTACAAAGGCAATGTCGCTGCTGCCTCGCAGCATAAGATCGTCGAGCCTCGCCGAGAGCTCCTCACTCGAACGCTCCTTGCCCTCGATAGCCAGCAGGATCACATGCGCTCGAGACGGCAAGGCAGCAAGAATCGCCGCCCCTTCCTTGTCACGCGCGGCATCCACACCGCCCGCCTTGGCCGGGTCGATATCGGCCACCTCGCGCATATCCACCTTGGCATAGGCGCCCAGACGCTTCGTGTACTCAGCGCAGGCATCCTTCCAAAAGCGCTCCTTGAGCTTGCCAACACAAACGACGGTGTATTTCACGCGTGCCTACTCCTTTGAATCGTTTTGAACTTTGCCGGCGGCCAGCATCTGCTCGAACATCGAGGCCGACTGCGAAAAGTCGCTCGGCAGCACGACCGTCGAGGTTTTACCCGTGCGAGCGAACTCCGTCATCATCTCGGACCACTGCGTAAACATGAACAGTTGGTTGGCCTCGTCATTGCCGACACCCGTCTCCTGGATGATCTCGAGCGAATCTTTGATACCCAGTGCGATGGCCTTGCGCTGGTTGGCGATGCCCTCGCCCGCCTTTTCCATTGCCTCGGCCTCGGCGGTCGCCTCGGTAACGCGCTTGATGCGGTCTGCCTCGGCGAGCTCCTGTGCCGCAGCGCGCTTGCGCTGGGCGGCGTTGATGTCGTTCATGGAGTTCTCAACCTCGGTCGGCAGTGCGATTTTGGTGATGAGCGTCGACACGAGGGTGAAGCCGTAGGCGGCCATCTGCTCGGAAACGGTAGCGTTGACATCCTTGGCGATGTCATCCTTCTTGGCAAAGACCTCATCGAGTGTGTAGACGGGGATGGAGGAGCGCAGGGCGTCGGTGATGAAGTCGCGCATCTGGTCGACGGGCTCCTGCAGCATGTAGTAGCTCTTGTAGATGCCCGAATCTGCCGGGCCGGCGCCCATGTCATAGCTCACGTGGTACTGAGCGGAGACCTCAAGGCCAATGGTCACGTTGTCCTGGGTCTTAACGTCGATGCCAAAACCATTTTTCATGGTGCGCAGACTCACCGTAGCGGCTTTGCGGTCGATCACGGGCACCTTCATGTGGAAGCCCGCGTTGACGATGCGGTTGAACTTGCCCAGGCGCTCGATGATCACAGCATGCTGCTGTTCAACGACATAGCAGGCGTTGGGGAGCAGTAGTAACAAAATGATGATGGGAAACAGTAGGCTCGTAAGGGCAGCGATGATACCGGATAACAGCATGGTCTCTCCTCTGATAGGCGCACGTTGGGACTAGGATACCCGCACGAAGCAGCCGTGTGACACCAACAGGAGAACTCGTGGTCAAAAAAGGCCAAATATGAGTACTGTTACCAGTTTAGTAACAGTGTATTTGGGTCAAAATCGCCTCTTTGAACCCGCGGTCTATCGAAATTACTTCATTTTGTCTCAAGGTTGAGCCAAATTAGCGTATATCTGTTGCGTAAAATGAGCAAAAATGGCTTCGTGAAATGTCTCTATTTTCGTGCCAGTACTCATATTTGCCACTTTTTGACCACAGGGGCATCTACCGCGCGAAATCGATAAGTCAAATCTGCCAAAAACGTCCCGTAAAAAAGCTCCCATTGCTGGGAACTCTTTCATTTAATGGTGCGGGCGAAAGGACGTCCGCGTATCCGCTTCGCGGATCCGCACCGGCTTCGCCCGCCTGCCGGCGGACTCGCCAGCTCGCTAAAAACGCTCCGCGTTTTCTTGACGCTCGCTCCTTCACAGGTTCAAGTCCCTGCGATGAGCACATAACAAAAAAGCTCCCATTGCTGGGAGCTCTTTCATTTAATGGTGCGGGCGAAAGGACTTGAACCTTCATGGGGTTGCCCCCATACGGACCTGAACCGTACGCGTCTGCCAATTCCGCCACGCCCGCGTGCAGGAATTAGAATAACGGAGCGCCACCGCGAACGCAAGAACTATTTTTGAAAAAGTTTGCAGGCATTTTCCCAAGCGGCATGCGCGATTGTTTCGGCGTCCTCACCAGTGCGATCGACACGGTCGTTAACCAGCGCGTTTGCCGTAATGGAGATCATTGCGGGCTCGCATTCAAGACCGCGGATGGGCTCCGGAGCCATATACGGGCAATCCGTCTCGAACAAAATTCGATCGAGTGGGGTTGCCGCAAATGCCTCGCGCACGTCGTCGTTGCGCTTAAAGGTGGCCGCACCACCATAGGCGATATAGCAGCCCAGCTCCACAAAGCGCTCCATCGTGGCGCGGTCCTCGCCAAAGCAGTGCAGCACGCAACCGGCCTGAGGCACACCCACCTCGCGCAGCACGTTGTAGGCGTCCACGTGCGAGGTACGCTCCTGGTCCATGTCCTCGTGACGCAGATGCAGCTCCACCGGCACGTTACGACACACGGCAAGCTCGAGCTGGCGCGCCATGCAATCAATCTGCACGCTGTGGGGCGCCGGCGTGATGTCGTCGTCGTAATCCATGTGGTAGTCCAGACCGATTTCGCCAATACCGGCACACAAAGGGTCATCAAGCGCAGCAACAACCTGCGCGTGAATGTCGTCGGTATAGTCCGGCGCGCCATACGGATGCACGCCGGCAAGATACTTGATCTGCGGGATATCCTGCATCGGCAGAATTTCGCGCACGAGCCAGTCGCTATAGTCCGTCACGCTGCGCTTGTCGGCGATGGGGTCGAAGACCGTCACCAACAGGTCGATGCCTGCCGCCTTGGCACGCACGAGTGTCTCGGGCACATCCTTGCCCCAGAACGAAAGCAGATGCGCATGTGTGTCGGCAAGCGGTGCCAAGGGCACGGGACAAGCAACCGTCTTCTTTTTCTTGGTAAACGTCACGCGTTCGGCATTAAGCGTCATGGGAAAGCTCCCGAGCCAGGCACACAAAGTCGGCGACGCCGAGCGTCTCGGCGCGCGTGGTGGGTGCGATACCGCAAGCCTCAAAGGCGGCATCGAGCACGTCCTTGGCAAAACCGTTGGCGCTCATGGAATTGCGGATGGTCTTGCGACGCTGAGCAAATGCAGCGTCAATCACGCGGGCCACAAATTCGCGATCGAGTCCTTCGGGCACCACACCGTCAACACGGTCGATACGCACGACGGCCGAGTCCACGTGTGGCGCCGGCATAAAGCAACGCGGCGGCACCTCAAAGCGACCCGTTACCTGCGCATACAGGCCAAGCTTTGCCGTATAGCCGCCATAGGTCTTGTTGCCCGGCACTGCGGCAATGCGATCGGCAACCTCCTTTTGCACCATGACGACGGCGCGCTTGAGCGCCGGCATCGTCTGGAAGAACTGCAGGATGATCGTCGCCGCCACGTTATAGGGCAGGTTCGCGACAAACACCGTCGGCTCACCGCCCGCAGCCTGCTCAATCTGCTCCGGGCCCACCTTGAGCGCGTCGCCCATGATAAAGCGGAAGTTGGCATAGTCGGCGGCGTGGGCATCGAGCACCGGCTCAAGCTCGGGATCGGCCTCAATGGACGTAACGCACGTCGCTTCCTGCAGCAACGCAAGTGTCAACGTTCCACAACCCGGACCCACCTCGAGTACGCGCTCGTCACCTGCAAGCTCGGCAAGCTCGCAGATACGCTCGATCACATGATTGTCGATTAGAAAGTTCTGGCCCAGGCGATGCTTGGTCGCAAGGCCAAACTCCTCCAGCAGCTCCCTGGTGGCCGTGGGGTTTGCCAAAGGCGAAGTTGTCATGGTTGCCTCCTTAGCATGATGGCGGCGTCTTGAAACAAAAGGGCATGGACCGTGGCGGCCATGCCCTTACAGCTAAACAGCAAATTGCCGATATGGCGCTCGCGCGGTCTCTACGCCAGACGCGGGAACAGCGGATCGCCCTTCTCGACGGGCTGACCGCCAGCAAGCAGGCCCCAAGTGCAAATGCCCTTGAGGTCGTCGCTCGAGGCCTCGTCCTCGCAAGACAGGCGACGCAGAGCCTCGGCAGAAGTCTGGGGCATGAGCGGCATCAGCAGGTGGGCGGCGATGCGGATGGCCTCGAGCAGGTTGTAGATCACAAATGCCAGCTCGTCAGCCTTGGCCTCGTCCTTGGCAAGCGCCCAGGGCTCGGAGTCCTCGATGTAGTGGTTGGCGGCATGGATGAGCTCCATGACCTCATCCTTGGCTCCGCCGTAATCGAGCACGTCCATATTGGCCATGTAGCGCTCGACCAGGCCGTCGGCAATCTTTGCCAGCGGGTTATCGAACGCGTCGGCAGACGCCGGTTTAGCCGGGGCGCAGCCGTCAAAGTACTTTGCGCTCATGTTGAGCGAGCGCGAGATAAGATTGCCCCAGCTGTTGGCCAGATCGGCGTTGTAGACCTGCTCCATGCGATCGAAGCTGATGGCGCCGTCGGTGCCGGGGACTACGTCGGTCATAAAGTAATAGCGGTAGCCCTCGACGCCCAGCATGTCGATAACATCCTGCGGAGCGATGGCGTTGCCGCGGCTCTTGGACATCTTCTCGGCCTTACCGGTCTCGGCATTGCGCACGGTCAGGAAGCCGTGGGCAAAGACGTGCTCGGGCAGGGCCTCGCCGATGGCCATGAGCATGGCGGGCCAAATGACGCAGTGGAAGCGAATGATGTCCTTACCCACAATATGGAACTGCGCGGGCCAGCGATAGGCCAGCTCGGCACGGGCCTCGTCGGTGTCGACACCGTAGCCGACGGCAGTCATATAGTTGAGCAGCGCATCGAACCACACGTAGGTCACGTGACCCTCGTCAAACGGGACCTGAATGCCCCAGTCAAAGCTCGTACGGCTCACGGAAAGGTCGTTAAGGCCGCCCTCGACAAAGCTACGTACCTCGTTCATGCGGAACGCAGGCTCGACAAAGTCGGGGTGCTCGTCATAGAGCTTGAGAAGCTTGTCCTGGAAGGCGGAAAGCTTAAAGAAGTAGGACTCCTCCTGCACGCGCTCAAGCGGACGGTGGCAGTCGGGGCATAGATGCTGGCCGACGCTGCCGTACTCCTCGTCGCCCTTCTGGACCTGCGTATCGGTGAAGTAGGTCTCGTCAGGCACGCAATACCAACCGTCGTAGCTGCCCTTATACAGGTAACCGGACTCCTTCATGCGCTCCCACAGATACTGCACGGCATGATGCTGGCGCGGCTCGGTGGTGCGGATGAAGTCGTCGTTGGAAATCTCGAGCTTGCTCCAAAGCTCCTTGAAGTGCGGGGCCTGGCTATCGGTCCACTCCTGCGGCGTCATGCCATGCTTGGCTGCGGCCTCGGCGACCTTCTCGCCGTGCTCGTCCATGCCGGTCAGGAACTTGACGTTATAGCCGGCGGAGCGGCGATAGCGAGCCTGAACGTCGGCGATGATGGTGGAATAAGCCGTGCCCAGGTGCGGATCGGCGTTGACGTAGTAGATGGGCGTCGTGATAAAGAACGAAGGCTTGCTTTGATCCATGGGGTTTGTCCTCCAGAAAAACGTTGCATACAGGGGATGATTCTAGCGCAAGGGCTGGATATCCTCCATCTATTGCATATCGAGCACCATGGCATAGACATCGCGCTTGCGGCGCGAATACTTCTGAGACAGGCGCTTGGCCACCGCAGAGGCGGGCTCCCCCTCCTCGAGCGCGGTGCGGATATCCTCGCGCAGGGCCTCGTCGGGATCCGCTACCGCAGCGCCAACCGGCGCGATGCCGGCCTCCTCATCCTCGCTCGGCGGCGCGATGACCAGCGCAATCTCGCCCTTTACCTCGCCGCGAGCACGCAGCTCCTCGGCAAGCTGGTCAGCGGGCCCGCGCAAGACCTCCTCGTGCAGCTTGGTGAGTTCGC
Source organism: uncultured bacterium (assembly GCA_905215365.1). Classification (GTDB taxonomy): domain Bacteria; phylum Actinomycetota; class Coriobacteriia; order Coriobacteriales; family Coriobacteriaceae; genus Collinsella. The sequence goes on along the minus strand of CAJMPX010000007.1, from coordinate 83,966 downwards.
GGCAGACGGCAACCTCACGCTGGGGAAAGACCTCCGCCACGGCCTCGAGCGTCGCCACGATGCGATGTGGAGACTCGTAGAAGATGAGTGCGCCGGGCACCACGGCAAGGCGCTGCAAACGGCGCACACGGTCGCCGTGCTTTCGGCCCAAAAAGCCCTCGAAGAAAAAATGCTCGCAGGGAATGCCGGACGAAACAAGCGCCGTGACGCAAGCAGAGGGCCCGGGAATAACTTCGACGGGCAAATCGGCCTCACGCGCCGCCTCGACCAGCGCCTGGCCGGGATCGGACACGCTCGGCATGCCGGCGTCCGAGGCAAAGGCGAGGGTCTCCCCCGCCAGCAGACGGTCGACCAGGCCGGCAGCGCGGCTAGCGATCACATTCTCGTCGCAACGGACAAGCGGCTTGGAAATGCCCAGGTGCATCAGCAGCTTTGACGTCACACGCGTGTCTTCGCAGCAGATGACATCGGCAGCGGCAAAGGCCTCGCCAACGCGCGGGGACAGGTCACCCAGGTTGCCGATGGGCGTGCCGACCACATAGAGTTTGCCCGTATGGGCGCTGTTTTGCGTCATATCAACCTATTCAATCATGCCGCGCTCGAGCGTACCGAGCGCCGCGCGGGCGTCCCATGCTGCAATGCGCTTCTCGGTCTTCCACGTTTGGAAGAACCAACCGGCAGCCGGCGCAAACGAAGCCAGCTGGTTGGCGATAAACACGCGCTCGTAGGCATTGCGGCCCTCGGGCGTAACCGACGAGTTGGCAAAGATTGCCGCACCCGACCATTCGCCCACCAGCACGGGGAACCCCGTCGAAATCGCCTCTTTGAGCTCGCGCTTGTTACGCGAAATCGCCGTCGTCAGCCCGCGGGGGCTCGTGATGTCGAGCGCATGCTCGTCGCGGTAATGGTACAGGTGAAGGTCCATATAGACGTTCTTGTACTTGGCGCCGCGCATAAAATGCTTCCACTCGCTGGGATACCCCGAAGACGAGAAGACGACGATCTTGTCCTCTGGCATATACGAACGGACGAGCTCATAGGCATCGCGATAGAAGTTGCGCAGGTAGTGAGCCGGAATGCCATCCGTCATGGTAAAGAGGCTCTTGCGGACGCTCATCTGCGGCGTGTCCAGCAGCTCGATGCCCAGCAGGCTCTCGGCCTCGCCGTAACGCTCGGCCAAGCGCTCGAGCACGTCGAGCGCGACATGACGGCCGTTGGTGGACGAATGCCACTCGGCAACAGCCTCCGGCGTGGTGGGCGAATCGTTGGAATCGCCCTGACCACCTGGCACGGTTGCCAGATCGAGCAGCACGCGGATGTCGTACTTGGCAGCCCACTCAATTGCACGGTCAATGTAGTCGACAACCGAGATGTAGGACGCATCGGACTCCTGCGAGCCGAAGGCATACCAGGGCACCGGCAGACGCACGGCATTGAGGCCAATCTGCGCCATGCGGCGAAAATCGTCCTCGCTCACAAACGTTTCGTAATGACGGCGCATGCGCTCGTTATAGGCGGCGGTGCCCATAGCCTCCTGCAGCTCGGCCGCGTTGGATGCACCGGTCGCTGCATACAGCGACGGGGTCACCCAAGGCTCGGGAATAAACCAGCCAGAGAGATTAACGCCGAGTATCCTCTCCATCACTGCCCCCTTCGAATCATGCAGGTCGAGCCTGCATCGTATTGCATAGGAAAAGTATCGTTTTGAGTATACCCGCGCGTGCGGACAGGCGAGCGAACGGTCTGAAAAGTGGCGCAAAAGCGGGAGGAATGTCTGGGATGCGTTTTCCGCAGAGCCCTCGATAAAAGAAAAGGACCCCTTTGCAGGGGTCCTAGTCAATTCAAGGTGGCGGGGAAGGGAATCGAACCCCTGACACGAGGATTTTCAGTCCTCTGCTCTACCAACTGAGCTACCCAGCCATTTGAGGTGTGCCTTGTTTCAAGGCCTGATTAGTATAACCAAGGACGCGTTCCGGTCAACCGAGAATTTTAAAAAAGTTTTTGAGCACAGCCTCGGTTCTATAAATCGGCACGTCAGAGGCATCAGCCGGCAGCAAGAAGTTTTTCACTCAGAGCCGCACGGGCAAACTCACTTGGCGTCATCCCCTCGGCAGCCGCCCGTCGACGAATGGCCTCCTTCATTCCCAGAGGAATCTTGACCGACAGCGTTGCCGTCCCCTCACCTGAGAGTGGGGGCCGTCCATGCACAATCCCACCAACGGTGTGTTCGCCATCCGGAAACTCTCCGCGCTCGTACGACTCGCACCACGCGTCAATCATTTCATCCGTTACAACCTGACCATTAGCGGCCGTATACGTCTTGCCCATCATCGACCCCTTCCGTCAGGTGCTTTTTGGCGTTGGGATGGATCTCGACATCCATGCATCTCCTCCCCATCTTACCCAATTTCGTATGACGAAAGTCCGCTGTCGCCAATTCTTAAGCCGGCACGCGTTGGAGAGCAGGGATCGAAACAATGATTGAAGGACGCTCTAGTACGGCCCAGGCGCCGGGGCAGGAGCACGTGCGCCAAGGACGAACGCTTTCGTAGCGCGCGAGGATATTGCCGTCGCGATCGATGAAGGCGATGTCGATGGGATAGGCCATAAAACACGTATGGACCGAAGAGCAGCGTGGAAACGCCATGACGAGCGGCAGACCGTTGGCGGCAACCGGACACCGTCCCAGCATGCCGCGCAGGCGCACGGCAAACGACTCCGCCACCACAAACTCGGCCGGCGTCCAACCCAGCCTGTTGAGCGCCCGCGCGTACGCGATGTAGGACGAGACCGCGGTCACATGACCACCCCCGGACGCCATGGATCGACCGTCACCGCGCGCTCGTGCGACAACGTTGTCGGCGCCCCCAGCGGAACGCCAGCGATGCTGAGAGAAGTCGGCCACGGCTCATAGTGCATGGTGCAGGTGTAGGTCCTAAACGTACCGGATAGGGAGAGCAGGCCACCATCCGATGCCTCCGCGCCTTGCTCGCTCGACACTTCGATCTGCAAGCCATAGCCTTCCATGGCATTCAGAATTTGAGTCTGAACCGTCGCCGAGGCATCGGCAGAGCTTTCGTCGCCCTCCCCCTCCGACGCCACGGCGTGCGCCAACACGATGTCGGGCACCACGCGGTCGAAGCGCGCGACAGCGCTGGCAAAGATCATGACGTTGTACACGATGAGTGCCAGCACCAGCAAAACGGGCGTAACCACTGCCATCTCCACCGTCGCTTGGGCGCGCTCCTCGCGCAGACGCATGCGGATACTCATTACGACCCACCGCCCAAAGCGCCAACCAGCGTGGCGACATCGACGGTGAGCGGGATGGAGCCGCCGCCGGGCAGAGGAATCTCCGCAAGCGTGAACACCGTACCGCTAATGGTGCGTTCGACTTGATATTCCAACGCCTCGCAAAGCGCCTTGGGATCGGTCACGCCCAACGGAATACTTCGCAGCTTGTCTTGCGCTTGAGAGAAACCAGCAATGTCAGACCCCGGACTCTTAATGACGTTGGCGGAATCGGTCAGCACCGGCTTTCGCAGGCGCAAGTCGCACGGTTCCAGACCCAACGCCGCCACGGACGCCGAAACGGTATCGCCGAGCCACGATGCGATGGAGCCCAACGCGCCGCTGCCCCCTCCTAGGCCTTTAATCATCTCGCCCATAAGTTCGTCGGCCGAACCTTGGATATCACCGTATCCCACAAGCAGCCGTCCCCAAACATCCATGACGCCGTCGAGCACGCCGGCAACGCCGCCCGAGCGTTCCTTCAATGTCGAGAAAAATCGCGAAAGCACGTTGTTTTGCGCCGTCGCCCCATCGGGCGCCAGCACCGCGGCAGAGATGGCACCGCGATCGCCAAGTCTGACTGCCGTGTTAAACGAAGAGTTGAGTTCATCGGAGCTCGAGATGGCACCCGAAACCGCAAAGGCAACCACGCCGTTGTGACCGGGCGGAGCGATACGCGGACGCTCACCGGAAAGTTCTTTGATGGCGGTATCGAACGCATTGCCCGCACGGTCGGCTTCGTCCTCGGTCTGACGCTCGAGCTCGAGCTCCTTGTTGCGACAGTCGACGTAGTCCTCCAGGGCGTCTTTAAACTTGTCAAAGTGATACTCGAAGCCGTTTTCGATAGAGGTTGAAGGCGCCGCAACAGCACCAAGCGACAAAACGCCAAAATGGCATTTGCTGCATTTATCCTGTCCATCGTAATCGGCAACCGAAGCAAATCCGCTCGGCGTCCCTTTCTTATAGTTGGGGCAGGTCGTCCCGTAATGCAGATACGCCTTGTCATCGTTTACGCTCGTCGGCCACACCGCATCGGTATAGAGTTCCGTCGCCCGAACCTCATCAGAGTTGCGCGGCAGCAGCGGAATATAGGAGGAAACCCTGTCTCCGTTCTCGGTTATATATGCCCGATCGACCTCCGCGTTCGCATAGGTATAAAACGCCTTACGCGCCGCAGACTCTGCCTTCATCTCGACACTCGAGCCCTGGGGCTTCTCATTTGTCAGACGCCAATGGTAGTAGTCCTTCGCGCGATCAAGGGCAACTTGAGGCTCCCACGTAACGCTCGATGAGTAATGCGGATTTTGAACACCGGAAAGATCCGTTAGGCTTTTTGCGCGCTCCCACATACAAGAACAGCTGCCGACCGAGCCCTTGTCAGACCCACCACAATCCGCCAGCCAAGCGCGCTCCTTTGCCTTCGCCGTCTCCTCCGAGGCCTTCCGCAGCTCCTCGGCCGCACGCTCTAAATCATCTGATGTGTCTTTAATGGTATCGGTCGAGATCTCTGACCCTTTGAGCGCAGCAAAGTCCGACTCGGATGTCCTGGGTACGGCAAGCGCCGTACCGGTATAGGTCACACTATCGGTATCCTGCGCCGACACCGCCTGCGTGGCACGCGCGGCGATCAGATACGGCAGAGCCGTCTCGATTTTCTGTAAGCCTTCCGATGCGCTTTTGGCAAACTTGTTGCGCGTTTTAATGATCTCGATCCCGGTGTCGACCATATTGCCGGCAACCGGCTCGGCACCCGGGATGAGGATGGCGACCAGGCCCGTCCCGATCGTGGCAAACCCCGCCAGCCCCAGACTCAAGATACTCGCATCAACCACCGTGGCAGCCGTGTGATAGGACGACACTACGTTGGCACCCGCCAGCGCGCCGCTATCGGCCGCCACCTGGGTGTCCCCGGCACGCGACATGCTCCATATCGCCGCGGTCGACGAAAACAACAATGTGAGCACCACTAGGATGACCACGGCAGAAGAAAGCGTGGTATAGGCGCCGTCTTCGATAAACAGATCGACACCGGCTCGACCCATAAAGCCGCCTCGCTTGCAATGGCAGCTCGGACGGCGCGTCAAAACGCGTCTAGACCAGAAACGCTTAATCCCATGTAGCAATCCACGAATCATAATCTCCCTCCAGCCATTCGGGACGCGATTGATACGAGACATCGACCTTGAGCTCAACGTAGCCGCCCTCGGCGGCACCACCCATAGCCTGCGCAAACGCACCGATCACGGGCAACGGCTTGACCTCGCCGGAAACGGACACGGACGAGACGCCACCCGCACCGGCCCGGCCAAGCTCGATATCCCACGACAGCGGCCCGCCGGCATGAAAGATCGAAACGTTGGGCACTGCGGCAAGCCGGCGGCGGGTGAACTCCTTAAGATCGTCGTCCTCCGCCGTCGTCGTGGTCATGAGCCGCGCGGTCTCGGCGGCGGCAGACTCCATGACCGCGCGCGTATAGAGCAGGCACACCGGTTGCAGTGCGAGAAGGATGAGCGTCAGAAACGTCGGCAGCAAAAAAGCGGCCTCGACCGTAGACTGCGCCCGGTCCTCGCACGCGATATCAATACAACGCGATGTCCTTAGCGCCCGCAGCGGCGTCGATAACCGACATCGAGGCAACGCCATGGGATGCCGCCCGCTCGACCAGCGCCGCCAAGCGCCCATCGGTGCCAGCACGCCAAAGTCCCGCAATCGCCAGCACGATCGATAACAGCGCCACCGTGACGATGGCGTATTCCACAGTCGCTTGGGCAACCTCTTCACGCAGAACGCCATGCATTTCACGATCCCTCCTTTGAGTTTATTGTTTGCGGGACCAGGCGCACGGCGCGCAGACGACACGAAGCATCGCCAGTATCCGCGGCAACCGTCACCATATCGACCCAGCCGCGTTCGTCGCGCACGATGGCGCCCCACACGTTTCCCTTGATGTCGAGATAGCCGCTCAGAGCAAGTTGCGCCGTGGGTACCTCGCGATAGGCACGCAGCATATCCGCCGCCGCTTCGGTCATCGGTCGGTCCTCGGACCATGCAAGCCGGACCGCAATCGCGTTGCCCTCAGGCGAATCCGTCGCAGTGCCAGACCGCTTGTCGAGCGTCCGCAGAAAGGTTTGCGCCGTGACAGCGACATCCGAATCGTCCGCATCTCGCATCTCATCTTTTTGAGACGCCACCGCCGAATCTGAGCCCAAATCGGAGGCGGTCCCAGGACGCTGCTGCCGCGCGGCGTTAAGCCCCCAAAGCACCGCCGCTATCGCCACGGTCAGGCAAGCAAACACCAGCAGCACCCCGATGGGGCGCTCGCCCTCTACAGGCTGTTGATGCCCTCGCTGATAGCGTTCCATAGATCTTGGACCTTGCCCTTAAATGCGACGATGGCGATAATCGCGATCACCACGAGCACGCCGACCAAGATGGCATACTCGGTGGTACCCTGTGCACTCTCCTCCTGCAATAGTTCCTTGGCGCGCTGACGAACATGTGCCGCCCGGCAAAACGCCCAGCCCTGGACCTTGCCAGCAGCGTCAGTCATCGTGTTCATGTATTCCTCCCTACATCATCCCGCCTGCTCCCAGCAGCGGGCCCAATATGGACAGAAGCAACGCCGGCAAGATGAGCGTGCCGGTGGGAATCAGCAGCTTGACGGGTGCACGCTCGATCTCGCGCTCGACCGCGGCGCGATGAGCCGCACGGATCTCGCGACTTTGAGCGGCCAGCGTCTCGGCAAGTGGGGCACCCAGGGCGAGCGCCTGCCCCACCGTGATGGCAAAGGTCTCGAGCGCTCGCACGTCCAGGTCGCGCGCGGCGGCCAACAACTCGTCCTCACGCGTGCCCACGCCCACCTGCCACGCCATGCAGGCGCGCTCAAGGCGAAGAGCCAGCACTGACCGGCGGTTGGCGCAGAAAATCTCAAGCGCCGCATCAAACGAAAGACCGGCCGAAAGACCCAAGCGCACAACATCGATCATCTCGGACACTTCGCCGAGCGACACTCGCGCCGGGCCGCCCGCTCCAACCGCGCCCTTCACTCGCGCGGTCAGAGCATCGACCACCGAGCGACCCGCGGCAGCGACCAGCACCGCCTCGCGCTTGCAGGCCCCTGCGATCTTGCGTGCATCCGCCCGATCCAAACCCGTCGCGACAAATACACTCAGGGCGCACAGGCAAGCCGCAACTGCAACCGGGGCGCTCATAGCTCCACCCGCATAATGCGCCGGATAACCACCAGGGCAACGGCGTTGAGGGCAAGACCCAGCACCACAGCGCCCGCGCCGGCAGGCGTCGCAAGACCGCGACGAAAATCTGCCGAAAGCAGCGCCAACACCGCGCACATGCCCGCCGGCATCGCCGCGACCATATGCGCAGACATGCGAGCCTGCGACGTCTTAACATCCAGGCGGCGCTTGAGCTCAATGCGCTCCCCCACCATGCTCGACGCCTCGGACAGTAAGTCGGCAAGCGGAGCGCCGGTGCGCTGAGACACCTTAAGCGCCAAGGTCACAAGCGAAAGACCGGGGGCGTCGATACGCACGAGCAAGTCATCGAGCGCGTCGGTCGCCGAGATGCCGCAATCGATCGCCGCCGCCACCCGCAAAAACTCGGTATGCACTGGCTCTTGCGCATGAGCGCCCACAAAGCGCATGCCCTGGGCCAGCGAATGTCCCGAGGCAAGCGACATGGAAAGTGCGGTAAACGCCTCGGGCATTGCCTCTTCTGCATCGTGTTGCTCGCGCCGGCTCTCAAAGCCATCCCGAGCGGCACCAACGGCAAACGGAGCAACAAGTCCCAAGGCAAATCCGAGGGGCGATAACGACACCATCGTTAGTAAAACGCAGCAGACACCGCTCGATAGCAGCAGAAACGCCAAACGTCCCGAAGCATCTTCGATCACGAGGCCAAGGCGATGCGCCGGAGCCAGCGATGCCCACGAACGGGCGATCTTTTTCAGCAGATCGTTTTCCACCAGCTCACGCGGCAGCTTCTCTGCCACCGTTTCGAGCGCCTGACGTGCCAGCTCCGCCGGCGGTACCTGCGGCACACGAGGTTCCGCCCCGCACGCCGTCGCGACAGAAAGCCCTGCCAAGCCCCCTACGACGAGGGGCACAGTGATCTCCATTCGTCCACCTCCTCTTGTGTGAGCGTCCCCGACCGCAGGCCTTCTGCGATAAACGGCGGCTCGCGGTCAAGCGTCCAGGTGCGCTCGGCGGCATCGAACGTCACATAGCGCTCGAGCTCTACGCCGCCCGATGCGGCGCGTCGCACCCCCGAATACGAGGAGACGAAGCGCCTGCCATCGGCGTGGCGCTCGGACATCACGATACCGTCGAGTGCCATGGCAATCTGCTCCTCGATGAGCTCGCTCGGCAGATCGATGCCATAACGTGCAAGCAACGTCAGACGCACCACGGTCTCCTGTTCTGAACCCGCATGAAGCGTGGTGAGCGACCCGTCGTGGCCCGTGTTCATGGCCTGCAACATGTCGCAGCACTCGGCACCGCGCACCTCGCCCACCACGATGCGGTCGGGGCGCATGCGCAGGGCATTAGTCACCAGGTCGCGGATCGCCACCGCGCCCTCGCCTTCAATTGAAGCCTCGCGCGCCTCTAGGCGCACCACGTGCGGATGATGCGCAAACTTGAGCTCGGCAGAGTCCTCGATCGTCACGATGCGCTCGCCGGTGGAAATCTCACATGACAACGCGTTGAGCAGGGTGGTCTTACCAGATCCCGTGCCTCCCGCAACCGCCAGGTCCTGTCGCAGCGACACCGCACACGACAGCAGCTGCGCATACCAAAGCGGCAGCGATCCCAACCCCACGAGCTCGTCCAGCGAGCAGATACGGTCCGAGAACTTTCGGATGGTGAGAATCGGTCCGTCAATCGCCACAGGCGGAATCACCGCGTTGACGCGATAGCCCGTTTTGAGGCGGGCGTTGACGATGGGGCTGCGCTCGTCGATACGGCGGCCAAGTGGCGAGATAATGCGGTCGATAAGCACACGGATCTGCTCATCATCCTCAAACGCATGCTCGATGGGGTACAAGACGCCGCCGCGTTCAAAGAAAGCCGAGCGGCAGCCGTTGATCATGATCTCGGTAACGGTGTCGTCCTCGATGAGCGGCTGCAACGGCCCCAAGCCCACCACGTCATCCAAAATCTCGTCGATGATGGTCTCGCGCTCGGGCGTCGCGAGATCGGTCGGCTCCTCAACATTGAGCGCCGCCTCCACCGCAGGACGCAATTCCGAGCGGGCAAGTGCCGGGTCGATATAGGCGCTGATACGCGCCACTTCGTCGTAACCCATGCGGTCCATCACGGCGCGCTTGGTGCGTCGTTTCACGGCGCGGCGACGCCCCACATCTACAGGCGCTGCCGCCGCCGCAGCGCCGGCAGCCTTAATCCTCGTTTGCAGGCTCATCGCTGATCACCCTCGCGCGACCAGGGAAGGCGGATACGCGGGCGTTCGGTGCGCGTTGCACGGTCGGCGACCATATCGCTCCAAGGGCCGACGGCGCACCCCAGTTCCACGAGCATCTCGCGCGTGGCCTCGCGCACGCTAGTCGCAAAAGCGCTGGTCTGCCCCACTGCCTCGTCAGCGCGCCCAAACGCCATGAGCGCGGCGAGATCCTGCCCGCCATCGGCGATACGAATCTTGGAGCTTAACGCACAGGCAATCTCAAAGCGCATGGCGACGTCCTCGTCTGCCCCGCGCGCACCGAACCGGTTGAACACGGCGCTCATGCGCGTGCGCGGCACACCTACTCGACCTGCCAGTTCAATGACGCGCGATGCCGATGCCGCGGACGACACCGCCGCATCGCCAACGACCAGGCAACGGTCGCTCGCCGCCACCGCAGCCGCCACGGCGTCGCCCCAAAAGACCGAGGTATCGATAAAGACCACGTCGGATTCGCGACGCAGAACATCAAGCAGTAGCTCCACCGGACGTGCCATGAGCTCGGCTTGCTCGGGCGCCGCGACGGGACCCCAGAGCGTAACGCCCGGCGCCACGCGCATCGAAGCGGCTACGATATCCGGCTCGGTGAGCATGCCCGCCGCCGACGGCTCGATAAGTGCCGCCATATCGCGCGGAGCATCGACGCCTAACAAGTCGTAAAGGTTTCCAAACATCAGGTCCAGGTCGAGCACGGCGGCACGCAAGCCCAACAGCGACGATGTGTGTGCCATGGTGGCAACGATCGTCGACTTGCCGCAACCGCCCGAACCCGAAATAGCGCAGATGACTGGAGCTCGATGCGGCGGAGCGGTAGCGTCTGCCGGCGGCATCGGAGGCGGCGGGGCGGGCGTCGGTGACAGCGTCCCCGTCTCCCCCGCCGCAACCACGTGCTGCGTCCAAGCCGGCATGGCTGCTTGTTCGGTCTGCGAGGCAGGCTCGTTCTGCGCAATCTGCTCATGCTGCATCAGCGACAACTCGCCGCACCCGGCAAGGCCCTCAACTTCGTCGAGTTCATCCGCCAGATTCACGCCGTGCACGTATCCCATATCTACTGCCGGGGAGTCGCCAGCATGCTGCGCCGGCCCTCCAGCGTCATCGTATACAAGGGGGTTCCGGGGTCGCCGACCATGCTCGGCTTCCGCTTTTCCATAATCATCAACACGCGGGCCTCTTGTAGCGCGAGGCGCCCCGGGTTCCCTATCAACAAAAGCATCGGGCTCAATCGTCATGCGCCGATCGGAATCAACCGCTCCCTCGCCCGCGCGCCCGTTGCCGCATATACTGTGTGCAGCGATGACCTCGGTCGCCCCCGCGCGAAACAGCCCCTCGATATCCGACGGATCGAGCGCTTCTATCAACACGACCACGCGACTCACGCGGCCTTCGGCCGTCAGGCGCGCAACAGTCTTGCGCACATCTTCGGTATCAAACAGAGACGCCGCGATGATGGCAGCCCCGCGGCGCGACGGAAACGCCCGCGCCATGGAAACCAGCCCGTCCAGGTCACCCACGCGAAGCACCTGTGCACCCGCATCACGGCCCTCGACTTCCCGCTGCAACAGCCCGTAATCGCCGCACGCGCAGCACGCAAGCCAGATCGCCTTCATCACTCGTCGCCTCCGCTCTTTTTGCCGCGCGCCGTGGCGGGAATCGTCAAGCTGACCGTTCCCTTGCCCGAGGCTCCCAGCAGTTCCTTGACGTCTTCGGGGTCAGCCGCCAGCGTCACCCATTCGATCTTGCCCTCGCGCGTGGCACCGGAATCCTCACTGGTATCGATCACGTACGCGCCGCACAGCCGATCGGTCACGCCGTCTTTTTGCACATACACATCCACGTAGCTGCCCACGCCCGTAGCACCGCCGACCGAGTGCTCGGCATCGACCGCCACCGAAACGGCGACCTTGCCCTTAGGCACCTCGAGCTTGCGGCTCTCGACCTTGGTGTAGACATTGCAGATCACGGCGTTTTTGGGAATACGCGAAGTCGTCACGTCGCCGCGCACCTGGCGCAGCTCGGTCGCCGCGTCACGCGGCAGCAGACTCGTCAGCCACTCCTGGGTTATGACATTGGTCTCATCGAGGGTCTCGCCCACATCGATATCGCGCGCCGCGACGCATACCTCGACGCGATCGCCACCGTACTTGGCCAAGGTCTCAGCCTGGACCTGTTCGGCTTGTGAGCGGATCGATGAGCCGTAAACCATGCAGAGCAGAGCAGCGAGCACGCCCGCGACCAGACTGATGGCGATGCGCTTGCTCTTGTTCACGGCCGCTCCTCTCATGGCAGTGCCGGGCGAATGCCCGTACCACCATTGTCTGGGCGGTCAGAGTGCAAAGCGGCGCAATCGCAATCTTGGTTTTCGATGTCAAACCAATCGCTGACCAAAAGCTGACCAGCCCGTCAAGCTCGTGGCAAGGTTTTGGTCAGCACGTCAGCAAACTGCATGTTTCGAGGCTTTTCCGCAGCAAAAAGCCGTCTCCCGAACAGTTGGGAAACGGCTGTCATAGGAAAAATCAATTACAGATGGACATCGGGATCGAGCATTTGAGCACTCACGCGCATGGATAACGCCAGGTTTTGGAACGTTTCCAGACGCAGGCTATCGATCTGCCCGGCGTCCTCGGCCTCGCGAACGGCGCAACCCGGCTCATGGGTATGCGTGCAATCGCCAAACCGGCACGCGCGCGATGCCTCGACAATCTCGGGGAAGGCGCGGGCCAGTCCCCGCTCGTGACCCACGAGCGGTAGGCTGCGCAGGCCCGGGGCATCGGCGATCACGCCGGCGTCGCCCGGCAGCGTCACCATCACGCGCGCGACGGTAGTGTGACGGCCCTGGTCGTCGCGTTCGCGCACACCGCCGGTCGCCAACGTATCGTGGCCCAGCAGCGCATTGAGCAGCGTCGACTTGCCGGCACCCGACTCGCCCAGAATCATGGCGCAGCTCCCGGCAGGCACGCAGGCACGGACCTCGTCCAGGCCGCGGCCCTCGGCAGAGGACGTCACGATCACGCGCACGTCCGGACCCACCAGGCGGCGCACGCGGTCCAGATCGCGCTCGAGTTCCTCGGCATCGCAGCGGTCAGCTTTGGTGAGTACCACCACCGGCTCGGCATCGCAGTCGAGCGCCAATACCAGCGAACGCGCCACACGGTCGAGCAGCACCTCGCCGGCACCGAGCGCCTGCACGATTAGCACGCTATCCACGTTGGAGCAGAGCACCTGGCGCTCTCCGCGGGCACGGCCGCGCCAACGCTCAAAGCTCGTACGGCGCGGCAGCACGCATTCAATCACGCCCATATCGTGCCCGGGAGCGCGGCGCACCGCCACACGATCGCCCACGGCAGGCAGCAGGACCTCGTCCCCACCGCGCGACTTGGCAAATCCCACGGCATGCTCGGCGCGGAAGGTATCGTCGGCAGTCGCCACCAGCGGAAACCCACGATCCAAGCGCACCACGGCGCCAAGCTGCATCTGCTCGGGCTCCTCGGCATGTGCGCAGAAATCATCAAAGGCAGCCTGCTGAGCTTCATCGACCGGCAGGTCATCAAACGCCGGAACATCCTGCAGCGCGTCAAGCCCCGGTACACTCGCCAGCAACTCCTCAGCAGATGCAGGGGGTTCGGTCGCGAGCTTCCGACGACGATCACGCTTAGCCCGCGCCCCCGTCGTCTTTTTCTTCGCCTTAGCCTTAGCCTTAGCCACAAACGCCTCCCAGCACCAAAAATCACAACTGAGCAGGTATTTTAAATCAAAAAGAGCTGGCCGGGCAAAGCCCGACCAGCTCACATACTTTCCCTCAGCCCTTTTCATCCGCGCGGGAGAAAAGCCAGCAAGGATAGCGCAGGGCCCGCCCCGGAAGCCCTTTCTCCCGAACGATCCCGCAGCGCGAAGCGCGAGGACCAGTGAGGGAGAAAGGGCGTGGGGCGGGCCCGGACGAGAGCGTTACTCCTTCTCCACAGCGCGCATGATCGCCTTGTAGATCTCCATCAGCGGGATGATCAGGAAGGCCAGGCCCAGCGCGGCAAGAACGCCCTTGAGCTCAAGCGTCACAGGGCCAAAGAACATCTCGGCAAGCGTCGGCTGCACGGTCACGATCACCGTCAGCACCAGTGCCAGCGCGGCGGAAGCCCACAGCCACTTGTTCTGCTTCTTCATGGTGAACAGCGACGCACGACGGCTGCGCATATTGAAGCAGTGGAAAATCTCGACCATGTTGAGCGTGATGAACGCCATCATCACGCCTTCCTCGTCGGCATTGCCGGCGATCATATCGGCGATGTGGATGTAGCCCATGTCAAAGTACACGCCCACAAAGAAGCTCGCCAGCACCAGCACGGTGATGATTAGGCCCTGGACCACGCAGTCCAGACCCATATGTCCGGCAAAGACACCATCCTTGGCGTTGCGCGGCTTGCGCTTCATGATGTCGCCCTCGGCGTCCTCCATGCCCAGCGCGAGCGCGGGGAAGCAGTCGGTGACCAGGTTCACCCACAGCAGCTGCACCGGCTGGAAGATGGTAAAGCCGATGAGCGTGGCGATAAACACCGAGAACACCTCGGCAAGGTTGGCCGAAAGCAGGAACTGGATGACCTTGCGGATGTTGTCGTAGATGCGACGGCCCTCTTCGCAGGCACCGATGATGGTGGCAAAGTTATCGTCGGCGAGCACCATGTCGGCGACGTTCTTGGTGACGTCGGTACCAGTAATGCCCATGCCCACGCCGATGTCGGCGCGCTTGATGGACGGGGCGTCGTTGACGCCGTCGCCCGTCATGGCCACGATCTGGTCGCGCGACTTCCAAGCCTCGACGATGCGTGTCTTGTGCTCGGGTTGGACGCGGGCGTACACGCCGTAGTCCTCGATGTGCGCGTCGAGCTCCTCGTCACTCATGCGATCGAGGTCGGCACCGGTGATGGCATGGCTGCGATCGGTGACGATGCCCAGCTGCTTGGCGATGGCCACGGCGGTGTCGATGTGGTCGCCCGTGATCATGACGGTGCGGATACCGGCATCGTGCGCCTCGCGGATGGCGTCGGCGACCTCGGGGCGGACAGGGTCAATCATGCCGGACAGGCCGCAGAAGACCAGGTCGTGCTCGAGCGCAGCGGGGCTGCAGTCGCTCGGGACCTCGGTGTAGGTGCGGCTTGCCAGCGCCAGCACGCGCAGAGCCTCGTCGGCCATGGCCTTGTTGGCGGCCACGAGCTCGGCGCGACGCTCCTCGGTCAGCGGGACGACCTTTTCGCCCTCGTAGATATGGGTGCACAGGCCGATCACCACGTCGGGCGCGCCCTTGGTGTACTGCTCGTACTCGCCATCCAGGGTCTCGACGATCACGGACATCATCTTGCGGCCCGAGTCGAACGGGGCCTCGCCCACGCGCGGATGCTCGGCAGTCAGGCCAGTGAGGCCCGCCTTGCCGGCGTCGTTGACAAGCGCGCACTCAGTCGGCTCACCCACGGCCTCGCCCAGCTCCTCGTCCCACTGAGCATCGGAGCACAGCGCCATGCCGGCCAGGAACTTCTCCTTGGGCGCAGCGAGCTCATGCTTGACGACGGTCATCTTGTTCTGGGTAAGGGTACCGGTCTTGTCGGAGCAGATGGTCTGTGTGCAGCCAAGGGTCTCGACAGCAGAGAGCTTGCGGATAATCGCCTGGCGCTTGGCCATCTTGGTCACGCCAAGCGAGAGGACGATGGTCACGACGGCAACCAGGCCCTCGGGGATGGCGGCGACGGCGAGCGAGACGGCAACCATAAAGGTGTCGAGCAGGGCAGTCGGGTCGGTAAGAACGTTGCCCACGCCGTGGCGGATGATATCAACGCCAAAGATGACGACGCAGATGACGATAACCATGATGGTGAGGATGCGGCTGAGCTCGGCGAGCTTCACCTGCAGCGGCGTGAGCTCTTCCTTGGCCTCGGCCAGGGCGCCGGCGATCTTGCCCATCTCGGTGTTCATGCCGGTGCCGACCACGACGGCGCGACCGCGGCCGTACACGACGGTGGAGCCCATATAGCACATGTTCTTACGGTCGCCGAGCGGCACGTCATCGGTGCCCGCAGCGAGCTCGATCACGTTGGCGTGCTTCTCTACGGGCACGGACTCGCCGGTGAGCGCGGCCTCTTCGATCTTCATCGTGGCGCTCTCGAGCACGCGGCAGTCGGCCGGGACGGAGTCGCCCGCCTCGAGCATGATCACATCGCCAGGCACGAGCTCGGCGCTCGGCAGGTGCACGAGCTTGCCGTCGCGCAGCACCTTGGACTGCGCCGCACTCATCTCCTGCAGGGCCTCGAGGGCCTCCTCACTCTTGGCTTCCTGGACCACGCCCAGCACCGAGTTGACGATAACGACGAACATGATGATGGCGACATCGGCAAAGTCGGGCTCGCCCTTGACCATGCCCGTGAGGGCGCTGATGACGGCGGCAACGATCAGCATGATGACCATGGGGTCGGCCATCTGCTCAAAGAAGCGCTTCCACAACGGGGTCTTCTCGGCTTCCTCGAGCTTGTTAGGGCCTGTCTTGGCGAGGCGCGAAGACGCCTCGTCGTTGCTCAGGCCGAGGTTCTCATCGACACCTTGGTCGCTGAGCACCTCCGCCGCGGCGGACAGGTATTCCTTTTGCATATAGAGTCCCCTCCTGGGATTCGGGCCACTCAGCAGATTGATGCCCGATCATAATTCCCAGGAGAAGGGCAAGGGCTCATCAAGGCTGCCGTGCTGAGCGGCAGTTGATAGTGGAGCTATGGTACCCCAAAGCGACGCGTCTAGCCAAAACAATCGGTTTGGAAATATGGTCCGCACGCAACGGTGCAGACCGTGTGATGCTCAACATTGGTAAAACGTTTTTTCTTCGGCACATCGCCAAACTGACATATCGCCCAGATAGCAGCGGTTGGAGTGGTTGGTAAAGATTTTTCATATACCGTTTTTCCCGCAAAAAATGAACTTCCATTTCGGCATACGGTCGATTTTTTGGGGTATTCGGTCGGCATTTCGTTATAATCATCTCGGTTTTATTTCTTATGGTTTATCTATCAGCGCAAGACGATGTCAGATGGAGGTCTGAATGTACAAGCGCACCAAGATTGTATGCACCATGGGTCCCGCCTGCGATAGCGACGAGACCATCCGCGAGATGATCAAGGCGGGCATGAACGTCGCCCGTTTTAACTTCTCGCACGGATCCTACGACGAGCACCACGGTCGCATCGAGCGCGTCCGTCGTATTTCCAAGGAGCTCGGTCTGCCCGTCGGCATCCTGCTCGACACCAAGGGCCCCGAGGTCCGCACCGGCCTTCTGGTCGATGGCAAGAAGGTTGCCGTCAAAACCGGCGATAAGATCGTCGTCACCGCTCAGCCCACGTCCGAGGATTTCCACGGCACCGCTGAGCACATCTCCCTCGACTACCTGGCTCTGCCCTCCGAGGTCGAGAAGGGCTCCCTTATCCTGATCGATGACGGTCTGGTTGCCCTCGAGGTCGAGTCCGTCGACGGCCAGGACATGACCTGCGTCGTCAAGAACGACGGCCTGATCGGCGAGCGCAAGGGCGTCAACATGCCCAACGTCAACATCTCGCTGCCCGCCATCACCGAGCGCGATCGTCAGGACATCCTCTTTGGCCTGACCGAGAACATCGATTACATCGCCGCTTCCTTCATCCGTGACGGCGAGTCCGTCCGCGGCATCCGCGAGCTTTGCCGCGAGAACGGTGGCGAGCACGTGACGATCTTCCCGAAGATCGAGTGCGCCCTGGGCGTCGAGAACTTCGACGAGATCCTCGAGGCTTCCGACGGCATCATGGTCGCCCGTGGCGACCTGGGCATCGAGATCAAGCCCGAGCTCGTTCCGCACATCCAGAAGGAGATCATCGCCAAGTGCAACGCGGCCTACAAGCCCGTTATCACCGCTACGCAGATGCTCGACTCCATGCAGCAGAACCCGCGCCCGACGCGCGCCGAGGTTGCCGACGTTGCTAACGCCATCTACGACGGCACCGACGCCGTTATGCTCTCTGGCGAGTCCGCTGCCGGTAAGTACCCGGTCGAGGCCGTTAAGATGCAGGCCAGCATTGCTCTCGAGACCGAGAAGTACCTCCCGGCCCACGCTCCGCTCGAGGTTCCGGCCGACGCTCACGGCACCCGCGTCGTCAACAACGTTGTGGGTATGTCCGCTGTGAACATGGCCACCACCGTTGGCGCCAAGTGCATCACCGTGCCGACGACCACCGGTCGTACCGCTCGCCTGATCTCGCACTTCCGCCCCAACATGCCGATCTGCGCGTTCTCCCGCCACGAGTGGGCCGTCCAGCAGATGATCATGTACTGGGGCGTTATCCCGCACCAGGCCGAGATTACCCAGGGCACCGTCAACGGCACGATCGTCAAGGCGATCGAGACCGCTAAGGAGCTCGGCTACGTCGAGGCTGGCGATTTGACCGTCGCTACCGCCGGCGATCCCCGCATGAGCGTCCAGCTCGAGGACAAGGTCTCCTCGACCAACGTCGCTTACGTCGCTCAGGTGCGTTAAGTCGTACTTGCAAGCATGTTTGCATTGCAAAGGGCCCGGAAGGCTTCGCCTTCCGGGCCCTTTTTCTGTGTCAATGCCGGCACACGGCAAAACACGCACCCATTTCTTTACCAAAAGCGCGAAATCCACCTTTCGAGGCCCAAAAATAAAGTCCCAAGCGCTAAAAGTGTTCGCCCGATGGCGAAACCACACCTTACCCGACGCTGCTAAATCGTTTTAGCAAGAGCCAGATCGACCGCGTTTTCGGAAGTATGCGGCAAATTCTGAGACCTCCGAGCACACCCCGTTTTTTCGCAACAAAATGCCTGATAAACTGGCCTCAAAAGCCAGGTCTGCTCACAGGGTTCAGATTTTGCCGCATACTTCCGAATTGACGCTGGCATCGCACGGTCCAAAAGCACATTTCGACCAGGAGGATATCATGGACCTGACGCTATGCGGTCAATCCGCTTTTTACTATCACTGTATCCCGCCGCAGGTATTAGGGCTTTACCCCGCCATTAGCCTTGGCAATATGGATCGCAGATGTTGCGGCCTCGGAAGTCATGCAGTTGTAAAAGACCTACTTCACGCACCGCTTCACAGGTTTGTATTCACTCGAGCACAATCCGGGTCGCGAAGCCTGTTTAAATCGCACCTCCTGACCCAAGAGCCGCCTCCCGGGTCGTTTAGGCAAACTGAACATGGATTTGATGTCACGTCGCCCGAGTTTACGCTGCTCAGCCTTGCTACGCAGGTCTCACGCAACCAGCTACTCATGGCTTGCTACGAGATGTGCGGCTCCTTTGCAGTGTTTAAGCCCTGCGAGCGAACGCAACAACATCTTGATGAAGCTATTTCGCTTAAGCTCATTCCACCCAACTGCTGCTGGGAGCGTGTTGTCGACACCAAGGGCAATGACACCAATTTGTGGAAGCGCCCGCCGCTCCTCAGCGCGGCGGATATCGCCGCGTTCGCCAAGCAGGCTGCAGGCCTGCGCGGCGTTAAACAACTGCGCTGGGCGGCCGAGCACATGACGGGGCAGACCGCCTCGCCCTTCGAAGTACAGGCCTCTATGCTTGTCTCGCTCCCCCGCAACGAGGGCGGCATGGGCATCAACATCGCAAACAACGTGCGCATCCCACTCAGCGACGCCGCGCGCTCACTGTATGACAAAACCTGCTGCTACGCCGATATCCTCATAGAGAGCAACACCGACAGCATGGGCGTCATCTTGGAATGCCAAGGCCGCTCCGCCCACGATGGCGAAGCCGCAAGTCTCTCCGATGCCGAGCGCACCACCGCCCTCACAAGCATGGGCTATGACGTTATCCAGATAACCTATGAGCAAATCAAAGACACGAAGAGCTTTAACAACATCGCCGAACTCATCCATAAAAAGGCAGGGCTCCCCTACATCCCAAAGACCGATCAGAAACGCACCACCGAAGATGCCCTGCGGCGGGAGCTATTGGTCGATTGGGATGAGCTGTTCGCCGTTAAGCCGGCCAGCTAGCAGCTAGCGATCAGGGGGACTGCGGGAACGTCAGAAGCAGCAACGCGAGCCGCAAATCCCGCCTCGGTTAGCTCGATGACCTCGGTAAACGTTGCATCGAAAAACTCCTCGGTTAGCAGGCGATACGGCGGATGATCGGGCTCGCCGGGGTTTTCGCGTACAATCTCGTGCATGACGCCGATAGTCTTGAGCACATATTCTTTATGGATGGGATACTGCCCAAAACGCGTCGCAGCGGTATAGAGGCGATCGGTCGCACGCGGAATGGAAAAGATGCCCAGCGTCTTGCCAAACCAGTCAAAATCGCCCTGCTTTTTAATGCGGAATTCCTCGCACGGCTTGCCGCCGTGTGCTTCCAGATACTGGTTCACACGCGTGTTCCATACCGTGTCGGCCACCAGATGCGACCAGACGCCCAGCGTTAAATCGAGCAGCGACTGCGCCACATCTTCGGACGCAAGCGAGAACTCACAGGCGCCGGGACCGACAACCGGCTCGGCATCCCTGTAGCGCTGAGGATAGTGCACGCGGTTCAGTCGCTCGCGCTCCTCGACAATCGAGGTAGCCTCAGCAGGTTCGCCCGCGGGTGCGCCTTTAAGCAGCGGCGCCACATAGGTATCCCAGAACTCGTGCTCGCGCGGCTTAGGGATAGGCTCGGGCTTTGCAAAGTGCGTAATGCGATACGGAATGGGATCGGCGATGCCAGGGACCATATAGCCCACGAAGATATCCGGAATCACGCAGCCAAACAAAAAGGCATTGCGGTCGCGCACGCTATCGGCAAGCACGCTAGCACGTGCCAGCAAGCGCTCCGTTTGAGCGATATGAATGTTCCAACTTGGCATAGCCACCCCCATAAAACCTGGTTAACTATACCATCACGGCAGAGTCGCACAGGCGGCCATACATACCCTACGCAGCAACTATTCCGCAGCACCGCTTTCGGTTCCATACGACGGCACGGGCGCCTCGACCACATGGTGATATCGATCGATATAGATGGCACGGGCCTCCAGGCGGCGCACCAAATCTTGATGGTGCGTACTCATCAAAACCGTCTTACCGGCAGCAACGTAGGCCAGCAAAAAGTTGACTACGATGTCGCACGAGTCCTCATCGAGCCCGTTGGTGGGCTCATCGAGCACTAGGATATCGGGGTTCATCGACACCACCGCAGCCAGCGCAACGCGCTTCTTTTGCCCGCCCGAAAGCTGATAGGGCGAGGCATCGACCAGATCGGCAACCTGGAACAGCTCCATGGCATCGCGCACGCGGCGCTTGAGCTCGTCTGCCGGCAGCCCCATCTGCGCGGGACCAAACGCGACCTCCTCGCCCACCGTAGCGCAAAAGAGCTGCGCATCGGCATTCTGGAACACAAAGCCCACGCGCTGATGAAAACGCTGAGCGGCTGCGGAATCCTTGAGATATGCCGCATCGATCACGTGCCCGTCAAACAGGTACGCACCCGCGTCCGCTAGTTCAAGACCGTTGATAAGGCGCATAATCGTCGTCTTACCGCAGCCGTTGGGACCGAGTAGGGCAACGAGTTCACCACGATCGACCTGCAGCGACACACCATCGACAACCGTATGCCCCGCATAGGAGAACACCACGTCGCGAAACTCGATGAGCGGCACGCTCTTGGCGCCAGTAGCACCGCTCGCGCCCATCACGCCATTCGTATCGTTTGCCAAAACGTCGCCCTTCCCTATCCACATCGACGGCTCGGCCGCCCGCGCTACAGCACCACGCACAACACGGCGAGCAGCACCACGACGGCCGCATAAACCGCATCGCGCCAGCCAAAGCCGCTCCGCCCGGGCGCCGGGTACGCACCGGCAAAGCCGCGGCAGAGCATAGCCTCGTCCATCGCGTGGCTACATTCCATCGCCTTGATAAACGTCATGCCCATGATACCCGCAACCGAGTCGGTGCGCGAAAACCCCTCAGGCGCGCGACCCACACTGCGCAGCATGACCGATTCGGTCAGATCGTGCGCCGTGCGTCCCAGCACCTCGATATGCTTGAGCGCCATATCAAACGTAAAGATGACCTCGTCGGGCAGATGCAGCGTCTTGAGCGCCGCCGACATGCGGCTCCAGGTAAGCGTCCATGAAACGCCCAACACAAGCGACACATTAATGAACGTCTTGAGCGCAATTTTGAGCATGGCGCCCGTAGCGGAAGCGCCCAGCAACAGGGCAGGCAGTGCCAAAACCACCGCGAGCCCCGCAGCGCCAAGTGCCGGCACAAAGGTTGCCCGCAGCCCGCGTACGGGGCGCACGGCAACGAGCACCAGCGCGATAGCCGCCATCAACATCAGATACAGCGGGCCTTGCGTCAGGCACACGCACAGAACGCAGACGAACATCCCCACCAGGCGCACCGGAGCCGAAACGCAAGAAAGGGCGCGGTCGACCATCGACCCGCCCTCGTGCGCGCCTCCACCCAGGCGAACCCGCTCAAGCAGGCTCGCCAGGTGCAGGACATTCTTTTGCATTACACGATGCCGAGCCCCCGCGGGCTCGTAACGCTGCTCGACCGCAAGCCAGCTAGGCAGCTCGGCTATTGCCATGAGCACCGCTTTCCTTGACCGTCAGCGAGACCAGGCGGAATGCGATGGTGAGCACCGCCACGCCAATCACGCCCGAAAGAATATACATCGCAGCCTGGCCGGCAAAGCCAAGGCCCTGTTCCTCGGAATAGGCCTGCAGATAATCGCCCGTGGGCAGGGCATCGGCAAAGGTCGGGGTGTCGAGGCCGACTGAAGCCTGCAGACTGTCGTCACCAGCCTCCTGAACGGCAGTCGCGGCGCCCTCGGCGTCCCACTCGCCCCATGCGTCACCCGTGGCCAGCAGGCCCAGCGGCGTGGCCACAACAAGCACGGCGACCAGGATGAGCGTGGGGACCAGCGAGGTCTTCTTGGCGGTTGTACCCTCGGCAGCAAGCTGGCCATCGACGGCCTCGGGCCCGACGATAACGCTCGGCGCCGTCTTCTTGATAAAGCCGTAGATCGCGGCAGTCGCCACGCCCTCGACCACGCCGGCAACCAACATATGCGGAATCATCATGGCCGGAATGGCAATGGACAGCGGGAAGGGGCAGTACAGCGGCGCGCCCGAAGCGTTAGTAAAGAGCATGGGCTGAATACCAAACTCGACCGCCGCGCACAGGGCCGCCAGGCACAGGCCGACCCAGCCGCTTACGATGGCCGAAACCGAGGTGCCCCAGCTCTTGTCGTGCAAACGGCTGTTGAGCGCACGGAACACGATAGCAGCGGCAAACGGCAGCACGAAAGCCATGTTAAAGCAGTTGGCGCCAAAGGACAGGATGCCGCCGTCGCCAAACAGCAGCGCCTGCAGCGCCAGCGCGACCGAAACCGCGATGGCAGCGGCCTCGGGACCCAACAGCAGTGCGATGAGCGCACCACCAACGGCGTGACCCGTGGTGCCACCGGGCAGCGGAACGTTAAACATCATGAGCAAGAAGGAGAATGCGGCGCAAATACCCAGAAAGGCCATATGCTCGCGATCGAGCGTGACGCGCACTTTCTTGATGCAGTGAACCCATACGGGCACCATCGCCACCGCCATAACGGCATCGGTCTGCGGGGACAGGTAGTTATCTGGAATGTGCATATACGCCTCCCGGTTGCCGGCACATGGGATTGCAGCGCCGCTTGAACCATTTCATCAGTGTTACGAGCTAGATGATTCGTAACACGCCGCAGGCTATGATAGCAAAACGGCGCGCCGCCACAAAAGCAGCACGCCGTTTTGTAATGCGCGTGTCATATATGCAGGGTCAGCGATGCCTTATTCCGAACACCGCGGTCGCGCAGAGCTCCGCAGCAACCGCCATCAGGCCCTACACCCCCCATCGCAAGCCCTAGCCGCGGACCTCGCCGTTTACGCCCTTGCACACCTTGGTGATGATCTTCTGGTGCGCCTTCTCGACCTCTTCGCTGGTAAGCGTGTGGTCGTCGGAGCGATACGTAAGCGCAAAGGCCATGGACTTCTTGCCCGCACCGATGCGGACCGGATCGCGGTAGACATCGAACAGGCGCACGCCCTCGAGCAGCTTGCCGCCGGCACTGGTAATGCGACGCTCAAGATCCTCGCAGGTCACAGTGTTGTCGACCACAATGGCAAGGTCATGCTCAACAGCCGGGTACTGCGAGAACTCGCGATAGTTCTCCTGGTTGCGGGCGCCCTTGATCAGCTTGTCCAAATCGAGCTCAAAGGCAACGACGACCTCATCGATGCCCATCGCCTCGCGCGCCTCGGGGTGAATCTCGCCGACCCAGCCCAGCACGGTTCCGCCGGACAGAACCTCGGCCGCACGACCCGGCTGCAAGAAAGCGTAGCCCTCGCCCTCGACGGGACGGAAGCGAACCTTCTCGATGCGCAGCTGGGCGAGCAGCTCCTCGACAATGCCCTTGCCAAAGAAGAAGCGCAGCTTGCGGTACTTCATGTTCCAGGACTGCTCGCTCCACTGGCCCGAGAGCACACCCGCCACGGACTTGGTCTCCTTGGGCAGGCTGGCGTTCTCGCGACCGTGGAACAGGCTGCCGACCTCGTACAGATGCACGTTAGGCGTGCCGTGGGCCTCGTTGTAGGCCACAGACTGCAGCAGACCCGGCAGCAGCGAGCGGCGCATCTCGGTCTGCTCGGCCACCAGCGGGTTCATGAGAACCACGGGGCAGCCGCGGCCCTCGGTGGACATACCGATCTTCTCCAGGTCGCCCGGGGCGGCAAAGCCAAAGGTCGTGGTCTCGTTGAGGCCACAGGCGCGCAGGATCTCGCCGACCTTGCGGGTGAGCTTCTGCTCGCGGGTCAGGCCGCCGATGTGGTTCTTGGCAGCCGGGATGGTCGCCGTCACGCGGCCCATGCCCCACAGGCGCAGGACCTCCTCGATCAGGTCGATCTCACGCGGCAGGTCGGGACGGAAGCTCGGCGGCGTGACCATAAAGTCCTCGCCGTCGCGCTCGACGGTGCAGCCCAGACGGGTGAGCGAACGCTCGATAAAGTCGGGCTCGATGTCGGCACCGCAGATGGCATGCACGCGGGCCAGGCGCAGCCTAATGCTGTCGATGGTCTTGGGCGCGGGGAAAACGTCGACATAGCCGGGAGCAACCTCGCCGCCGGCGATCTCCTCAATCAGCGCGCAGGTAACGTTGGCAACATCCACGCAGCCGGTCTCGTCAACCTGGCGCTCAAAGCGAATGGAGGCGTCGGAGATCAGCGAAAGGTCGCGGCTGGTGTGCGAGGTGCGGCCGGCGTTGAAGCAGGCGCTCTCGACCATCACGTCGACGGTGTCGTCCTCAATCTCGGAATCCATGCCACCCATGACACCGGCCAGCGCCACGGGACGCTCGCCGTCGGTGATGAGGCCCATGCCGGCGTCGAGCACGCGCTCCTCGCCGTCGAGCGTCGTGAACTTCTCGTCCTGCTGGGCGGCGCGAACCACCACACGACGGTGGCCATCGCGCGCGGCAAAGGTGTCCAGGTCAAAGGCGTGCAGCGGCTGACCGGTGAGCATCATCACATAGTTGGTGATGTCGACGATGTTGTTGTGCGGGCGCACGCCCAGGGCGTTAAGGCGCTTGACCATCCAGTCGGGCGACGGGCCGACCTTGACGTTGCGCACGATGCGGGCAACGTAGCGGTCGCACAGGCCCTCGTCGGCAATCTCGACGGAAAGCTCGTCGTCGGTCGCGCGGCCGGCCTCGGCCTTGATGGCGGGCAGCTCAACGTGGAAATCGCGGTCGAAGATGGCGCCGGTCTCGCGAGCCATGCCGATCATGGACAGGCAGTCGGGGCGGTTGGGCGTGATCTCGCAGTCGAGCACGGTGTCGCTCGAGCCCACGTACTCGGCAAACGGCATGCCGCAGGGCGTATCCTCGGGCAGGATCATAATGCCGGAGTGGTCGCCACCCAGGCCAAGCTCGCGCGCGGAGCAGTTCATGCCCATGGACACGACGCCGCGAAGCTTGCTCTTCTTGATCTTGACGTCGCCGGGAAGCACGGCGCCGATCATGGCCGTGACGATGTGGTCGCCGGCCTCGAAGTTCTGCGCGCCGCAGACGATCTGCAGCGGAGCGGGGTTGCCGTCGGCGTCGAGGTTCTTGTCACCCACGTCGACCGAGCACACATACATGTGGTCGC
Organism: uncultured bacterium; assembly: GCA_905215365.1. Taxonomy (GTDB): domain Bacteria; phylum Actinomycetota; class Coriobacteriia; order Coriobacteriales; family Coriobacteriaceae; genus Collinsella. Next base: position 58,012 of record CAJMPX010000007.1, on the reverse strand, counting down.
TATCGGGGTGGGGGGTCTTGGTGAGCACCTTGGCAGTCACCACATGGTCGAAGGATTCTCCCACGGTGTCAATCGCCTCGACCTCGGTGCCGGTACGGATATATTCGTCCGAAAGGGTCTTGGGATCCTCCGGAATATCGATCATGGTCTTGAGCCAGTCGTAAGAAACGCGCATCTAACTGGTCTCCTTTCATAAATGCGGCTTTGAGCCGGAAAACTGCAACGGAGACGGGTTTTCCAAGTGCCGCAGATTGCCTTGAAAGAGGAGGGCCGCGTACTTAGGTACGCAACCGACGATTGAAAGGCAAGGTGCGGTGCTTGGGAAAGCCGCCGGGACTAGAACTGATTTAAGAAGCGCATATCGCCCGTCATGAGCGTTCTGAGGTCGGGCAGGTCGTAGCGCAGTGCCGCGACGCGCTCGGCGCCAATACCAAAGGCGAAGCCGGTGTACTTCTCGGGGTCGATGCCGCAGTTGATCAGGACGTTGGGGTCGACCATGCCGCAGCCCAGGATCTCGATCCATCCGCTGTGCTTGCAGAAGTTGCAGCCCTTGCCGCCGCAGACGTGGCAGCTCACGTCCACCTCGCAGCTGGGCTCGGTGAAGGGGAAGAAGTGCGGGCGATAGCGCGTCTTGCGATCCTCGCCAAACATGCACTTAACAAAGTAGTCGAGCGTGCCCTTAAGATCGCCAAAGGTGATGCCCTCGTCGACGACCAGGCCTTCGATCTGGTTGAACTGCGGCAGGTGGCAGGCGTCGGCCGTGTCGGGACGATAGACGGTGCCCGGGCAGATCATGTAGATGGGCGGCTTTTGCGACTCCATGGTGTGGATCTGCACGCCCGAGGTCTGGGTGCGCAGCAGCACGTCGGACTCGCCGTGAGCGTGAGCCTCGGGATGCGCAACGCTGCCGGGGTTGTTGTCGACCACATAGAACGTGTCGCGAGCCGAGCGGCTCGGGTGATCCATGGGCGCGTTGAGCGCGGTGAAGTTGTAGTAGGAGGTATCGACCATGGGGCCGGACTCGACGGTGTAGCCGATGCCGCAGAAGATGTCCTCGGCCTCCTCGATGATCTGCTTGATCAGGTGCTGGTGACCGATCTGCGGACGGATGCCCGGCAGCGTGATGTCGACGGCCTCGTGCTCGAGTGCGTGCTTGAGGGCGGCGGCCTTCATCTCGGTGGTGCGCTCGTCGAGCATGCCCTCGATCAGCTGGCGCATCTCGTTGGCGCGTTTGCCCATCATGGGACGATCCTCGGGGGCGAGCTTGCCCATCATGCGCATCAGGCCGGTGATACGGCCCTTGCGGCCGAGCAGCTCAACGCGCGCGGCCTCGAGCTTGGCGGCGTCGTCGGCGCTAGTGACGAGCTCCTTGGCCTCTTCCTCGAGTTTGACCAGATCATCAATCAGACTCATGTCTTCCCTTTCGTCTCTCGCGCTCCCCGCTTGCCGAGGCGGCTGCCGCCGTCTGGCGTTGCGAAAACGCGGCCCGGTTCGGTAACAAAAAACCGCCCTCGGGCATGTGCATTGCCCAAGGACGGTTGAATTCCGCGGTACCACCTTGTTTGACCCGGCGGATGTCTGGCCCGCCGCGCCCACTCTTTGCCCCTTGTCGCGAGGCTCACGGCTTCCCTACTGGGGACATCGCCGCCGCTGGCCGCGCGCCCGTTGAGGTCGCTGCTCGGAAGTGAACGCTTGGCCCTTGCCACCGCAGGAAGGCTTGCAGCCCATGACCTTCCCTCTCTTGCCGGCGACGCGGCGGGCAAAACCCTCTCCGTCAACGCATTGGGCTATAGGATAACACATTTCGCGAGCGCATCGCCGCGTTCCGTTTTGTTCGCGCTGGGTACAAGGCAGGTAGCTGTGCAAATTGGCCGCGCACCCGCCTGCGGCGCTCGGCCTGCGAGATTAAGGATACGGTATGGGAAAGAAACTCGATAAGAAGGCCCAGGCCGCCGTGGCAAAGGCTGCCAAGGGCGTCAAGGCCGCTAAAGTCGACAAGGCCGTCAAAAAGTTCCGCAAACTCGAGGGCAAGCTGTGGACTCGCGAGTACCTGCTCAAGATTGCCGAGTTCGATGGAGCGACGATTGCTCCTGCCAACGGTGCTGCCGCCCGTGCCGACGCCATGGGCACGCTTGCCGGCGAGCATCACAAGCTACTGACCAGCGAAAAGTCTGTCGAACTCGTGCACTCGCTGGCACGCGAGACCGTCGCCGGCGGCAAGATCGACGACCCGCAGCTGCTTGACGAGATCCGCGTGCTCGGCCGCGATCAACGCGAGGCAAGCGTTATTCCTACCGAGGAGGCCGAGGCCTGGACCAGGCTCACCTGCGAGGCCGACGCCGTGTGGCACAAAGCCAAGACGGCCAACGACTGGGCGAGCTTTGAGCCCTATGTGGATAGAATCGTCGCCCAACTTAAGCATCAGGCAGAGCTCATGGATCCCAAGCGCGACCCCTACGATGTTTGGCTCGACCAGTACGAGCGCGGCCTTTCCGCCAAGAGCTTCGACGCGTTTTGCGAGGAGGTCAAGGCCACGGTCGTGCCGCTCGTGCACGCCATCGGCGAGCGCGGCCAGCAGCCCGCTGCCGACTTTTTGCATGCCCGCGTGCCCGAGGCTGCCCAGCGTGCCATGAGCTTCGATCTGATGAAGCTTGTCGGCCTGAACCTGGACGACACCACGCTCGCCTTTACCGAGCACCCGTTTAGCGAGGGCTTTGCCGTGGGCGATGCGCGCATCGCGACGCACATCTACGAGAACGACTGCATCTCCAACGTCTACAGCATCATCCACGAAGCGGGACACGCCATGTACGAGCTGGGCGTCAATCCCGCCTATGCGCGCACCTGTCTTGAGGGCGGCACCTCCATGGGCATCCACGAGAGCCAGAGCCGCTTTTTCGAGAACACCGTGGGTCGCAGCCGCGCCTTTATGGGACCGCTGCTCGAGGTGCTGCGCCGCCACGCACCCGAGGTCTACGGCGACGTCGACGAGGACACGCTCTACCACGCCGTGAACATCGCGCAGCCTTCGCTGATCCGCACCGAGGCCGACGAGCTCACCTATCCGCTGCACGTTATGGTGCGCTACGAGATCGAGCGCATGCTGTTTGCCGGCGAGGCCACAGCCAAGGATATCCCCGCGCTTTGGAACCGCTTCATGGATGAGTACCTGGGCATTCCCGTTCCCGACGACACGCACGGCTGCCTACAGGATACGCACTGGAGCGGCGGCTCGTTTGGCTACTTCCCCACGTATGCGCTGGGCAGTGCCTACGATGCCATGTTTGTGCCGGCCATGTGCCGCGACGGTGTCGACCTCAACGGCGCCTGTGCGAGCGGCGACCTGACACCCGTCCGCGCCTGGCTGGGCGAGCACATTTGGCAGTGGGGCCGCGCCAAGGACGCGCCGGAGCTCATCAAGGGCGCCTGCGGCATGGCGTTCGATGCCCGCTACTACTGCAGCTACCTGCAGGACAAGTTCACCACGCTCTACGAGTTGTAAGGCATAACCGACACGCCAACGCAAAGGGGACGCCGCGGAACCAATCCGCAGCGTCCCCTTTCCACCTATTCGTTTAAGAACGTCCCCAATGACTACCTTACAGAGCTTCCAGCGCGGCGGCGATGCGCTTCATGGCGACGTCGGCGGCGGCTTGGTCGGGGGCTTCGGCCAAAACGCGAATCACCGACTCGGTTCCGCTCTTGCGCACGAGCACGCGGCCCTCGCCTGCCAGCGCAGCCTCGGCCTCGGCGATGGCGTTCTGCACGCCCATGTTCTCGAGCGCGGCGTCCTTGTCCGCCACGTGCACGGCCACCTGCGCCTGCGGCAGCAGCTTGCACGGAGCCGTGAGCTGCGAGAGCGTCTCGCGCTCGGCACGAATCACTTCCATCACGCGCAATGAGGTCATAATGCCGTCGCCCGTGCGCTCGATATCGCCAAAGATCGTATGGCCCGTCTGCTCGCCACCCAGGCTGTAGCCGCCCTCTCGCATCTTGGCATACACGTGACGGTCGCCCACGCCGCTGGTCACGGCGCTCAGACCGGCAAGCTCCAGCGACTTGACCAGGCCAAAGTTGCTGGCAATCGTCGGCACCACGGTACCGCCCGAGAGTCGCCCGTGCTTGTTCAGATACACGCCGCACACGTACAGGATCTGGTCGCCGTCTACCACGCGACCGCGCTCATCCACGGCCAGGCAGCGGTCGGCATCGCCGTCGTAGGCAAAGCCCACGTCCAGGCCCTGCTCCACCACATGGCGCTGCAGACGCTCCATATGCGTGGAGCCGCAATCGACGTTGATGTTAAAGCCATCGGGCGCGGCGTTGATCACGCGCACGTCGGCGCCCAGCGCGTCAAACACCGGCTTGGCCACCGAGGACGCCGAGCCGTTGGCGCAGTCGATGCCGATCTTGACGCCCTGCAGCGAAAAGTTCGCGCTGGCGATGAGCGAAGCAATGTAGCGGTTGCGGCCCTGCATGTAGTCCACCGTGGCGCCGATGTGGTTGCCCGTGGCCAGCGGTACCTCGCTCTTGCCATCGATGTAGTCCTCGATAAGCTCCAGTACGTCCTCGTCCATCTTAAAACCGTCGCTGTTGACGAGCTTAATGCCGTTATCGCAAAACGGGTTGTGGCTCGCACTGATCATGATGCCGCAATCGAAGCAGCCCTCCACGGTCTGATGTGCCACGCCCGGCGTGGGGATCACGTGCAGCATATAGGCGTCCGCACCGCTCGCGACCAGGCCGCTCACCAGCGCCGCCTCAAACATATAGCTCGAGCGGCGTGTGTCCTTGCCCACGATGACGCGCGCCTTGCGCTCGCGGTTGGCGCCGTAATACCAGCCCACAAAACGGCCAATCTTATAAGCGTGCTCTACCGTCAGCCCAACGTTGGCCTCACCGCGAAAGCCGTCGGTGCCAAAGTACTTCATGCGCTCTCCTTACAAAATAGGGGCGGACAGATTGCCTGTCCGCCCCAAAATGGTACTCGATTATCTGCGCTACCAGAAAAACCCTACGCCGACGCGCTGTCACGAGCCGCCTGGCATGTAGGAGTCTGACGCAGCGTAAGCGGCTTGTCCCCCGCCTCGGCCGACGTGGTCAGCGTATACGTGATCGTCGTCGTCTCGCCAGCATGCAGGTCAACGGTGCCCGAATAGAAGGGGATTCCATGCCACGTAGCGGCACCAAGACCAAACTGGGTACCCTCAACCGTAAGGTCACTGATGTTGCCACCCGTCGGGGCAAACAACGAGACATTCAGGCGTTCGTCGTCGCGCGCGGCATCGGGTGCGCTCGCCGCAACGTAGTCGGGCAGCTTGCCAGCCTCCTCCTGCGTCATGATGTTCGTCAGGGTAACGGTGATGCGATACGAGCACGTGCCGTCACCGTTCTTGATGCCCTGACCAATCTGCGTATCGGCGTTCAGATACCAGTCGAGCTTGGAGAAGCTCAGGTTGTTAAAGTAAACGCCGGCAACGGGATCGGCACTCGGATCATCCGGATCGGGCAGCGAAGCGTCAATGCCCGTCTCTTTGATGGCATTCTGCTCATCATCGTTTCTCATCCACGCGATCAGGCGGCCCTCTTCGGCACCGTGCTCAACGGCGCTGACAAGCTTCGTAACATCGACATCGCCGATACCGCCAAGGATCTTGTCGAAGGCAGCGCTGGCGACAGATGCAAAGATGCCGTCCGACTCCTCGACCGGATAGTTCCAGTACACATCGTGCATGAGGACCTTTGCGGCATTGGTGCCGTCGACAACCGTTCCGTCGGGCAGCGACACGTTACCGACCAGGCCCAGCAGATACTGCAGGAACACCGGGTCGATACCGATGACGCCATCAACGTCCTGTCCATACTGGGACTTCCACAGCGCGGCGACACGCTGCGAGTTGCGGGGCCAATCAGGCGAATAGGTATTGCCCGAGTTGTACAGGTTACTGTGGTTGCCGAACAGCGCCTCATCCTCTTCGTCGACGCTCTCGACTGCCTCATCCTCGCTGAGTCCAATGCGGGGAACAAACTCGCCAATCGACATCTGGCCGTCGGTGACCGAAATCAGGCCCTGCGAACCACCAAAGCCGCCGCAAGCACGAATCTCGACGTTGTTCATGGCGTACATAAGGTAGTTGCGCGTCTGGCCGTTGGCGCCGAGCATCTGGGGAAGGACGGGGGCGACCTTCTCCGCCGCGTCAACCGCGCCGTTGAGGGTGGCAAAGCCGTCCTTGGCCTTATCGACCAGCTCGGTCACCTGGGAAATATGAGTATCGCCAATGCCCTGGACCTTCTCGTTGGCGCTCTTGAACACCTTCGAGCTGCTGGAAAGCGAATCGGCGACCGCCTGCAGCGCGGACACGTTAATCATGCCGTCCTGGAACAGCTTGCCGGGCGTAGCCTGCGAAAGGTTATCGGCCATGGGAACCAGCGCATTGCTCGAGACATCGGACAGGGCATCAATCATGGTGCGGGCCGCATTGATATCGCTGCCATACACCGGGATAAACGAAGCCGCCGCCCACAGCGGGCTCGAGGTCTCCGCCTTCATGCTGTCGCAAAGCTCATCAATCTTCTTCGCGTCGTCAGGCAGCGTCGAAAAATCGCCCGACGTGACCTTGTCCTTAAGGCCACCGACAATCTCGACGGCCTCCTTCGCTTCACTCTTTACGGTCTTTGCCGAGTTAAGCAGCATAAAGCCGCTTGCGCCAAGCGCAACGAGAAGCACCGCGACTACAGCGGCAATAATGGCGCCGGTGTGACGCTTTTTGCGTTCGCCCTTGCGATGGCGATGACGGACCAGACCGTCAGAGGTCGAACTCGACGAAGCGTCGCTACCGTAGTTCAAGCCAAAATCGTAATAATCTTCCTTGGAACCCGAGCCCGCAAACTCGGCACCGCTATCATCCAGGCGGGCGAACGTGCCAGTCTCGGAGGCACCGGTGTAAATCGTGCCAAGGTTACCCGTAAGCCCCGCGCCACCGGCAGAGGGAGTATTGTTGGCGGCCTTGCCGGCATTAACGTTGCCGGCGGCATTTGCGGCGTTGGCAGCACCTGCGTTGTTCGCAGGTACCGAAGGAGCCCCGCTCGGCTGCGACGCGGAGGTTGCACCGCCCGCAAAGACATTCCCTCTTGCACGGCCGGTCTTTTTCGCCTTTTGAGACTGCTCGTACAGAGCGGTAAACATCGCCGTCTCGCCCGGGGACACGCGCTTACTGGAACCGCCCTGTCCAGCGCCGCCCGGCGTGCCGGCCTTACCAGCCCCGTTCGGACGCGGCGGAACTGCAGGACGGCCGCTATCGCTGCCCTTAAAGTGATTACCAGCCATAAAGAAATCCTCGCAATTGAGTCGCAATGAAAAAGTCCATAACGTTGCTAGTTTATGGCATTTTGGGCATCGACAGCTAAACTCCAGACACGGACATCAATTGGCGAAAATGTGGCACAACACCTTTTCTGTCTTGGCGGCGGCGCCAGCTACACCGTGAGGAACATCATCACGATGATCATGGCAAAGCCGATAAGGTCGGTCGGCAAAAACACCGTGCCCAGCATAACGGCGCTGGTGATGGTCGCCGAAACCGGCTCCACAGTTCCGATGAGGCTCGCACGTACCGAGCCGATGTCCTTAACGCCCTGCATATAGAGCATGTAAGCAAAAAACGAGCCGATAACCACGAACACCGCGAGCGCCTCGACGCCGGCAGCGTCGAGCGCCGGCATATGCGCCCAAGGCTGCACGAAGACACACGAGACCACGCCCGCCGTGAGCATTGCCGAGCCCGTGACGATGGGGCTGCCGTATTCGGGCAGGATCTTGGCGGGAATCACCGCCATGCATGTAGCGCTGACCGCACACATGAGACCCGCGATCAGGCCGAGCGGCGAGATATTCAGGCTGGTGGGGTCGCCACCGGTGGCGATTAAAAAGGTGCCACCCAGAGCCAGACCGATGCCGATGACTTCGCGAGTACGCGGCATGCGGCGATCGGTCACGCAGGTGTAGCCCATGATGATAACGAGCTGCAGGCACTGGAGCACCGTCGCGGTTCCGGCGTTCGTCAGACGCACGGCCGAAAGATAGCAAAACTGATTGAACAGCAGGCCAAAGGCGGTAAAGAGCAGCAGCTGCTTGCGATCGGCGGCTGTGGTCCAGAGCTTAATCAGGCGCTCGCGGTCGCGCGTAACAACCACGGCCATAAAGAGTAGACCGGCGAGAATCTGACGCACGCTCATAAGCCACAAGGTATCGACGTGGTAGGTATCGAACAGAAAGCTCGCGCTGGTGCCCGAGAAGCCCCAAAACGAACCGCCCACCAGCGTAGCCAAGACGCCCATGATCAACTTGCGCGTCGAAGCGCTGTTCAGGCGGTCGCGCCATGCACGGCGGGTGTTGCGGCTGAGCTCGTCGGTGCCCTCGGGCACATCAATGTTCGATATATCGGTCATCGGCACCGAAGCTCCTGCGCCTTCGACCTGCTCGACGCACTCTTTGCTCATTCCACTCCCCCGAAACAGCCTGGAAACAATTCGGCTTACCTTACCACGGCGAAGGCACCAGCCGGAGGCTTGTCCGCTTATCGGTAGGACAATTCCGCAGGCGTCTTTCCATAGCTCGGTACCGCAATGGCCTTGCATTATGCGACAGTCAAATCGCGGCAGCAGGCTCTTTTGAAATGGATATGACAAAGCCCCCGAATTCCACAATGCAAGGGTTGATTTCCGATCTCAGCCGAACACATTGAGCAAATAGGCCGTTCCCGCACCTAGCCGAACGCCCCCGTGGCCCCTCCTGGGGCCCGGGGGCGCCGTTTTCCCAGTTGAAGGAACGGTGGAGATGTGTTTCGATGGGTCCGGTGGCCATGCTCCGCCCGCCGCCCGGCGCCTCTTCCCAGACTCAGCCGAACGGTCGGTCAGTCTATTCCGTTTTCCCTTAGGCTAGGACAGCGGGGCATCGCCCCTTTCCGCGCGCGCCCGCGCGATGAGCCCCGGCGTCAGGTCGAGCTCGCCGACGGGCACGTCCTCCACGCCGTACGCATCCAGCAGCGCCTCCGCGTCGGCGCCGAGCATCGCCCGGAAGGCGCGGGCGGGCGTCGCGAAGCCGAGCGCGCCGCGGGGCTCGGAGTTCACGTGCGACATCGCCAGCGACAGGTCCGCCGGGGCCAGCCGGTCGAACCTGAGGCCGCGGCCCTTGGGGGCTGCTCGAAGCAAAAACGAACGATCCCACGGACCTCGCGCGCGCCGTCGAGCTCATCGAGATCGGCGGGGGCATCGACGCGTGTCGTGATCTCGCACTCAAGCTCGCGCAAGAGGCGCAAGACACCAGCCGTGCGCTCGCCGAGAACGGCGTCATTTCGCACAACGCCGCTGACCTGCTCTGCTCCATGGCCGATTTCTTCATCAATCGGAGCGTATAGCGGAGTCGCAAGCGCGTAAACCCTCGAAACCTCCCCCAGCAGTGCATTTTGCTCGCGTTTCCGCAAGATTTCGATTTCAGAATGCACATGTTGGGGAGGTTTTGGATTGCTGTGGCGACCGGCGGTCCGATGTAGCCGCAAAAGGCCCATCAGCCGCCGTACATCCTCGCCGGCCGCCTCAGCTCGCCTTGGCACGCAGGCGACGATACAGCAAGCCGCCCAACGCCACGCACAGCAGTGACACGACAACGACGACACCAACCACCAGCCAGTTTCCGCTGCCCGCAGCGGATGCCGCGGCCGTCGAAGTCACAATGGAGGGAATGCGCCCAAACGTTGCGATGAGCACCACGAGGGCGAAGCGCATCTTGGTGAGGCCGGCGAAATACGTCAAGAAGTCCTTCGGGGTTCCCGGGATCAAGAAAATCACCAGCATGACCAGCTCGAGTCGCTTCGCATTATTGAGCCACGAAAACCGGTCGAGAAGGCTGCGGTCGAAGAAGAGGCCAACCAGGCTCCAGCCCCATCGACGCGTCGCCCAATAAATCGCCGACGTCGCCAGCCCCGAGGCGACGAGACACAGCGCCGTCCCCTCCCAGAAGCCAAACGCGTAACCACTCGCCAGCTCCACAGGCTCGCCGGGCAAAAAGGCCAAGAAGATCTGAGTGACGTTGATTCCAAGCATGACGAGACGACTTATCACGCTGTGGTCGGCGACGAACGACCGAACCGCCTGAGGGTCTGCAAGCCATGCCAAGATCCCCGGAAGGTATTCCCAGCATGCAGTCGCGAGGATCGCGACCGAGGCTGCAAGCGCCAAAAGCACGCGACGGCGCAGGATTCGACGGCGGGCATCGAGACCATCGTCCTCTGCGACGGCCTCGGCCGACATTGCCGCAGCGGTCGCGAATGAGGGGGCGTTTGCGGTCCGCGCGCCGGCAGAAGAGGCGTCGTCCAGCGCGTCATGAGCGCCCGCGACTCGATTGCGAAGCTCGCTCAAGGCGCTTACGTCAAGACGGCGAGCGGCGCCCCCGCAAGAAACCTGACCGGAATACCCTTCGGCTTCGGGCTGCATCCTCATCATCGCGTTACCTCCTTGTGTACCTGACAAGGACAGTTTCGCAACTTGGTGTCTATGTTTTGTCTACCAGCAATGACAATTCAGTAAGCCTTACGTTAAGGTAAGCCATTCTTAAGGTAATAGCAGGTAACTGGTTCGCCGACGGCTCGATGAGCCCAGCGACGCCCGCGCAGCGCGCGCCCTCGTCACAACTCCCCCGTTTCGTCCCCATCGCCGCCCGTGCTAAACGTCGCCGTCACACGTGCCCCGCCGGTCGAACCATTCCCTAACTCAAGCGCTCCCCCGTGTAAACCGCACAAAATGCTCGACACATTCAAGCCCAGCCCAAAATGCTCGGCAGATTTGTTCTCGCTAAAGAACGGATCGCACCCGCGCCGCAGGGCTTCGGGCGTAAAGCCCGGACCATCATCGGCAACGCTCAGAGCCAACCTGCCCTCGCGAACAGAAATCTCAACCTCGATGACGCCCTTCGCATGGCCGCACGCATTGCTCAAGAGGTTGTCGAGAACCTCTTCGACCAGGGGTAGATCGATGTGGGTCATGTCGGCGCGGGCGCCATCTTCACCCTCGTCGATTGCAACCCTCAACGCGAGCCCTTCCCCGCGCGCCGCAACAACCTCGTTCGCATGCGACTCGAGCTCATCCACAAGGGACCGCGGCGTCAGCGGCTTGCGGTCTACAGGTCGATCTTCGAGCTTGCTCAGCCCTCCCATCTCCGTTGCGTACCGCTCCAAACGCACCACCTGGGCCGACAGGGCATCCAACGAACCAACATCGAGCTCATCGCCGCGACGCAGGCGCATCTGCGCCATCTCGACCGTCCCCTTGAGCACCGTGATCGGCGTTCGGAGGTCGTGCGCAAACGCCGCATTGAGCTGACGCCGCCCTTCGGCGGTGCGCCACAGCTCGCGCTGGGCATCGAGCAGCGACGCCCTCATATTCTCCAGCGTCTCGGACAGGCGACCAAGTTCTTTGCCCCGCACGCGCTCGATCGAGAAATCCAAATCCTGACCGGCGATGCGCCCCGCGGCGCTCGCCAGCTCCCCCAAGGGCCCGGCGATGTGAACGCGGTAGAAGTGCTTGAACGTGAGCCAACCCAGGCCGCCGTACGCCAAAACGGGCACAAGCCCCGTCGCAAGCGTGAGGACCCAAGGCATCGGACCATCGGGAGGCGGTGAAGCCGCATAATAGGCAGTGTTCGAGACGAGCCCTTCGCCAAACGTCTCCTCAAGATCGGCTCCCGTCATGTTTTCAAACAGCTCCACGCTCTGCGCGCGGCCCGCGCGGCTCAACGCGTCATAGCGGGCGAGGTTCTCCGCTGGAATCGTGCTGTTCACCTCGAGAATCTCCTCCTGCGGATAGCCCTCGTTGTAATTGAGCCCCCAGTCGTAGAGCTGCACCTGGCCGCTACGAACCATGTCGACGGTCGCGTACAGCGTGCTGATGGTGCGCCCGCCCTCCGGCACGTAATCGCTACCGGTCCCCCAATCGCCCGTCGCAATGAAGACCGCGTACGGCCCATCGCCTGGCAAGTTGAGCTCGGATGCGGGAAGCAGCTGCTGAGAGGTGGGGTCGTAGATGTATGGGCCCGAATCGATCACGCCGTGCTCGGTCAAACCGTTGTCGAGCGTCACCTCGAGTTCGTAATATCCATTATTCCAAGCCGCGAGTACCTCAATGGCGCTCAGCGCAAGCACCGTGGCGACAACAAGATAGGCGACCAGATACGCCGTGAAGATCACGCCCAACGGCCGCAGGCTCCACCAGGTACGCAGGCGCTCTTTTCGCGGCAGACGTTTCAGCTGTTCGCGCTCAAGCTCGCGGGCCGCGCGTCGCTCGGCGCGGCGAGCTGCGCGGCGGTCGCGCCTGCGGACAGAACCGCCATTGTCCCGACAACCGTCCTCGCAAGCGACAACTCGGCCGTCTTCGTGAGGCGCATGGCGCCCACGTGGGCCCTTACCAAAACCTGTCACTTTGCCACCCACTTGTAGCCCACGCCCCATACCGTTGCGATCGGGTCGTCCGCGATCCCCGCCGACATAAACTTGTTGCGAATGCGGCGAATGTGCTCGCGCACCTGCGACGGGTCACCCGCGGCGTCCCATCCCCACACGCGCTCGTAAATCACATCGCGGTCAAACACCTGGCCAGGGCGCTTGCTCAACAGGGCGATGATGTCGAACTCGAGCTTGGTCAAGTCGACGGTCACCGCGTTCGAATCGCCCCCGGCGGACGAATCCCGATTACCACCCGCACCGTGAACCTCAACGATGCGTTGAGCGTAATCGATGGTCATCTCGCCAAAAAAGCGGACGGCGCCGTCGCTTTGCCGATCGCGAGTCCTTCCCTCGCGCGCCATGTGCGCCGCCACGCGACGACCCAGGACCTCGAGAGAAAAAGGCTTGAGCACGTAGTCGTCGGCACCCGCCGCAAAACCATCAAGCTGGTCCATATCCTCAACGCGCGCCGTTAGAAAGATGATCGGGCAGCTCACATGCTTCCGCACGCGGCGGCAGACCTCGAAGCCGTCCATCCCCGGCATGTTTACATCGAGCAGCATGATATCGGGGGTGGGGCCAGAAGAAGCCGCCGCCAGGGCCGACGGCCCGTCATGGGCAACCGAAACCTCGTAACCCTCCATGCGGAAAAACTCCGCGAGCATATTTGCGATATCAGCCTCATCATCTACGACCAGCATGTTCATTGTCGGCCCCCATACTACTCAAACAACGGCACACGCCTCGTGCAATCGTGCGCAAGACGGCGAAGCCAGCACATACTTCCCTGAAACCTTGCCACAAATCTGTCTACGCTTTGTCGATAATTTGACCGCAAACGGTCACCTGCAGGCGGCGAGCGGCTTTTTCTCACCAGACCACAATGCAAGCGATTTTTAAAAATGTTCTTGCCACCGAGTTCAGGCTCCGTTATATTATCCCTTGCGCACTTGCGCACCCTTGATAGGGCGTTTAGCTCAGGGGGAGAGCGCTTCCCTGACACGGAAGAGGTCAGAAGTTCAAATCTTCTAACGCCCACCAAATGTTCACAGCTCAGAGGCTATGTCTCTGGGCTGTTTTGTTTTATGTCGCCAAATCCGCTGGCAGCTCCAACCATCATCGCAACGTAGCATCAATTCACCTGACGAATGGCTGCCAAATAAATTCAATACCCCAACATCAACAATAGCCAGGCACAAAACTGCGCCGCAAACTGCTCCAACCGCTCAAACAACCACCCTGCCCATGCACAAAACCGCGTCAGCAACCCAAGTGCCTATCCCGGCTGACTCCGCAGTCAATCAAAACCGCCCCAATAGCCACCGAGGCCGAGACCAACGCGTCTCGAACCCATCCGAACCGCAACTTCTCAGCAAAACGCCGCGATGTCTGCGCTCTGCGGTATCCTTGAGCCACTTGCACCTGCAGCACCAAGGAGCCGCCATGCGCACCGAGCTCGATGTTCCCTTTTCGCACAAAGAAGAAGCCAAGGCGCTGGGCGCCAAATGGGACCGAACCAAGAAGATCTGGTATGTACCTAGCGGCGTCAACCCCGAACCCTTTGCCGAGTGGCTGCCCGGTGTTGACCGATCCGACCTCTCGGCGCCGTATATATATCTAGTACTGGGCAAGCGCGAGTGCTGGAAGTGTCACAAAGAGACCTCGGTCGCGGCCTTCGGCATTCCCTATCGAACCGATAACGACGAGAGCATCGCCATCGCGCACGCACCCAACGAAGCCGGGCACATTGCCATCGACACGGCCAACGCCAACGCACTCGCCATCGTGCCCGCTCTTGGCTGCGCGCCGGGCGAGATCCGCGACTACCTTCATAAGCGCTGCGGCTACAAGCCCGTGGGCGCGCGAGCCTCCAAAGCCCCGTCGCTCGGCAACACGTGCACCAGTTGCGATGCGCTGCAAGGCAGCCGCTATCTGTTCGAGGAGCCCTCATCCCCGTTTGCCCTCACTGCCATCAACAAGCTGCCGGCACTGGAGTTTGTGCGCGTCGAAGTTGCCGGCGTCTTTGGCGTCCCGGCCGCGCGTACCGACTTTGACCAGGCGCTCTTTACCTGGGCACGCGACCATCACGCCGAGTTCCACAAGCAGCTCGGTGAGGGGATTTATTTGTAGAGGCAAAAGACACTCACAGCCAACTCCTCCGCATCACCTGTCCCTCGTCGCCGGTGTCGTACACGATATCGAGGCCACAAACAGGGCATTTCTCCGGATACACCGGCATATGAACGCCTGTCCGTTTTCTCACTTCGTCGCTGAGTCTGTCGCGCGCATCGATGAACCGAATGTCGAGACACGGTATTTGCGAGCCGCAGCAAGGGCAGGTGACGACAAACGACCCGCAATCAACCTCTACGCTCGGAAACATATTGTTGTCTATAAGGGCACACGGCAGTTTTCCGTACTTCCCCATCGCAATATCGCCTCGCCAGCTCATACACGCTCCCCTCTCGCTATACAAATCAGGAAGAGCATGCACCAGCAGGTGGGCGCGATATTGCATCGCCACGCGATCCGATCAAACAACACGATCGTCAAAGAATGCCAAAGCCAAATACGCTAATACGGCAGAAGCCCCGCCTTTTCACGCTTCTTTTCCGAGCGATCGAACTCAATGCGATGGGCCTCAAGAAACACCGTATTGGGTCGCCACTGACGCTCATTCGGCTGCCTTAGCGTCGCACCCGCAAAGGAAACGTAGTCGGTCTTATCCAGCAGGTACGATCCGCACAGCCGATATTCGCCGCAAACAGGCTCAAACGAAATCAGGTGAGCATCAAATAGGGAATGAAGATCGCGCCGAAGCAGAATGCCGTTGCTGGCAACCTGCGATTTGGGTCCCGAGTAATTCTCGATATGTGCAGCTTCCAGAGCTTCGCTGACGCCGCAGTCCGACACCGCGCAACGGCCATCATAGGCGGCAACGAGCTGCTTGCGGAACCATTGCTGCCCCAATCGCTCGCGCCTTAACGCATAGCGGACCTTTTCGTCGTCGGTCGTACCCTGTCCGGCAAACTCAATATCGACGGGCATGTGCTTCAGATAACTCATGTCGGGCGCAAAACGAGGGTCCGGTCCGCCTTTATGAACAGGACCGTGCAGAACAAACCATCCGTTTTCGGGCTCGAACCGTTCAACAAACGCAAGGCCGAGCACCTTGTAGCCCACCTCGGTTGCAAATATGACTCCGACTGGAACGCCACATTCCATGCAGTTGAGCATTTTACGGTTGTAATTCTGGTCTCGAAAACCAACGGTACCCGGCGCTTGAACCGAGTACTTAATGACCCACGTACCATCGTCCAAATAGAGCGGAGGCACATCGGTATAGAAGCTCTTTTTAGAGTTATGGACCGAAAGCGCAAAGATCTTATTGGGATCTTGCTTCACCCGATCCTGGCCCGGCCAGAAGATCCCTGAATCCCGCGTTACGGGAAAGAAGTCCGAGCCAATTCTCAAACGATACTGATACTGAGGGCTATCTTCCTTGGTGTGGTGCGGAAGGCTGGTCCAAACGCCGCCGCGCTGTTCCTCACCCAGAAACCACTCCCATGCCTCAACGTATTCGGAAGGCACGAGACTGCAGGCGCGGTCATAGCTTGGTCCATCCATCAACGGAACAGCAAGGTCAATGTCGTTCATCGCCAGCACCTACAACCATACGAACGCGAATCATGCCCCTCAATAATATGGCCGAGAGTCAATTATTACGAGGTCTCATTCCGCGATCGGCACGTCGTTGATGCTCTCGGTTTGCCGCTGGCGCGCTTGTACCCCGCTGTCCCACTTCCCTGTATACTGATGTAGCACGTGTTTCATCCGGGCTTGTTGGACCGGGTCGTTCATGGGAGGGCCTTATAGCTGCTTCGAATCCGCCTAAGGGGAGCGTTTCTTCTTCGTCCATCAAGCCGGTTACACGCAAGGCCGTGCGCTGCCAGCGCGAGGTCGCCTGGCTTGTCACGCAGGCAGCAGGCAGACTCGTGGCGAGCACGGAGGACGTCAATGCTCCCACACCGAGCTTTGTGCTGGCAGCGGCGCTGGATCGAGTACGCCAGCTGGAACTCGTCGCACAAGAAGACGGCAGCCATCTTGGCTACCAGGACGCTATGGCGCCCGACCTGTTGACCTTTTGTCGCATGACCAAATTGCCCGCCGCACCCAATGCGCTTTCGGACGCAGGCTACATGTTTACGCTTTCGGGCGCGGACCTTATCCGCGACATCTATGCATACTGCAGCGAGCTCGCCGAGCGCCACGTCTTTGACGCGGCAGAAGTCAAACCGGGAAATGTCATCAAGCTGGTTCTCAGGCTGTTCCTGATGGACGGGTTCGGGGCCATGCCGGCGTAAGCCGAGTCTTTAGCATCACCGTCGACTGGGCAACAACCGCTTTACCTTAATGGACGCCAATCGAGGGTCGATTATTGGGTCGCCTCGTCCACTAACGCATCTATCCCACGCGCTCCGACAGTCGATACTTGCGGTTGCGGCTCGTCGCCGGCGCCGTGGGCTCAAGCTCGCCCTGTGCGATAAGCGCATTGACGCGTACCCTAACCTGGGAGACGGTGAGTCCCGTGCATTCTGCCAGTTCACGTGTTCCCAGTTCGCCGTTGCGCTTGAGTGCCGCCACAATTAAGTCCCCGCCATGATCGATTTGCTCAACCTTCGCTCGGTAGAGGACAACCTTAAACCGGTCGAAACCCGGGCAAAACAATGGCTCGGCCAGACCTTGCGCACGCATGGCATCGAGCATCATTGGAATGCCCGACCCGTTGCCTTCGGCAGGAGAGCCCGCGCCGTCGGGCAATGGGGCAAGCGACATGAGCTTCACAAGCGTCGCATTGCGACATCGGGAGCTGCCGTCAAACAGGTTCTCGCGAGTCTTTCCTCCGTATAGGCCGCCGGGGTTCGTCACTTCGATACGGTCATCAAAGACGTCAACAGCGATCGACTGCCCACAGAACCGGTCTCCGTATTCTCGGTGGATTACGGCGTTGGCAATTGCCTCGCGCAGGACCTCCTCGGGAATCTCCAGCGAGTCGACACGCGAGACGCCTTTGATCATCGAGGTTCGTCGCAAATTCTTGGCGACCGCCGCGACGGCATCCGAGATCATTTCGCCCAACGTTCCCTCACAGATTGTGCGGTCCATGAACCTCAACGAACCCGCGGCGCCCTTCTGCGTTCCGGCATGGACCGCCACATCGATAAAGAGCTTGGGATAAAACTGCTGAGGGTAGGTGCCCGCAACTAGGAGTCCAGCCTTGGTGACATTGCCCTGGGAATCAAGGAAATTCAGGCGCTCCAGCTTTGTTTTCTTGTCCGTCGCGCCGCGCATAGCTCGGGGCGTCAGCGAGAAAGCACGCTCTATCGTGCGGTCAATCAGGGCCTCGTCGAGGTCGCCCACGCCCGCGCCCGGCACTGCATCGCGATCACTGGGGCTCGTTCGTTCATACGACGACAAGGACAGGACCTCGGTCGATGAAAGCGGCACATCTTTGTCATCGATGCGCTTGTAGCTGCCGCCCTGGGCGCCCCGCTCTATGACATAACAAGGCTTGCTCGACGGGTCGAGCTCCTCAATTGTGATGACCAGAACCACGGTGCCCTGGAGCTCCACGCGTTCAATGGTGTATTTGGGCGGATTGGCCAGTTTTCCGCGACCGCCGGCATCACCCATGCCCGCTACGAATTGGTTGAGCACCTTCTCGGTCTCAAAGTTCTCAACCGGGACAAAGCCCGCGCGCTCACTCACTCCGAGTACGATGATGCCGCCGGCGGTATTCGCGAATGCGCTAACCGTTTCCCATACGTCGCGGGAAAGCGTCGTGGCGCTCTCCTTGACCTCGACGTTAAGATCGTCCGAGCCCATGCGCCTTAAAGACTCGAGCAGACCGGTCAGCTCGTTTTCGTTCATCTGCATGTCCTTTCGCTCGGACCGGCGGAGAATGCCACGAATAGATTTCCTTCGTCTCTCAGTTATCTCTCGTAATTATCTCTCATCTTTCTGCTATCTCTCATATTAGAGATAAGTGAGAGATGAAAGATAAGATGTCTGCCATCTGTTTCATTTAAACATGTTTTTGCTGGTAGAACAATCAGTAGTGAGAAAATACCATGATTGCTTATCTCTTTGCTGATCAGTTATCTCTCATATTTATCTCTCGTCTTTCTGCTATCTCTCGTATTAGTGACGAATAAGAGATAAGAGATACGTGAGTGATGCATGGGCGTGGATTTTTGGACGGTCGGGAAATCCCTCAAACAAAAAACGGGGCCGGCCTTACGCCGAACCCCGTTTTCAAACGGTCAGTTAGTTATCCAACGCGCGAGCATAGCAGTCAACATTACGCCGCCGCGAACACTCCCAAGCCCGTTCCGATGATGCAGATCGCAAAGATGCCCAAGATGATCCAAATGGTCTTGACGCCCTTTTTGTACAGGGCAACGCAAGCGAACGTTGCCAGCAAAGGCAGAAGACCGGGGAAGATCGAATCGAACAGGTCCTGCAAAACGATCTGCGAACCGCCCACATCAAAGGTCAAAGCTGTGGACAGCGAGACCTGCGCTGCAATCATCGCGCCAATGACGGTCATTCCGAGAACGCCGGCAGCATGAGTCATGCGAGACATAAGGTTGTTCTCTTCGGACTGCCGCAAGAACTTGGTTCCTAAGTCGTATCCCAAATGGGCTGCGACAATACGCGTTGCGAAGTTAATCACTGAGTAGATCAGAGCGTACACAATCGGGCCGAGTGGGTTGCCCGTCGACGCGATGCCAATTCCGATACCGGCAGCAACCACGCGGAACGTGCCCCAGTAGAACGAATCGCCGATGCCCGAAAGCGGTCCCATGAGACCGACCTTCATTGCGTTAATCGAGGACGTGTCGAAGTTCTCGTCGGCAGCCGCCTGCTCTTCCATCGAAACCGTCAGACCGGCAACAAACGGAAGCACATGAGGCGTGATGTTAAAGAACTCGGTATGGCGATCGAGCGCCGCATAGTAATCGTCGTCGTTGGGGTAGATCTTTCGCAGAGGCTTCTGAATGGTGTACATGAAGCCCATTGCCATCATCTTGTCGTACGACTGCGAGCACTGGCTCGTAAACTGGCGAAGGAACATGCTCCGATACATATCGGGAGTCATAATTGCGTCCTTCTTGGCCTCTTTGGGATCGGTGTTCTGAGCAGCCATTAGAAGTCCTCCTCTTCATCTGCAGCAACCGCCTGCGTACCGGCCGAACCCTCTCGGAATGCCAGAAGCAGTGCAACGCAGATAGCGGCAGCGGCAACACCGACAACGTCCATCTTGAGGTAGATGACCATAATGAAGCCCAGGAACAGCCACGGAAGAAGCTTGTTATCGCCCATGGTCCTGATAAGAAGCGCGAAGCCGATGCAAACCATAACTCCGGATGCAACGTTGAGGCCATCCATCACAAACTGAGGAATAGCGTTAAGCGCGTTGTTGATAAGGTCGGCGCCAAAGAAAAGCGATCCAAACACCAGTAGTGCGGACGGAATACCAATCGACAACGGCACAATGGTCAGGTGATACAGATTTGCCTTGGCGAGATCTCGATTAGCCAGAGCGTCTTCGATCTTCTTGCAGGCAAAAGCTCCCGGAACGGCGTAGCAGAAGTTACGCCACACCTGGAGAAAGACAGAAACGGGAAGGGCGAGTGCGACAGCGGTTGCCGTACCCGTGCCCGTAATTACCGCAAAAGCGCAACCGAGTACGCCGGAGGCGTAGACCTCGGGAGGCACTGCCGCACCGACCATGATGGCGCCCATGAACATGGACTCCAGGGCGGCGCCAACGATGACGCCCTGCTGAACGTCACCAAGAATCAAGCCAACAAACAGGCTCGTAAACAACGGACGACCAAGCATTGTAATGCCAAATAATTGCTCGTCCATGGACGCAATGAATGCGACCAGTGCAACTAAAAGATACTGGACAACCATTTCGATCAACCCCAGAAATAGGGCTGCAGGCGAGGCAATCGATGCAGCTCGCCTGCAGACAACCGCAGTAATTTGAGAGGATTAGTAGTTCATCTGGTGATAGTAACGACGCGTGGTGAGCGGGTGGTTACGAACATCCTCGAGGTGGCAGCTCAGGCGCTCGGTAATGGTGTAGGTGACCATCGGGGAAACAATCTTGCGGAACTCGGGGTCGCTAAACGGCAGCTCTACCTCGGCGGTGTCGAACTTGTTCACGCGGACGTTGACGCCCTTCTCGTCGGCGAGCATGTGGGTGAAGTTGTCGACGCGGTCCATGAGCTTGCGGGTGTCGTCCTCACCGTAGAGCATGATGAGGCTCGTGCCCTCCTCGCACAGCTCGATGGTGCCGTGGAAGAACTCGGCAGCGTGGATGGACTTGGTCTTAATCCACTGCATCTCCTCGAGAATGCACATGGCGTAGTCATAGGCCTCGCCCCAGAGCATACCGGAGCCGATCACCATGTGGTAGTCGGTGTCCTTGAAGTCCTCGGCCATGGCAGCGCAGCGCTCGTCCTGAGCGTCCTTTGCCTTGATGAGGAACGGCGCAATGTTGCTGAACTCCTCCATGAAGGTGTCGTACTTGGGGAAAGCGCCGGCGTTCTTGAGGAAGCGGGCGACCAGCGTAATCTGGTAGGTGTAGATGGCCTCGCACAGGACGTCGTCCTCGGCAAAGCTGAAGAACTTGTAGTTGGCGTACTCGGTTGCCGGGGTGTTGTCGTTGGAGACATACATCAGCGTGCGGGCACCCTGCTCCTGGCAGAACTTAGCGGCCTCGATGATCTCGGGAGTGGTGCCGGTGCGGGTGGAGAAGACGCAGACAGAATCCTTGTTGAAGGTCTTGGGCGGGCAGGCGAGGAACTCTGCGGCGATCTCGCAGTGGACATCGACGTTGGCCGTAGTGGTCTCGACCCAGTACTTCATGGGAAGCGTGTGGGCCCAGGTGCCGCCGCAGCCAATGAAGAAGATGTTGGAATAACCCTGCTCGCAGACCTCATCTACGGCAGCCTCAATCTGAGGACGGAGAGCGAGGGCATCGCTCACAACCTTCTCGTAACGAGGCTCATCGAAATTGAACATCCCTTACTCCTAACTCACTTGGATGAACCCTTCATTCATCCCATGACGTTATAATACTTTATATAACTAACTATGCAAGAACTATTTCCAACTTTTTTGATTTTTATTTAAATAAAAAGCCCGCCGATCAAATAATCGGCAGGCTTAGGCATGGAGTATTGGTTCAATAAACGCTCGTGAATGTACCACCAATGATTACAAGACGTCCTTGGCAAGCACCTTGGCGTCATTGGGGACCTGACGGATTTCGATGGCCACGCCATCGCCCAGGAGCTCTTGGATATGCTCTGCATCCTTGTCGGTCGCAAAAATCGCCGGAGTCGGATGAAGTGTCGTTTCGGGAGTCTTTCGGGTTCCGCCCAGATTGATTTCCTTGATATCCTTGCAGCCTTTGGCGAGACGATACGCGTCCTCGATTGTCTCAACGATAATGAAAAGCGAATACTTGTCGGTAACGCCACTGTTGAGTGCCTCGATAGCGGCGTTGACGTCCTTGATGACGAGCTTCACACCGTTGGGCCGGGCGAGCCTCAAGGCCGCCTTCCTCATGTCGTCTTTTGCCACAGCATCGCTGGCAAGCAGGATGCAATCCACATCCAAAGCGTGAGTCCAGGACATGGCAACTTGACCATGAATCAGTCGGTAATCAACTCTCGTAAGCTTAATCATCGTTATCATCTCCGCACGTAATAAAGGTAATGACAGGTATGTGCCCCTAGCTAGGGCTCGAACCAAAACTAACTAGAACTCTTCTTCCTCAGCACCGGCAAGCATGTCCGCGGCCTCACAAAGCTGGATGAACGAACGCGACCCCTCGACCGCGGCTTTGGCCTTATCTGCATCCAGGGAATCCAGCTGCGTGACCATTTCGACAAGCAACGGTAGGTTCATTCCGGCAATCAACGTAAACGATCCGGCGACTTGCCTCTGAATAAATTCGTTGTTTACGGACCCGCCGAAGATATCGGTCACGACAAACCAAGTGTCGGCTGGATCTCTCGCATCCATCCATGCGTCAATCAGCGCCGCGACGTCTCTTGAATCGTCATCGACATAGGCGCACAAACACTCGATTCGGTCGTTAGCGCCCATCAGAATCTCAAGAGAGCTCTTCATACCTTGGGCGAGATAGCCATGACTCGCTAGCAAAATCTTATTCATAGTTCTCCAATATCAATAAGACGTACTATATTGTCATAACAAAGTATATTAGCAATCTTCCCGGCGCGGAGTGTCAATTTTCTAATTCCGCGAACGGTAACAATCAGTCGGTAAATCGACGGATTTACTTACAGATAGAACTTCAGACGCTCAGTGCAATACACCTGACGGGAGATGAAGAGCGGCTCGCCGCCCGGAGCATAACGTCTATCGACAAACAAGAGCAGCGAGGAGTCCAGCTCCACGTTAAGATATGCCGCCTCGAGCTCGCTCGCGTAGCAGACCTCGAGCGTGCGCGTGTTGGGCCCCATCTTAATCCCATGGCGATCGAGCACCGCCATAAGCGAATCCTCGAGGGACTCATGCTCCAGGAATGAAAGTGTGTCGGAATAGCAATTGGTTTCCAGCATCGTGGGCTTGCCATCCACAAGGCGCAGACGGCGACTGCGCAATACCTTTTGAGTGTCGTCAACACCCAGGAACTTTGCGTCTCGCAGGCTTGGAAAATCCCAGCCCATTTCGAGCACCCTGGTAGATGCCTGTTTTCCCGCAAGCTGGCACGAATGGGTAAAGCTCTCACGGTCGTCCGCGGCATACATCTGTGTGTCCGACGAAACGAACGTGCCCTTGCCGCGGGCCCTCTCAACAAGCCCAGCATCTTCCATTTCCTTGATTGCCGAGCGCACAGTAATTCGGCTCACGCCAAATTGCTCAATGAGTTCCGTCTCAGTAGGGAGCTTATCTCCCGGGCGGTACGTGCCGTTGGCAATCAAATCAGAAAGTGCGCGAACGATCTGCTTGTACAGGGGAATAACGCTATTTGCTTCAACCATATCAACCATACCTTTGCAAGGAATCGGCAGTTTATAGATAGATGACTTATATTGTATTAGAACTTTTAAGCGTTCCATACTATTTCCAGCATGTTTCGGCCATCGGGGGTTATTTCATTTAAACGGGGATAGCGCCCGCTCGCGACATGTGCCGCCGAACCGACGTCGATGTCCCGGCTGGCAGTTGTCAGTTCGCCGCAGAGCCGCGGCCCCATATGGGTATACTCTCGAGGATTCGACTCGATTCGCCCCCGCTGGGGCGCCAAAGGAGGCTGCATATGCCCACCACCTCAACTGACCCTCGCGCCGCTGCCGCCGCGCTACTGGTGCCCGGAACCACCTGCCACGGCTTTACCGTCGAGCGCTGCGAGACCGTGCCCGAGCTTGACGGAGACGCTTACGTGCTGCGCCACACCGCCTCGGGCGCTCGTCTGCTGTACCTGGCGTGCAACGACGAAAACAAGGCCTTTGCCATTGGCTTTAAGACGCCGCCAGCCGATTCCACCGGCGTGTTCCATATTCTTGAGCACTCGGTGCTGTGCGGATCGGCCAAGTTCCCCGTCAAGGAGCCGTTTGTCGATCTGATCAAGAGCTCCATGCAGACGTTCCTCAACGCCATGACCTACCCCGACAAGACCATCTACCCCGTTGCCACCACCAACGAGCAGGACCTGTACAACCTGATGGACGTGTACCTGGACGCGGTGTTCAACCCGGCTATCTATACCAAGCCCACCATTTTTGAGCAGGAGGGCTGGCACTACGAGCTGGACCTGCCGGAGGGCGTCGAGGGCGAGGACGGCGACAGCTCCGCCAGCCTACGCGAGGGTACGCTGCGCTATAACGGCGTGGTGTTCAACGAGATGAAGGGCGCACTGTCCGACCCCATGAGCGTGCTGGACGACGCCGTCAACGCCGCGCTCTACCCCGACACCGCCTATGCGCACGAGAGCGGCGGCGACCCGCGCGCGATTCCGGCGCTCACCTACGAGCAGTTCCTGGACACGCACGCGCGCCACTACAACCCTTCCAACTCCTACATCACGCTCTACGGCGACCTGGACGCGGACCGCGCGCTGGCCTTTTTGGACGAGCGCTATTTGTCGCAGTCGAGCGCTGCGAGCCGCCGCATGGACGCAGCCGTCGCCGCCGGCGAGGACCCGTCCACGCTGGCGCCCAATCCGCTGGGCGTGCAGGCGCCCGTGACCTGCGAGTATAAGCGCGTCGAGATGGCCACCACGCCCGAGAACGCCCTGGTGGGCCTGGGCTTTGTGCTGGGCAGCGCGCTCGATCGCAAGCGCACGATTGCGGCGGACATCCTGTTCGAGGCGCTGCTGGGCTCCAACGAGGCGCCGGTTAAGAAGGCCATCCTGGCCGCCGGCCTGGGCGGCAACGTGGTGAGCTACACCGCGGCCGAAAGCCTGCAGCCCTACGAGCTCATCATGCTGCAAAACGCGCAGCCCGGTGTGGCGCGCGAGCTGCGCCGCACGTTCCAGGACGCCTGCCGCGACCTGTGCGAGCATGGCGTTCCGCGCGGGCGCCTGGAAGCCATCATCAGCAGCAACGAGTACGACCTGCGCCAGCGCGACTACGGCATCGCCGACGGCGTGGCCATTGCGTGCGACGCGCTGAGCACCTGGCTCTACGATGACAACGCCGCGACGCTGGCGCTCAAGTACGGCCCGGTGTATGAGGAGCTGCGCGGCGAGCTGGACGGTAGCTACTTTGAGGACCTGCTGCGCGAGCTGGTGCTGGAAAACGACCACATGGCGCTCGTCGAGCTGGTGCCGGTGGACGCCGGCTCCGATTCGGAGGGCGCCGAGGGCGCCGAGCTGGCAGCCAAGCGCGATGCCATGACCGATACCGAGCTGGCCGACGTGGTCGAGCGCACGGCCGCGCTGCGTGCCGCGCAGGAGGCCGAGGACACGCCCGAAGCCAAGGCCACGCTGCCGCGCCTGCGCGTGTCCGACATTGGCGAGGCACGCCCCGAGCCGCCGCTGGTCGTGGACACAACCGCGCCCATCCCCTGCCTGCGCCACGACATCCCCACCAACCGCCTGGCCTACGCCATGCAATATTTCGATCTGGGTTGCGTCGCGTTTGAGGACCTGCCCTATGTGACACTGCTCTGCCGCCTGCTTAAGCAGCTGCCCACGCGCGAGCACTCGGCCGAGGAACTCGACAACTTGATCGCTGGCAAGCTCGGCTTTTTGAGCTTTACGACCGAGGTCATGACGCAGCCCGACGTGGACGGCGTGCGCCCCTACCTGCTGGTAAGCGCCGGCGCCCTGTCCGAGAAGATCGATGCGCTGGCAAACCTGCCGCGCGAGGTGTGGTCGAGCACGCTGCTGCTCGATGCCGACGCCGATCGCGTGCGCGACGTGCTCACGCAGATTCGCATTGGGCTTGAGCAGGGCTTTATCAACAACGGCCACTCGGCAGCACTCGGTCGCGCGATGAGTTACAGCTCGCCTTCGGCCGTGGTGCGCGAACAGCTCTCGGGCGTGGACTTCTACCTGTTCTTGCGTGATCTGCTCGAGCACTTTGACGAGCGCTTGGATAGCCTGCGCGCCAAGCTTGCCGAGCTGGCGGAGCGTATCTTTGTGGCCGATGGCTCCCTGGCGAGCTTTACCGGCAGCGATGAAGACTTTAACGCGTACTGGGCCGCCGCGGGCGACCTGGGGTTGAGCGCGGACGCTGGCGACGGCGCTGCCGGCCGCGACGCGCTCGTGGTGCCGGTGCCGTGCGACCGCCACGAGGCCTTTGTCATCCCCAGCGACATCTGCTTTGCGGCAAGCGCATGCGACCCGCGCCGTCTGGGCATCGACGTGACGGGCGCCTGGGCGGTTGCCGCCAACGCGCTCTCCTACGATTACCTGTGGAACGAGATCCGCGTAAAGGGCGGCGCGTACGGCTGCGGATTCCGCGCGGCCGGCGAGCGCCAGGCGGCGTTCTACACCTACCGCGACCCGGCAATCGATCCCTCGATTGAGCGCGTGGCGCGCGCGGGCGAATGGCTCGGCAGCTTTGAACCCGACGAAGCCGCCTTTGAGGGCTTTATCGTGAGCTGCGTGAGCGGCATGGACGCGCCGGTGAAGCCCTACGCGCTCACCAAGCGCCGCAACACGACTTACCTGGCCGGCCTCGATCCCGACGCGCGCGAGAAGCGCCGTGCCCAGATGCTCGCCGCCACGCCCGGTGAACTGCGCTCGCTCGGCGCCGATGTGACGCGCATCGCAGCCGAGTCGCCGACCTGCGTCTTTGGCGGCCGAGACGTCATCGCCAAGAGCAACGCCGACTTCAACGTAGTCGACCTTCTGGCCTAACCACCAAAGGTAGATTTTTGGGACATGTCTGAAAATCTACCTTTTTTCTGCGGTTTGAGCGGGGCGGCGCAGCCCACCGCGGCGGTTTGTCTCAATCTGTAACATCTAGGTCCAATTTTGCCGAGTTACTGTTACGGATTGAGACAAACCGCCGCAGACGCCCACTCCACAGCACAGACCACCACAAAGGTGCCTGTCTCCTTCCTCAGTTGTGATTCGAACACTTGTTCTATACAAACACATATTCTATAGTAGAGGTGCTTGCATCAAACTGAAATTGCAACTAGAATATAGTTGCAGAATGTGAGGCGGGATGACTCGATCCGATAAACTCATCGCCCAGCTGCTTAGCTGTCCTTCAACGTATAGATTCGCTGACTTTCTTAAAGTTATGGCTTCATATGGCTTTGAAATGGACAGCAAAGGCAAGACATCCGGATCGCGCGTTCGCTTCTACAGGCCATCAGATGGCAGGATGTTCGTAATGCACACGCCTCATCCATCTGACGAATTGACAGCGGGGACCATTCGAAACATCGTTCGCTTTCTGCAAGATGTCGGAGGTAGTCATGAGTAACGTTTTGGCATACAAGGGTTATTTCGCCCCGGTCGAGTTCGATGCCGAACAGCATGTGCTAACAGGTATGGTCGCCGGCATTAGGGACGCAATCGTATTTGAAGGCTCCACGGCTGAAGAAGTGGAGCAATGCTTCCACGACGCCGTCGACGATTACCTTGAGTTTTGCGCCGAGAAGGGCAAGGAACCCGAGCGGGCTTTTAAGGGTTCGTTCAACGTAAGAACGGGCTCTGAGCTCCACAAGCAAGCAGCGCTGGCGGCGGCAAAGAAGGGTGAGTCACTCAATAAGTTTGTGACTGAAGCGATCGCTGCGGCGCTGTGAAGCCAACGTCGAGTCGAAGCCGCCACAAAGGGCGCCTTTGCGGCGGCTTCGACGTTTGCCCAGATAAAACCTGCCAAAATTAACCTGTCCCTTTTTGGCAGGTTTGGGAGAGGAGGCTGGGATGGATAAGACCGAATTGCGGCGGGCGGTGATTTCCCGGCGCGATGCTCTTGATTTGGATGTACGTGCGGCAAAGTCCGCCGTTATCTGTACGCGGCTGGTTGAGCTGTTGGATCGCTCGGATGCCGCGGTGCCGCACACCGTTGCCATCTATGCCGCGATGGGTTCCGAGGTCAACCCTGCCGCCTTTGCCGCTGCGGTCGCCGCGCGCGGCTGGCGCGTGGCCTATCCGTGCATGCTCTCGGCAATTGATACCGCAGCTTGTGGCCAGCGCATGTGCATGCGAGCAGTTGCCGCCGACGATGCGTTCGCGGCTCCGTTTACCGCCCACCCCGCGCGGGCCTTCGCGGCCACGGACATCGACAGCGACCGCTTCCCCATCGTGCCTGCCGAAGCACTCGACATGATTGTTGTGCCGCTCGTGGCCTTCGATCAAACCGGCGCGCGTCTGGGCTACGGCGGCGGTTGCTACGACCGCTACCTGCCCATGCTCTCACCCGCATGCCAAATCATCGGCATCGCCTTTGACGAACAACGCATCAACCACGTCCCCACCGATGCCCACGACCTGCCGCTGCCCAACATCATCAGCGCCTAATCGCCGCCACATCAGCCACGGCTACAGCAGTACCATCGCAGTCTAGTGCTCCTCGCCGGCGCGGGCCAGGTCGTAGGGCGTAGTCTGGTAGACGTAGTAGTTGAGCCAGTTAGTGTAGAGCAGCTGAGCCTGGCTGCGCCAGACGTTGCGCGGCTCGGCGGTGGGGTCGTCGCCCGGGAAGTAATGTGCCGGCACCTCGGGATCAAGCCCGCGCTTCACGTCGCGCTCGTACTCCAGACGCAGCGTGTCGGTATCGTACTCGGGGTGACCAAAGACAAAGAAGCGGCGGCTGTCAGTCGACTTGACGATGTACAGGCCCACCTCGTCGGACACGGCAACGACCTCGAGCTGCGGCTCGGCTTCCACGTCCTCGCGGCGCACATCGGTGTTGCGCGAATGCACGGCATAGAAACGGTCGTCAAAGCCGCGGACCAGCGGACTCTGCGGCTTCACCAGATAATGCTCAAAGACGCCGCTCGCCTTTGCCGGCAGATCGTGCTTCTGGATACCGTAATGATGGTAGAGCCCCGCCTGTGCGCCCCAGCAAATGTGCAGCGTAGAGTGCACGTGCGTGGTAGACCAATCCATGATCTGGCAGAGCTCGGGCCAGTAGTCGACCTCTTCGAACGGCATCTGCTCCACCGGCGCGCCCGTGATGATCAGGCCGTCGTAGTGGATATCGCGGATGTCGTCGAACGTGCGGTAGAACGTCTCCAGGTGGCCGGCGCTCACGTGCGTGGCCTCGTGCGTTTTGGTGCGCAGCAGGTCCACCTCCACCTGCAGCGGCGTGTTGGAAAGCTTGCGCATGATCTGCGTCTCGGTGGCGATTTTGGTGGGCATGAGGTTGAGGATGAGCACGCGCAGCGGACGGATGTCCTGGTGCAGCGCGCGGTACTCGGTCATGACAAAGATGTTCTCACTCTCGAGCTGCGCGGCGGCAGGGAGGGCGTCGGGAATGCGAATGGGCATGGAAGCTCCTAACGAGTCAGTTGCAGCTATGGTACAACGAGCGACCCCATCCGCGCGAGCACATCGCCCAGCGATGCCGTCGGCGGCCCAAATCACTCCAAAAGTAGAAATTAAGGCATGTCCCAAAAATCTACGGCACTTTAGTCTAGCAAAGTGGCAACAGGACGCTACAATGGTTCGACGCGAAAAACTCGGCCGGAAGGATACGTATATGTACCAGACGCGTAAGATCGGTGTGGTCGGCCAGGGCCACGTAGGAGCACACGTTGCCAACAGCCTGCTTATGCAGGGCATTGCCGACGAGCTGTACCTGTGCGATATCAACGAGGCCAAGGTGACGTCCGAGGTCCAGGACCTGCGCGACTCCCTTTCGTTTGTCCCGTACAACACCAAGATCGTCAACTGCTACGACCACTACGAGGAGCTGGCCTGCTGCGACGTCATCGTCAATGCCGCCGGCAAGGTCGCGCTGGCCGCTGGCAGCCGCGACGGCGAGCTGTTCTTTACCACCGACGCCGCGCGCACCTTTGCCAAGCGCATCGTCGACGCCGGCTTTGACGGCATCTTCGTCTCCATCTCCAACCCCTGCGACGTCGTGTGCACCGAGCTGTGGCACCTGACCGGCTACGATCCCAAGAAGATCATCGGCTCGGGCTGCGGCCTGGATTCCGCCCGCCTGCGCACCGAGATCTCCAAGAAGATCGGCGTGAGCCCCAAGTCCATCGACGCCTACATGATCGGCGAGCACGGCTTTAGCCAGCTTGCCGCCTTTAAGGCCGCAACCATCGCCGGCAAGGGCCTCACCGAGCTTCAGGCCGAAAACCCCGACAAGTACGCCTTCGACCACATGGAGATCGAGGAGCTCGCGCGCAAGGGCGGCTATGTGACCTACGCCGGCAAGCAGTGCACCGAGTACGCCGTCGCCAACTCCGCCGCGCGCGTCTGCGCCGCCGTTCTGCACAACGAGCACGCCGTGCTTTCGGCCTCTACGCTTATGACCGGCCAGTATGGCGAGGAAGGCATCTTTACCTCCCTGCCGTGCGTGATCGGTGCCGAGGGCGTCGAGGAGGTCTACACGCTCGACCTTTCCGAGCACGAGCTCGAAGGCTTCCACAAGAGCTGCCAGCACATCCGTGACAACATTGCCCAGCTCGACTGGTGGGATGCCGAGGCCTACGACGCCAAGTAGGTCGTCGGTTGACGCGATACCCCCACGCATGGACGCAATGCAGAGCGGGCCGCGCCGGAAACCCACCGACGCGGCCCGCTTTTTACGCACGCTGTTCGCTTGCGAATCGAAGGTGAATACTTTTCCCGGTACCTAGTACTGCTCGACACCCATATAGCGACGAACCTCGGGGCTGTGGTCGAACACCTTGCCGCGGGCGGCGCGCAGCTCGCAGCTCATCGCGTAGAAGAAGATCGGCTCCAGGAACGAACGCACGCTGGCCGGCACCTCGCCCACGCCGTACTCGAGCGCATCGAGCACCATGACCGTATCGGTATGCGTGTTGAGGAATGCGAGCGCGCGCTCCTCCATGGGACGGCACTCGCCCGATCCGAGCTGCACAAAGTAGAACACGCCGGGCTCGGTGGCCTCGAAGGGGCCGTGGAAGTACTCGCCGGAGTGGATGTAGCAGCAGTGCTGCCACTGCATCTCCATGAGCGAGCAGATGGCCATAGCGTAGGTCTGGCTAAAGTTGGGGCCGGAGCCCAGGATGTAGAAGAACTTGTGCTGCTGGCAGAGCTCGGCAAAGCGGTCGCCCAGCTCGGCGTTGACCTTCTCGCGGGCGGCGGGCAGCAGCGCGTCCATCTGCTTAAGGCCGGCGTACATGTCGGCGAGCGCCTCGTAGCCTTCCTGCTGGTCGAGCAGCTCGGCAGCCATCAGAACGCCGATGCCCTGCGGGACCTCGGCCTGCGACTCGCCCTTGCCCCACGGATAGACCCAGGTGGTCCACTTGCCGTTGTCGATCTTGGAGCCCGCATGGTCGGTCATAGCCACGACCTCGGCACCGGCAGCCAGCGCCATCTCGCAACCGTCGACGACCTCCTGCG
Organism: uncultured bacterium; assembly: GCA_905215365.1. GTDB lineage: Bacteria > Actinomycetota > Coriobacteriia > Coriobacteriales > Coriobacteriaceae > Collinsella. The sequence goes on along the minus strand of CAJMPX010000007.1, from coordinate 26,458 downwards.
TGTTGCCGCTGTGGCTGCAGGCGACGACGAGCGACTTCGGCCCCAGGCTCTTGGGGGCCATCAGGCAAAACTCGCGCGCGGTGTAGACCGTCGAGGCAAACGTGGTGGCCTCGCGCTTGAGCAGCTCGTTGGCCGGCATCAGGTCGATCATCGAACCGCCACAGGCGATCCAAAAGACGTTCTCGATCTTACCCTTGCGCTCGATAATTTCCTGAATCAGATCGTGTACGTTCACCGTGACGCTCCTCCTTGTGTGGCGGCTTTGAACGACGACAGCTCGTACCTGCGATCGTTCTATGTTGTCCTATTTATAACATGCGAACTGTCACAGGTGAAGTCGTTTCAGCAAATTTGTTCTATGTTGTTCTGTCTATGGGCGTTAGATGTCAAACAAGTAGCGCGAGCCCACGATCTTTTGACGCCCGAGCAGCAGGGGCAGCCCGTCCGCATCGGTAAAGTAAGCCTCCATATAGAAGAGCGGCTCGCCGACCGGCACCTCCAGCAGCGGGGCCGCCTGGGCATCGGCAAGCGCAATCTCCACGGTGCAGGGGTCGGACTTGAGCGGCGCGCGGCCCGAATGCTCGGCAACGAGCGCAAAGATCGAGTTATCGGCAAGGCCCTTATCGGCCAACGTCTGCAGGTAGGGATGATCGGCCAGCACAAAGGCGTTGTTCTCGAGCATGACGGGCACGCCATCTGCCGTGCGCACGCGCTCGACCACGATAAGCTCGCAGCCGGGCTCCACGCCAAAAAAAGCCGCGTCCTCGCGCGTCGCCGCGACCACCGTGCGCGACACCAAGCGTGCTCCGGCCACCATGTCGTTGGCGGCACAGCCCTCAGTAAAGCTCTGGACATCGCCTTTCTGGACAATCTTGCGCTTGAGCTTGGGCGCACACACAAAGGTGCCCCTCCCCTGTTGGCGGTTGAGGTACCCCGCGCGCGACAGCTCCTCGATGGCGCGGCGCACGGTGATGCGCCCCACACCGTAAGACTTCGCGAGCTCCATCTCGGAAGGAATGCGCGAGCCGGCCACGTACACGCCGCGCGCGATCTCGCCTTTTAGGTCGTCCATGACCTGCTGGTACAGCGGCACGGCGGACACGTCGGCGCGCTCGGTTTTATCGTCGGTTGCCATCGTTACGCTCCATCTCGCGCATGCTCGGACTCAAACTCTTCAATCGCCGCCATAAACTGCTCGCCAAAGGCGTCGGCCTTTTTCTCGCCGATGCCGTTGACCTGAATCAGCTCGTCGCGCGTTTGCGGGCGCAGGCGGCACAGGCCGCGCAGGGCCTTGTCGGAAAAGACCATGTACGGCGCCATCTCGAGCTCGGTCGAGATCTCCTTGCGCAGGGTACGCAGGCGCTCGAACAGCTCGGCATCGTCGCCCACGCGCGGACGCTGATCCAGCTCGGCCTCCTCGCGCAGCAGATCCACCGCACGGCGAGCACGGGCCGAGGCCTTGCGCTTGGACGCGCGACGCTTAACGGTAAAGGCAAACGCCTCGTCCTCGACCTCGCCGGCACGCGGACCCAGGCCCACGACCGGGTACTGCCCCTGCGAGGTGGCCAAATAACCGCGGCCGCACAGCTGGCCAATGATGTCCTTGATGCGCCCGACCGATTCGCTCGACAGCTCACCATAGCCGCGATCCTCGTCCAGATGCATCTGGCGAATGCGCTCGGTGTTGCCGCCGTGAAGCACATCGGCGATGAGCGACTTGCCAAAGCGCATGGGACGCGTGGCCACATAGCGCACGGTGGCGCGGGCCATATCGGTGACGTCCTCGACCTCGAACTGCGTGAGGCAGTTGCTGCAGTTGTCGCAGCCCTCGGCGTCGTCCGTGACAGCGCCGCCCACAGCCGCATGCTCGGCCGCGGCCTCGTCGCCAAAGTAGCGCAGCATGTATTCGCGCAGGCAGCCGGTGGTATTGCAGTAGCCTTCCATCTGACTGAGCAGGCGATATCGATTCTGGAGCGCCCACGCGCGCTGCTCATCGTCGAGCGCCTCGTCGGCCGCATCGCCGCAGTCGATCAAAAAGCGGCGCATGCGAAAATCGTTGCCATTCCACAGCAGGTGACAGCTGGCAGGATCGCCATCGCGGCCGGCGCGACCCGCCTCCTGATAGTAGGCCTCGATGCTCTCGGGCACGTTGTTATGGATGACGTAGCGCACGTTGGGCTTGTCGATGCCCATGCCAAAGGCGTTGGTGGCAACCATCACCTGAATATCGTCGTCGATAAAGGCGCGCTGGCTTTGGCGGCGGGCGTCATTACCCATGCCGGCATGGTAGCGGCCAACGCGAATGCCGCTGGGACCCAACGCCTCAGCAAGCTCTCCTGCCAGCGCATCAACCGTCTTGCGAGTCGAGCAATACACGATGCCGCTCTCGCTCGAATGCGCGATCACATAGTCGCGCACCCACGCGGTCTTAGCCTTGTCGCCCATCTCCTCGCAGCCAAAGTAGAGGTTCTTGCGATCGAAGCCCGTCACCACCGTCGCCGGGTTTTGCAGGCCGAGCATCTGCTGAATGTCCGCACGCACGCGCTCAGTCGCTGTAGCGGTAAAGGCCGCCACGATGGGGCGCTGCGGCAGGGAATCGATAAACTCGCGAATCTGCAGGTAGGCGGGGCGGAAATCCTGACCCCATTGGCTCACACAGTGGGCCTCGTCAATGGCCACGAGCGGAACGCCGATGCCGCCTTCGGCCGCAGCTTCCTGCGCAAAGGCCAGAAAACGCGGCTCGAGCAGGCGCTCAGGTGCCACATACATAAGCTGGTAGCGACCCTCGCGCGCCCGCTTGCGCACGGTATTTTGCTGGGCCGGAGTAAGGCTGGAGTTGAGATAGCTGGGTCGCGCACCCGCCGCGAGCAACGCACGGGTCTGGTCCTCCATAAGCGACAGCAGCGGACTCACCACAAAGGTGATGCCGGGCAGCATGAGCGCAGGCACCTGGTAGCAAATGGACTTGCCGGCGCCCGTGGGCATAACGCCCAGCGCGTCGCGGCCGGCAAGGATCGCATCGACCATGCGGTCCTGCCCCGGGCGAAACGAGGTGTAGCCAAAATAGGCGCCGAGCGTGTCGAGCGCCATCTGCTGCATGCTATCGGTCATGGTTTCCTAACGTCCAAGTCATCTGCCGCCGATTATACGCCGCCACGCGGACCGCTGCCGTACGGCTGTCAGCCACGCTCATTCTGCGGGTAGTCATTGGGGACGTTCTTGAATGACTAGTCGTTTAAGAACGTCCCCAACGGCTAAGCTCTTGACAGGCGTGGAAACGTCTCAGGTTGAGCATAAGTCAGCGAAAACGCCCCTAAGCGAGCAAGGTGACGTGAAAGAGGAGGGAAGCGTACTTCGGTACGCGACCGACGATTGAACGTCAGATTGCCGCTTAGGGGCGTTTGCAGCGTCGACCGGTCCGCCGTTCGCTAGAACGGCGGAACCAAGGGCGCAGCGTCGGCCCGTTGCGCGGTTTGGAAAACCGCGCAACTAGAGCTACATGACCATAACGTAGCGCGATCCCACGTAGTACTGCTTACCCATCAGGACCGGCTCGCCATTGGGTCCGATAAAGCCGGCGCGCAGGTTGAGCAGCGGATCGTGCGGAGCAATGCCCAGCTCAGCCGCCTGCTCGGCGTTGGCGCGAACGGCTTCGACCGTACGGTAACCAACCGAGACAATCGGCGTTCCGCCAACACGCTCGACCTCGGCAAAAATCGACTTGTCCTCAAGATCGGCCGTCAACAGCTCACGGTAGGCGTCAAACGGCACAAAGATGTTCTCTTCAAAGATGGGCTCGCCGTCGGCAGTACGCACGCGCTTGATGTGCAGCAGCAGCGCATCCTTCTGCAGGCCAAAGAACTCCATCTCGTTTTGGCGCGCCGGCACAATCTGGCGATCGATTACGTGCGCACCGGCCTTCATGCCGTTGCCGGCACACAGCGCGGTAAACGTCTGCAGCGTCGAGGCGTGAAATTGGCGATTGATGTGCGGCGTGGAAACAAAGGTGCCACGGCCCTGCTGCTTAACCAGGTAGCCATCGGAGCACAGCTCCTCGACGGCGCGACGCACCGTAATTCGGCTCACCTCGTACTGCTCGGCTAGCTCGAGCTCGGACGGAATACGCTCCTTGGGTGCATAAACACCTTTCTCGATCGCATCCTTGATCTCGTCGTAAATCTGCTGGTAAAGCGGTGCATTTTTGGGTGCAGGCATATCTAATCACTCTTATCGAAATATTGAAATAACTAATACGTATATAACGTCTAGTTTCATGTTACCTCATAATGATAAAACGATACACCGCATACAGCAAATCCTTACCTGCCGTCGTCCTGTTGCAGGCTGTCCTGATCGATGAGGCGCGCCTGCCTGCTGGCCATGCGCGCGGGCTTGTCGGGATCGGGCACGGCCGTGGGCATGGGCTCGTCGACATGACCGCCCCACCAGCCGCCCACAAAGTTGAGCGTATGGAACACATTGATCACGGCGCCGGGATCAATGTCGCACACCAGCTTGATAATGTCCTGGCTCTCGTAGGTCGAGACAACGGCATGCAGCAGGTACATCTTCTCGCGGCTGTATCCGCCAATGACCTCGGCACAGCTAATGCCATGCTGAAAATGGTCAACATAGGCGGTCATGACCTCGTCGGCCTTGCGCGTCGTGATCTGCAGCGTCACGCGATCGTAGCGACGATAGAAGCTGTCGATGGTCTTGGTCGAAATAAACTGGAACACGATGGAGTACGCCGCGTTGTCCCAGCCAAACATAAAGCCAAAGATCGCCAGGATAAAGCAGTTGAAACCAAAGATAACGCCCCAGATGGTCTTGCCCGTGTGGTTGGAAACCCACAGCGCGATAAAGTCGGTGCCGCCGGTGGATGCGCCGGACTTAAGCGCGATGGCAGCGCCCAGACCCGAGACCACGCCACCAAAAATGATGAGCATGATCTTGTCGCCCAAAAACGGCGCGAAGTGAAAGACGTTGAGGAACAGCGACGAGAGCATGACCTGCATCATCGAGAAGATGACGAAGCGCTTGCTAATGCCGCTCCAGCACAGGAGCGCCACGGGGATGTTGAGCGCGAGCATGCCGAGCGAGATGTCGATGTGAACGCCGCCGAGCGAGGTGACGCGATCGAGCAGGACCGCGACGCCGGTGAGGCCGCTCGGAAGCAGGTCGGCGGGGCGAATGAACGCCTGAATCAGAAATGTCTGGAGAACGGCGGAGATGGTGACCGCCACGGCAGTAATGGCGCGGCGGACGATGGTGAGACGGCCGAGCACGAGCACGCGGTCCGTGAGCTGATCGATGGCGTTCGCCACGTAGGCTCCTTTCGAAGGCAGATGTAATTGTGGGGCATGCCGGCGATTGTAGCATGGAGCGCGAGAGGGCGCTTCAATTCACCCTCTCTCGACAACCAAAACGAGCCAGCAGCTCCCCAACCAAAGAGCCAAATTCTAAGTGAGTAGACTTTTCGCGATCTACCAAGCGCACTCAAAACAGCCACCTCTCCGACCTGCGGTTTTACTAAGGCAGATACGCTTTGTGCTCGGCATGTGCCAAAAAGTCTACTCACTTAGTCCGAGTCGAAGCCAAACGGATCTAAATCAAAGCCAAAATGAGCCAATCCACCGCAAGAGACGTGTGAATCCGCACTTCTTGCGGCGAATTGACGCTACAAAGCGGTCAGAATGTCGGCGAGGTTGTCGATGACGGCGTCGGCTCCCGTTTGGTCCAGGTTAACGCCCTCGTGCGGACGCAGTGCCAGGACGCGCGCGCCGGAGCGCTTGCCGGCCTCGATGCCCAAAGGCGAGTCCTCGATAACCAGGCACTCGGTAGGCTCCACCCCCAGTGCCTCCATGGCACGCAGGTAGATCTCGGGGTCGGGCTTAAATGCACTGCACTCGTGACCGCTGATGGTGTAGTCCAGCACGTCGGTGATACCGGCAATCTCCACCAGCTCGTCAATGAGCTCGCGATAGGACGAGCTCGCGATGGCACACTTGACGCCGCGCTCGTGCAGCTCGCGCATCACCGGCTCCGCCTGCTCGTTGAGCAGCTCGGCATACGGAACAGGGTGAACCGGGCTGTAGACCTGCTTGTACTCAACGCGCAAGCGCTCGCGCAGCTCAACATCGTCGGGCACCAGCGACTTCCAGATGGCAGGCTCGTTAGACCCCGAAAGATCGGGGATCTCGTCAAAGTGGAACCCCTTTTCCTCCATAAACGCCACGCGGCGACGGTTGTAGAACCACTCGGTATCGACCAGCACGCCGTCCATATCAAACAGCACTGCCTTGATCATACGCATCTCCTCCCACCCGCCAAAAAGGGACAGGTTTATTTTGGTAGGTTTTATCTGGGGTTTTGCGGCGCGACGGGCGCGCCCTCCCCAGAGCAAAAAAGGGGACGGGGCGCAAACCCCATCCCCTCTCAATCAACCTGTAAGGTCTACTTACTTGTGATTAGTAGGAAAGCTTCCACATGTAGCGACGCATGGTCAGCGGGTGCTGACGGGCCTCGGCGATCTGGTTGCCGTACTCGCGCATAACGGCGAGGTGCAGCAGCGGGTTGAAGTAGGTGACGACGCTTGCCGGCACGGCGTCGGCCAGACCGTAGTCCTTGGAGTCGATCAGAGCGACCTTGGCGCCCATGCGCTTAAGGAAGGTGAGGGCGCGGGCGTCCATCGGACGGGTGGCACCGTCGGACATGAAGAAGACGTAGGGCTTACCCTCGGTGGAAACCTCGAACGGGCCGTGGAAGTACTCGCCGGTGTTGTAGGCGGCGGCATCGATCCACTGCATCTCGGTGAACAGGAAGGCGGCGTGAGAATAAGCCATCTTCTCGGAGGCACCGGAGGCCATGAAGTAGATCATCTTGTCGTCCTTGAAGTCCTGGGCGAACTGCTTGGCAAGACCCTTGGCGGACTGAGCGGCGTTCTCGCAGAGCTCGAAGACGTTGGTGAGGCCGGTGATCATGTCCTCGTAGTGGTCATAGCCTTCGGTCTGCTGAAGGATCTCGAGTGCAAGAGCGATGGCGTAGCCGGGCTTCTCGCACTTGGCAGCGTAGTTGGCGTGGAAGCCGTGAACGATGACGTGGTCGGCGTCGACGGTCAGAGCGGAGCCAGCCTTGTTGGTAAGGGAGACGACCGGGCAGTTGTGCTTCTTGGCGGTCTTGTTGGCCTCGACAGTCTCGGGCGTGGAGCCACCGAGGGAGCAGGTGATCACGAAGGTGTGCTCGTTGACCCAGGAAGGCGTGTCGTAGTTGAACTCGTTAGCGGTGAAGATCTGAACGTTCAGCTTGTCCGTGTTGTTGGCCAGGAAGTACTTGGCGGGGTAAAGGTCGGACATGGAAGCGCCGCAGCCGACGAAGGCGACGCTGTGGATCTCGTGGTTGGACAGGACGTCAGCGACGATCTGCTTAGGGAGGTTAAGGTCGATCTCGTACATCTGACACATTCCTTTCGATTTTTTGCGGCGCCACATTGCCGGACGCACGCAGGGTTACCGTAGTTAGGACCGAGTCGCCGGCCCGTTGAGGATGTGACAAGGGAACTGTCCCTTTGACACATTTAGGGATGGAAGCCTGCCTGGGGTATGGGATGCCAGGCAGGCCCCCGGGGAAAGCGGTTAGACGCTTGGTCGCGACTAGGCCAGGATGCCGGCCGCGGAGAGGGCGATGCCACCCACGATGGCGATCACGAGAAGCCAACCGGTGTTGACGTTCTTCTTGATGAGCCAGTACATAAGGCCGGTGAGGCCGAGGGAGATCATCTGGGGCATCATGCCGTCCAGGATGTCCTGAATCACGACGGTGCCCTCAGCGAACTGCAGCGGGGTGGTGGCGCCGATCAGCGTAGCGATCATGCCGCCCACGGACATAAGACCCACGATGCCGCAGACATACATGAGCTTCTCCATGAGGTCGCCGCCCTGGAGCTTGCTCAGGTACTCGTGGCCGCCCTGATAGCCGATCTTGGCTGCGAACCAAGTGATCAGCACAGAGGGGACGATGGAGATGAGCATGGCCAGGATCGGGCCCATGATGGAGCCCTGTTGAGCCAGCTGAACGCCCAGGCCAAAGGCGATAACGCGGATGGTGCCCTGGAAGAAGGAGTCACCGATGCCGGAAAGCGGACCCATGAGGGAGGTCTTGACCGCGTTGATCGAATCGGGGTCGAAGTTCTCGGGATCCTTGGCGTACTCCTCCTCCATGGAGGCGGCGAGGCCCAGGATGAAAGCGGTCGTCTGCGGGGTGCAGTTGTAGAACGCCATGTGACGGTGGTAAGCCTCTTTCTTAGCAGCGAGCTGCTTGGGGTCGGACTCGTCCGGATAGAGGCGATCGAGCGTGGGGACCATGCCGTAGAGGAAGCCCATGTTCATCTGACGCTCGTAGTTCCAAGAGGCCTGGATGGCCCAGGAGCGCCAGAAGAACTGGCTGACCTTCTTGTTCAGGGACACGTCCTTGGTTGCGGTTGCCATAGTGTGTTCCTCCTTAGTCTTCGTCGTCTTCGAGCGGATCGTAGTCGGAATCGACACCGGCGGCTGCATGGGAACCGTTGAACTTGAAGCCCATGAAGACGATAGCCAGGCACACACCGATCAGAGCGACCGCGATGACGGACAGGTTGAGGTAGGCGGCGAGCAGGAAACCGATGAACAGGAACGGAGTCATACCCTTCTTGATCATCATGGTGAGCAGCAGGGCCAAGCCGTAGGCGGTCATGATCTTGGTCGAAACGTTCAGACCAACGGACAGCCACTCGGGAACCATGTTGACGATGGCCTGAACCAGGTCGGTGCCAACAAAGACGGCCAGGAAGATCGGCAGGAAGTACATGATGGCGTACAGACCGGAGCCGGCGCAGATGTGCATACGGTAGGCGGTCTTGAAGTTACCGTTATCGATCGCGCTATCGGCCACATGGGTGAGGGCGGCGATGATGGAACGGAACACGATGCCGAGGAGCTGACCCAAGACGGCGACCGGGATGGCGATCGTCATGGCGGTCTCAGCAGAAGCATCGGTCAGGCACGCGAAGGCAGCTGCCACGATGCCGCCCAGGACCATATCGGGCGGAACGGCGGCGCCGACCTGCACCAGGCCCATGGACACGAGCTCGACGGCGGCACCGACGGCAAGGCCGGTGGGCACATCGCCCAGCAGCAGACCGACGAGCGTGGCGCCAACGAGGGGCTGCTCGAAGTTAAGACGACCGAGCAGGCGGGAGTCCCACATGCAGAACACGCCGACGAGGCCGACGAGCACCGCACTGATGAACGTATTCATACCCTTCTCCTTTCAGTCAGGCAAAAGCCTGGTTGATTACAGCTTGGCGTCGATGTCGACGCTCTGATACGTGGGGGTCTGCTGGACGTAGAGCTTGATGCCCATGTCGAGCAGCTGGTTGACGTCGGCCTTCTGGGTGGCGTCGAAGAAGACGGAGCTGTCCTTGCCGCCGACCTGATCGGCACCGTCGTGGTTGGCGGTGGCGCCCAGGTTGATGGCGTCGAGTTTGTAACCCTGGCAGAACTGCAGCATCTCGGCCGTGTTGCCAAAGACGAACATGACGCGCTCGCCGAGGGTGTTGAGCTTGTCCATCTTGGCGAGGGCACGCTCGACGGTGAAGACGTTCAGGCGCACGCCCTGGGGCTTGGCCAACTTTAGAGCACCCTTCTTGATGTCATCGTTGGCGGCAGCGTTGTCGACGACGATGATGCGCTCGGCCTGAACCTTGGTGGTCCAGGTAAAGACGACCTGGCCGTGCAGCAGACGGTAGTCAAGACGTGCGAGGACGATCTTGGCGGGACCGGAGCCGTGACGGGGCGCCTTGGCCTTCTTAGTGGGGGCCACGGCAGCCTCGATCGGCGCGTTGGGGTTGGTCAGACCGGTGCGGGCCTCGTTGATGAGGGCCGCGAGCTCGGCGCCCGTGACGGGGACGGGGCTCATAGCGAGCGTCAGTGCCAGCGGAATGTTGAAACCGCTGACAACCGTGAACTTCGTGCCGTTCTTGGAAAGCTCGACCATGCTGTTGTTAACCGAGCTGCCGAGCATATCGGTCAGCACATAGACGGTGTCGTCCGCGTTGAACGTGGCGATCATGGCGTCCACCTTATTGGTGATGGGCTCCTTGTCGTCACGAGCAAGCGACACGACGTGGACGTTCGACACGTCGCCGAGAACCATCTCGAGCGTGTCTTTGGCGCCTGCGGCCAGGCCGCCATGAGATGCGAGAATGATCTGATTCATCTTGCCTCCTCCTTTTCGTTATGGTCATTATAACGTCTTATACGTTGCGGATATTGATAATTAGTATAAAGACCGTTCGCGGGTGAAAATCGACCGTTGACGGGTTTAACGTACTTGAAACGTTGGGGCTGGGTAGGCCGGCGCTGGCTGGATAATCCCAGGTCGGACGCCGTGCGCAATCCCTTATCGCACGAAGTACCAGGGGCTTTCCTGCACGGTGGGCTCCAGCGCGATGCCGGTGCGTTCCTTAAACAGATCCATGTCCTGCGATTTCTCCGTCCACCACGCATTGGGCTTAAAGGTCATACTCTCAACGACATGACCGACAAACACACTGTTGCGCAGCCTGGAGAAGTCGGTGTTCATAATCAGGATGGACGCGAGCACCAGCACGATGCCCAGAACCTTGATCGCACCGGCGGGCTCGGCGTAGACACCAATGCCCAGCAGCACGGTGACGACCGTCTCGAATGACATTACGACGGGAACTTTCGACGTCTCGAGCCCCATGGACAGACCCTGCATATATAAGACATAGGCCACGGCTGTGGGGATGAGTCCAAAGCCAAGGAACAGCAGCAGCAGCTGTGGCGACATTGCCGCGGCGACATCTGGCCACGGAGCCGCGATAGCCGCCATAACCGCACCGCCAAAAACAAGGCCCCAAAACGTGACAGCCAGCGGGTGGACCGTCTTGGTTGCTATCCGGCTAAACACCGCGAGCGACGCGCCACAAAAGCCCGCAATCACGCCCGACGTGACGCCCCAAACCGAAAAATGAAAACCGGAAAGGTCGCCATCGGTCACTGCAAGTACACATCCACCTATGTTAAAAGCGATGGCAACGAGCTTGTTGGGAGTCACATCCTCGCGATAAAGCACGCGGCCGAGCATGACGCCAAACACCGGCGAGGTGTAGAGCAGCACCGAGGCCGTGGACATGCCCACCTCGCCCATGCACTCGTAATAAAGCGTGTTAGCGGTGGCGAGGCCGATAATGCCAAGAAGCGCACAAGGAACAAGCTCTTTAGGACTTGCCTTGAACAGTGCCAGGGGACCCGATGCCTTTCCCTCACGAGCACCTCCCTGGCAACCCATGAATGCCAAGACCGGAGCCATTAAGACGGCACCCGACAACAAGCGAAAGGCAGCCATACTCTGGGACGTAACGCCCATGGCCGAGATGCCGTTTACAAAGATTCCGATGCTGCCCCACATAAGCGCGGCGATCAGCACCAGCACATAGCCCAGATTGCTTTTCTTCAACGCAGCCTCCTCGGTATTGTTTCCAATATGTTTCACACTACGTTATAGTCGTTATATACATTTTTCAAGGCACAAATCGGCAGACGGGAAAATCTGCTTTTCCGCTACAACCCATTAGTGCAAAGAGGACAGGTTCATATGCACCAACTTGGTGCATATGAACCTGTCCCCAATGCACCAACCCCTTAACAAACACGACGACGCCGACGTTTTGGCAACGTCAGCGAGCGCCCGTCATTTGAGCCAAGGTGCCGTGAAATGAAAAGGCGCTGACCTTCTGGTCGCGCCTTTGAAATTGAACGGCAGATTGGCCAAATGCCGGGCGCGCAGCGTCGAGCCGTTACGCCGTTCGGTAGAACGGCGTAACTAGTAGTCCAGCTTCCACATGTAGCGGCGCGTCATGTAGTCCTTGTGGGTAACGGCAGAGAGTGCACGCATGTACACGTTGTTGAGGATCGGGGCAAAGATCAGGTGGTTGAAGTACTCGCTCACGCTGTCCTTGATGTCGTTGAGGCCGAGCTCCTTGGCGTCGAGCTGATAGACGCGCTCGCCACCGTACTGATTGACAAAACGGATGCCGCGCTCGTCGTTGCAGCGGCTGCGGCCGACGCTGATGAGCTGGAACAGCGAGGTACGCTTGTCCAGAATCTCGAAGGGGCCGTGGAAGAAGTCGCAGGTGTTGATGGTGCAGGAGTCGATCTGCAGCATCTCCTGCACGTTGCAGATGCTAAAGACGTAGGCGGCACCAAAGAGCGGACCCTGAGCCATCACGTTGATGCAGGGCTTGTCGGCATTCTGCTCGGCCCACTTGGCAGCAAGCGGACGGGTGTACTCGACGGCCTTTCGATAGATGGGGTCGACCAAGTCGAAAGCGGCCATAGCGGTCTCGTACTCGGCATAGCCCTCGGTCTGCTGCGTAAGCTCCATGGCGATCATGGTCACGACGGCGGAGTTGGTGCGGCCCATGCAGGACTCATCGACGGCCAGGCTGTCATACTGGATCTTGTAGTCGCAGACTTCGGTGAGGCCGGACTCGTCGACATAGATGGCGATGGTGCTGGCGCCGTGATCCTTGGCGACCTGGGCGGCGACGATGGTCTCCTTGGTGCCGCGCATGGACACGACGACGGCCAGGGTGTTCTCGTTAACGTAGGCCGGGGTGGCGTGCACGAACTCGTTGCTGGTGTAGCTGGAGCTCACGACCTGCGTGGCCTCGTGCTCCATAAAGTACTGGGCAGGATAGTTGCCGCCGTTGGATCCGCCGGCGCCAATCCACACGACGCGCTTGATGCCGCCCTTGTCTGCCTTGTCAGCCAAAACCTGAGAGACGACATCCTTAACCTGTTCCTGAGTAGTCATCGTGCATCAGCCTTTCTTCTCGTTTGATGCTCTCGATGGCATACAAGTTACATATATGTTTTGGCTATGTCGACTAGTTGTATGCTATATTTGTCTTAGATATTTTGCTGGTAAAGTTTTCGGCAATCCATTATCAGCGGTTTTGTTGTCATGTTGGATACATGCTTGGTTCAGTAAGCATACAGGTTAGATACAGGTTGGTCGCATGAATGCTTCGTCTAAAAAGAAACTGGCCCAATACGAGCGCTTGGCGGGCATGCTGCGCGACCGCATCGCCGCCGGCACCTACGCGCGCGGAGACAAACTGCCGTCCGAGATGGAACTCATGGACGAATCGGGTCTGTCGCGCAGCACCGTGCGCCATGCCCTTAAGGTTCTTGTTGACGAGGGCCTGGTTCGCACCGAGCGCGGACGCGGCGCCTTTGTGGCCGACACGCCAGCGCTCCACGAGAACAACCTGGTGTTTTCGAGCTACACAGCGCAGATCCAGGGCCAGGGCATGAAGCCCACCACGCGCACGGTGGACTCGGGCTTTGCCAAGGCAACGGGTAGCGTGGCCAAGTTTTTCGATGCCGCCGTGGGCAGCAAGCTCGTCAAGCTTGTCCGCCTGCGCTATCTGGACGACGCCCCGCTGTGCCTGGAGACCACCTATCTTCCGCCAAGCTTTGAGGCGCTCATCGATCGCGATATCAACGGATCGCTCTACGCCACGCTGCGCCAGGAGTTCCATCGCGCACCGGCCCAGGGACACAAGACCTTTGAGGTGTGCTACGCCTCGCAAAACGAGGCGTTTTTGCTCAACGTTGAGCGCGGGCAGGCATTGATCCTTATCACCGACTACGTCTACGACACCGACGGCCGCCCGCTCCATATCTCCAAGCGTATCCAGCGCACCGACCGCGCCAAATACACCGAGCCCATCGGCTAGCGCACCAAACGAGGCAAAATGTACCTAATAAACGTTTTACCTGCGGTTTTTATTAAATCTCAAGCCGGCATGGCGCAAATGCCAACATCGCCTGGCAACACTCGCCGCCCAAGCTCAACTGTTCCTGCCCAAAATATCCAGCACCGTAAATCTAAGTGAGTAGACTTTTCGCGACCTGTCGAGCACATTCAAAACAGCCACCTCCGTGACCTGCGGTTTTACTAAGGCAGATACGCTTTGTGCTCGGCCTGCGCCAAAAAAGCCTACTCACTTAGCCCGCAAGGCGTCCCGAGGGGACAATCCAGGTCAAAATAGCGTACAAACGCCACGCTACTTGCGGCGATTTGATACCACAAGACAGCCAAAAACCTGCCAAAATAAACCTGTCCCTAAATGGTAGGTTTAGGAAGGTCGGGGAACCAGGTTGGTTTGGGTTGGTTGGGGACGCGCTCGGCTAGGACCAGCTCCATCCAGCACATGTCGTACCAGCGGCCGAACTTTTGGGCGCAGCGGTCGAAAGCACCCACCAGGCGATACCCCATATGGGCATGGAAGTCCTGGCTGTTGTGCGTCAGGTACTCGTCGTCCTTATCGTGCGGCACGGCAATGAGCGCGCACATGTTGGTGATGCCCATCGCGACCAGGCATTGCTTGAGCGCATCGTGCAGCTTGCGGCCCAGCCCGCCGTGGCGCACGTCGCGCGCCAGGTAGATCGACGTCTCGACCGACCAGTCGTAGGCCTCGCGGCTGTTAAGCGGACTCACATAGGCATAGCCTACCGGACGCCCGTCCAGCTCCATCACCAGGTACGGATAGCGCTTGAGCGTGCGCTCGATGCGCCCGGCGAACTCCTCAACGCTCGGCACCTCGTATTCGCAGGTTATCGCCGTCTCGCGCACATACGGCTCGTAAATGGCAAGCAACGCCGGCGCATCATCGGGCGTCGCCAGGCGAATCGTCGGCTTGGACATCTCGGTCATACAACCCTTCTCCCTCAAAAACAAAGGCCGCCTTGCGCCAAACCCAGCGCAAGGCGGCCCCTCGTCATTACATCAGGCTACAGGACAGCCGCCAACGCGTCGATGTCCTCCTGCGTCGTGGCCCAGCTGGTGCAAAAGCGCACCACCGTGTGGGTCTCGTCGTACTTTTCCCAATACTCGATCGAGGCATGCTCGCGAATGCGGGCCATGTCCTCGTTGGGCAAAATCACAAACTGCTGGTTGGTGGGCGTCTCCAAGAAGAACTGGTAACCGCGCCCGTGCAACACACGACGCAGCGCCTGCGCGGTCTCGATCGCCTGGCGACCGATCTCAAAATACAGGCCGTCGGTAAAGAGCGCCTCAAACTGCACACCCGTCAGGCGGCCTTTGGCGAGCAGTGCGCCATGCTGCTTAATACGCGGAATGGGATGCGCCGGAGCGTGCATGCCGCAAAACACCACGGCCTCGCCGCACAGAGCGCCGCACTTGGTGCCACCGATGTAGAACACGTCGCACAGCTGCGCCAGCTCGGGCAGGGTAATGTCGCACCCATCGGCCGCCAGCGCATAGGCCAAGCGCGCACCATCCACAAACAGCGGAATCTGGCGCTTCTGGCACACCGCATGAATCGCCGCGAGCTCGGCCTTGGAGTACAGCGTGCCGTACTCGGTCGACATGCTCACATACACGGCGCCCGGAAACACCGTGTGTTCGTAGCTCTCGTTTTCGTAGAACACCTGGATATAGTTCTCGAGATCCTCGGCATGCATCTTGCCCTCGTAGCCGGGGATGGTGAGCACCTTGTGGCCGCCAAACTCGATGGCACCCGCCTCGTGGCAGGCGACATGGCCGGTCTCGGCGGCAACAACGCCCTCGTAGGGCGCAAGCAGCATGTCAATCACCGTCGCGTTGGCCTGTGTGCCGCCCACCAGGAAAAATACATCGGCATCAGGAGCCTGGCAGGCCTCACGGATAAGCTGCTTGGCACGCTCGGTGTGTGCATCGGTACCGTAGCCGGGCTGCGGCTCCATATTGGTGTCGACGAGCGCCTGCAGCACTGCCGGATGTGCGCCGTGGGAATAGTCATTGTTGAACGCGAGCATGATAATCCTCTCTAGCCGGGCACGAGCCCGATGATTCAGATGGGGCTATTGTACGCCGCCCGGATAGGCAATGCGCGCGGCAAGGCACTCAAGCGCCAGCACCAGGGCAAAGCCGCAGCTCACGTCACTCAAAAAGTGCGCGCCGATCACGATGCGACCAAAGGCGACGAGCGCCGCGACCACAGCCGCCGCCCAAAAGATCACGCGGCGACGCGAAGGTTTTTCCTTAAAGGCTGCCGCGGGAAGCCCGGCGAGCATAAGGCCGATCGCCGCATGCGCGGTGTGCCCGCTCGCGAACGACTTGAACCCGTCCTTGATCACGCCGGCGGCGATATAGGTCCACTTGTCGGGATTGCCGATTACCCACCACGGCTGAAAATTGAGCCCCGGCGTGACCTCGATCACGCGCATGCGCGGGCGCGACCACAGCGGCTTGACGATCACGTTGAGGATAATGGCCTGAGCGACCCACACGGCAAGTACCATCAACGCCCAGCGCGTGAGCTCGTCGGGCGCGGTGTCGCGCGTGAGGCGATAGGCGATGAGGTTGGCCGCGATGACCAATGCAAACGTCAGAACCAGCTGAAACGCAATAAGCTTGCCGCCGACGCGCAGCGATCCGATAATCTCGTAGCCGACCAGGCCTACGTTGATCAGAACGCCCAGCGCGGCGAGCCACTTGCTCGCCTTGGAATCGGGACGTGCCGAGCGCACGAGCATAATGCCCGCGACGCTCGCCGTCAGCTCGAACGGCAGCTCGCCGGCCGCCTCGACAAAGCGGCCAAACAGGCTAGACGAGTTGAACAGCGCACTCGAGATTTGGTAATCGAAAAAAGACCCGACGAGCAGACAAAAGGCCAGGATGACCGCGATAGCAGCGGCATCTTTCTTATAGATATACCCGAACATGCTTTCCTTTCGATGGGGTCAGATTGCCCAAATGGGGCGTTTGCAGCGTCGACCCGTTAGTCATCGTCAGTCGCGCCCAGCTGCTGCAGCAGCATGAGCGCCGCGGCCACGGGGCCGGTGCCGTCGTTGGCGTCGAGACCGCGACCCAGGCCGCTGCCCGCACCGGCGCCCGCCTTGTAGGGCACCGACAGCTTGCGGCTCTTGGGGAAGTTCACCGCACCGTAGCGGGTCTTGAGCTCAAAGGCCACCTTCTTGGGCACGTCGACACCCAAAAAAGTGATTCGTCCGCCGCTGAGCGTGACGCTCTCGAGCCCCAGGCGCTCGCCGCGAATGCGGATGCGCGCGCGGTTGAACAGGTTGAGCCCCGCCAACGGCAGCTCACCGTGCGCGGCCTCGGTCTCTTCCTGTACCTCGTCGATGCTCTCCAGGTCCTCGGCCGCCGCGAGCTTGCGGTACACGAGCACGCGCTGGTCCACCGCCGGCAGGTACTCCTCGGACAAGAAGTAATCGGCCGGCAGGTTAATGCCCACGCTCGCCGCCTCCACGCCGGCGTCGTCATCGCCGCGCGCCTCGGCCACGGCCTGGCCCAACATCTGCGTAAACAGGTCAAAGCCCACGCTCGACAGGTTGCCGTGCTGCTCGGCGCCCATCAGCGAGCCGGCGCCGCGAATCTCCAGGTCGCGCATGGCGATACGCATGCCGCTGCCCAGGTCCTGGAACTCGGAAAGTGCAGTCAGGCGCGCCGTGGCCTCCTCGGTGAGCGGCAGCTCGCCCGGGAACATAAAGTACGCGTAGGCCTGCGTGGCCGAGCGACCCACACGGCCCTTGAGCTGGTAGAGCTGTGCCAGACCCAGGCGCTGCGAGTCCTCGATGATGAGCGTGTTGGCGGTCGCGTTGTCGATGCCGCTCTCCACGATGGTCGTGGCGATGAGCACATCGATCTTTTTGGTCGCGAACTCGATCATCACGTCCTCGACCTCGCGCGGGCTCATCTTGCCGTGCGCCACGCCCACGCGCGCCTCGGGCGCGGCCTCGTGCACGCGTGCCACAGCGTCATCGATGGTCTTGACGCGGTTGGACACGTAGTACACCTGTCCGCCGCGACCCACCTCCAGGCGAATCGCCGCGCTCACCACGTCGGGGTCGTACTCCCCCACGTGCACGATCACGGGGCGGCGCCCAGTCGGCGGCGTGGTAATCAGGCTCATATCGCGCACGCCGCTCGTGGCCATCTGCATGGTACGCGGGATGGGCGTGGCCGAAAGCGTGAGCACGTCAATCTGCTCGCGCAGGTTCTTGAGCTGCTCCTTGTGCTGCACGCCAAAGCGCTGCTCCTCGTCAATGATCACCAGGCCCAGGTTCTTGGGGTTCACATCGGCCGAAAGCAGGCGGTGCGTGCCGATAAGCACATCGATCGTGCCCTCGGCAAACGCCTTGAGTGCGCGCTTTTGCTGCGCCGGCGTACGGAAGCGGCTGAGCACCTCGACCTCCAGGCCAAACGGGGCAAAGCGCTCAAAGAACGTCTCGTAGTGCTGCTGGGCCAGAATGGTCGTGGGGCAGAGCACCATGACTTGGCGACCGGAGTCCACGCACTTAAACGCCGCGCGCAGGGCGACCTCGGTCTTGCCAAAGCCCACATCGCCGCACAGCAGGCGGTCCATGGGCTTGGGCGCCTCCATGTCGGCCTTAATGTCAGCGATGGCCTCCAGCTGGTCGCGCGTCTCGTCGTAAGGAAAGCTCTGCTCCATCTCGATCTGCTCGGGCGTGTCGGGTGGGCAGGCGATACCGGTAATCGAAGAGCGGCGCGTATACAGATCGACCAGGTCAAACGCCAGCTTTTTGGCGTTCTTGCGCGCCTTATTGGTGGCACGCGTCCAGTCGGCGGTGTTAAGCCTGGTCAGGCGTGGCTTGTCACCGTCGGGGCCAACATAACGCGTAATGCGGTCGACCTGCTCCAGCGGCACGTAGAGCTTGTCGCCGTCGGCATATTCCAGCAAAAAGTAGTCGCGCTCCTTGCCGCCCACTTCCTGGCGCGCGATCTCGCTAAAGAGCGCGATGCCGTGAGTGGCGTGCACCACGTAGTCGCCCGGCTTAAACGGGAACGTGATCTGCGTAATGTCCACCTTGCGGCGGCTGCGCGCGCGGTTGGCGTCCATGCGGGCGTTGAGGTCGGCGATTGAGAACACGGCCAGGTTGGCATCGGGCACCACCACGCCCTGCGGCAGGGCGGCATCCACAAAGGTCACGCGTCCGCGCGAGATGGTGGGCACGGCGGCACCGGCGGCAGCCTGGGCCGCGCCCGCCTCGAGCGAGCGGGCGTTGAGCGCGTCGGCCTTACGCTCGCGAATGGAAGCATGGGCCTCCTGGCGTGCGGCACGGTCGGCAGAATCCGCCGTTGCCACGCGTACGCGCTCGCCAATAACGCCGGCGTTTTCGGGCGCGGCCGTCAACGACTCCTCAAAGGTAATGCCCTCGTCGCCAAAGGTGAGCTCCATCGACTCGCGCGCACCGCGGTCGGGGATGGCAAACACGCAGGCATAGCGCTTGCCCACGACCTCCTGGATGCGCGTCATAAAACGGTTGTCCGAGCCTGCGATGGCAGGCTGCTCAATCTTGAGCTCAGCCGTCACCGCACCGCCGGCACGGATGAGGCTCACATAGTTCAGGCGTTGCTGGGAGCCAAAGTCGAGTTGCTGGGCACGCACGTACAGGCCGTCCAGACGGTCGACCCCCGCCTCGCCGGCACGCGCCTCGATATCCTCGTAGGCGCGCAGGCAATCGTCGAACAGCGAGCGCGGCTCGGACAGCACCACGAGCGCCTTGCCGATCACATACGACAGCGGGCTCACGGTCTGGCCGTACATCACCGGCAAAAAGCGGTCGAGCTCGGGCGTGACGATGCGCGCATCCACCATCTCGAGCAGCGCCGCCAGCTTGCTATCGCTCTGGCTGGCGCGATAGAGCACCACATGCATGTTATGGACCGCCTCGTCGGTGAGCGCCAACTCGCGGCACGGGAAGATCTCGATGCTGTCCTCGTTGCCGATAGTTTGGCCCGTGGAGCTCACCATGCGGCGGATGCGGTCGATCTCGTCGCCAAAAAACTCAATGCGTACGGGCGCCTTCTCCTGCGCGGGAAACACCTCGACGGTGTCGCCGTGCACACGGAACAGGCCGGGCGCGTCGGCGGCGCCGGCATTGGTGTAGCCCATGCCCACCAGACGCTGCGGCACCTCGTCAAAGGGAATCTCCTCGCCCACCGCAAAAGTAGTGGACTCCCAGTAGCGACTCTCGACCGGCGGCACGCAGCGCAGCAGTGCACGGGCCGAGGCGACCATGATGCAGTTGTCCCCGCGCGCGATGCGCCCGAGTGCCTCGCAGCGTTGGGCCACCACGGCGTCATCGGGCGCCTGCTCGCGCCAAGGGTAGTCCTTGCGCTCGGGAAAGCGGCACACGCGCGCCAGGCCCACATAGGCGGCCAGACTGCGTGCGGCGCGGTCGGCGGCATCCTCGCCACTCACGATGTAGACCGTGGGGCGCGGACGACGCGCAAACTGGGCGGCCGCCATGAGCGTTCGGCCCGACTGAGACACGGCCAGCGTCACGTCCTCGCCAGCATCGAGCCCGGCCTCAACGGTCTGCAGCGCCTCGGCAGTGTAGAGCTGCGCGGCTATACGGTGAATGAGCATGCTGTTCCTCCGGCATTGCAACGCCAAAAGCCCGCCGGGGCAGGCTCGGCGGGTCGTACGTCAAATATGTTGCCTGTCATGGTAGCGCATGGAGAGGACTCCGGCTCAAGGGCAAACCCAGCCCCGCAAAAAACGCCAGACGAAGATGCGTTCCGCCCTACCCCGTCACACGCACGCTGGGGCACAAATCTGCCAGCGGACACTCGTCGCACTTGGGCTTACGGGCATCGCAAATCTCGCGACCAAAGGTGATCCATTGGTGGTTGACCGACTCCCAATACTCGTGTGGCAAAATCTTGAGCAGATCTTGCTCGGTCTTGAGCGGCTCCTTGGCATGCGTCTTGGGGCTCAGCATCAGGCGGTGCGCGATGCGGTTGACGTGCGTATCCACCGCGATGCCTTCCACGATGCCAAACCCAACGTTGAGTACGATGTTCGCCGTCTTGCGCCCCACGCCCGGCAGCTTTACAAGCTCCTTCATGTCGGCCGGCACCTCGCCGCCGTAGTCGGCAACAATCATCTGCGCGGCCTCCACAGCATGCTTGGCCTTACTCTTATAAAAGCCGAGTGACTTAATGGTGTCCGCCACGTCGGTCACACTTGCCCCCGCCATGGCCTCGGGCGTGGGCCACTGGGCAAACAGCTGGGGCGTCACCTTGTTGACCTGCGCGTCGGTCGTCTGAGCCGAGAGCAGTACCGCGATGAGCAGCCTAAAGGGATTCTCGTGGTCCAAGAAACACTCGACCGGTCCATAGCGGCGGTTGAGGCGCTCGCACACCTCAACGGCGCGTTCGCGTTTGGCGGCATTGGTCTCGCGTGGCATAACGACTCCTCGGCTCAGCGGCACAACAAACCTACGGGCACGATTGTCCCACGTATGGGGTCGTTACGCCTCCAAAAATGCGCCGGTCTGACGGCTCCACAGGCTTGCGTATTCGCCGCCCGCCTCGACGAGCTGAGCATGCGTGCCATCCTCGACGATCTCGCCATCCGCCAGCACCACGATGCGGTCGAGCGAGGCCACGGTGGACAGGCGATGCGCCACCACAATGGAGGTGCGGCCGCGCATCAGGTTCTCGAGCGCCTCCTGCACCAGCGCCTCGGACTCGCTATCGAGGGCAGACGTCGCCTCGTCGAGCACCAGAATCGGTGCGTCGGTGAGGATGGCACGGGCGATGGCCACACGCTGGCGCTGGCCGCCCGAAAGCTTGACGCCGCGCTCGCCCACCATGGTGTCGAAGCCACGGGGCAGGCGGTCGATGAACTCCAGGGCATTGGCCAGGCGTGCGGCCTCGCGGATCTGCTCATCAGTGGCGCTGGGACGACCGTAGGCAATGTTTTCTCGAATGGAGCGGTGGAACAGCAGCGCTTCCTGCGGCACGTAGGCAACCTGGCGGCGCAGGCTCTGCTGCGTGCAGCGCGAGACATCCTGACCGTCCACGAGCACGCGGCCGCCCTGGACATCGTCCAGGCGCAGCAGCAGCTTGGTGAGCGTCGTCTTACCCGAGCCCGATTTGCCCACCAGGCCCACGCGCTGGCCCGCCGCCACATGAAGTGTCAGGTCATCGAACACGTTCTCGCCCGCCGCAGCGTCACGGTACGCAAAGCTCAGGTGCTCAAAATCAATCGCGCCCTCGCTCACCTTGAGCTCGGGGGCATCCGGGTCGTCTGCCACCAAGCGTGGCTCGTCCAGCACGCGCGTCATCTCGGCCGCATCGCCCAAAGCGCGGTTGATACGCTGCATCATGGAACTCACGTAGTTCAGGCGCATGGTGAGGTTATAGGTGTAGGTAAAGATCATGACGAGCGAGCCGGCCGAGATGCCAAACCACGCGTTGCCGCCCGCCACGAACACACTCACCACGGCCATGGTGATGACGATAAGGCCCGAGGTCGTAAAGTTGCGCTGCATCATGGCGTGCATCGAGACCGTCTCGGCATCGCGCGCGGCGCGGTCGGCGGTGTCGAACAGATCGCGTTCAAAGTCCTCGCGCCCGCAGGTCTTGACGGCCAAGATGTTCGTGACCGCGTCGGAGAGCACGCCCGAGAGCTTGTTCTGCGCGGCGGACGTCGCGGCCGAAAGCGGCATGATGCGCTTGTACATAAGCCAGACAAACGCGATGTAGACGACCATGATGCACACCAGGATCACGGTAAACGTCGGCACCACCGGGGCGAGTGCGGCCACGGTACAGATGACCGAGGTGATGGTGGGGATGAGCGAATACACCGTCACGTCCACCAGACCCGTGTAGCCGCTCATAAAACGGCTTGTCTGGCTCACAAGCGATCCGCCAAAGCGGCTGGTATGGAATGTCATGGATTGGTTGGAGAGCGTGTCGAAGCACAGGCGCGCCAGGTGGTAGTTGCCTGCGATCTCGAGCTTGTAGACGGTGTAGTCCTGCAGCTTGGAGAGGATCTGACCCACCAGGTTAACGAGTACGAGCGCCAGGATATAGGGGCCGAAGACCTCGAATACTTGATCGCCCGCCACGGGGCCGGCCTGGACGCGGTCGACGATGAGGGCCATCACGTAGGTGTTGGCAAACGTGAGCAAAAAGATGTAGCCCGCCGACGAGAGCACCGAGAGAAAGACAATCAGCGGCTGCGTGCGCGTGACACCCCAAAAACGCTGTAGCGTGCGGCGCACGGTGGAGCGTTTGAGCGGGCTGGTGCTTCTCTGAGACATGGTCTTCCTTTCGCGTCTGATAGGGCGAAAGGCCATTGTTGCACATTGAAGTGCGCTTTAGGCAAGTGCGACGCGAAAGCGCCGCGCCCCGCGCCTGCGCAGACGCCCCGCCGCCAGGCGCAGTTAGCCCTCGTCTTCTTGCCCTGCAAGCAGGCCCGCGGACGTGAGCCCCAAGACCTCGTCGGCCTCCTCGGCATCTTCCAGCGCGTCGATATCCTTGAGCTTGCGCTCCATAACGTTGGTGCGCGTGGTGATGATGCCCTCGACCGTTTTGCCCGCGGTCTCAATCTGCTGTTGGGCGCGACGCAGCGCCGCCTGATAGCGCGGCAGCTCGGCCTTGACGGCGGAAAGCACGCGCAGCACGTCGTCGGTACGTTTTTGCAGCCTAAACGTCTGGTAGCTCATCTGCAGGCTGTTGAGAATGGCGGCCATGGTGCTAGGGCCGGCAACGTTGACATGATAGTCGCGGCCCAGGGTCTCGATAAGCCCGGGGCGGCTGACGACCTCAGCGTACAGCCCCTCAAACGGAACGAACATGATGCCAAAGTTGGTGGTCACGGGCACGCTCAGATACTTTTCGCAGATGTCCTTTGCCTCACGCTTGACCATAGCGTCAAGCGTCTTGCGCGCGGCGGCGACGGCATCCGCGTCGCCCGACTCCTGGGCATCGAGCAGATGCTCGTACGCGTCGCCCGGGAATTTGGAGTCAATCGGCAGCAGTACGGGGTCGCCCTCGTCTACCGGCAGCTTGACGGCAAACTCAACACGCTCCGAGGCGCCGGGCTTGGTGGCAACGTTTTCCAGATACTGATCGGGTGTGAGGATATCCGCCAGGATCGCGCCCAGCTGCACCTCGCCCAAAATGCCGCGCGCCTTGACGTTACCCAGCACGCGCTTAAGGTCGCCCACGCCAGTGGCGATAGATTGCATGTCGCCCAGGCCCTTGTACACGGCCTCGAGCTGGTCGCTCACCTGCTTAAACGATGCAGACAGACGGTCGTTGAGCGTGCGAGAGAGCTTCTCGTCCACCGTCGCGCGCATCTGATCGAGCTGCACGTTGTTGTCTTTGCGGATGGCGCCCAGCTGAGCATCGACCGTCTCGCGCACCTTGTCCAGGCGATGCTCGATGCCCTCGCGATTGGCGCCGAGCTGTTGGGCCGTCTCACGGCGCAGGTCATCCATCCGGTCACCAGCTTGCGAGAACTCGCGTGCGATGGCCAGGTAACGTTGCTGCTCCACGGCCGCATCGGTCGTCTGCTGCTGCGCGATGGCATTGGCCGTGCGTCGGGTTTCGGCCAGCGCGACGTTCAGGGCATCGAGCGCGTTGTTGGCCTGCTCGAGTGCTGCCAGCGTTTCCGCGCTACTGTCGCCACGCTCCCGCAACTCGGCACGAAGACCTTTAAGCTGCAGGGCGCAAGCCACAGCAACCCCCACCGCCACCAAGGCAATCACAACAAGCACAATATCAATAGCAGACATAAACTCCGCCCAACAAACCCAATCGAGCACCAATCAAAAACCGCGATTAATCTTACCCTGTCAAACGCAGCTCATGTCCAATCGAGCGCAGACAAGTTACCTTTGCGCTATGGGTGCTGGTCTGCTAGCTCTCCCAGCTGGCGCGGATAGTTGCTGCGACATCCCCCAAGCGCTGGCCGAGAGCTGCCAAGTGCTGAAGTACCTCGTTGGGCGATGCGCCGTTGAGGATGCACGTGAGGGCATATGACGCCAGAAAGATGGCCGCAAGCCCCAACGGGATGAGCACGATCATCGCCAACGTACGCAGGCGCTGGGCCCAGCGACGGCGACGCGCACGATGCTTGTCGAACGCGAGCTCCTGCGCATATGAATCTTGCTGTACGGAATAGGCCTCTGGCGCCGATTCACACCCGGGCACAGCTGCAGGTACAGCAGCGGGCACGACGTTTTGCACGGGCGCCTGGTTGGCAACCCCTTGCATTTGCATCTCCATGAGTCGTTGCTGCTGACGCAGCATGCGCTCAGCTTGTTGCTGCGGAGTCTCAAGAAACAGATCCATGCTGGCCTCCAAAATCGGAGCATTCGACGCTTACGACCAGCATCCCGCACCGCCATGACCGCGACAACGCAATCGCCGGCAATAGCCACAAAGTTTCTTTTGCTCAAAAGCTGTCGAAAAGCTCAACAACTCCCCTACCAGCACTTTCTCTGAGCTTTTTTCGCCAACAATCTTTTGGCCTTCCACCCTTACGCCAACTGACCAAAATCTAACCAAAAGCTTGACGGAAATTGTGAAGACAGGGACCCCACATAAACAAACGTGCCGCCCCAAAAGGGCGGCACACAAACTTAATTATCAGCTTTTCTGCAGTGAGCACGCGACGACCCAACGCCGGAGCTCGGGGCGGGAGGCCGTGTTGCCTTCCCTCAACGCGACCCTGCGAAGCCGTGAGCGGGGAGGGAAGGCAACACGGCCTCCCGCCCCGAGCTCCGAAGACGGCGAAGACAGGCTACATGCCCGCGAGACCTCGAGCTGCGGTGGCACACATAAACGCCAGGACCAGGATCACGAGTGAGCCCGCGATGTCGACCAGCACGCCCATTACGCGACGCTCAAACAGCCAGCTCTCAAAGTGCGGGGCAACGTTGCGCCAAACACGCCACAGCAAAATACCCATACCAATCACGCCCGGAATATTGAGCAGTAGGATCTCGGAGCACAGAAGGCCAATCAGGTTGCCGGCGGCAAAACCAGCGTCGCCCTCGCAGTATTTGCGATAGACCATGTATAGCATGTACGCCGCAAACGGCTGCAGGCACGCAGAGATAAACGTGACCACCATCGAGGGGTCCTGCGAAAAGACATCGGTGAGCTTATCCACGCTCGTGGCGTCCTTCGAGGCCAGGAACAAACCGATGACCACCACGGGCACCACACCCAAGATGACCTCGACCATCGTGAACAGCTTGGCAGTCAAGTCCTCACTCGCCGAATTCAAATGAGGCGCCCACTCAGGATGAGCATGCGCACCGGCTTTCTTCTTATCGGCACGCTCTGCCTTGCCGCCCTCAACAACCCGACGCTCAGGATCCTTACGAGTCCCAGCAGCAGCCACCCGAGCCCGAGATTTCTTACCCATAACCAACACCTCACAAGAGGAAACGAATAGCCAACGCTACCCAGTGTACCCCCTAAGCAACGTCACCGCCCCAACTGGCCCCATACAAAAACGTGCCGCCCCAAAAGACCTTGATTATCAACTTTATCCGAACACCTCCCACATTCATCCGTACATGTGCGG
>CAJMPX010000006.1:0-113262 GCA_905215365.1 uncultured bacterium | reverse complement strand
AACTGCGGGAGCGTGCCGTCAGCTCAATGTGTTCGGTTGAGATCGGAAATCAACCAATAAATCAGGAGCTAATTAGGCTACTTACAGATTGTCGGTATCGAGGACAATGGTGAACGGGCCGTCGTTGACCAGGTCGACTTTCATGTCGGCGCCAAAGATGCCGTGCGCCACGTGGTCGACGTCCTGGGCGACGAGCGTCAGAAAGTACTCATAAAGCTCGTTGGCGACATCGGGCGCGCCAGCATCCGTAAACGACGGACGACGGCCGTGGCGGCAATCGGCAAACAGCGTAAACTGCGACACCACGAGCACCTCGCCGTCGACATCGGCAAGCGCCAAGTTAGTCTTGCCGTTCTCGTCCTCGTTGATACGCAGCCCGCGGAGCTTGCCCCATAGTTTATCGGCCTCGGCACGCGTATCGCCATGGCCCACACCCAGCAATACCAGATAGCCGCGCCCAATGCGGCCCACGCACTCGCCGTCGACCGTCACACCGGCGTTGAGCACGCGCTGCACCACCGCACGCACGGCCTACTCCTCGCCCGTCAGTTTGGCGGACAGGTGCTCAAGTGCATGGAAACGATGGCTGATGGCGTTCTTCTCGTCCGCTGTGAGCTCGGCCATAGTCTTGCCCGGCGTATCGACCGGCAGGAACAGCGGGTCGTAGCCAAAGCCGTGGTCGCCGCGGCCCTCGTGTGCGATAACGCCCTCGCAGGCGCCCTCACCATAGGTGACCAGGCCGTCTTGGTCGATGAGCGCAACGACACTCATAAAGCGTGCGGTGCGATCCTCGTCTGCCACGCCTTCCAGATTAACGAGAAGTTTGGCATTGTTGGCGGCATCATCGCCGTGTACGCCCGCATAACGCGCGCTATACACACCCGGCTCACCGTCCAGCGCGTCGACGACCAAGCCGGAATCGTCGGCGATGGCCATAAGGCCCGTCTCCTCGACCGCAGCCTGCGCCTTGATGATGGCGTTCTCCAAAAACGTCGTGCCGTTTTCCTCGGGGTCCTCAAAATCGCCCAGCTGGCCGAGCGCCACAAAGCGCACCTCGGGCATGACCTTGCCCAAAATGGCCTCGATCTCGGTGAGCTTATGGGCGTTACCCGTGGCCACAACAATGGTCGCCGCCGGGTCGAGGGTGTCGATATCAATCTTCTCAAGTGCCATAGATGGCCTCCTTGTCTCTTATAGCAATGCCGTGTAGAGGACAACGAGGGCCTCGGCCTCTCCCCTCTCAATCAACGGCAGTCTTATACTTCGGCGTTTTCGCAGATTAAACCTGCCAAAATCAACATCCCCTTTTGGCAGGTTAGGCGAGGGCTTGACGCTGAAGCTCGATGAGATCGGCGATGCCCTTGTCGCCCAGATCGAGCAGGGCGTTGAGACGCTTGCGGTCGAAGGGCGCCTGCTCGCCGGTACCCTGGAGCTCGATCATCTCGCCAGAGTCGGTGGCGACGAGGTTCATGTCGACCTCGGCGTGGCTGTCCTCGGAATAATCCAAGTCGAGCAGGGTGTTGCCGTCGACGACGCCCATGGAAATAGCGGCAACCTGACCGGTAAGCGGAATGCGCTCGAGCTTGCCCGCCTCGACCCACATGGCAAGGGCGTCGTGCAGCGCCACCCAGGCGCCGGTGATGCTCGCCGTTCGCGTGCCGCCGTCTGCCTGAATCACGTCGCAGTCGACGGTGACGGTGTACTCGCCGAGTGCCTTCATGTTGACGACGGTGCGCAGGCTACGGCCGATCAGACGCTCAATCTCCATGGAGCGACCCTTGCGGTTGGCGTGCTCACGCTTGCAGCGCTTGCCGGTCGATGCCGGCAGCATGGCGTACTCCGCCGTTACCCAACCGGCCTTGGCGCCCTTGCGCCAGCCCGGCACGCCCTCCTCGATGGTGGCAGCGCACAGCACGCGCGTATCGCCAAACTCGGCCAGGCACGAACCGTGGGCATGCTTCATGACGCCGCGAGTAAGCTTGATGGGGCGCAGCTCATTGGCGGCACGGCCGTTGGCACGGTTGACCTGCATGTACTCCATAGAAATATCCTTTCGGCAGAAGAAGAGGGCAAGTCTTTGGACGGTAACCCTACATCTATTTCAGTTCGTCGATATCGACATGCTCGATGCTTTTGAGCGGCTGGCCAAAGATAAAGCTACCCGCCACCGCAAACTCGGCAATGTTATCGGCCGTCGTTGCAAAACGA
Organism: uncultured bacterium; assembly: GCA_905215365.1. GTDB lineage: Bacteria > Actinomycetota > Coriobacteriia > Coriobacteriales > Coriobacteriaceae > Collinsella. Next base: position 111,054 of record CAJMPX010000006.1, on the reverse strand, counting down.
TGCTGCGGCTCGGCTGCGTCGCCCGCCAGCTGCTCGCGGCGCGTGAGAATATCGGTCAGCTCGCGCGTGGTCTCCTCGGCGGAGCTCACCACGCGCACTCCGGGACCCAGCGCATGGCGAATAGGCCCCACGAGCAGCGGGAAATGCGTGCAGCCGAGTACCACGGTATCGATGCCGTGGTCGCGCAGCGGTTCAACCGTAGCGCCGACCAGCGCGCGTACGGCAGGCGTATCGAAGATGTCCTCGTTCTCGAGCCACTGCTCTTGCAGATGCGCGCCCGAGGCGAGCTCGTGCTCAACGACCTCGACAAAGCTCGAGGCAGGGCAGCCGTATACGTCGACGCCGGCATCCAGGTCCTGAATGGCACGCGTGTAAGCGCCTGAGCGAATGGTGAGGTTGGTAGCGAGCACGCCCACCCGGCGCGTGCGGGTGCTGTTGATTGCCGCGCGTGCGCCCGGTGCGATCACACCGATGACGGGGACGTCGAGCACCTGCTGGGCCAAACGCAAGGCCGCTGCAGTCGCCGTGTTGCAGGCGATGACCATAATCTTGACGTCGTGCTTCGACAGCCAACGGCCCGCCTGCAACGCAAACGAGCGCACCTCATCCTCGGTGCGCGTGCCGTAGGGGCAGCGTTTGGTGTCGCCGAAGTAGTAGACGGACTCGTGCGGCAGCACCGTCGCGATGGCGCGCGCAACCGTCAGACCGCCCAAACCAGAATCGAACACACCAATCGGGCGCGTGTCGCCTGTCGGATTCTCGATATCGGACATTACCTCACCAGTCTCTCTCGAAAAGACATGTCCAAGTGCGGCGACGCCGCGCTACGAACGCGCCGCGACCAGCAGCTCTGCCGTCGCCGCCCAACCGTCGACAATTATGCCGCGCGTAACGAAAGCGTTCTCGCAAGCAGCCAGGAACTCGGGCGCGCCGGCGCTCGTCAGGCCATTCTCGACCAGGCAGAACGTGCCCACGTGATCGGCCATGTAGAAGTCGGACTCGGAATCGCCGAGCGCCAACGTCTCCTCGCGCTCGATCCCCAGGTGCTCGCAGAAGCGCGCGATGGCAATGCCCTTGTTGAGGCCGGCGGGATTGATGTTAAACGCGCGACCGTCCTCGACGCGATCGAGCTCGAGCGTCGTCGGCTTGGACAGATGCGTCAGGTGACCGTTACAGGCCCACACCAGGCCGCAGCCGGCCTCGTCCAGGATGGCCTGGACCTCATTGTCGGGCACATCGCCGCGCATGCCGACGGTGACCTCGCGGTACTTGTAGCCGGTCGACATGTCGTTGTGATACTCGATCTTGTGCGGCCAGCGGGCAAGAATCTTCTCGCACACGCCGGTCTGCTCGATCACCTGGTGCGGAGTAAGGCCGCAGGCGGGGTCGTAAGGCATGTCGCCAGTCAGATACTCCCAATCGTTGGCTTTGAGGTCGTACATGACCAGGCCGCCCATCTCACCAATGTAGGAGTTGAGGCCGAGCACGCGCGCGTCCTCGTGGATCATGGTACGGTTGCGGCCCGAGGTGGGAACCACCTGAATGCCAACGCGAGCGAGCGCCACGACGGCCTCGACGAGTTTGGTCGAAGGGTTGCCGTCGTTGTCGCGCAGCACGCACGAGCCGGGCGCGAGCATCGTGGCATCCAGGTCGGTAAAGACGTACTTGACCTTGGCCAAGCGCTCGCGCATCTCGCCCGAAAGCTCGGCAACGGTCGGCAAGGTGTTGTGGGACATGGTTACTCCGTTTACGTAGAAGGGTTTGGACTTGGACGGCATGTTTTGATTGAGGGAACACGCTTATGGCGACAGCGCACTCAGGGCGCCGCCGCCATCATGGTTCATTAGTCAAACTGGGTAACATCGATCAGGCAATTGGCCAACGAAAGGTCGCTCTCGATGGGCACGAACTCGTCACCCACGTGCATGAGCTCCTCGTCACCCTTTGCCAGCAGCAAGACAATGGTGGGAACATCGGGGTTAACGTACTCCTCGCGCGCCGCCTTGAACGCCGCATGCACAGCGGCTTCGCGGTCGAGGATGATCTTGTTCGGCGTATCGTCGGGAACATGTTTGGCAAGCTCGCGACAGACCTTCATGGGATCCTCGTGAGCCGGGTCCTCGTTGGTAAAGATCATCAGGTCGGAATATGGTGCGGCCTCGCGCGGAAGCTGCTCGCGGCGCTCCTGCGCCTTGCCGCCGGCAGCGCCAAACACTGCAATGACTGGACTAGTGGGAAACGCGCGCTTGACCGACGAGAAAAGCGACCGGAACGAAAGCTGGTTGTGAGCGTAGTCAACGACGCAGATCACGCGGCCGTCCTTCGACTCCACGACCTCCATACGGCCCGGCACACGCAGTTTGGAGAGGCCCTTCTTGATAGCCTCGATACCGATGCCGATCTCGCGCGCAGCGGCGATAGCGACCAGCGCGTTTTCCACGTTAAAGTCGCCCGCGATGCCCAGCAGGACCTTCTCCCCCGCCTCGGACTCGTCGGCACACAGGCCATGCAGGTTAAACTCGATGTTAAAGCCGACCATGCGCACATCGCTCGCCCACAGGCTTGCCTCGGGATGCTCGACGCCAACGGTCACCAAGCGCTCGGCCGTCGACGCTGCCTCCAACACACGGTCAACCTCTTCGGTGCCCAGGTTCACCACGGCGGTCTTTGCCTGGTCAAAGATCCTGAGTTTGCTCTCAAAATAATCCTCAAACGTGGGGTGTTCGATCGGCGAGATGTGGTCACGCCCGATGTTGAGGAAGCACGCCACGTCAAACGGCAGATTCTCGACGCGTTGGTACTTGAGCGCCTGGCTCGAGACCTCCATGACCATGGACTGGCGACCGGACTCACGGCAGTTGGCGATATGGCGCCAGACCTCGGGGGCCTCTGGCGTGGTATTGGTGCTCTCGTAGCACTCGATACCATCGTCGGTACTCACCGAGCCGATCATGCCGCAGGACTCGCCCGCCGCTTTGATAATCGACTGGAGCATAAAAGCGGCCGTGGTCTTTCCCTTGGTACCGGTGATGCCCACGATCTTGACGTCGTGGTCGGGACGGTCGTAGACCTCCGGCGGCAACAGGGCCATGGCCGTGCGAACGCTATCAACAACCAGCATCGCAGCACCGCTCTCCTGCGCCAGCGGCTCCAGAGACTCGACCAGCGACTCTTCGCACACAAATGCGACGGCGCCCGCATCGAGCGCCATGCTCAAAAACGCGGGCTTAAAGGCAGCGCCTTTGCAAAAGAACACGTCACCTGCCGAGACCGCGCGCGAATCAAACGAGCAGCCGGTCACGGCACGCTCGTCAACCTGCTCTGATGCGCGCAGCTCACCGCACACATCGAGAAGCTTGGCAAGCGTATCGACCGTGGTCACGGTCGCGGAATCCGAATGGTGCATCTTTCACCTTTCTCAGCCATTTGGCAGGGACGGTTTTTATAGTAACTGAAACGCACCCACGCAAAAACGGCTCCCGGAGGAGCCGTTACGCGCAGGCGTTCGTAAGCCGAGGCTAGGCAGCCTGAACAGCGGGCTGGTCCTCGTCGATAAAGAAGCGCTTGTACCACACCAGGAACACGAGCGGCGTATAGATCTTGCGCTGGAAATCGCCCTTGCCCGCAAAGTGCAGATCGAGCAGGTGCATGAGCTCGTCGGTATCGAAGAACTCGCTTGCCCACGGCGCGGTGAAGTACTCCTTGACATAGTCGTACCACTTTTGCTCGCGCAGCCAGTAGACAATCGGCACCGGGAAGCCCACCTTGGGACGGGTGGCCCACTCATCGGGCAGCGACTTGTTGGCAGCGTGGCGGAGTACTTGTTTGTTGCCGTTCTCGTTGATGCGGTAGCGATCGGGAATATGCTCGGCGAACTCCATGACTTTGCGGTCCAGGAAGGGCACGCGCAGCTCCAGCGAGTGCGCCATGCACATCTTGTCGGCCTTGAGCAGAATGTCGCCCGGGAGCCACATGTTCATGTCCAGGTACTGCTTCTTGACCAGCTCGGGCTGACCTTTCACGCGCGCATAGATGGGAGCGGCAAGCTCGAAGGCGCCATCGCCGGTGTTGTACTCGGGCTTGAGCACGCCGTCGACCTCGCGCTCCGGCCAAACCAGAGCCTGTCCCAGGAACGACTTCTCAGGGATCTCGGCACCCTTGACCAGGAAGTTATGTCCCTTGAAGTACGGCATATGCAACGCCAGGTTACCGAGCGCGCGACGGATGGGCAGCGGCACCATCTTTTTGTACTTGCGGACCGGAACCGTGTCCTCGTAGTAGGCGTAGCCGCCAAAGAGCTCGTCGGCGCCTTCGCCCGAAAGCACGACGGTGACGTCCTTGCGGGCCATCTCGGCCAAGAACCACAGCGGCACGGAAGACAGGTTGGACTGCGGCTCGTCCATGTGATACTGGATGTCCTCGAGCGCACCGAAGAACTCGTCGGCGGTAATCATCTTGCGGACATTCTCGACGCCGAGCTTGTCAGAAAGTTCCTTGGCGTAGTTAGTCTCGTTGAAATTCTTGTAATCGAAGCCCACCGAGAAGGTCTTGTCGGGCATGAGGCAAGCGGCGATGTAGCTGGAGTCGACGCCGCCGGAGAGGAACGACGCGACCTTGACGTCGGCGATGCGATGGGCCTCGACGCTCTCGTGCACGACCTCATCCAGCTCGTCGACGTACTCCTCGAACGGCTTCTCGACGGCAGAGTAATCGCAATCCCAATAGCGCTCGATGTTCATCTTGCCGGTCGGGATGTCTACGGTAAAGTAATGCGCCGGCGGCAGCTTGTAGACACCCTCGAAGAAGGTCTCCTCGGTTGCCGAATACTGCAGCGTCATGTACGGACGCAGGGCCTTTTTGTTGACCGCCTTGTGGAAGTGCGGGTAGTCCAGGAAGCTCTTGATCTCGGAACCGAAGAGCACGCCCGGAGCGCCGTCGCCCGCATCGGCCATGGGATAGTAGTAGAGCGGCTTGATGCCAAAGATATCGCGGGCGCCAAAAAGCTTGTTCTTCTTCTTGTCCCAGATGACGAAGGCGTACATACCGCGCAAGCGATCAAGTACTGCCTCGCCCCACTCCTCATAGCCGTGCAGGAGGCTCTCGGTGTCGGCGCCGCAGTGGAACTTATAGCCCTTGGCCTCGAGCTCGGAGCGAAGCTCCTGAAAGTTGTAGATCTCGCCGTTGAAGACGATAACGACGCTGCCGTCCTCATTGGCCATGGGCTGAGCGCCGGCCTCGGTCAGGTCGAGGATCGACAGGCGGCGGAAGCCCAGGGCAACGCGGCCGTCGATAAACTGGCCGCCCATGTCGGGACCACGATGGACGATGCGGTCCATCATCTTGGTGAGCACCTCGGATTGGTTATCCGTCCCACCGACAAAACCGACAAAACCGCACATATACTATCCCCTCTGCTGTTGCTGGGCATCAAATCGAATCAGTAGCTTTTGAGTATACCCGAGGGCGTAAAGAGGGGCGGAATGTTCAGGCAATCTCAACTGAATCAGCTCCGCTGTGACACGCGCCGGTTACCTTTAATGGATATGAGATGAATGAGGCGATTGTTTTGCTATACTCTCTCCGCACGGGCGATTGGCGCAACGGTTAGCGCAGGTGCTTTACACGCACAAGGCTGGGGGTTCGAATCCCTCATCGCCCACCACTGAATTGTTAGGCTCCCAGCAATGGGAGCCTTTCTTTTTTGGGCCCATCGCAGAGGGATTCGAACCCGCCAGGGTGCGGAGCTGAGGAAACGCGAAGCGTTTTCCAGCGCAGCACGCGAGGGCCGTAGGCCCGAAGCGAAAGCGGGCGGCGTCAGCCGCACGCGACATCCCTCATCGCCCACCACTGAATTGTTAGGCCCCCAGCGATGGAGGCCTTTCCTTTTTTCAGGCCCAGCGCATGGGATTCGAACCCACCAGCACGTCTGTCACAAAGGCCGTGGCCAGAAAATGGCAAAAATGAGTACTGCTACCTTGCTTACAACATATCAAAAGATAGTATTTGCTTAAGTTACGCAACATATGTCCATTATAAGGACTAACAATTGGATCAAAATCGTACATTCATCGCCATTTCGACTAGCTATCTGGCCTTATTAGTCCAAAATTGCTGCTACCAAATCGATAACAGTACTCATATTTGATGTTTTTTGACCAGCAGGTCTCCCCGCCTTAGCAAATCTAAGGCAAAACGGGCTCCAGACCGCTGAATCATGCCACATAGGGCACGTCCGCAGTCCGGAACCCGGTCAAAGTTAAGTTATTTCGCTGTGTTAGGCCAAAACGTCCGACAGGATCTCGATCAGACTGTCCACGTCGGATTCCTCGCAGACGAGCGGCGGCAGGAAACGCAGCGTATGAGCACCTGTAGCGTTAATCACGGCACCGGCGGCCAGCGCGCGGGCAACAATATCATGCGCGTCGCCCGCGGCATCATCCAGATCACAGCCGAGCATCAAGCCGCGGCCACGCACCTCGGTCACGTGCGGCAGCTTGGCGAGCTTTGCCTCCATATAGGCGCCTACCTTGGCAACATGGTCGGCATAATCGCCGTGCACGAGCGCGGAGAGCGTCGCGGCGCACGCCGCGATGGCCAAGCAGCTACCGCCAAAGGTCGAGCCGTGGTCGCCCGGCTTAAACACGTCGGCAATCTCCTTCTTTGCCACGACGGCACCCATGGGCACGCCATCAGCAATGCCCTTGGCAAGGCTCATGATGTCGGGTTCCACGCCATAGGTTTGGAATGCAAACGGCTTGCCGGAGCGGAAGATGCCGCACTGGACCTCGTCGGCGATAAGCACGGCGCCCACTTCGTGTGCCAGGTCGCGCGCTGCCGCCATAAACTCCTCGGTCATGGGATGCACGCCACTCTCACCCTGGATCGGCTCGAGCATCACGGCACAAATCTCGCTCCCCAGCTGCTTAAAGATCGCACGCAGCTCGTCCACATCGTTGGGCGTGCAGGCCACAAAGCCACCCGGCAGCGGGCGGAAGCTGTCCTGCAGCCAATCCTGCATGGTGGCGGCAATGGTCTCGAGCGTACGGCCGTGGAAGCCGCCGCGCATGCACACGATGGTGTTGCCGCCATTACCGGCACGCTTGGCGTACAGACGTGCGAGCTTCATGGAGCCCTCGTTGGCCTCGGCACCGGAATTGGCAAAGAACGTCTCCCACACCTGCTCGCCCGCAGCCGGAGCACCAAGAGCAGCTGCCGTGGTCTCATCGCCGGCGACAATGGCATCGGCAAGCACGCGCGCACCATCTACGTCGTCGTTAGCAAGCTTGGACAGCAGCGCCGCGACCTGTCCGCGCTGCTCGATGTAGAAGTAATTGGAGACATGCATGAGCTTTTTGGTCTGTGCCTCGAGCGCCGAGAGCACAGCCGGGTCGCCATGACCTAGGCTGCACACGCCGATGCCGGCAAGAAAGTCGAGGTACTCACGGCCATCGTCGCCGGTGAGCTTCATGCCGTGACCCTCGACAAACTCGACCGGAAAGCGGCCAAAGGTATGCATAACGTAATGGGATTCAAGCGATTGCTGAGCTGCAAGTGACATGGGATGCCTTTCGTTGAGCGCCGGACGGCGCGGGGCTATGGGTGAGGAATGGGGCGGCTGCAGGTCAGCTAGACCGTCTGAAGCTTCTCGACCTCGTCGAGGTTCTCGGTCAGACGCGCAGCAAACGTCGAAAGCGGATGCGGATGCGTATCGAACTCGTAAGCCGTCTCGGTGGAATGGATCACGGTGCCGACGCCGGCATCGGTCAGCAGCTCCAGGAGCAGCGAATGCGGCGTCGTGCCGTTGATGATGTGGGCTCGGAACACGCCAGCGGTAAGCGCGTCGACAGCCGCACGAAGCTTGGGGATCATGCCCTTATCGACCTCGCCGCCGTAGAGCATTTCGTTAACCTCGCCGAGCGTTAGGTTGGAGATAAGTGAGTCCTTGTCACTAAAGTCCTTGTACAGGCCATCGACATCGGTCAAAAAGATCGCCTTATGCGCGTGGAGCGCTGCCGCAACGGCACCGGCGGCGGTATCGGCGTTGATGTTGAAGAAGCCACCGTCCTCCCCCGCCGCGACGGTAGCGATGACGGGGATGTACTCACTATCGAGTAAGCGCTCGATATAGTCGGTGTTGACGTGCGTCACTTTGCCCACGCGACCGAGCTCGGGGTCTAGCGGCTCGGCGATAAGCGTGCCGGCATCGCTGCCCGACACGCCCACGGCCAGGTTGCCGTGCTGGTTAATGGCAGCAACCAACTCCTGGTTGACCTTTCCGCCCAGCACCTCGCGCACGATATCCATGGTATCCGGTGTGGTCACGCGCTGACCGTTCTTAAACTCGACAGGGATGTCATAGTGGCTCAGCGCCTCGTTGATGGCCTTGCCGCCGCCATGCACGATGACGGGGCGCATGCCGATAATCTTGAGCAGGACGATGTCGCTCATCACGTCGCGGCGCAGTTGCTCGTCGACCATGGCGGCACCGCCGTACTTGATAACGACTGTCTTGCCGGTCAGGTTTTTAATCCACGGCAGCGCCTCAAACAGCAGCTGCGCGGTTGCTTCGTTGGATTCGCTCGAACGACAATCGCGTGCGAATTTCATAATCTGCCTCGTCTTTCGTATCGTTATCGCGCCGTGCTCCGCTGTCCGCAATCGCGGCAAGATGCGCAGCGTGCCTGGAATCTAGGAACGGTAATCGCCGTTGATGGAGATGTACTCATGCGTGAGGTCGCAGGTCCACACGGTCGTTGCCGCGTCGCCTGCGCCCAGGTCGACCGAGATCACGATCTCGGGCGCCTCGAAACGCCGTAGAGCCTCGTCCTCGTCAAAGGGAACAGTCAGACCGTCGCGACAGACAGGCATGCCCATCATGTCGATGGAAACGTCTTCCTGATTAAACTTCACGCCGCACTTGCCAAGCGCCATAGCAACGCGGCCCCAGTTGCAGTCGTGGCCGGCGATGCAAGTCTTAACGAGCGGCGAGTTGGCAACGGCGCGGGCGGCGAGATCAGCTTCCTCGTCGTTGGCGGCGCCGGTAACGTTGACCGTAACAAGCTTGGATGCGCCCTCGCCATCGGCGGCGATATTGCGCGCCAGGCTCTCGCACACCTCGTGCACGGCAAATGTCAACTCGTCAAACGCGTCGGAGCCCTCGACGATGGCCTCGGCATCTGCGGCAGCAGCGCCGGAGGCAAGCATTATGCAGGTGTCGTTAGTCGAGGTGTCGGAATCGACCGTCACTTTATTAAAGGTCTGTTTAACGGTCGAGAGCAGCAGGGTGTGGAGCGCCGCCGGCTCGACGGGGGCATCGGTAGTAATGACCGCGATCATGGTAGCCATATTGGGCATGATCATGCCCGAGCCCTTGCACATGCCGCCCACCGTATAGGCGTTGCCCGCATGCCCCGCAGCCTCACTGCGATAGCGAACGGCATACTCCTTGGAGTGCGTATCGGTCGTCATGATGGCACGGGCCGCATCGGCACCGCCATGGGCAGAGAGCGCCTCGTAGGCGGACGGAACAGCCGTCTCAAACGTGTCGATCGGCAGAATCTGCCCGATCACGCCTGTGGATGCAACTAGGATCTGCTGGGGTTCGCAGCCGATGACCTGCGACGCGATGTTGCACGTCTCGCGCGCGCAGGCAAGGCCGGTCTCGCCCGTGGCGGCGTTCGCGTTGCCGGAGTTGATTGAAACACCGGCGATGATGCCATAGCCCTTGTCCGCACCGCCCAGGTTGGCACGGCTCACCTGCACGGGCGCCGCGCAAAAGCGGTTGGTCGTAAACACGCCGGCGCCGGGACAGGGCTTATCGGGCACGACGAGCGCATAGTCCAAGCGCTCGGGATTCTTCCGGAATCCCGCATGAATGCCCGCAGCCTTAAAACCAGCCGCAGCCGTAACGCCGCCCTCGACGGCGCGAATCTTGATATCAAACAGCTCGGTATTCATCGTCTTTATGACTCCTTATGTCAAACAAAAAACGGACATCGGTTGGTGCGCCATGCCAGTCGTGATCATGAGACCAGCTCAAGAGTGGCGCCCCACTCGATACCCGACTACCAAATCATTAACAATCGAATGTGCTACACCGGGCACGCCACTGTGGGCAAGCCTCGTCGCTCGTCAAAGCCAAAGACGATATTGGCGCACTGGACCGCTTGGCCCGCAGCGCCCTTGCACAGATTGTCGATGGCGCCCGTAGCCACCAGAACGCCCGCGCGCTTGTTGAGCGCGAGGCCGATCTGGGCGGCGTTGGTGCCGACGACCGAAGCCGTCTTGGGCTGCTGGCCGGCGTCGAGTACGCGCACGAAAGTGCGACCAGCGTAGAACTGCTTGTAATAGTCGACAACGTCCTCAAGGGTCAGGGAGTCGATGGCCTGCGGCGTGAGCGGCAGCGTCACCGTGGAGAGCAGGCCGCGCTTGAGCGGTGCCAGATGCGGGGTGAAGACGACGCGATCGGTCAGGCCAAGGATTTGCTCAATCTCGGGCGTGTGGCGATGCTTGCCCACGCCGTAGGCCTCCAAGTTCTCGTCGGCGCTGCAAAAATGCGTACGAGCGTTGCAGGACTTGCCGGCACCCGTCACACCGCTGATGGCATCAACGATCACGGGGCCGCTCTGGGCAACCCAGCCAGCGCGCACAGCGGGCGCGGCGGCAAGGCTCGTTGCGGTGGGATAGCAACCGGCGCAGGCGACCAGCACGGGTTTGCCGTCGACATGGTCGGATGCGGCGGTCTCCAAGTCCCGGCAGAACAGCTCGGGCAGGCCAAAGGCACGGGTCTTGAGCAGCTCGGGGCTCGTATGCTCGGCGGCATACCATGTCTCAAAGACAGACGCGTCGCTCAGACGGTAATCGGCCGAAAGATCAAAGCAGGAGACGCCCGATGCAAGCAGCGCGGGTACCTGTGCCATGGCAGCCGTGTGCGGCACGGCCAAGAAGACGGCGTCGCAGGATTTAAGCTCAGGCGCGTCATGCGTGGTGAAAACCAGGTCGCTCACGCCAGCAAAGCTCGGATACACCGCAGACAGCGGCTGGCCGGCATCGGCGTTGGACGTAATGGCAACAAGTTCAAACTCGGGATGACCGAGCACGAGGCGAATGAGCTCGGCTCCGGCATATCCAGCCGCGCCGACGATTCCAACCTTCAAAGACATATCAGACTCCTTGTCTGCGATTTATGCACCGATGCGCATTTCACAGCGGCAGTTATGAAGTAGGTTGAGACTTTAGCACCAAAAGATGCATGATTACGTAAATGGCTTGCATCTTCATGCATTGAAACATTCCCGACACATTCGCTCGAAGGAATTGACAAATGGAGCGGACCCCGTATTGACCGGCGCTCCTAACGGCGCCGGGCAATACGGGGCCCGCCCATGCGAAAACCAAGTTGTTAGGATAAGCCAGCCGGCTAGAGCTCGACCGGCGCCCATTCGTCGTGATTGCAGATAAATGCCTCGGGATCCTCGACGCTAAAGAAGACGAGCGCAGGGTCGTTAGGCCCCTCATAGTGCTCGCTCAAGCGCTCAAGATGCTTCCATCCGGCCTCGCGCATTTCGCTCGAAGCCCGGTCTTCCAGTCCCGCACGCCCGCGCAGGATCAACCAACCGTGGCCCGGCCACCAACTCGTGGCCTCAAAGCGCTGGTTTTGCAGCAGCTCCTGCCACACATCTTTGGTGCGCGCTGTCACAAACCACAGCCTGCCGTCCTGAATCTGTGCAAACGAGAACGGACGCACATGCGGCTGCCCGTCCACGCTCGTCGCCAGATACCACGCCGGCACCGACGTCAGATACTCCAGCACCGTATTCAATCCGTCCACGTTTCCTCCTGTCGCCTGACCAGTCTTTTTGCAATGGGTAGTCAATTTGGGAAATCAGAGCTCGAGGCGCTCTTCGCTGCCGTCGATATCGCAGAACCGTGCGGCGATGTTGCGGACCGAGAAGAATGCAAGGCGGCCGTCGTTGGCGCTATCGTGTTGCTCGCCAATGCCCACCATGTGCCTAAAGCCCGCCTGGCGCACCTTGTCGCTCACGACTGCATCGTCCTCGAGCGCGGCCTCACCGGTTAACACGATCCAGCACTCCCCCGGCTTCCAGCCCGATACCTCAAACTTGGGATTCGCGCTCAACTCCGCCCACACGTCCTTGTCGCGCGACGTGCAAAACCACAGCTTGCCGTCATCGACCATGGCAAACGAAAACGGCCTCACGCGAGGCTGATGCCCGTCGCTCGTATCGGTCGTGGCAAGATACCACGCCGGAATGCGCCTGAGATACGAGCAGACGCGCTCGAGCTGAGCCGTGCGATCGATGTCGGTCATAGAGACCCCTTTCTTGCGCTCGAATCGAGCTTAGACGAGTTGAAGATTGATAACGACAACGCATATCACCAGCAGCGCCATCGCCACCGCGGCCAGTGCATCCCCGCGGCCAAACGTAAGCGCATGCAGACGCGTGCGCCCCCGCTCACCGTGATAACAGCGCGCATCCATGGCGGCCGAAAGCGTCTCGGCATGACGGAACACGCCGGTGAACAGCGGAATCGCCACACTGCCGAGCATGCGCACGCCGCCGAGCGGACCGCCCGTCACGCGCGCGCCGCGACTTGCCTGTGCATCGGCCGTCTGTTTCATCTCGGTGGCAAATTGCGGCATAAACCGCAGCGCGATACCCATAATCATGCCGAGCTCGTGCGCCGGAAGCCCCACGCGCGCAAATGGTGCGAGCAGGCGCTCAAAACCCGCGGTGAGGTCGAGCGTCGGCGTGGTGAGTGTAATGGCGCTCATGCCGGCCATCATCAGGGTCAGACGGCACGCCATAAACGCCGCAGAACGCAGCGAGCCCTCGCTCACCTGCAAAAAGCCAAGCTGCCACAGGGTGCGGCCACTCTGGTCGGAAAACAGGTTGAGTACCGCGACCACTACGACAATCGCCAGCAGTGGTGCCATCGATGATAGGACCCGGCGCAACGGCACTCGGGCTGCGACATAGACCAGCACGACAAACATTGCGACCGGAACCAACCCGCGGAAGATTCCGACAGTGAGCACGGTGATCAGAAATGCGAAACCTAGGAGCAGCTTAGTGCGCGGATCCAGGCGATGCACCGCGCTATCCCCGGGATAGTAGCTGCCAAATGAGAACGCCTCCATTAGCAGCCCTCCTCTCGCGTGGGCGCCGTGGAACCGGCCTGACACGGAACCCTCAAAGGCACGTCCGCGCAGCCCAGCAGCAAGCCGGCCAGCTCGTCGGCCAGCGCCTCAACCGTATAAAGCTTGTCGCAGCAGAGCGGCACACCGGCTTGCGCGAGCGCCAGCGCCATGCGCTGGGCGGCAGGAACGCCCAGGCCGATCGACTTGAGCTCGTTCGCGTGCGCAAAAACCTGCACGGGCGTTCCCTCGGCAAACACCGCGCCCTCGTTCATCACAACAATACGGTCACAACAATTTGCCAGGTCATCCATGCTGTGCGAAACCATGACAACGGTCAGGCCCTCGCGATGGAGTCGACTGATGAGCCCAAGAAAATCCCTGCGCGCAACCGGATCGAGCCCCGCCATGGGCTCGTCGAGCACCAGCACCTCGGGCTCCATGGCGAGCACGCCGGCAAACGCCACGCGGCGCTGCTGGCCGCCCGAAAGCTCAAAGGGGCTCTTGTCGCCTATTGCGGCAAGGTCAAGTCCCACGCGCACAAGCGATGACGCGACACGGCGCGCAACCTCGTCTTGCGGCAGGCCAAGGTTGCGCGGGCCAAACGCCACGTCCTGCGCCACGGTCTCTGCAAATAGCTGACGCTCGGGATACTGAAACACCACGCCGACCTTGGCCTTAACCGCGGCGGCGTGTTTCTTGTTTGATAGGTCGAGCCCCAGCGCGCAAACGCTTCCCTCCTGCGGACGAATCAACCCGTTGAGATGCTGAACCAACGTCGATTTACCCGAGCCGGTATGACCCGCCAGGCCCAGAAACTCGCCGCGGCGCACCGTCAGCGAAACATCACGTAGCGCCCAGGGGCTGCTTGGATCGTTGCCCCAAAGGGCCTGTTTGCTCGATGCGTCCGCAGTGGTCGAGCGCTTGCGCCAGCGACGGCGCTCGCGGGCGCTCAGCGAATAACTATGCGAGAGATGCGAAATCTCGATAACAGGCTCCGACGTGCCTATCCCGTCAGCTGCAGGTGATCCATTGTCAAGCACATGAGAATCGGATGCAGAAGACTGCTCTGCGATGTCCGTCCCACTCCGCTCGGCATAAGCCTGTGCAATCTCGGCGACCATATCCGCCTCGCGCACCTGCGCGCAAACGGATACGCCCTTCGCGCGAAGTGTCCTACCCAGGCAGCACGACGCCGGCATATCCAAGTTGAGCTGAGCAAGTTCGTCCGCCCGCGTCAAGATTTCCTCGGGCGTACCGAGCATGGCAACGCGCCCCGCCCGAAACACCGCGACACGATCGGCCTCGGCGGCCTCTTCCATAAAGTGCGTAATCATCACGATGGTCATGCCGCGATCGTGCAACGCGCGGCAAGCCTTCATGAGGCCCTTGCGTCCACGTGGATCGAGCATCGAGGAAGCCTCATCCAAAATGAGAACGCGCGGCTCCATGGCAAGCACGCCGGCAAGCGCCACGCGTTGCTTTTGGCCACCCGAAAGCGCGTGGGTCTCATGGCGCTCAAAGCCCACCAGGCCCACGCCCTTCAGCGCCTCGCGTACGCGCTGTGCAATTTGCGCCGATGGCACGCCAAGGTTTTCGGGACCAAACGCAACGTCATCTTCGACAAGCGTTGCCACCAGCTGGTCATCGGGATTCTGGAATACCATGCCCGCGGTCGAACGAATGTCGTAGACCAGCTCGGGGTCGGACGCATCCATGCCGTTGATACGCACCGTGCCCACATCGGGCTTCAACAGTGCATTCAGATGCTTGGCAAACGTCGACTTGCCCGACCCATTGCCACCGAGGATGCAGAAAAACTCGCCATCCTCAATGTTCAGATCGACGCCGTCGAGTGCCGGAACGGCACCGTCATAGCTAAAGGAAACGCCCCGACACTCAATCATGCGCGGCCTTTGACCTGGTCCTTTTTAGGCGTGATGAGATTGGAGACCGCCTTGTACACTGCAAGCGTCAACACCGAGTTAAGCACGGTCTTGATAAGGTTGAACGGCAGCACGGCAGGAATCATGAGCGGGGCGATCACATCGACCGAGCCATACCAGAACCATACGCCAATGGTTAGGTTTGCGACCATAGACAACGCCGTAGCGGCAATGACGCCGAGCACCAGGCCAATCACGGCACCCTTATAGGTATGCATCTTCTGGTAGACGATAGCCGCGGGCAGAATGTAGCCCAGCGTGGCAACCAGATTCATAAGCGCGCCGACCCAGTCACCCGTGGTGAGCGCATGGATAACGATCGCCATAGCGGCAACAGCGGTACCGGCACCGGAACCATACGCAAACCCGCACACCATCGCCGGCACCAGCGACGGGTCATAGGTCAAAAACGGCGCCGAAGGAAGAATGGGCAGCTGCACGTACATAAACAGGGCGCCCAAGGCGCACATCAACGCCATGGTAACGAGCTGTTTGGTGCTCCACCTATTCG
Organism: uncultured bacterium; assembly: GCA_905215365.1. Taxonomy (GTDB): domain Bacteria; phylum Actinomycetota; class Coriobacteriia; order Coriobacteriales; family Coriobacteriaceae; genus Collinsella. The sequence continues at coordinate 95,438 of CAJMPX010000006.1, read as the reverse complement.
TGTTCTCAAAATGGATATGCTGCAACTGTTCAGACATAAGATCACCTGCCTCTTTCATCCGGACTCTAACCGTTGGTACTGGGATCTCACCAGTTCAGCCGGCATGCGAACCAACGCACGCACGGGTCGCGGACTCATCGGCTCGGTCGCAGACGCCTCGTCTGCGCCACGGCACCCCTTTGGCACCGCCCGATTTACCGCCAGTGGGGAATTTCACCCCGCCCTGAAACAGCACTTGCAAGTGTAGCACGAGCGAGCATTGGCGCAAGTATGCCGAGGGTAATTTGTGGCGGGGATCAGTTGCCACAACAACCACGTTCCCCACCCATCCCAAAGTAACGCGCCTTTCGCGCAAAGCGCGAAACAGCGAAAGGGACACGTATTCCCATCAACCACGTCCTTCTCCGCGAGCCGACCTCAAGGCCGTAAACGCAGGGAGTCCGGGGGCGTGACGGGGGTTTCTCTCCGGAATATTCCGCAGGACGCAAAGAGGCTCCGCAGCGCGAAGCGCGATGCGGAGCCTCTTTGCATGTCCGAGGACGTTCCGGAGAGAAACCCCCGTCACGCCCCCGGATTCCCGGTGGGAGTTCTAGACCTTGTCGGCCTTAGTACATACCGCCGCCCTGCTGACCAGCGGTAGCAGCAGCGATAGCGTCCTCAAGCTGAGTGTTCTTGGGCACATCGGAGACGGTGGCCTCGGTGATGAGAATCAGGCTGGCGACAGAAGCAGCGTTCTGCAGGGTGACGCGGCTGACCTTGACGGGGTCGAGGACGCCCATCTCGATCATGTCGCCCCACTCGCCGTTGGCAGAGTTGAGACCCTGGCCGGCGGGCAGCTCGGCAACCTTGTCGACCACGACAGCGCCCTCAAAGCCAGCGTTCTTGGCGATGGTGGCGACCGGAGCGGTCAGAGCCTTCTTGACGATATCGACACCGATCTTCTCCTCGGGGTCGTCGATCTCGACAGCATCGAGCGCAGGAGCAGCGTCCATGAAGGCGACGCCGCCGCCGGCGACGATGCCCTCCTCGACAGCAGCGCGGGTAGCCTGCAGGGCGTCCTCGACGCGGTGCTTGATCTCCTTGAGCTCGGACTCGGTAGCAGCGCCGACCTTGATGACGGCAACGCCACCGGAGAGCTTGGCCAGGCGCTCCTGGAGCTTCTCACGGTCGAAGTCAGAGGTGGTGTTCTCCATCTCGCCCTTGATCTGAGCGATGCGGGCGTCGATGGCCTCCTTGGAGCCAGCGCCGCCGACGACGACGGTGTTGTCCTTGGAGATGGTGACGGACTTGGCGGTACCGAGCATATCGGCGGTGATGTCAGCGACCTTCACGCCCAGCTCGTCCAGAGCAGCCTGGCCACCGGTGAGGACGGCGATGTCCTCCAGGATGCGCTTGCGGCGATCGCCGTAGCCCGGGGCCTTGACGGCGCAGACGTTGAGGGCGCCACGGATCTTGTTGAGGACGAGGGTCGGCAGAGCCTCGCCATCGATGTCCTCAGCGATGATGAGCAGGCCACGGCCAGCGCGCTGGACAGCCTCGAGAACAGGCATGATGTCCTGGACGCTGGAGATCTTCTGGTCGGTGATGAGGATGTACGGATCCTTCATCACGGCCTCCATGCGGTCGTTATCCGTGACGAAGTAAGCGGAGACGTAGCCCTTGTCGAACTGCATGCCCTCGACGGTGTCGATGGTGATGTCGAACGTCTGGGAATCCTCGACGGTGATGACGCCGTCCTTGCCCACGACCTCCATGGCCTCGGCGATCTTCTCGCCGACCTCGGGGTCACCGGCGGAGATGGTACCGACGGAAGCAATCTGCTCCTTGGTCTCGACCGGCTTGGCCTGTTTCTTCATCTCGGCGACGGCGGCGTTGACGGCCTTGTCGATGCCGCGACGGATGGCCAGCGGGTTGGCGCCAGCGGCGACGTTGCGCAGACCGTCGTTGACGATGGCTTGAGCGAGCAGGGTTGCGGTGGTGGTGCCGTCACCCACGGTGTCGTTGGTCTTGGTGGCGACCTCCTTCACCAGCTGAGCGCCCATGTTCTCGATGTTGTCCTCGAGCTCGATCTCCTTGGCGACAGAAACGCCGTCGTTGGTGATGGTCGGAGCACCGAACGTGCGCTGCAGCGCAACGTAGCGGCCCTTGGGGCCCATGGTGACGGTAACGGCGTCGGCCAGAGTGTTGACGCCCTTGGCAAGCTTAGCGCGGGCATCGGTGTTGAACGTAATGTTCTTTGCCATGGTAGGTAATCCTCCAAAAGAAATGTGACTCGCGTCGCCGCTTCCGAGTCCTATGCGACGATCGCGTTCAAAGACGAATCAGAGATTCTGACGAGACTAGGCCTCGACGACGGCGTAGATGTCGTCGGCGCGCATCAGCAGATACTTCTCGCCGTCGACCTTGACCTCGTTGCCACCGAACTTACCATAGATGACAACGTCACCAACCTTGACGTCCATGGGGATGCGCTCACCCTTGTCGTTGACCTTGCCGGCGCCAACGGCAACGATGGTGCCGCGCTGCGGCTTCTCCTGGGCGTTGCTGGCGATATACAGACCAGAAGCGGTCTTCTGCTCGGCCTCGTCGGGCTTGACCAGAACACGATCTGCAAGCGGCTTCAAAGACGACATGCTTGTTTCCTCCTTTTTGGGCCGCGCGGTTATGCCGCGCGAATTAACCCTTTTTGTTTGCGTACGCGTTGAATGGTACCCACGAATGGCGGGTTATACAACACGGAGTCAAAAAATCTTATTTTTTGGCACTTAGATTTTCTGAATGCCGGGGGATAACTTAGCGGTGGCTCCCGTGTGGCTCCGGAGGGGCGGGGCATAAGGTTTCCTGCTCGGGCAGTCCTGCTCGCACGAAGGCCACATTAAGTGGCCTTCGGCTCGTGCGGAACTCGCGATAAACCTTATGCCCCGCCCCTCCGGAGCCACACGGGAGGCAGGTTAACTAATTCGGGCCCGGCATTCAGAAAAGTCAGTGCAGCAAAATGGCGATGCGGATGGTGCGAATAAGAAAGGGACACGTTGCTGAAACGTGCCCCTTATGAGTGGGGTATGAGGTTAGCGCTCGTAGATTAAGTTGCCCGCCAGGTAGGTGGCCTGAACCTTGGTGGCTTGGAGTTCTTGGGGGTCGATGGTGAGTGGGTTTTGGTCCAGGACTACCAGGTCGGCGTATTTGCCGGGTTCTAGGCTGCCGAGGTTTTGCTCGTCGCCCGCTGCATAGGCGCTGCCCAGGGTGTAGTTGCGCAGAGCCGTTGCCGCATCGATACGCTCGCTCGGCAACCAGCCGCCCTCGGGCCAGTGGCTTTTGGGGTCTTGGCGCGTAATAGCCGTGTAGAGCACGTTCATGCTGGTAACAGGCGTGATGGGGCTGTCGGTACCGAAGGCTTGGCGAATGCCGCGCTGCTTATAGGTTGCAAACGGCCACATGATGCGGCTGCGCTCCATGCCCAAATCGCGCTCGGGGCCGCCCGGATCGAGCGTGATGTGGCAGGGCTGGCTCGAGGCGACCACGTTGAGCTTGCGCAGGCGGTCGATGTCCTCGGGCAGGAGGTTCTCCAGATGCTCGAGTGTGTTATGGCCGTGCTGGGGCAGGCCGTACAGGTCGGCGGCCTCCTCGAAGATATCCAGCGCGGCATGAATCGCACCGTCGCCGATGACGTGGATACGCACAGTGTGGCCGCGCTCCGCAGCCGCCAGAACCAGCTTACGCATGCGCTCGGCAGGAACTGTCAGACGGCCCTGGTCGCCCGGGAAGCGCGGATTGGTATAGGGCTCGGTGAGATATGCCGTGTGTTCGCTCGACACGCCGTCGAAGAACTGCTTAAAGCCCGGTGCCGAGAGCAGCGCGTTGTTCGCGTAGCGGGTCTGTAGCTCTTCCAAGCGCGATTGGTCATCCAGCAGCGTGGGAAACAAATGGGCGCGGATGCCCAGCTTGCCGGCGGCCTGCAGCTTGTCGTAGACATCGTCGCGGATAAAGTCGCAGCCCGGCATGGGCATGAGCGACATATCGCATATCGAGGTGATGCCCTGCTCGGCCATCCGCCTCATTTGATCGGCGTAAGCGCTTGCGATGCGATCCTCGCCCAGCCACTCAAGGCAGCGCGGTAGCAGCTGCATGGCAGCCGCCTCGTGAGCAATGCCCGTGAGCTCGCCGTTTGCATCCTTGTCGTAGCTGCCGCCCGCTGGCGGCTCGCTGTCGCGTGTGACGCCGAGCGCCTCGAGTGCGCGGCTGTTGAGCCAAAGCGTATGCCCGTCGCCCGAATACATAACGCAGGGACGATCGGGGAATGCCGCATCGAGCGACGCCTTGGTAGGATGCTCGGGCGGGTCCCAACGGTAATCGCGCCAGCCCTGCGTCACAACCCAAGCGTCATCGGGCAGGTCCTTGGAAAACTCGAGCGCGTGCTGCACCAGCGCAGTCTCGGACGTGCCCATATCCATGAGCATGTACGGCGAGGAGCCGACCGAGGTATGGAAGAAGTGCAGATGAGCGTCATGGAAACCTGGGCAGACAAACTGCTCGCCGTAGTCGATAACCGGCGTGGCGGCAGGCGCGGCGGCAATCACGTCATCGGGCGCACCGACTGCGACGATACGGTCGCCTGCGATGGCAATCGCCAGCTCGCGGGCGGTATCGATGCCGTCTTGCGCGGTAAAGACGTTCTTGGAGCGGATAATCCGATCGATATGTTGCATGGGCATCCCCATCTCTGGCAGGAAATTCAACACCCCCGAGTGTACTCCCCCGCCCTTGCAACAAAACCCCAAGCGGCAAACGGCAACTTTACCAGCCCTAGCGGCAGGTGGCATACTGGAGAGAGCCTGTACGATTTTGCGATCAACCCAGCAAGGAGCAAATCGACCATGACGAAGACCAAGGCACAGCAGATTATGGCGGCGACCGAGGCTCGCGCGGCCGACGACGTCACCGCAGCCATCAAAGATATCGCTACCGAGTTTGAACCCTATATCATCAAGCAGCGCCGGCACTTCCATAAGCACCCGGAGCTGAGCCTTGCCGAGGAGCGCACGACCTCCGACATCGCCAACCAGCTCGACGCCATGAATATCCCCTACGAGCGTCCGCTCAAGACCGGCTTGGTGGCAACGCTTCGCGGTACCGCGTCGGATGCCTACCACGAGGACGGCACGCCGCGCCGCCGCATCCTGCTGCGCGCGGATATCGACGCCCTGCCCGTCACCGAGCAGACCGGCGAGGAGTTTGCCAGCGTCAACGAGGGCTGCATGCACGCCTGCGGCCACGACTGCCACATCGCCATGATGCTCGGCACGCTGCAAATCCTGCGCCATATGACCGACGACATCCACGGCGAAGTCCGCATCGTCTTCCAGCCCAGCGAGGAAAACGGCCAGGGCGCCAAGCTCATGATCGGCACGGGTGTGCTCGACGGCGTCGATGGCGCCTACGCCGCGCACATCTGGAGTGAGGTCGACGCCGGCACCGTGAGCTGTGAGCCCGGACCGCGCATGGCCAATACCGACTGGTTCCGCATCGACGTCCGCGGCACCTCGTGCCACGGCGCCATGCCCCAGCGCGGTCACGACGCCGTTATGGTTGCCGCCGAGATCGTCAACGCTCTGCAGACCATCGTTTCGCGCGAGATCAGTCCCTACGAGCCGGCCGTCATTACCGTCGGCGAGCTGCACGGCGGCACCGCGCGCAACGTTATCGCCGGCACGGCCTACCTCGCCGGCACGGTGCGCACCTACGGAGATTCGACCCACGAGGAAATGCCGGAGCTCATGCGCCGCATCGTGGAGCATACCGCGGCCGCCTTGGGCGCCGAGGCAGAGCTCACCGACTACACCATCGCCAATTACAAGGTCGAAAACGATGCCGCCTCGAGCGAGCGCTGCCGCCAGGCAGTAATCAAATGCCTGGGCCCCACCGGCCAAGGCCATTATCGCGGCACACTCTCGGGTGAGGATTTTTCGGAGTACCTGCGCCGCGTACCGGGCGTGCTCGCCTTTGTTGGCACGCGCAACCCCCAGATTGGCGCCACGTACGCCCAACATTCTTGCTTCTACAAGATTGACGAGTCGGTACTGGCCAAGGGCTCCATGGTGGCCGCCCAATATGCCATCGACTTTTTGGCCGAGCCCACACAAGAAGAGCTCGACGGCCCCACGATTGCCGCGGTCGCCGAGACCAATCCCGACCTGGCAGCCAAACTGCGCTCTGCCAAGGCCACGGCCGCCGAGGCCCGCGACGCCATGCACGATGCCCGCACCGCCCGACACGCCGCAATCAAGGGCATCCACGACGCTCGCGCCGCCGCCCGCCGCGAGGAGAAGCACGACGAGTAGTCGATCCACGACCATCTCGCAGTCATAGCCGCATCGCGATATCAAAGCGGGGGCGGACGCTTCGGCACGTCCGCCCCCGCTTATTTGTCAAGCGCTATTTCTACCGTTTCTACCCCGTCCCCAAATGGCAGGTGGCAGGGTTACTCGTCCTGCGGGTCCTCGTCGGAGCTTGGCGCAGGCTCGGGCTCAGGTGCAGGCTCGGGCTCCGGTTCCGGCATGGGCGCGGGCTCGGGCTCAGGCACGGGCGCGGGCTCAGGCTCAGGCTCAGGCTCAGGCACGGGCTCGGGCTCGGGCGCAGGCGCCGCAGCGGAATCGGATACGGGCGCTGCGTCGGCGCTAAAACCAGCCGGAGCAGACTTCTTCTCAAACGGCAGCACAAAAGTCAGGACGTCGTCCTTGTCCTCGTCGGCCCACTCGCTTGCGTAGCGCGCAACCCAATAGCCAACGGCACGGTGCTTGAGCATCTTGCCAAAGACCGTGAGGAATACCGTGACAAACGCCGTCAGCACCAAGAACAATACGAGCGTGATGCCACCGCCGGTAACAAGCGCCTCAATAGCCGTAGGACGGTAGTAGTAGCTATACATACCGACAGAGGCAATGGTGCCAAAGACGAACGTCAGGATCCAGGTGACAACGTTGGCGACCAGGCCCGTCAAAAACTCGGGAAGGAACGAAGCGCAGAACAGTTTGGTCTTGTTGTGCTTAAAGGCCGCCCAGACCTTATCGAGCGAAAACGCGCTCTCGACACGACCGGTCACCGCAAAGTGCATCACGGCAATGTCGGCGAACATCTTAAAGAAGACCCCCAAGACCGCCGTGGCAATCATAGCCAGGACAAGCAGGCCAAGCGAGCCGAACAGCGCTGCCTCGAGTGCATAAGAGCCGTAATACGAATACGAGCCCGCGGCGCCAATTACCACGCTCTCCACCAGCGAAAGCACTACACCGATAACGGGAATGGCAGCGATAACCTCGAGCACGACCGAGATAACGCTCGAAAAGACTCCGAGGCCAAACGACGTGGAACGCATGAGTGGACGATCCATACCGTCATCAACCTTGAGCGACAGATCGCGACCCCACTCAATACCAAAGCCGGAACCACACACGCTCGCAATGCAAGCTGCCAAAAAGCCGATGGCAGCCGCGATACCGCCGATAACGGGAATGAACAGCACGAGCACCGACACAACACAAATCAGCGCCGGCAAAAAGGCGATCTGGCACACGCGCTGCAGCACGCCCGGCGTCTTGGTCATGTCCTCAAACGCCTGAGCCACACAGCCCTTGGACGCATTCGCCACGGGCGGTTGCGGAACAAACTGCTGGGGCTGACCCTGAGGGGCAGAGGCTGCGGCACCGGCATTGGGGGCACCACACGCACCACAGAACTTATCGTTATCGCCCATGGGGGCACCACACTGCGAACAGAACATCGAGATCATCCCTTCGTATCTTGAGCGAATCATCTGGATCGCAAACGATGTCTTTGGCATCATTATCACCCAATGTGGGGACAAATACTCCAACATGACGCATTTGCAATGCGCAGGGCGCTATTCGATTGTTTGATAAGCTCGACCGCGTTAGTTCGTTCCGCGGAAACCCTTGCCGACGATCTCGGAGCTGTCGACAATCGTGATAAAGGCACCCGGATCGATCTCGCGCGCGTAGCGACGCAGTTGCACGGCCTCGCGACGGCTTAGCACGCTCATGATCACCGTCACGCACTTGCCCGAGAAAGCACCGTAGCCGCGGCTGATAGTCGCCGTACGGTTGAGATGCTTGACGATAAACTCCTCGACCTTAAGGGGCTCGGAACAAATGACTGTGCAGACTTTGCGCAGGTGAATGCTCTCGATGGCCTTGTCGACCACGAGCGTCTTGGCAAACAGGCCGAGCACGCAGTACAGACCGACGCGCGGGCCGTACAAGAAGGCCGCGATGGTCACGATGCCGATGTCGACCAGTAGCAGGGCGCGGCCAATCTCGAGCGTCGTGCGACGTTTGAGGATCATGGCGAGAATGTCCGTGCCGCCCGTCGAGGCACCAATATCAAAGACGATAGCGCTGCCGAGCGCCGGCAGAATCACGGCAAAGCACAGGTCGAGCCACATATCGCCCGTCATCGAGACATCGGTCGGAATAAAGAGCTCAAACAGCGAAACATAGGCGGACAGCGCAAACGAGGCAAAGACACTCCACAGGATTGCCTTGCGCTCCAAAAAGATAAAGCCCAGGATGACGAGCACCGCATTGATAATCCACATAAAGACGCCGACGGGCAGGGTCGGGAACAGCGTGGACAGAATGACCGACACGCCCGAGGTGCCGCCAAAAGCAAAGTGATTAGGTGTTTTAAACGCGACGATGGCAAAGGCCGTGAGGATCAGGCCCAAATTGAGCTCGGCAAAAAAGCGCGGAAAGCCCGGCTCCTGGCTGCGCTTGCGACCAGCGCGCTCGCCCCGCTCGATAACATCGCGATCGACCACGCGCTCCATCGGCACTACGGGAGGACGATGCGCCTCCTCGGCAGCACGCGACGCCGCCTCTGCCGCGGCGGCCTCAATTGCCCATGCCTTGCTTTCTGTTTCGTGCTCGTCGGCCATTACGGCAACCCCTCGTTAACAATTTGGAAACAATGCGCCCATTAGGGTAACGCGGAACGTGGGGATTGCAACCCTTAGTTAGACGAGCGGTATGACTACATCGGGAGCGTACAGAAACGGCCGGCCACGCTTTTGCTTGCGCGGTCGGCCGTTTAACGTTTTCGCAGATAAAACCTGCCAAAACAAACCTGTTCCTTTTTGGAAGGTTATTCGTGCTGGCTGGTGCGATGCTCGTACTCCTCGGGGGTGATGACGTCCTCGATGCGCAGGTTGACGCCCGCCACCTCAAGGCCGGTCATCGCGGCAAGGCGCTCGGTGACACGCGCCTTGACATCGTCGAAGATCGCGGGCGCATAGGCGCCGTACTCGATGATGACGGAGATGTTGACGACCACGCGATTGTCATCGGTGACCTCGACCGTCACGCCCTTGGTCAGGTTCTCGGCACCAAACTGCTCCTGCACAAAGTGCATGAGGTTACCCTTCATGCCCAGAACGTGCGGCACCTCGCGGGTGGCCATGGCGACGATTTTCTCGATCACGCCGTTGGAATAGGTGAGCGAGTCCTCGGACTCGTCCGCTTCCTCGTCATCCTCATCCGTATCGGACTCGGCCTCGACGAGAGCCTCATCCTCGAGCGTCACATCCTCAGCTTCGGCGACGACCGCCTCGTTCTCCTCGAGCTCGGTATCGGCTACATCGACCTTCGTATTAAAAGCCATGGTTCCTCCTTATGCCTGCCGCGGATGCGACAGTCGAATACATATTAGCGGCCGCTAAACAGACGGCCGAAGAAGTTGACGATCCCGTTCTCGCCGTCGCGAATTTGGCCGATCACAGCGCCGATCAGCACGAAGAATGCAATGACGAGCGTGTCCCACAGGCCCAACGTGAGCACCAACACGGCGAGGATAAAGCCGGCGACGGCGCCGAGCGTGGTGTTGGGATGACGCACAGCATAGCTCCAGATGGCAGCGCCCGTACCCTTGATGAGACCCATAGCCTCGTCAAAATCCGCGGCTGCCGCGTCTTGTAACTCGGTTGCCTCTACTTTGGAATCAACAGGTTCGCTCGCCGACGTGGCGCTCTGGTCAATCGTCAGGCGCGGCGTACGAGCGGTCTTATCTTGATTGGTATCACTCACCGGAAACCTCCACGGTCTGGACGGTAGTCTTGGACGGCAAAAAACGGACACGCGCGGTCGTACCCGGCGTGCCGAGCATGGTGTCGCAGGCCTTCTCGATGCGCTGCTGCATCGAGGTGGCAAGAGCGGCAACGTCCTTATCATCGAGCGCGATGGCCTCGACCTTAAAACGGACGTGCGAATCGTCGGAGCCTTGGACGCGGGCCTCGATATGCTCAACCATCACGCGGTCGTCGCGCTCGGCAGCAGCCCTGGCGCACGAAGAAAGCGCCGCAAGGGTAACCTCGATATTGCGCTCCCCCGCCGGATGCACGCAGGACGGCTCGCGACGGGCGAACATCAGGCGGAAAAAGCTCAGCAGTACGCCAAGCGCCACGACGCCGGCGCACACCGTCACGACGATGCGCGGCATGGGGTCGCGCATCAGCAGCATAAAGCGATACGTATACGGCCCCCAAAACTGGCAGACAAGCGTACCCAGCGCCACGATAGTGGCGGCAAGATACACGATCGCTAGGGCTCGTTTGAGTACGCGCACGCGGCGCTCCCTTCAAATCTCGGCTCTCGAAATGCAAAACGGTTCGCATCATTATAAAAGAGCCGGGTCCGGTGCTCTACGCACGCGGATCCGGCTCATCTATTCCACGAGGCTTGCATGCTCGCTTCATTATGCCCAGATATGCACGGCTCAATCCGTGCTGGCGCTACTCCTCCTCGAGGGCAGCGATGACCTCGTCGGTCATGTCCATGGTGCTGTAGACGTCCTGGACGTCGTCGAGCTCCTCAAGACGGTCGATGAGGCGCTGGACCTTCTTGGCGTCGGCGCCGGAAACCTCGGTCGGGGTGGTCGGGACCATGGTGGTCTCGGAGCCCTTGACCTGGACACCCTGCTCCTCGAGCGCCTTGGAGACAGCCATGACCTCGTTGGCAGCAGTCCAGACGATCCACTCCTCGCCGGCATCCTCGTAGTCCTCGCCACCGGCCTCGGCGATAGCCATCATGAACTCATCCTCGTCACCGGCAGCACCGTTGGCGATCATGGTCTCCTTCTTGGCGTTCTCGTCCAGGATCTCCTTGGCGACGACGATCTGGCCCTTGCGCTCAAACTGGAAGGCGACGGAGCCGGAGGTGCCCAGGTTGCCACCAGCGTGGGAGAAGGCGGAACGGACATCAGCGGCGGTACGGTTGCGGTTGTCGGTCAGGCAGTCGACGTAGACGGCGACACCGGCGGGACCGTAGCCCTCGTACACGATGTTCTCGTAGACGGCGGCGTCAGCACCCGAACCAAAAGCCTTGTCGATAGCGGACTTGATCTTGTCCTTAGGCATGGACTGAGCCTTGGCCTTGGCAACGGCAGCGGCGAGGCTGGCGTTGTTCTCGGGCAGCGGGTCACCGCCGAGACGGGCAGCAACAGTGATGTTGCGGCTGAGCTTGGAGAAGAGGGCGGAACGCTTGGCGTCCTGCGCGCCCTTACGATGCTTGGTTGTGGCCCACTTAGAGTGTCCGGACATACGTGTCTCCTATCGGTTTCGACCTAAAGCCCAGCGCAGATGCTCGGGCAATATAAACAAACGTCGTTATGATATACCTACTAGCCTGCGAGATAAACCCCAAAATGAAGGCGTCGTGATGATGTCCCCTTTGGTGCAAAGAAACCTGACCCCAATGCACCAAGTTAGGACCAGAGGAAGTCGCTGCGGGTGACGGTGGCGCCGATGGCGAAGGGCATGCAGGCGATGACCGGATACAGGTAGCGCATGTAGGTCGAGCCGTTGCACGGACCAATCAGGCACACGGCGAGCACGCCCAACAGCGGCACCCAGTTCGCCAGCGCACGCCATGAATGACGACGCAGCAGGTAGACCACCACGGCGATCATGATCCACACATAGGTGGCCGAGCTCATGGTGAGCGAAATAAACGGAATGCGCTGCACCGCCACACGGTACAGATTGATCAGGTGGTCACACCAGCGCACCACGTTGCTGTCAACCGGATGGAAGTCGAAGTACTTGAGGTTGTCGGGACGCGCCATGATCTCGGCACTACGCGCCGTGCTGTAGACCCAGGCATCGCGCGCGCTCGGATAAAAGTAGCCGTAATAGTTATTGATGAGCGCCGAGATATAGCACTCGGGATCCTTTTTGAACATCTGCGCCCAGACCTCAAAATAGGCCTTGATGTCCTCCTGCGAGGCGTACTCGTTAAAGCAATTTTTGACGGAGTCCGACTTATCCGGGTTGTAACGGCAGCCCAGATTCTCGTACTTGAGCACCCGGTCGATCACGGCGCGCTCCTCGTCGGTCACCAAACCGTCGCAAGGAGCCTCCACGATGGTGCCGTCCTCCTTTACCGTGGGGTTGACGCCCGAGTTGAGGCCGTCGTGCTTTTGGACGAAACGAGCCGTCTGTTGGAACGGAATCGAGAGGATTTCGCGCTTGGAACCAGGCGTGATGTCGTGCGCCGGCATAAAGACCTTGGTGAAGTACATATTAGAGGCAAGGCAGAGTGCGAGCACCGCGAGGACGCCAACCCAGCGGAAGCGCGGCGTGGCGCATGAGACCGCGGTGCCCGTCTGCTTAGCCGCACGACGGGCGACATGTACATCCCATGCGCAAAACGCCGCCGCAATCACGCAGGCCGCCAACGGAAAGACCAGACCGCCATTGCGCAAAAACGTGGAACCCATGGCAGCCAGCGCAAGCAACAGCCAGTCGTGGCGCGCAAAGAGCACGGGCCTCTGTTCGCCCGCACGCTCGGCATTGGCATCACGACGGGGCAAGCCACATGCCACGAGCTTGACGGTCTGTACCAGCAGCACCAAAAACGCGTCGGCAAAGAGCACGTCTTTGGTGAGCAACGCCGCGTAGTTAGAGAACATCGGCATAAACGCAAAGAACAGCAGGATCGTACCGCGGACCGGCAGGCTCACGCCCAGTTTGCGCAGCGACGAGACGGAATAGGCCATGCAGGCGGCCGTAATGACGAACTGAGCGCAGGTGTAGATGGCAAGCCCCGCATTGGCGCTGTTAAAGACCGAAAGCCCCAGCTGTACGCACGAGCCGATGATAGCCGTGTGCACGACCGGGTGATGCCCGTTGAGCAGGACATTGGGGTTGAGTAGGCGCAGGTAGTCGCTCGTGCCGTTGGGATAGTTGAACCACTGGCGAATCTGCGCACCCGTATCTCCCATAAAAAGGCCGGGCAGCGAAGCGATGAGCGTGGGCGCCCAGGCGATCATAAGCACCAGGAAGGGCCCGGCAAAGGGATGGACCGAGAGCACGGCGTGAGCCACACGCCATACGCGGCCAAAGTGCGCTTCGGAAAACGGAATGCGCCGAGAGCTCAGCCAATCCAGGCACTCAAAAGCCAGATAGAAGGCCACGATCGCTAGGAGCATCCAGCCCGCGCCGCCAATCCAGGCGCAGATGATGCGGGCCTTGTCGCCAAGAACAATCTCGGCCGAGTCGATAAGGTCGTAGCTGCGGCCGAACACCATGCAGATGGCGAAAAACAGCGACGGCAGAATAATCGATGGGCGCCAGGTGTCGCCACGGCCAAAGAACACGTAGCGAAACGGCAGCGTGAGCAGGCAGGCAAGCGCAAGCAGCATGACCGCGTCGGTATGGCCGGCAAACGAGAGGAGCACCTCGTAGCACACGTACAGCATGCCCGAGGCTTTGGGGTCAATCGCCAAGACTGCGTTGCTCGACACCGGGGCGGGATCGATGGAAAACGCCGTGGTCGCCAACAGCGCGAGCAGAAATGCGATGAGCGTCTGCTTGGCGGGGTAGCGCTTAAACCAGACGATGCGGGCAGCGTCGCGCGCAGCCGTTGTGGAGAGGTCGGAATCCTTCACAGTCCAAAGAGCCTTTCTAGAAACCTGCCAAAAAGGGACAGGTTTATTTTGGCAGGTTTTATCTGGGGAAACGTTACGGTTCTGTCATCGTTGCCCAGCGAACCACCACAAAGGTGCCTGTCCCCTTTGTGGTGGTTAGGCGTCGAGGTAGATGCGCTGGGGACGGTTGCGGCGGAGGGCAAAGATGACGAGCGCCAGGCCCGCAATCACGAGCGGCAAACTCAGCAGCTGGCCCATGGTGATAACGCCGCCCAGCAGATAGCCAAGCTGGGCGTCGGGCACGCGCACGAACTCGACGAGGAAGCGGACGATGCCGTATCCCATCACGAACACGCCCATAAACGTACCCTGAGGCAGCAGCGGCTTTTTGCGGCTGAGCACCTGCAGAATGCAAAAGAGCACGATGCCCTCAAGAAATGCCTCGTAGAGCTGGGAGGGGTGACGCGGCATATCGCCCGCAGTCCCGCCAAAGACCACACCCCAGGGCAGATCGGTCGGCTTGCCCCACAGCTCACCGTTGACAAAGTTGGCACAACGGCCCAGGCACAAGGCCAGCGGCGCGCCGATGACGGCAAGGTCTGCCAAAGTCCATGCGTCGAGCTTATACATGCGGCACACGATGATGCCGCCGATAATACCGCCCACCAAACCGCCATGGAAGCTCATGCCGCCCTCGTTGGTGGCAAAGATCTCGAGCGGGTGCGCCCAGTAGTAGCCATCACCGTAAAAGACGACGTAGAACAGGCGCGCACCGATAATGAGGCCAAAGACCACGCCGACCACGACACTCGTCAGGTCGTCAATCGTGATGTTAAAGCCCCAGCGACGCTGCGTGCGGTACATGACGACCGCCGTGAGCAGGGCGCCGACCACATAGGCCAGACCATACCAGTAAATCGTGATGGGCCCCGCCGAAATCGCGACGGGATCAAGCATATGGTAGAAGTCGTTGAGCATGTCGACCCTCCTACTCCCTACATACCAAATGCGGCCGCGGGCCTTGCGCTCGCAGCCGCATATTTGGGCGTAACGTCTATGCGGAGTATGCCGTCCGCAGCTTTCGCAGCTTAGAACGGCGCGTACTCGTCGTACAGGTCCTCGGCCTCGCCGGAGGCATTGACCTGCTCAACTCGTGTAACGCCGGGCACATGCTCCTTCAGGATGCGCTCAATACCCATGGACAGGGTCAGCGAGCTCATGGGGCAGCCGGCGCAAGCGCCCTGCAGCTCCAGTTTGACGACGCCCTCGTCGTCAACGCCCACATACTCCATATCGCCGCCGTCGGCCTGCAGGTTGGGGCGAATCTCTTCAAGAACCTTCTTAAGCAGCTCTTCGTTAACAGCCACAGGGGCTCCTTTCTCACAATTACGCGGGCGCGCCCGCGGACAGAAGCTATGTTACTACAGCCGTGTACCCGCTCACGAGCCGTCCATGCGCGCAGACGCGACTTTCACGAGTAGTCAATTTGGGACGGGGCTCTTTTGGCTGCCTTTTGTTGCCAGCTGGCGTTGCCACGCGCTACTGCTGAGCCTGCCCCTCGGTGCCGATGTGAACATCGACGATAACCTGGCGGTAGCTAATGCCGCAGGAGTCGAGGATGCGGCGGCTGATGCGTCCGTCATCGGTGTCGGCGTACTTGTTGTCCAGGTAGACAACCTCGCCCACGCCCACCTGCGCCAAAATCTTGGCGCAGTCGTGGCACGGGAACAGCGTGACGTAGACCGTGGAACCCTCAAGATCTTTGAGCGAGCCACGGTAGTTGAGCACGGCGTTTGCCTCGGCATGCACCACGTAGTTGTGCTTGTCCTGCAACGGGTCGTCGCTCGTGCCCCACGGGAAAAAGTCGTCGTTGAGCGCCGAGGGCGTACCGTTGTAGCCCACCGAAAGGATGCGGTGGTTGGTGCTGGCGATGCACGCGCCCACCTGCGTGTTGGGGTCCTTACTGCGGCGCTGCGCGGCGATGGCCACGCTCATAAAGAACTCGTCCCAGCTAATGACGTCCAGGCGCTTGCCTGACGAAGTTTGATGAAGATCGTCCGACATGGCAGACACCTCCGTAATCGCAATAATTTGACCCATTGTAGCAGGTGAAAGGTGGGGGCGTTTGTCCCACCGGCGCCCTCACATTTACACGCGGCGGGGCTTTTGATTGATGTGGTAGAGCTCGGCGAGACCCCGCAGCGTCAGTGCGTCGTCGACCGTCAGGCTATGACCGACAAGGGCCGCAAGCGCCTCGGCATCGTCGCCGGTAATGACGATGGGCACATCGCCCTCCCCCGCGGCCTTGGTCGCGCGCATCTCGGCGAGCACCATGTCGAGCATGCCGTCGATGCGGGCCACCTCGCCCAGAACCACGCCCGAGCGCATGGCCTCGCGCGTGTTGCGACCGATGACGTGCGTTGGCGCCGAAGGCTCGACCTGCGGCAGACGCGCTGCAGCGGCCGAGAGTGAGCGGGCGCCGAGTGCCAGGCCCGGTGCGATGACGCCGCCGACAAAGGTTCCGCGCGCATCGATGACCTCGATATTGGTCGTGGTACCCAGGTCGATCACGATGCACGGAGAGCCGTAGACGGCTCGGGCCGCCACGGCGTCGGCGATGCGGTCGGGGCCGATCTCGGCCGGATCGTCGTAGTGCACGGGCATGCCGGTCTTGAGGCCCGGCCCCACGGTGAGCACGCGCCCCGTACAAGTGCGGGAAAGCGCCGTCTTCCACGGGCGCTCGAGCGCCGGCACCACGCAACTCAGCACTGCAGCTGCGGGAACGAGCGCACCGGGCATACCCGCATCGGCCGCCAGCGCGGCCATGACTTGAGCGAGACGCATACGCGCTTCATCGGCCGTAATGCTCGACGGCGTGGTGATCTCGCACGTCGCAAGCGGGCATTCCTGCGCCGCGGCCGAATCCTCGGCAAACAGGCCAAAGCGAATGAACGTGTTGCCCACGTCGACCGTCAATATATATGCGCACCCATTAAGCATCGTTGGCGCTCCTTTCGTCTGCCCAGCAGTATATCGCCTACCTAAACCAGTCATCCCAAAATGACTAGCTTGCGGCTATACTGGTGCGCGGTCGCGCGCGAGCTCACGCGGCGGCCCTTGGTAACCCGACTTCCCGCGCCGTATCCGTAGCGGCGCCCCCGGGGGAAGCGGATATACGCAAAGGAGTTCTATATGAGCAATCCCTCGAACCGCGCTTCGATGCGCGGGCAACTCACGCTGCGCGGAGTCGTCATCGGCGTCCTTGGCTGCGTGATCATCACGGCAAGCTCGGCCTACACTGCCCTCAAGATGGGCGCACTCCCCTGGCCGATCGTCTTCGCTGCCGTCATCTCGCTGTTCTTCCTTAAGCTCATGGGCAACGCTAGCCTCAACGAGGCAAACGTCACCCACACCATCATGTCCGCAGGCGCCATGGTCGCCGGCGGTCTGGCGTTTACCATCCCGGGCGCTTGGATGCTGGGCTATGCCGACCAGATCAGCTGGCTCGACATGTTTATCGTGGCACTCGCCGGCACTATCCTGGGCCTGCTGGCCACCGCGCTCATCCATCGTCACTTTATCGTGGACGCCGCGCTGGAGTTCCCCACCGGCAACGCCGCAGCTCAGACCTTGCGCGCGACCGAGGCCGGCGGCAAGACCGGCAAGCAGCTCTTTGGCTCCATGGCCATCGCAGGCATCTACAGCGTGCTTCGCGACGCCCTGGGCGTGGTGCCCAGCATGCTGTACACGCTCAACATTCCCGGCGTGACCTTTGGTATCTACAACTCGCCCATGCTGCTCTCCGTCGGCTTCCTCGTGGGCTTCGCCCCCGTCGCCTTCTGGTTTGCCGGCGCCCTGCTGGGCAACTTTGGCATCATTGTGGGCGGCACCGCTGCCGGTCTGTTCGACGTTGTGACTGCGCAGGGCATCGTCAAGTCCCTGGGTATGGGCCTCATGATGGGCTTTGGCGTCGCCGTCGTCCTCAAGGACATCCTGCCGCAGGTCGCCGGTATCGTCCGCGGTCTTGCCGCCGACAGCTCCACCGACACTGACGAGCAGTCGCTCATCTCGGGCTCCCTTAAGCTCGACGCCGGCATCATCGGCCTGGGCGCTGCCGCCATCGCCGTGATCATCGCCATCGTGCTTGACCTTGGCCCCGTTCCGGCCGTCATCGTCACGCTGTTCACCTTTGTCACCACCATCATGAGCGCGCAGAGCTGCGGCCAGACGGGCATCGACCCCATGGAGATCTTTGGCCTCATCGTCATGCTCATCGTGGCAGCCTTCGCACAGATCGCTCAGGTCAAGCTGTTCTTTATCGCCGGCATCGTAGCCGTGGCGTGCGGCCTTGCAGGCGACGTCATGAACGACTTTAAGGCCGGCGCTGTGCTGGGCACCAACCCGCGTGCGCAGTGGATTGGCCAGGCCATTGGCGGCATCGTGGGCGCCCTGGTCGCCGCAGCCGTCATGGTCGCGCTCGTCACCGCCTATGGCCCGGACGCCTTTGGCCCCGACAAGAGCTTTGTTGCCGCGCAGGCAAGCGTTGTCGCCACCATGGTCTCGGGCATCCCGAGCGTGCCGTGGTTCGTTGGCGGCTTTATCGCCGGCATCGTCATGTACTGGCTCGGCATTCCGGCCATGATGATCGGCCTGGGCGTGTACCTGCCGTTCTACATGTCACTCACGGCATTCCTGGGCTCCTGCGTCAAGCTCGCCTACGACAAGTGGTCCGCCCACCGCGACGCCACCGCTGGTCTTTCTGACGAGGAGAGAGCTGCCAAGGACGCCGCCTTCCAGGAACAGGGCCTGGTTGTCGCCAGCGGCCTGCTCGGCGGCGAGTCCATCGTCGGCGTTATCCTAGCGTTTGTCTCCGTGGGCTTAAGCCTGCTGGGCTAAGCTGAGCAGCTGCTCGACAGCAACTATATTGCCTACGATTTGCCCGGTCGGTAGCTTTCGCGGCTATCGACCGGGCTTTTTGATACCAACGCAAAGAAAGGCCGGCGCACTGCGTTTAACAGCGCGCCGGCCTTATCGTTTGGCTATCGAGACGGTCCCGCTATGAACCGAAGTTCGTTTGCAGAATCTACGCCCGAAACGCTACATCTGCTTGCGACGACGATCGCCCAGCGTCACGCCCGCAGCCACGAGCGTAATACCGCCGATAACGAAGACCTCGCCCGCAAGCGCAGAGTCATCACCGGTCTGGGCGAGCGCGGCAGGCGCGGCCTGTTTCTTGGCAACGGGGACCTTTGCAGCGGCCTGCGCAACCTGGGGCTTGGCCTGCGGCTCAGCCTTGGGATGATACTTGTCGTACTCGGCCTGAGCGGCAGCCAAGGCATCCTTGGCATCGCCAAGCTCGGCAAGCGCGGCGGCATAGGCGTCGTTGGCATCGGACAGCTTGGCATCGGTATCGCTCAGAGCAGCCTTGAGACCAGCGGCGGCATCGACGGCGGCCTTATAGCGAGCGTAGGCAGCGTTCAGCTTAACCAGCTTCTCGTTGCCCGTCGTGCCCGCGGCAAGGGATGCCTTATGGTCGACAGCCTCAAGATCGGCCTTGAGTGCCTCATCGCTGGCAAGCTCGGCCTTGGCCTTGACGATCTCGAAGTTCGCATCGACAACGGCCTCGTTGGCGGCCTCGAGCTGCTTCTGGGCATCGGCGACACCGGCGACGGCAGCGTCATAGGCGGCCTTGGCGTCGTCGACCGCCTTCTGGGCGCCGGCGAAGCGCTCGAAGGCCTTGTTTGCGCCGGCCAGCTCACCCTCGGCGGCCTTGACCTTCTCCTGTGCGTCGGACAGGGTCTGCGTCTTGGCGGCAACTGCCTGCTTGGCGCCCGAAAGAGCGGTCGCGGCGTGCACATCTGCGGCCTGAGCCTTGTCAACGCCAGCCTGGGCAGTGTCGTCGGCCTTCTTGGCATCGTTAAGCGTGCCCTGCTTGTTCGCAAGATCCGTCTTGGCGGCATCGCACTTGGCGGTAAGGTCCTTGACCGAAGCCGTGGCGTTGTCATACGCCTCATTGGCCTGATCGGACTTTGCCTTGGCGGCATAGCGGGCGCTGCGAGCCTTCGCCTTGTGAGCAGCGGCATCGGCTGCCTTCGTCTTGCTGTCAGCAAGCGTGGCGTTTGCCTTATCGAGAGTTGCCTGGGCAGTAGCGGCCTCGCCCTTGGCGGCGTCGAGCTTGGTCTTGGGCGTCTTGACGTCGATACCCTTGAGTTTGGCTTCGGCGGCGTCGTATGCCGTCTTCGCGGCGGCGGTGCCGGACTTGGCCTTCTCGTACTCGCCCTTGGCGGTGTTCACGTTCGTGTCGGCCGCGGTATAGGCGTCTTGTGCGTCTTTCTGATTATTGAGAGCAGCGAGATATGCCGTATCGGCCGTGCCCAGCGTCTTCTGCGCCTCGGCGAGCTTGCTCTGGAGCTCCTTGAGTTGCGCCTTCTGCGCCTGCGTGCCGCCAGCGTTATAGGCAGAATCGATGTAGTCGTTGACGAGCTTCTTGAACTCGGAGACAGTGAAATCAGCCTGAGTGTCATCATCGCTGTAATCGAATGCGGTTACCTCGGAATCGGTGTTCTTACCGCTACCGGTTGCGATACCGATAGCCACCGTAGCGGAATCGATAATGTTGAGATAGTGCCCGCAGCCGTCTCCTCTTTCCTTACCGTTTTCATCTTTTGTGCCGGAATACACATCGCGATAGTTTTGGTAGATATAGTACGAATCATAGCGATGAGCCATGAGAGCTTTGCCAGCCTCGCTATCCGCACCGTACTTTTTAATCCAATTCTCGTAATTAACCTTCTCCTGAGTGTAGAGACCAGTATAGGGCCAACCGAGTGTATCCTCGGTCTCGCCGCCGGTATATGCGCCGCCTCCGCCGGCAAGATTTTCACCGTTATCCCAGTAGCAGCCTGAGTGTCTCCAGATGTTCGATGAATATGATGCATTAAGGGCGGCTGCCACAGTCATGCGGAGGCTGACGCTGAGCGCCGACTGACCGTTCGCCTTGCGGAGGTTGTTCTGGGTGTCGAGATATGTCAGGGCGTTGCGCATCTGCTCCAGGGAAAGCGGGTTGGTGTCGCGAGACATGTCCTGATCGACGTACTGGTCATACCATTCGG
The DNA here is from genome assembly GCA_905215365.1 of uncultured bacterium. Classification (GTDB taxonomy): domain Bacteria; phylum Actinomycetota; class Coriobacteriia; order Coriobacteriales; family Coriobacteriaceae; genus Collinsella. The sequence continues at coordinate 74,394 of CAJMPX010000006.1, read as the reverse complement.
CCTTGTCATCGGCACCGGTCAGCATCGATACGGCGTCCTGGGCGTTCTTCTTCTGCGTGGCTGTGAACTGGCTGCCGCCGATGATGTAGTTCATGAAGCCGAACATGCCCTGGCTGATAACATTCTGGTCTACGGTCATGTTCGACTTGAGGTCGGCAATCTGCTGGTTAAGCTTCTCGACCTCGGCATTCGCGGTGTCGTATGCCTTCTTGGCGGTATCGGATTCAGCGCATGCCGTCTCCCACTCGCTGCGCTTCTGCTTGCGAACTTCGACAAGCTTATCGTACGCGGTCTTCTTGTCTGCTTCGGTCTGCTGCGCCTTCTCGTATGCGGCCTTGGCGGCGTCGCGCTCGCTGGCGGCGGCGTTGTACTCCTTGTTTGCCGCATCGTATGCAGACTTGGCAGATGCCACAGCAGCGTTGGCGGCGTTGGCCTTCTCCTGCGCGGCGGTGACGGTAGTCTGCGCAGCCTGCAGGTTCGCCTGTGCAGTGGCGTCTGCAGTCGTCGCGGCATCGAGCGCGGCCTGCGCGGTCGCGAGCTCGCTGGCGGCAGTGACCTTGGCAGCTTCGAGCGCGTTCAGATCGATACCCGTGCCCGAGGTCGCGGCATCAAGCGCGGCCTGCGCCTGGTCGAACTTCTGCTGGGCGTTATCGCGCGCAGTGGTCGCAGCAGCGAGAGCAGCGGCAGTCTCCTGCTTCTTGGCCTGGGCGGAAGTCAGAGCGGTCTCAGTGTCCTTCTTTTCCTGCTGGGCGCTAGCCTCGGCAGCCTTGGCCTGGTCCAGATTGGCCTGTGCAGTAGCAACGGCCTTATTGGCATCATCGAGCTTTGCCTGCGCGTCCTCGACAGCCTTCTTGGCAGTCTCGTACTCGTCCATACCCATGGCCTCGAGCTTGGCTTGGGCACCATCGAGGGCCTTCTTGGCCTCATCCTGCTTTGCCTTGGCGTCCTTGAGCGCCTGGGTCTTATCCTCGACACTCTTGTTGGCCTGTTCGAGCTGATCGTTCAGGTCGCCCAGCTTCTTCTGCTGCTGCTCGGTCTTTTCGACGGCGGCTTTGAGCTCGTCAATCTTCTCCTGGAGCGCGGCGACTTCTGCTGCGTTCTGCTCGATTTCGTTGTCGCTCACAGCCTGCGAGGCCTGATTCTTTTGCTGCTGTGCCTGCTTTTGAGACTGGCCCGCCGCGTCGACCTTCTTCTGGGCGGCATCGTAGGCGGCCTGAGCGTCCTTGAGCTGCTTTGCCGACTCCTCGGCCAGCTGGGCAGCCGTCTTTACGACCGCTTGGTTACCGGCGGCAACGGTGTTCTCTACAGAACTACCCCCCCCCTGAACAGAATCGCCGTTATCGGTTGACGGTGCGGCGATTGCCGCCAGCGGCGACATAAGCGGCTGAACAATGAGGCCCGCCGTCAAAACGGTTGCGACGGCGCGGTTGGCAACGCCCTTGACGTTGACGGCCTTAGCCCGAGGCTCAAAGTGTTGTGGGCTGTAGTTTGCCATGGCTTTCTCCCTTTGACACGGATGTATCCATACGCTTCAAACTGTAGGTGCCGATTTTTGAATTCTGTTGCGCAACATTGGTCACCAGCGGATTTTTTGAAACTCGCACTCTCGTGCTTCACAATTTCGTCACACATGTAGGAGCTGGTGCATCATATTATTGCGGGATCAAATTGAACCTGTGATTTGCATTTGCTCCCGCGTCATCCGCCCTATCGGATTCCGCATCCAACAGACACCTCATCCGCCACGGTGTAGAGTTAGGACAACGGGCGCGTTGCGCGGCCCGTGCCAGAACGAGGTGGACATGGAACTCGACAAGCAACAGATCAAGCGGCTGCGCGAACGCCATCACCGGCGCCACGGCATCCGCCCTGCCCATAGTGAGGCCATGGAGAACGCCACCCGCTTCCTAAAGCGCGCATTCAACATTCGCGAGGGACGCGCGCCCTATCACGTGATCCGCAAGCGTTTTGTAAACGGGGCGCGTCTGACTGGCTCCCACCTATGCATCCTCATCATCGCCATGCTCATCGCAAGCATCGGCCTCGATATCGACTCGGACATCGCCATCGTGGGTGCCATGCTCATCTGCCCGCTCATGGGATCGGTCCTTGCCATGGCATATGGCATCGCCACGCTCGACCGTGAGATTACCGTCGAAGCCATCGCCAGCCTTGCGCTGCAGATGGCCTTTTGCCTGGTCACGTCCACGTTGTACTTTAAGCTCTCGCCCCTTGGCACCACCACAGCTGCCATCATCGACAATTCGACACCAACTGTGTGGGACCTCGCTGTCGCGCTCGCCGGCGGCTTTGCGGGCGGCCTAGGCAACTCACGCGACCAGGAGCCCGCAACGCTCATCGCCGGTGTGGCCGTGGCAACCGCGCTGATGCCGCCCCTGTGCGCAGCAGGCTACGGCATCGCCATCGCAAGCGGATCGCTGTTTCTCTCGGCGCTCTACGAGTTTGGCATCAACGTGGTCTTTATCGCACTGGCTGCCGAAGCCGTGCTGCTTCTTTTGCGCGTGCCGCTCAAGCGCGACCTCAACGGCGACGGCATCGTGACCGCCGAGGAAAACGCCGAGGTCGACGAGCTATCGCGCAAGGTGCGCCGCCGCATCATCGTGGGCACGGTAGTCTTTGCCATCCCCTGCATCGTTATGACGACGGGGTCTATTGGCTCGGCGCAGGCCGGCGTGCAGGACGGCTACGGCGTCACCGAAACCACGCGCGAGCTTGCCGCGGTGCTGCCAGGCTTTAAGGATTACACCGTCGCCGTCGAGACCTCGGCTACCGAAGGGGACGAGGAGGGCATCGTCGAGCGCGAGATTGTCGCCCATGTGACAACGAGCGAGGCGCTTGGGGCACACGACCGTCACGTTGCTCGCAAGCTCATCGACCTCAACGTGCCCGATCTCGACCGCGTGGAATTTGATGTGGAGTAATGCGGAGCATGGGATGGCTCCCGCGCACAGGCGCAAGTCGCGGCGAGGCTCAGACGCGACGCAGGCACAAGCAAAAAGCGGGACGTAGTTCACGTCCGCGCCCCGCTCGCTGTTTTATTGCCGTGAATCAGACGTCCGCATCGACATCGCCAGACTCCACCGTAAACGCCGGATCGGTGCTCACAAGATAAAATCGGGTCACCTTGCTATCTCTAAATAGATAGAGCTGGCCCTGCTCGCGTCGGCGCGATATATACGCAACGTGAACCGTGCCGAATTCTTCGCCGTTTTCCTTCTTTAATATCAGGATGTTGGGGTCATCCGTACGCTTAAACTGTCCGTCTGTGCAGATTCCGTCTTGGTCGACCAGCTGCCATCGACAGTTGTCCTCCTCAAGAAAAGCCAGGGTTTCCCGACTCGTTTTGTCATCCCGATAGAAACCATCAATGGCAAACCCTTCGGAAGCGCATTCCTGCATATAGGACGTTTCTCGGCTTATAGCAAACAGCCCTGTAGCGCCCAGGAGCACAGCCAGGCAGACCACTGCAAGGGTTATCGAAATAGCACGGCGACTCATGTTAGCCCAACCGATAGTTGTTTAACGGAGCACGAAACATACCTGGAACCTCCGATATCAGGGGGAACGTCGCCAGCAGGCTGGCGACAACTATATGTTTCTGACATCAAACCATATGGCTGCCACTCGCGGAGGGGGCATCGGCGAACGGCGTGTTTTCATACTCCATTGGTCAAACCCAAGCGCTGCGCGCTGCTGACGTAGCCCGAGAACGGCACGGCGATCTGGTCCTCAAGCTCGTAGGTGCGCGCCGTCTCGTCCACCGTAAAGATGCGCCCAAACGAATGCGTTCCCTTGCTGTAGTCGGTCACCGCCGCGGCGCCCAGCTGGCCCCAGTCGAACTTGGGATAGCTTTCGGCAGCACCAAAGTTGTTGTCGTACAGCAGCACCTGGTAGCGACCGGTCATTGCCGTACCAAAACTCGGCAGATACGTCACGCTGTGCTGGCCCGCGTTGAGCGAAAAATCGCCTTGGGCCTGCAGTAACTTGTCCTCAAAGCCCGAACCGGCCCAAAAATCGGGCAAGCCCACGGAAGGCTGTAGCAAGGTCATTTACGCAACATGTGTCCAGCAAAAACGGGTGGTAACCGGTACGGCTATCACCCGTTTGCCTCACATCCAGCCCAAAGCAGGCCAGTTACTTCTTAATGCCACGTCCCAGGCGCTCGGCGACCGATGCCACGGCCTCCTCGCTGGCCGGCCCGCAGCTCACACAGCCGTCATGAGCACGCATCTGGCCGGTGACCTCGTCCATCGCGAGCGGCGCCACCTTCTCGAGCTTAAAGCCCTTACCGGCGCGCATGTTCTCCTTGGCCACGCTGATCATGAGCTTAATACGGTTGAGCTGGTTGACCTCGGACGCGCCGGGGTCGTAGTCCACCGCGACGATGTTGCTCTCGGGATGTTGGCGGCGCAGCTCCTTGATTACGGCCTTGCCCACCACGTGATTGGGCAGGCACGCGAAGGGCTGCGTGCAGATGATGTTGGGCGCACCGTGATCGATCAGGTCGAGCATCTCGGCCGTGAGCAGCCAGCCCTCGCCCATGTTGTTGCACACCGAAAGCACTGTGCGGGCCTTGTCGGCCATGGTGCCGATGCGCTCGGGCGCCTCAAAGCGGCGGGACTTCTCGAGCATCTCCTCCACCGGCGTGCGCATCCAGTCCACCAGCTTGATGAGCGCCTGCATGCCCGCGCGCGTAGTGGGAGAGCTTCCCAGCTCGTCCTTCTGCAGCTCGGCGTTGCTCATGGAGTACAGGAAGAAGTCGAGCAGGCCCGGCACCACGGCCTCGCAGCCCTCGCGCTCGATAACGTCGACCACGTGGTTGTTGGCCGTGGGATGGAACTTGACCAAGATCTCGCCGACCACGCCCACGCGCGGCTTGGTGCCCTCGCCCACGAGCGGCATGGAGTCGAACGCGCGGATGGCCTCGCGGCACAGCTTGGTGTAGTTATGCCTGTTGAACTTGGGCGCCAGCTTGCGGGCGCGCGCCATGTACTCCTCGTAGAGTGCGTTCGCCGCACCGGGCGTTGCCTCGTACGGGCGGCAACGATAGAGCATCTGCATCATCACGTCGCCAAAGAGCACCGCGTAGACTGCCTGCTTAAGCAGCGCCGGCGTAATCTTAAAGCCGGGGTTGTCCTCGCCCAGCGCCACGGCCGAAAGCGAGATCACCGGAATCTCGGGGTGGCCGCTCTCGCGCAGGGCCTTGCGGATAAGCGCGATGTAGTTGGTGGCACGGCAGCCACCGCCGGTCTGGCTGATGACCACGGCTGTCTTGGACAGGTCGTACCGACCGCTCTCGATGGCCTCCATGATCTGACCCGTCACCAGGATCGACGGATAGCAGATGTCGTTGTTCACATAGCGCAGACCGGCCTCGACGGCATCGTGGTCAGTCGAGGGCAGCAGCTCCAGGTTGTAGCCGGCACCGCGGAACACCTCTTTGACCAGGTCAAAGTGGATCGGCGCCATCTGCGGGCACAGGATGGTGTAACCCTCCTCGCGCATCTGCTCGGTAAAGGGCACCTTGGGCCATGCGGTCGAGGCGCTCTCACGCTGCGCCTCGAACGTGTACTTGCGGCTCGCGAATGCGGGAGCATCCATGGAGGGTGCCACCGGCGCGGCGTCGCCCTGCTCGTAGGCCTCGCCCGCTGCCGTAGCCTCGGCCAAGCGCTCGGCCTCCTGGTCCTTGAGCGCCGCCATGAGCGAGCGGATGCGGATGCGCGCAGCGCCCAGGTTGGACACCTCGTCGATCTTGAGCACGGTGTAGATCTTGCCGCTGGCCTCAAGGATTTCCTGCACCTGGTCGGTGGTCAGAGCGTCCAGGCCACAGCCGAAGGAATTGAGCTGGATCAGATCCAGGTCGTTGCGCATCGTCACAAAACGGGCGACGGCATACAGGCGGCTGTGGTACATCCACTGGTCGACGACGCGAATCGGACGCTCAGGCTTTACCAGGTGCGCGAGCGAATCCTCGGTAAAGACCGCAAAGCCAAAGCTCGAGATAAGCTCGGGCAGGGCATGGTTGATCTCGGGGTCGTTATGGTAGGGGCGGCCGGCGAGCACAATGCCGTGGCCACCGTGGTCCTCGACCCACTTAAGAGCCTCCTCGCCCATGGTCTGGATGTCCTCATGGAAACGCGCATCGGCCTCAAAGGCAGCGTTGACGGCGGCATCAACCTCGGAGCGCGTGATCTTGGGTCCACGCACGCGACCGCGACCGGCCTCGGCATCGGCCACGCGGTCGACGGCGAGCACCTGATACAGACGGTGCTTGAGCTCGGTCTTGTCGTGATAGGGCACAAACGGATACAGGAACTCGATGTTCTGCTCGCGAATCTCGTCGATGTTGAGCGCCAGCGCCGTGGGGTAGCTCATGACGATGGGGCAGTTGTAACAGTTGCCGGCGGTCGGATCCTCCTTGCGCTCCCAGCGCACGCACGGCATCCAGATAAAGTCGACGTCGCGGTCGATGAGGTTCATCACGTGCCCGTGGCTCATCTTGGCCGGATAGCACACGCTCTCGGACGGCATCGACTCGATGCCCGCCTGGTAGGTTTTCTTGCTCGACTGGTCGGACAGCTGCACGCTAAAGCCCAGGCGCGTAAAGAACGCGTGCCAGAAGGGGTAGTTCTCGTACATGTTGAGTGCGCGCGGGATACCCACGGTGCCGCGCGGGGCCTCGTCGGGGCTCAACACCTCGCGGTTAAACAGCAACTCGTTTTTCTTTTTGAAGAGGTTGGGGGCCTCGGTCTTCTGCTTTTTGTGACCGGCGCCCTTCTCGCAGCGGTTGCCGGTGATAAAGCGCCTGCCGCCGCCAAAGTCGTTAACGGTGAGCTGGCAGTTGTTGGAGCAACGGCCGCAGCGGACATGCTTTTGCGTCACGGTGAGGTGCGCAATGTCCCCGGCCGAAAGGATGGTCGAGGTGCCGTCGGCGCCGGCGCGATCGCGGGCGAGCAGGGCCGCACCGTAGGCGCCCATGCAGCCGGCGATGTCGGGACGCACGGCATGAACGCCGGTGAGCTGCTCAAACGCGCGCAGTGTGGCGTCGGACATAAAGGTGCCACCTTGGACGATCACTTGGCTGCCGATCTCCTTGGGATCGCGCAGCTTAATAACCTTGAACAGGGCATTCTTGATGACGGAATAGGACAGGCCGGCCGCGATGTCGCCCACCGTGGCACCTTCCTTTTGCGCCTGCTTGACACGCGAGTTCATGAAGACCGTGCAGCGGCTGCCCAGGTCGACGGGGGCCTTGGCATGGATGGCGGCGTCGGCGAACGCGCGCACGTCCATGTTCATGGACACGGCGAAGCTCTCGATGAAGCTGCCGCAGCCCGATGAGCAGGCCTCGTTGAGCATAATGTGCTCAATCACGCCGTCCTTCACGCGCAGGCACTTCATGTCCTGGCCGCCGATGTCCAGGATAAACTCGACACCGGGCAGGAATGCCTTGGCGCCGCGCAGGTGCGCGACGGTCTCGATCTCGCCGGAGTCGGCCTTGAGGGCCTCGATGAGCAGCGCCTCGCCGTAGCCCGTGGTGGTCACGTGGCCGATGGTGCAGCCCGCGGGGATGTGGTTGTAGAAATCGGCCATGATGACCTTGGCCGTGCCCAGGATGTCACCGTTGTTGTTGCCATACCAGGTGTGCAGCAGCTGGCCGTCCTCGCCTACGAGCGCGGCCTTCATGGTGGTGGAGCCGGCGTCGATGCCGATGAACACGCGGCCGGTGTAGCCGTCGAGCTTGCCCTTGGGGACGACTTCCTGGTCGTGGCGGGTTTTGAACTCGGCAAAGTCCTCGTCGGTGGCAAAGAGCGGATCCAGACGCTCGACCTCGGCACCCTGCGTGTCACCCAGAGCATCGATAGCCTCAATGAGCTGCGGGAACGTGCTGAGCTTGTTGGACTCGTGCGCCATGGCGGCGCCGCTCGCCACAAACAGGTGAGCGTTTTGGGGCACGATACGGTGCTCCTCGTCCAGGTTGAGCGTGAGGTAGAAGCGGTGGCGCAGCTCGGAGAGATACTGCAGCGGGCCGCCCAGGAAGGCGACGTTACCGCGGATGGGACGGCCGCACGCCAGGCCCGAGATGGTCTGGGTCACGACGGCCTGGAAGATGGAAGCGGCGACGTCCTCGGGGCGGGCGCCCTCGTTGAGCAGCGGCTGGACGTCGGTCTTGGCAAAGACGCCGCAGCGGCTGGCGATGGGATAGATGGTGGTGGCGTTGGCCGCGAGCTCGTTAAGGCCGCTCGCGTCGGTGTGCAGCAGGGTTGCCATCTGGTCGATGAACGCGCCCGTGCCGCCGGCGCAGGTGCCGTTCATGCGCTGCTCGATGCCGTTGTCAAAGTAGATGATCTTGGCGTCCTCGCCGCCCAGCTCGATGGCGACATCGGTGGCCGGGATGAGGGTCTCGACGGCACGCTTGCTGGCGATGACCTCCTGGACAAACTCCAGGTCGAGCCACTGGGACAGCAGCAGGCCGCCCGAGCCGGTGATGGCGCAGGTCATCTGGGCCGTCGGCAGCACGGTCGCGGCGCCCTCAAACAGGTCGCGGGCGCAAGCGCGAACGTCGGTGTGGTGGCGCTGGTACTTGGCATACACGATCTGGTTATCATCGTTGAGCACGGCAAGCTTGACGGTGGTAGAGCCCACGTCGATGCCCAGGTGCAGGTTGCCACGAGCGTTCTTGGGGTTGAAAATCGCGCCTTCGGGGGCGTGGGCGGCGGCTACGGGCTCAGTAGCGGTAGCGGGCTCGGCGGCGACGGACGTCTCCCCTGCCACGTTCTTGGCATCGGCAACTGCCTCGGCAACTTTCTCGACAGCCGCGGTCGCGGCCTTCTGCGCAGCGTCCATCACGGTGGGCGCGGCCTCGCGTGCGGCAGCAACCATGCGGTCCTTGATGCCCTCGACGAGTTTGCTCATTGTCTCTCCTCTTAGTTGTTGGACTCGACGGTTGCAGCGGTGTCGGCCGCGTCCTCGAGCTGCAAGTTCAATAGCTTCATGCCGTATTCCGGCACGTTGATATCGATGGGTTGGCCATACAGGTCGCCGGGACGCACAAAAGCGAGCACCGTCATAATGCGCGCCATGGCCTCGGGCGATTCGGTGAGCCCACGCTCAAACCAGCGCTGAATCATGCCGACCTCGGCACTCACGACGTAGGTGACGTAGTAGTCAAAGAACGTGCCCAGCGCCAGGCCCAAAATGCCCGTCTGCGCACGCGGCACCACAGCCTCACGCGCGGTGTCAATAATCCTTTTAATGAAGGCCTGGTCGCCGCCCGGACCCAGCAGCGCACCGATTAAGTCGCGGTTGGCCGCAAGATAACGCAGCAGATCAACCGAACCGGGCGCCGGCTCGAGCTCATCGATGTTGTGATAGAGATCGGGCAGCTGAGCTGCGGTGATGAGCTCAATGCGCTCACGGATCTCGGCCAGCAAGCCGTCCTCGATTTGATTGATAAAGTCGGGGATATCGCGGTAATGCGAATAGAACGTGCGGCGCGTAAGGCCAGCGCGCTCGGTGAGCGACGCGACATTAATGCGCGAAAGGTCGCCGCTTTCGGCAAGCTCGCTGGCAAGTGCCTGGCGAAGGGCACGCTGCGAGCGAAGGGACCGGCGATCGCATTTCTCGAGCTGGGACAAGCGTCCTCCTTGTTACTCAGCCTGTGCGCTATTGCACAGTGCGAGTATTATTGCACACCGTGTGTACCAACACGTAAAGGCAATATTTGGAATGCGACAAAGGGACAATCCCTTTGTCGCATTATTCGATGATGGTGCGGGAGCTCTGCTTGTGCATGGTGGCGAGCATGTGTTTGGGGACGGCATGGACCATGCAGCTGCCGATGGTCACGCTCGCGGCGGCCTTAGCTGCATCGCTTGCGTTTTTGGTCGCGTAGCTGTGGCGGAAATGCTTGAGCATGGCGATGTCGTTGCCGCCGTCGCCGTAAACCGCGACCTCGTCCTCGGCAATACCGTAGTAGCCCGCCAGCCAAGCCACACTCTCGCCCTTGTTGCACGCCACGTCCGTGATCTCAAACATCACCGGATCGAACGGCGCGTTGACCACGCGGTCCGAGCGCTCGGCAAGATAGGCCTTAAGGTCGCGCTCCAGCTCGGGCGAGGTCACGCGGCAGTTGATCTTGCACACGTCATGGCGCAGGATGTCACCGATCGACTGGTCGAAGTACTGTTCCTCGTGGTACCCGCCACGCGCACGCATGCCACGCATCACGATACGCTTGATAGGGCTGTCCTTTTTAAAGCCCGCCTGATGCATCTCGAACGATCCACTCGAGAACATGCCATCGGGCGTTGAGCAGTCAAAACAGATATCCGGAAACTCCTTGAGCAGCTCCTCGGTGATCTGCGGATCGATGGTCCAGGTCTTGAGCACCTCGCCATGACTGTCGCGCACGATGGAGCCGTTAGAGCAGCAGGCATCGAGCGCCAGCCCCGTAAAGCCATGCTCGCCGATCGGCAGCGTCGAGCGTCCGGTCGCGGGAACCACATGCAGGCCGGCCTCGGTCAGCTCGCGAATGGCACGGCGGATGGTCCCATCTGCCTCGTGCAGGGCGTTCAGCAGCGTTCCGTCTAAGTCACTCGCGAACATCTTGATCATGGGCGTGCCTCTCCTTCGTCTGCACGATATTGTAGACGAAGGAGAGGCATGCCCAAACAATGCCGTCCCGACGCGGCGGGCCACTGTCTCCGCAAATTCACGGTGCCCCAGCGCGTCAAGACAATCGCCGCAAGCGATTTTTCAGACGATAAAACAGCGCCGTCGTCAACGTCAGCACCGCCAACATGGCTGCGAATACAATCGCTGGTGTCCATCGATCATATGCAACCCCGTACGTCAATTGGCCGATAGGTGTTGCGCAGGAAAGGACCATGTAAACGACCGAAAGCACTTTTCCGCAGAGCTCAGTCGGCGCTACCCGCTGAACAAACGCGATGATTTCAACCGACGTAATGCTCGCCCACACCATGACCCATGCCGAACCAACCGCAAACACGGTGAACACGCATACATCTACGCCGAACAGCAGCGTAACAATAATCGGCGCGACTCCAAAACAGATCATCGCAACATATCGACATATGCCATTGAAAGAAAAACGATGCGGCCAAATGCCGACCAAGCCACTGCCGGTAAAACCACCCAGGCCCAGAGCAACCTCAACTATCCCAACGCAGGACGATTGCATGCCGAGATGCTTTGTAACAATAATGGGAGCGCCAATCGTTAGCCCAACCAACGCAAGGTTCAAAACTGCCGCAAGCAAAATCACAGCGACCAATGATGCATTTTGCAACAGATACCGAATCGACTCCCGAAAATCGTTTCGGCATGTCGTACGAGTCGCGCCGTCTCCCATCGTTTCAGATGAGGCATTTTGCTTGAGTACGCCACCAAACAACAGAGCTGAAATCGCAAACGTTACCGACGCGATTGTGCAAAGAGCATCGATGCCAAAGCACCCATAGACTGCCGTCCCGACCACAGGACCCAAGATATTGCTCACCATGGTCACCTGCGAAACCAATGCAGTGGCCCGCTCAACCTTCTTTTCACCCGCCATGCGCACCGTCTCAATTTGGAGTATTGGCTTTAGCAGCGATTGAGCGCCATATTGAACACAAAGTATCGCTACTACGACGACCGCAAGAGGCAATGAGTGCTTCATGGGGATAGACAGCAGTGATGCAGTCATCAGAGCAATGCCGAGGGCCACGAGGGCCTCGCGATGTCTTCCCCTATCCGCCAAGATTCCGCCAATCGGAGTTGCGAGTACGCCGGGTATGAACGCTATCGCCACGGCGGCGCCATATAACGTTGACGATCCGCTGCAATCGAACAAGTAAAGCGGATACGCAAAGCACAGCGCCGACAGCATCGAATACGTGCACAGCTGCGCAACCAGAAGTTCCGCGAGCCTGATTGACCGCACTGTTTTTGATTTCAACGAGACGCCGACGTCTCTCAGCCCAGCCATAAGCCCACCCCCTATACATACCACTAGTATGTATTTAATGACTTGAAAAGGGCAGCCGTGGCTACCCTCACAAATCAATTACATACCGTTGGTATCTATATTACCACCCAGCGCGGTTCCATACGCCCCAAATCCGTGCCGTTGTCTGGAGCACTTCCTCGCCCAAATCGAGTCCCACCGCAGCGGCCATCTGCGCCAGACATTGTGCGCGAGCGAGCATTCGCTCCTTGGGCTCGAGCGGACGGAACAATGGCAGCAGCCAAAGATTCGCCAACAACGATACGGCCTCCGCCGCTTCGCGCGGGCATTCGCACGCAATGGAGCCGTCGGCGATGCCCTCCTCGATCACTGGCAAGAGACAGCCATCGGCCGACTCGTCAAATGAGCCCTGGTACTGCATCGCCAGTAGGCGCGAGCTTTTTACCGGATCTGCTGCAGGACGCATACGTGCCCATAGCTCAATTTGTGGAACAACGGACTCGGGAGCGTACAGTCGCTTGAGCTTTTGGGCTCCGGTCATATTGCCGACGCCAAGCATCGAGCGGCGGTGCTCAACAATCGGAGTCATCGCCCGATCAAACGCGGCGTTGAAAATCTCTTCTTTGCTCTTGAAGTGATGATAGACAGCGCCCTTGGTCATGCCGTCGAGACGGTCAACGATATCTTGAATACTCGTCCCCTCATAACCCTGTGCGCAGAATAGCTCCAGTGCCGCGTCGAGAATCTTCGCGACCGTCTCCTCGGGATATTTATTGCGACCCATAATCCGCCCATCCGCAACGCAAGTCTTGTGCCTCATTGCAGCATTTTAACGTTGCGGATGGCAGACGGTCGATTCTACACCGCGGCCGGGCCGTGTTCGCCGGTGCGAATGCGGATGACTTCTTCGACCGGCTCGACCCAAATCTTGCCGTCTCCAACGGCACCGGTGCGGGCGGCATTGCAGATGATGTCGACAATTCCGTCAACGTGCTCATCGGCGCAGATGAGGGTGAACTGCACCTTGGGGATGGTATTGACGAGCAGTTCGTTGCCGCGCACGTATTCCTTCCAGCCATGCTGTGCGCCGCAGCCCTGCACCTGGTTGATAGTCATGCCGCGAACATCAGCAGCAAGCAGCGCATCTTTGAGAACCTCAAGCTTCTCCTGGCGCACGATAGCCGTAATTTTCTTCATAGTGAATTCCTCTCTTTAAGAGTTGGTCTGACAGAACGTTTGAAACTGTTAGTCCAGACCACTAAACGAAGGATACGCGCTCTCGCCGTGCTGACTCGCATCCAGGCCCAGCGCCTCGTCGGCCTCGTCCACGCGCAGGCTGCCGTGGAACAGCGCCTTGACCACCGCGGCGATCACCAAGTCGAGCACCAGCACGATAACGACCGTCACCACAATGCCCAGGATCTGTGAGATGAGCAGCGACATGTCGCCCGTATAGAACAGGCCGCCCTTACCGGTCCACGAGAGTTCCGGCACGCAGAACAGGCCCGTGAGCACACCGCCCAAGATGCCGCCGATACCGTGGCAACCGAACGCATCGAGCGCGTCGTCGTAGCCGAACTTGGTCTTAAGATGGCTGATGGCCAGGTAGCACACGGGAGAGACGATCAGGCCCATGACCAGCGCTGCCCACGGCTCGACAAAGCCCGTACCCGGCGTGACCACCACAAGGCCCGCAACCAGACCGGTGCTGGCACCCACCAGCGTGGGGCGACCGGTGTGCACGCGCTCGACGGCAAGCCACGAGACCATGCCCGCCGCGCTGGCCGTCACGGTGTTGAGGATGGCGAGCGCCGCCACGGCGTCGGCCTTAAACTCGCTGCCGCCGTTAAAGCCAAACCAGCCAAACCAAAGCAGGCCGGCGCCCAGCGCCACAAACGGCACGTTATGCGGACGGTAGCTCATCATGCCAAAGCCGCGACGACGGCCGAGCATTAAGCAGAGAATCAGGCCCGTGAGACCGGACGAAATGTGTACCACGTCGCCGCCGGCAAAGTCGAGCGCGCCGATGATGTCGCCGATAAAGGAACCATCGCCGCCCCAAACCATGTGGGCGAGCGGCGCATAGACCACGAGCAGCCAAATGCCCAGGAAGGCCGTCATGGCACCAAACTTAACGCGGCCTGCCAGACTGCCCGTAACGATAGCGGCGGTGATCATGGCAAACGCCATCTGGAAGGCGATGTTGATGATCTGAGGGTAGACGGCACCATCCGCAGCATTGGCCTCGGCCGCCTGCAGCACCTGGTTGAGCACCGGCAGGCACAGCAGCTGGTCAAAGCCGCCAATAAACGGGTTAGAACCGTCGCCACCGTAGGCCAGCGACCAGCCGGCAACAATCCACAGCACACCAACCAGGCCAATGGCGCCAAAGCACATAAGCATGGTGTTGATGACATTTTTGCGCCTGGACAGGCCACCATAGAAAAACGCCAGACCCGGTGTCATTAAAAACACGAGCATGGTGCAGATGAGCATAAACGTTGTCGATCCCGTATCGTACATTCGCTCCCCCTTGGTCGCATGAACGTTGTCGGCGCTCATGATGCGGCCGAGGGCCAACTGGTGTAGACCAGATACGGCGTTGTTAAACGCTGCGTTGTCGAATGGAAACGGTGCCGCAATCTTGGAAACGGCACGGCAACGGGCGCGAAACGAACGGGAAACGTGCGAACGAGAGGCCATCTATGTCCGCATTCCGAATCAGTTTTATAGAGAGATGAGCCGATCCCAAAGCAGGCTCCGCATCTGATTCGACCGTGATTCCCCTAGGGAAAACACGGCTAGGCGCTCATTAGCGTGTTTCCCCTAGGGGAATCACAGTCGGCAGCGACAATAACGTGTTTTCCCTAGGGAAATCACAGTCGGCGGCGGCAATAGCGTGTTTGCCTTTATCAGCATCTCCTCCACCGCTCAACATTACATATCACAAGCAACTTTTGGCACACCGAAACGCTCGAGAAGGTGTTCAAGATAACCGTCCTCGTACACGCGGCTAAATTGCACCCTCATGACCGGAATGCCCAAGGCCGTAATGTGCGACTCTCGTTGGCGCTCTGCAACCAAGCGCCTTTGCATCTCTTTTCCCAGGCCGTCCGCACCAACGTATTTGCCAAAACCATCGACCTCAATAATTAAGCGGAACCCATTCGGCAGCTCGTAGTACATATCGACACGAATCGCACCGCCATCGACTGGGTCAATAAACTCGGCTTGTAGCATGGTCGGAGGAAGGTAGCCCAGCGCGATAATCAATCCACGCACGATGGACTCGCCGCCGCTCTCCGAAGCGCCATCGGCATAGCGCGCCACCATCTCGGCACGCAAGGCCCCAGAGCGACATCGCGCCAGCGCCTCAACGTAGTCGCGATACTTCTGGATATCGAGCTTGCAGAACCGCAGGGCACTATCCGCTATGGCCAGGCCATCTTCAAAAGAAGCAACAAGTGAACAGTCGAGCACCGTCCGTTCCAACGTTGTTCGCTTCACGGTGCCGTTCAGCTCGATCTCGTTTAGGGGGCACTCATGCCGATGGATTCCCATGCCGCATCTTCCATGCGAACGCTCGCTCGCCACAAGATGAATTGTGTCCAGATATTTCTTCGAAACCCAAAGCCCATGGTCAAGCGCAGCAGAAAAGGAGCAGACGGTTTCGTCAGGATGCTCATCGAGAAACGTATTTTGAACATAGCGCCAACGAGCGCGCGGGCTTGTCTTGAGCGCGTCCCACGTGGAGGCGCGCATGAACATCCCGTTAAACGGACGCACGGCCACCCCTGCCGCTACGGCACGACGAAGCGCTTCGCGATCTGCCCTGGTTTTAGGCACCAGGCAACGCTGCAAGCGCTCCGCCCCATCAAGCTGCTCTTCAATCCTTTGTCGCGCGCTGGTATTCCTCATGAAAGCCACCTCCCAATAGAGGCAGCATAGCCAAAAGGCACCTTGCCAATCTCTTGCCATTAACTGACCAAAAGCTTGACGGGATACTTGACGCCGCAGGTCGGAGACGTCGTCCTAGTGCTCGTCACAACTACGTCACTCGGCGAACGGTTGTCCTCGAGGCGCAGACGGCAGCTTCCATGTCCCTTCCAGCCCCTCTGACATCAATGACGTCCCACGGCCTCAGCTCAAACGTGATTCCCCTAGGGAAAACACGGCTAGGCGCTCTTTAGCGTGTTTTCCCTAGGGGAATCACAGTCGGCGGCGGCAGTAGCGTGTCTTCCCTAGGGAAATCACGATTGGGCAGGGAGGTAACGTAACCCCTAGGAAATACGCACTTGCAAGGCACCGACCCCGCTCCGTCCCGGCTAGCGGCGGAACAGCTCGCGGGCTCGGTCGCGGAGGTCGGTAGCTCGAATGACACCCTCGTAACGATTGATGCACAGACGCGGGAAGGCGTTAAAGAAGCGTAGGTCGCGGCGGCTGAGTGACACGCTCGGTACCGGGCGGCTCATGCGCTTGCCGGCAAGGCGACGACCGAGCGACGGACGCGGCATACTCGGCGCGGCATCGGCCACGCGGCGGGCAGCGAGCGCCAGGCCGCGAGCACCATCCGAGATAAACGTCGGCATCGAAGTCTTCTCGCGCAGGGCATCGAGCGCCGCGTCGCCCAGCTCGGCCAGCCAAGCGTTAACGGCGCGACCGCGGATATGCGTCTGCGCCACCGAGTCAATCGCCGAATCGGGAATACGTTCGAGCATAGAGTCGGAGGCGTCGGCAAGCGACTCATTGATGCGGTCGGCAAGGTCGGCACGCACACGCTCAAGCTGATCGGACAGACGCCGCCAGCTCGCCAACGAGCACACCGCATCGACCATCATCGCGACCGCGACGATAAAGGCGGCCAAGCGCACGATTAGCACCGGCAGATGGCCAAGCAGCCCCAGCAATGCCGGCTCCACTAAACGGCAAATACACAACGCACCCAAGCCAAACGCGCAGGCCCAGTACAGGCAGATGCGTCCGTGCAGGTTAAACGGCAGATGCGAGTAATCCCAAAACCGGGCACCCGTCGTTTTTTCCAACAGCACGCCCACGCTATATTCGATCACGCTGCATACGAGCGCGGCAGCGACAAACTGGCTCGAGGCGTCTGGGATTCCACGCAGCAGCAACCAGCACGCAATGCCGCCCGCACCGTAGATGGGACAACACGGCCCTAGCAAAAAGCCGCTGTTGGCAAAGCGTCCGTGGTTGAGCATGGCGCAGACTGTCGACTCCCATACCCAGCCGCAAAAACCGTAGAAGGCAAACGAGAGTACCAGCGCCGAGAGCGGACAGGCGGCAAGCGTCGCGCCGTCAAATGCCATGTCGATCGCGGTTCCCACCGTCTACCCACTCCTCTTTTCGTTCGATTCTTTGCTCGAGCCGTCACTCGGGCCCTCGTTCAAATCGTTCGCGCCGCCTTTGCGCGGCAGACGGCCGGCAATCGTCTCGCGCAGTGCGCACCATTTATCCGCCAGGCACACAATCCATGCCTCACGACACGTCGGCGGCACCGGTACCAGCGGAAACATATGGCGCGCGATGATATTCCGCTCGCGCGACGTCAGCTCAAAATCCTCTTCGGCACGCGCCAGGGCAAAAAACGGATGCCGAAAGCCATGCAGTCGATGGCTTGGGTCGGGATCGTGCCAGTCATAGAGAAAGTAATCGTGCAGCAGAGCCCCGCGCAGCAGCGACAAGCGGTCGACGGAGATACCGACGCGGCCCAGGCGCTCGGCAAAGGACAGACTTGCCCGCGCCACCGAGGTCACATGCGTATAGACCGTCACGTCACCATGCTGGATAAACTCGCGCGTCAAGTCCAAGCGACCCGCCTGGGCAAGCTGACGGGCGGTATCGTCGACCTCGCGCGCGATGTTCTCGGCACGAACGGTATCGGACATGCGGCCTCCTTCCGGCGGCGCTCGGCGGCAAGCCGCAGCCTGCACGCAATGAATAAAATCATCGTCGAATTTACCAGTATGGCATCGGACAAAACGTTTTGCCCCACCAGTTGGCGAATTACCGCGCCGCCGTCACATATCAAACGCCAAAATGTGCGAGACTGTTTTGTGCAATTGTGCCGGCCGAGGGAGCGCCGGCGCTCGATTCGCATGGAGTAACCCACAACGATGCTGCTTACGCAAACGACAACGCCCGAGGACGTCAAGGCTCTCGACCGCGCCGAGCTTCCACTGCTCTGCGGCGAGATCCGCCACGCCATCCTCGAAAGCTCCGCCGCCGTCGGCGGACACGTTGCCCCCAACTTGGGCGTCGTTGAGCTTACGGTTGCGCTTCATCGCGTGTTTAACTCCCCCATCGACAAGATTGTCTTTGACGTTTCGCACCAGACCTACGCCCACAAGGCGCTGACTGGGCGCGCGTACACCTATATCGATCCGGAGCGTTATGGCGAGGCTTCTGGCTTTGCCAATCCCGACGAGTCCGAGCACGACCTGTTCGCCATGGGTCATACCTCCACATCGGTGAGCCTGGGCTGCGGCTTGGCACACGCCCGCGATTTGGCGGGCGACAGCTACAACGTCATTACCATCATTGGCGACGGTTCGCTTTCGGGCGGTCTGGCGTTTGAAGGCTTTAACAATGCCGCCGAGCTCGACAGCAACTTGATCATCGTCGTCAATGACAACGACCAGTCCATCGCCGAAAACCACGGTGGCCTGTATCGCAATCTGGCCGAGCTGCGCGCCAGCAACGGCACCTGCGAGCGCAACGTTTTCCGCGCGATGGGACTCGACTACCGCTATCTGGACGCCGGCAACGATGCGTTGGCCCTAGTCGACGTGCTGCAGGAACTGCGCGATATCGATCATCCCATCGTGCTGCACGTCTCCACCGCGAAGGGCAAGGGCTTTGAGCCGGCCCAGAGCGACCCCGAGCGCTGGCATCATGTAGGTCCGTTTGACATGGCGACTGGGCGCAAGCTCTGCCCGGGCCATCCGAGCGAGCCTGCGCCGCGCACCTATGCCGACATTACGGGCGAGGCCCTGAGCGCTGCCATAGAGCGCGATCCGCAGGTTGTGGGCATCACGGCCGCAACGCCCTACATCATGGGCTTTACGCCCGAGCTTCGCGCCGCGGCAGGCAAGCAGTTTGTTGACGTGGGCATTGCCGAGGAGCATGCCGTGACCTTTGCCACCGCGCTCGCCAGCGCCGGTGCCAAGCCGGTCTTTGGCGTGTACGGCACGTTTTTGCAGCGCGCCTACGACGAACTGTGGCACGACCTGTGCCTCAACGATGCCCCGGCGACGATCCTTGTATTTGGCGCGTCGATCTTTGGCACCACATCCGAGACGCATCTTTCGTTCTTTGATATTTCCATGCTGGGCGGTCTTCCCAACATGCACTACCTGGCGCCGGCCTGCATGGAGGAATATCTGTCCATGCTAAGCTGGTCGCTCGACCACCGCGAGCATCCCGTGGCGATTCGTGTGCCTGGTATTGGCCTGGTAAGCCGTCCCGACTTGGCGCCTGCCGAGGACGCCGATTACGGTGTCGCGCGCTACAACGTGGTGCGCCAGGGCCGCGACGTGGCCGTGCTCGCGCTCGGCGATTTCTTTGAGCTGGGCGAGCGTGTGGCAAACCGCTTGGCAGCCGAATACGGTATCGAGGCCACGCTCGTCAACCCTCGCTTTGCAACCGAGCTTGACCGCGAGTTCCTCGACAGCCTTGCCGCCGAGCATCGCGTTGTCGTCACCCTCGAGGACGGCATCTTGGACGGCGGTTGGGGCGAACGCGTCGCGTGCTACTTGGCCTGCACGCCCGTGCGCACGCGCACCTTCGGCATCGCCAAGGGCTTCCCCGACCGCTACGACCCCAACGAGCTGCTCGCTCAGAACGGCATGACGGTCGAGAACATGGCCGCCGAGGCCGTAAGGCTACTCAACGAGTAAAAAACCTCCGCAAGGGAAGCACCCATGCGGAGGTTTTTGTTTTCACAGCTCAATTATCTCAATCTGTAACATCTATGGCCCGAATTCCCGTCTAACTGTTACAGATCTAGAAAAGACGTCTTAGTCCCTGACCTTTGTCTCAATCTGTAACAGATAGAGACCTTCTGGCCGTCCAGATGTTACAGATTGAGACATTCGAATTCCCCTAAAGAGAAAATCTCGATCTGTAACAGGTAGAACCCATTTCCTCGTCTAACTGTTACAGATTGAGACAAAGCAGCGAGACAGGCCACCACATCTGCAAGAACCACCACAAAGGTGCCTGTCCCTTTTTGGTAGGTAGAATAACCCATAAGGTAAGTATGTTTCTGAGTTATTTCGTGTTGACCCATTTGAGCGGGATGGGGTATAACTCTACTCAACCGCTAGGGATTTTATTGAGAAAGGTGTTCTACCATGAGCAAGAACCTCTCCCAGCAGGTCGTTCTCGACCGCCGCGGCTTTGTCGCCGCCACCTTCGCAACCGTCGCCGGCCTTGGTCTTGCCGGCTGCTCCGACACCAGCGCCGAGGCCGACAAGGGTTCCGCCGCCGGCTCCTCCAAGGGCTCCGAGGATACCGAGGTTTCCACCACGCTCGACGCCAAGGCATTCGACAAGCTCGTCGACAACGGCCCCAAGGCCGATGACGATGTCATCGCCGCCAGCACCTGGGCCACGGCCGTCAAGGACGCCGGCGTCTTTAAGATCGGTGGCGTTCAGACCTCTACGCTTTTCTCCCTCCTCAACGAGAAGGACGGTCAGACCCGCGGCTTCGACGCCGGTATCGCACAGCTCCTGTCCAACTACATTCTGGGCGAGAACAAGGTCGAGATCACCCAGGTGACCTCTGACACGCGCGAGTCCGTCCTGCAGAACGGCCAGGTCGACGCTGTCTTTGCCACCTACACCATCACTGACGAGCGCAAGAAGCTCGTCTCCTTTGCCGGTCCCTACTACTACACCCAGCAGGCTATCCTGGTGCTCGCCGACAACGACGACATCAAGAGCGTCGACGACCTGGCCGACAAGAACGTCGCCGTCCAGTCCGGCTCCAACGGCCCTGCCATCCTGGAGGAGCTCGCTCCCAAGGCCAGCCAGCAGGAGTTCAAGACCGACGAGGAGGCCCGCCAGGCACTCCAGCAGGGCCGCGTTGACGCCTACGTCATCGACAACAACATGCAGCAGAGCGCCCTGGTCCGCGAGCCCGGTAAGTATAAGATCGCCGGCAAGCCCTTCGGCAGCAAGGAGCCCTATGGCATCGGCCTGCCGCTCGATTCCGACGGAGTCGCCTTCGTTAACGACTTCCTTAAGAAGATTGAGGACGACGGCACCTGGACCGAGCTGTGGCAGATCTGCATCGGCGACCGCACGGGCGACACCAATGTTCCCGAGCTGCCCGAGATCGGCGCCTAGGCCATAGAGCCGAATAACGGCCGCAACGAAACCATACGGAAACGCACGGTGCGCTTTATTGCGCTAAACTGTTTCTTCACTGAGTTGTCGGGGCTTCCGTACACACGGGAGCCCCTTTCCTTATCGGCGGGAGGTCCGCATGAGTCTCTCCGAGCTCTGGTCGCTCTATGGCCAGAACTACATTGACGCGCTGCTAGCAACCTGGGGTATGACGCTTGAGTCGTTTGCCATCGCCATGGTGCTGGCCGTCGCCGTCACCGTGATGCGCGTGTCGCCGCTCAAGCCGCTGCGCGTCTTTGGCGACCTGTATGTCCAGGTCTTCCGTAACATCCCCGGCATTGCGTTGCTCATCATCGTCGTCTACGCATTGCCGCCGCTCAAGGTCGTCCTGCCCTACCGCACCTGCGTTATCGTCGCCACGGTGTTGCTGGGCTCGGCCTTTGGCTCCGAAAACTTTATGAGCGGCATCAACACCGTCGGCGTCGGCCAGGTGGAAGCCGCCCGCTCGCTGGGCATGAGCTTCAACCGCATCCTCGCCAAGATCGTGATTCCGCAGGCACTGCGCTCGAGCGTGCTGCCCATGACCAACCTCTTTATCGCCGTCATGCTCACCACCGCGCTCGGCAGTCAGGTGCCGCTTAAACCCCAGGAGCTCACCGGCGTGGTGAGCTATATCAACACGCGCTCGCTCGGCGGCGTCGCCGCGTTCTTTATCTCGGCGCTCGGCTACCTGGGCACGGCCTTTGTGGTAAGCCACATTGGCAACTACATCGATAAGAAGGTGAGGATCCTCCGATGAGCAAGCACTCCTCTCCCGCGCTCACCATGCGCGATGCGCTCTACGAGGCTCCCGGCCCCAAGATGCTCGCCAAGATTCGCATCGGCACCGCCATCTCGCTGGTTGCCGTCGTCGCACTCGTTGCCCTCGTGCTGCAGCGCTTTTATGCGACCGGTCAGCTTTCGGTCCACTATTGGTATTTCTTTACGCACCTCACCACCTGGAAGTTCTTGCTTGCCGGCTTTGAGGGCACCGTTAAAGTCGCACTCACCGCCGGCGCCATCGCGCTGGTGCTGGGCCTGGCCCTTATGCTCGGCCGCACCAGCGACATCAAACCGCTACAGCTGGTCTGCCGCGTGCTCACCGACTTCTTCCGCGGCGTGCCGAGCCTGCTGTTCATCTACTTCTTCTTTTTGGTGCTGCCCCAGTACAAGATCTCGCTGCCGTCGTTTTGGATGCTCACGCTGCCTGTCGCGCTCGCTGCGGCCGGCGTGCTGGCCGAGATTTTCCGCGCCGGCGTCAATGCCGTGCCGCGTGGTCAGGTCGAGGCAGCCCAGGCGCTCGGTCTCTCCAAAGCTAAAATCACCTTTAAAATCGTCCTGCCGCAGGCTATTCGGTTTATCATTCCGTCGTTGATTTCGCAGCTTGTGGTCGTAGTCAAGGACACCACCGTTGCCTACGTGGTGAGCTACCCCGACCTCATGCAAAACGCCCGCGTGCTCATTACCAACTACGACGCGCTCGTGTCGGTCTATCTGGTGATCGCGGTCATCTATATCCTCATCAACGTCGCGATCAACAAGGCCGCTGTCTACGTCTCGCACAAGACCGGCGCGACGATCATCCGCTAACGCTTTACCATTTCGAGTCATAAGGAGCCGAGCACCATGGCACAGGGCACTTCTTCTACCGGCAATCAGCCGCTGATCGAGCTCAGGCACGTCGATAAGCACTACGGCGACCTGCACGTCCTCAACGACATCAATCTCTCGGTCGACCGTGGCGAGGTCGTCGTCGTGATCGGCCCCTCGGGCTCGGGCAAGTCGACCATGTGCCGAACCATCAACCGCCTGGAAACCATCGACTCGGGCGAGATCCTCATCGAAGGCGAGCCCCTGCCGCAGGAAGGCAAGGACCTTGCCCGCATGCGTGCCGAGCTGGGCATGGTGTTTCAGCAGTTCAACCTGTTCGCACATATGACCGTACTGCAGAACGTCATGCTGGGGCCGGTCGACGTGCTGGGCGTGTCCAAGGAGGAGGCTCGTGAGCGCGCCATGGACCTGCTGAGCCGCGTGGGCGTGGCCGAGCAGGCCGACAAGGTGCCCGCACAGCTTTCGGGCGGCCAGCAGCAGCGCGTGGCCATCGCCCGTTCCCTCGCCATGCAGCCCAAGGCCATGCTCTTTGACGAGCCCACGAGTGCGCTGGACCCCGAGATGATCAATGAGGTGCTCGAGGTCATGGTTCGCCTGGCCCAGCAGGGCATGACGATGATCGTCATTACGCACGAGATGAACTTTGCCCGCCGCGTGGCTGATCGCGTCGTGTTTATGGCCGACGGCCAAATCGTGGAAACCGGCACGCCCGACGAGTTCTTCGACCACCCCCAGACCAAGCGCGCCCAGGACTTCCTCAACTCCATCAAGGGCCACTAACCCAATTGCCATGCGGGCAAATTCGTCACCAGCGTTTGCCCCGCGTCACCCCTGTGCCATGTCCACCCGGATTCGAAAGCAACACCCATGATCGGAACCCGCACCTCATCGTCCTACACTCCGCACGTCGACGTCGATCCCGCCGACCGCCCGCTCATCCTGGTCGCACCACGCTGGGAAGAAGCGAAACCCTATTTGAGCGAGACGCTCTCCCCCAACGAGGAAATCGCAAGTGTCTTTGTCGATGCCATTCTTGCCGCCGGCGGCCTGCCGCTGCAGATGTCTATTACCGAAGACGTCGATGTTATCCGTCATTACGTCGATATCGCCGATGGCATCGCCATTCCTGGCGGCCCCGATGTCAATCCCAAACGTTGGGGCGACGAGCGTCCGTACGACCCCACGCTGTGCTGCGAGATCCGCGATCGCTTTGAGTTTAAGCTCGTCAACGAGGTGCTCCGTGCCAAAAAGCCGCTCTTTACCACCTGCCGCGGCACGCAGCTGCTCAATGTCGCCACCGGCGGCACCCTGTGCATGGACGTGCCGAGCCTAGGTGCGCGCGAGGGCCGCACGCAGTGGCGCCATACCCATGTGCTCAACGACCCCGTGCATCCTGTCGAGGTCGTGCCGGGCTCGCTGCTGGAGCGCGCGGTTGGCGGGCACAGGTTGATCCAGACCAACTCCGCACACCACTGCTGCGTCGATCGTCTGGGTAAAAGCACGCGCTTGGTCGCCAAGGCAACCGACGGCGTGCCCGAGTGCATCGAAGTCGAAGGCCAGCCTTTCTGCCTGGGCGTGCAATGGCACCCTGAGTATACGTGGAAGACGCTCGAGACCGACTTTAACCTGTGGAAGTCGTTTGTCGAGGCAGCGGCCAAGGTAAAGCAGGCGCGCTAGCTTACGAGCTACGCAACAGAAAAGGGCGCCCCGCCGGCCACATGGTCCGGCGGGGCGCCCTTTTGCCTATACGCGGCAGACACACAGCCAAGGCTCACAACCTCTTACTCGGCTGCCTCGCGCAGGGCCGACATCGTGGCCGCATACTGCTGCTGCAGTGCATGCATTCCCTCGCGAGCGCCGTCAACAGTATCGGCACCGCGCAGTGCTTCGGTCACCACGAGCGCCGGCTCGTACAGATTATCGAATCCCAGGTTCTGGCTCACGCCCTTGAGCGTGTGCGCCGCCATAAACGCTTCCCCGGCGTCTCCTGCCGCCATGGCAGCCTCCAGCTTGTCCATGCTCTCGTCATCCAAAAACTTGAGGGCAAAACGGGCAAGCATCTCCTCGCCCATCAGCCGAGTGCAAGCGTCATCATAATTGGCGCCGATCTTCTCATACGCTTCACGCATGGAAATCATGGATTTGAACTCCTTTGGTCAAACTAAATCGTAGGAAGCGCAACGACCTCGGCGGGGCGCGCCAATGTTTCGGCAATACGGTCTTGCACCTCGAGCAAGCAGTCGAGCAGCAGCGGGTTAAAGGCACCGCACTTACCGTCCAGGATCATCTGGATCGCCTCCTCGTGCGGAATAGCATCCTTGTACACGCGCACGCTCGTCAGCGCATCGTACACGTCAGCCACCGACACCACCTGTGCGGCGATGGGAATATCGTCGCCCTTAAGGCCGTCGGGATAACCTTTGCCGTCCCAGCGCTCGTGATGCCAGCGCGCAATCTGGTACGCATATTCCATAAGCGCATTGCCGGCGTGATGGCGACCCAGCTCACGCAGCATGTCGGCGCCGATCGTGGTATGCGTCTTCATAATCTCGAACTCTTCGGGCGTGAGGCGCCCGGGCTTGTTGAGAATCGCATCGTCAATCGACATCTTGCCGATATCGTGCAGCGCCGAAGCCAGGGCAATCGTGGAGCGCTCCTCATTGTCGAGGGAGATGTTGTCGCTACGGTGGACCAGGCAGCCAAGCAGCAGCTCGGTCAGCTTCTCGATGTTCGTAACATGCCTGCCGCTCTCGCCATTGCGAAGCTCCATGACGCCGGCCATGATGTCGATGAGCATGCGGCTGTTCTTGACGCGCTCGTTGTACTGCTGGGACAGCAGGCTCGTCAGACGGCGCTGCTTGGCGTACAGGCGGATGGTGTTGCTTACACGGCGGCGCACAACGCGGGAGTCAAACGGGCGGTTGACATAGTCCGAGGCACCCAGCTCATACGCGCGCAGCACCACACCGTCGGAATCTTCGCTCGAGATCATGATGACAGGCAGATTGTCAATAATCGACCGGCGCGACAGATCGCCCAACACCTCAAAGCCGTTCATGCCCGGCATGACAATGTCCAGCAGCACGAGCGACAACTCATCGCCATAGCGGTCGACCATGTCGAGCGCTGCGCGACCGCTATCGGCCTCAAGGATGCAATACTCGTCCTTGAGCATCTCGCTGAGAATAGCTCGGTTCATCTCGGAGTCATCGACGATAAGCACCGAAGGCTTTTCGCTTTGGAAGGCCTCGATGGAATCGGTATCGGTCATGACCGTACCGGCTTTTGCCTTAGCGCGGCTCAATAATTGGACAGCGCGGCCAACGCCCTCATCGACCGTCTCGCCATTAATGCGAACGCCACCAACACATGCCGTCAAGCTAACACGCTCATGGCCCGGAATAACCGTGGAATGAACGGCATCGGATACGTGACGCAGGCGACGGGCGAAATCATCGGAGGGGATATTGGGCATGACGGCCACAAACTTATCGCAGCCATAGCGGACAAGCTCGTCAGTCGAACGAATACTGCTGCGTATGGCCGTCGCCACCGCACCGAGTGCAAGGTCGCCGGCATGACGGCCACAGGTATCGTTGAAGACTCTAAAATCATCAAGGTCGATCATGGCCACACCGGCCTGCATGCGGGCGCTACGAAGCTTTTCCTCGTAATATCGGCGATTGCGCACGCTCGTCAGCACGTCGGTGTAGACAAGGTCCTCTTCTGCGGTCTCCTGTTCATCAATCGGACGCACCATCAGCAGGACGCGAGGCTCGCCCTCGACCTTCAGAGGGCGCAGGCGAGCGCGGTACTCAACGCCATCGTTGAGCAGCCGTTCCGACACCTCATCGGAACCTGCCAAGACCTCCAGACCTGACTGGCGCAGACAGGGACACCGATCGCCGGCGAGCAGGCAGTTGGGATCGCCCTTAATCTGGTCGGCCGACAGCAAACGTACCACGGGGTAGGTCTTCGCGACACGGGCGACCTCGGCGGCAGCCTCCTCGTCGGTTAGATTGGCCTCGTGATTATTGAGCATAGGGGGCCCTTTCAGTAGTTTCGCTTGGTAGCAGTGGGTACCAAATGTTACAAGGGT
Organism: uncultured bacterium; assembly: GCA_905215365.1. Taxonomy (GTDB): domain Bacteria; phylum Actinomycetota; class Coriobacteriia; order Coriobacteriales; family Coriobacteriaceae; genus Collinsella. Next base: position 47,282 of record CAJMPX010000006.1, on the reverse strand, counting down.
AGCACCTTGTCGATGCAGGTACGCACGTGAATACCGTTTCTTTTTTATGAGTTGGCAGACGGCAGGGCTGAAGCCGCAGACGTTGGATTTTGAGCACCCTTGTTAACACAGCCGAAACGTTTACGGAAAAGCCCGTTTTGATGATTGCGGCCGCTAGAGCCCCAGGATGCCGCGGACAGCCTGGGCGGCCGCTGTCGGGCGATCGCGCAGCCCGTTGTGCGCACCGGGAACTACTGCGAGCGGACAATCCAAAAGCTCAGCCGCTGTCCTCGTGCCCGCCTCGCGGGGCGTGCCAATCGAGAGCTCGCCTAGGAACACGGCGGCCACCGTTTTCGATGCGCGGACGCCATCCCAATTGGGAACGCAGGTCATAGTGATCTCGTATTCGTTTGCCATGAAACTGCGACCGTTGCGCAGGGCATGCTTGGCTTCTGCCTCGGTTAACTTGGGGGCTTGAGGGTCCGAATCGCCAATGGCGCCCAGGAAGGCCCTTAGCGCCCTCGAGACCTTTCCCGCAGCAATCATCTCGAGTAAAACCGGGGCCGCGCCCAGGCCGGCGCCTTCGTTTGTCACGGCGGGTTCATGCAGAATCGCACGCGAGACAATGGTCGGGTTTGTACGGAGAAGCTCCAGGGTCACCAGCGTACCGGCACTGTGCGCGAGCACGTTTGCCGGAGCGCCAATATGCTCGATAACGGCCTGCAGGTCGGCAGCCTGGGCGGCGAGGTCGTAGCGTCCGTCTGCAGCGTCGCCGCTCTCGCCGCAACCGCGGCGGTCGTAGGCAATCACACGGCACAGCTGGCTGAGCTCGCGGGCGATGGCGTCAAAAAATGTGCCATCGACGCAGGCGCCGTGCACGCATATCAAGGCAGGCGCATCCGACGGCACGCCCGACTCGGCAAACTCGCGACAGGCAATCGTAGTGCCCGCATTCTCGACCGTAAAATCCATGTTGTGCCCCATCGTCTTGTGCCTTGTTAACACATGAACTGCACCCGACCCGGAACCTTTCATATCGTGGGCATCGAGGGCAGAATGAAAAAACGAAACCTAAGAGCACAAGCCCAAACCAGACTTTGGCGCCGATGCTATGCTTAGGCACAACTGTCCCAAGGAGCATATGCCTATGTCTACGTTTTTAAATGCCAGCCCCATCTTTGGACCGGTGCGCAGCCGCCGTCTGGGCCTTTCTCTCGGTGTCAACATGATGCCGGCATCGGGCAAGATCTGTACGTTCGACTGCATCTACTGCGAGAACGGCCTCAACGCCGAGCGCCCCTGCCACGAGCCGTATAACACGGCTGCCGTGGTGCTCGATGCACTCGAGGCAAAGCTGCGCGAGATGGCAACCGAGGGAGAGCTCCCCGATGTGATCACGTTTGCCGGCAACGGTGAGCCCACCGCCGCACCGGAGTTTCCGCAGGCCATCGCCGGTGCCGTCGCGCTGCGCGACGAGCTTGCCCCGAACTCCAAGATCGCCGTGCTCTCCAACGGCACGCGCGCCGACCGCCCCGAGGTACACGATGCGCTCATGATGGTCGACGACAACATTCTTAAGCTCGATACGGTCGACCCGGCGTTTATCCAGCTGCTCGACCAGCCTGTTGGCCCCTACGACGTCGAGCACCAGATCGAGACGTTCGCGAGCTTTGACGGTCACGTTATTATCCAGACGATCTTTTTGAGCGGCGAGCACCGGGGCAAGCTCATCGACAACACCGGCGAGGAGTACGTCGGCCCTTGGCTCGCGGCGCTCAAGCGCATTCGTCCGCAGGAAGCGACCATCTACACGGTGGCGCGCGAGACACCGGTCGCCGGCCTTGCTAAAGCGGCGCCCGAGGTGCTCGACAAGATTGCCGCACGTGTACGCGCCCTCGGCATCCCCTGCCAGGTGAGCTACTAGCAAAACCACGCAGCAGCTAGTGTCAGCCATCCCGCTCCATCAGTTGCGGTGATATAGTTCCTATTTGTGCTGTTAAACCGCTTAAATCGGAACTATATCACCGCAACTTTTATGGACGCGTGGGTGGGCTATACTAGCTGCGAATGAAAGGAAGTTAGCCATGTATGACAAAGGACCCGTGCCTGGCCGCAACGACGCTTGCTGGTGCGGCAGCGGCAAGAAATACAAGAAATGCCACAGCGCCTTCGACGAGCGCCTCGAGCGCCTGTGGGAAGAGGGCTGGGAGGTTCTGCCCCGCACGCTCTACAAGACGCCCGCCGATATCGAGGGCATCAAGCGCTCCGCCGCCATCAACGTGGGCGTGCTCGACTACGTAGGCGAGCACATCGCCGCGGGCATGACCACCAACCAGATCGACCAGATGATCTACGACTACACCGTCGAGCACGGTGGCACGCCGGCCGACCTCAACTACGAGGGCTATCCCAAGAGCGTGTGCACCTCGATCAACGACGTGGTCTGCCACGGTATCCCCTGCGATACGGACGTGCTGCACGAGGGCGACATTATCAACGTGGACTGCTCCACGATTCTGGACGGCTACTTTAGCGACTCGAGCCGTATGTTCTGCATCGGCGAAGTCTCGGCCGAGCGCCAGCGCCTGGTCGACGTCACCCGCGCCAGCGTGGAGGCGGGTCTGGCGGCCGTCAAGCCGTGGTTGCCGCTGTCCGTGATGGCCGAGGCCGTGCAAAAGACGGTCGAAGACGCCGGCTTTAGCGTGGTGCGCGAGTACGGCGGACACGGCATCGGTAAGGAGTTCCACGAGGACCCGTTTGTGGGCTTTACCACCGAGGCGCCCGATGTGGACACCATCATGGCTCCGGGCATGGTCTTTACCATCGAGCCTATGGTCAATGCCGGAGCGCCCGACATTAAGATCAGCAAGGGCGATGGCTGGTGCGTGCGCACCAAGGACGGCAGTGATTCGGCCCAGTGCGAGGTACAGCTCGTGGTGACCGAGGACGGCTACGAGCTGCTCAGCTGGTAACCATGGATGCGCCGGATGCTGACGGGCACGCTCGTCTTGCATCCGGCGTTTTTGTTTGAACGTTTTGCCCGATAAAACCTGCCAAAATAAACCTGTCCCTTTTTGGTAGGCTGAGCGGAGAGGACTGCTTGTGAACATCCTGGTTTTGTTGCCCGTCAACGGCCGTCATCGCGCAATTCTTGAGTCGAGCGCTCCGGGCGAGGACTTTATCTACACGAGCGCCGACGCCGCCACGCGCGAGCAGGTCGCCGATGCCGACGTGATCCTGGGCAACATCGACCCTGACATGCTCACGGCATGCGAGCATCTCCAGCTGTTGCAATTGCAGACCGCCGGCTATGACGACTACCTTGCCGCCGGCACCGTGCCGGCCGACGCCAAACTGTCTTGCTCGGTGGGCGCCTACGGCCAGGCCGTGAGCGAGCACATGTTTGCCATGGTCCTTTCCATGATGAAGCGTCTGCCTGGCTATCACGACTTGCAGCGCGAGCATCGCTGGGAGGATTTGGGGCCGGTCACCTCGCTCAAAAACGCCAACGTGCTGGTGCTGGGCGCGGGCGACATTGGCGGCCACTTTGCCACGCTCTGCCGCAGCATGGGCGCGCACGTCCGCGGCATCAAGCGCCATCCGCTCGTCTACCCCATTGTGTTTGAGGACATGGACGGCATGGACGCCCTGCCCGAGCGCCTGGCCGAGGCCGACGTCGTCGCATCCTTTATGCCCAGCACACCCGAGACCCGCGGCCTGGCGAACGCCGAGTTCTTCGCCGCGATGAAGCCGGGCACCTTCTTTGCCAACGGCGGCCGCGGCGATCTTGTGGTCGCCGACGACTTGGTTGCCGCCCTGGAGTCGGGACATCTTGCCGGCGCTGCGGTCGACGTCACCGACCCCGAGCCCCTGCCTGCGACAAGCCCCCTGTGGGATGCGCCCAACATGCTCATCACGCCGCACGTCTCCGGCTGGTTCCACCTGGGAGCCACGCTCAACAACGTGGTCGACATCGCCGCGGAGAATCTGCGTCACCTGCAGGCCGGCGAGACCCTGCGCTGCTGGATCGAACATTAGGGTTCCGCCGTTCTAACGAACGGCGGACCGGCCGACGCTGCGCGCCGCCCAGGGCGACAATTTGTCATTCAAAAGGCAAGGCATGACCAGAAGGTCTATGCCTTGCCTTTTTCATGCCAACTTGTTCGCCCTGGACACCGCTCGCTGACGTTTGCTCAACCTGCGGCGCTTTGCTGGCGCGGCCCTACCTGTGGACTCTCGCTGACCATTATTCGACCAGAGGGGTCTAGCGCTATTTAAGCGTTGTTAGATAGTTTCTTGCGTTTTCGACGTTCATTGCTGCGACGGGAGCATGCGAACAGAGCTTGACATCGTTGGTGACCAGTAAATCTGCTTGAGCGCGTATCGCTGCCGCAATGATTAAATCGTCTTCGTAATCGCTATGGAGCTCACGCTGTCTGCTCGCCATCCAGATGTCGCTCAGGTCACAGGGCACTGGCGTGGCAAGCTGCGACAGCACGCTAAGACAATCCCATGCAAGCGAAGTCGCTACCGTAGCGGCATACTGGGAAAGCGAACCGTGCTCTCGCCGATACCATGCCTTATGTTCACTTGAAATCAAATAGAACAGGTCTTTGGACGATGTCGCCGCGTACAGCAAATCAACCTGTGCCGTGCATGCATCGCGTAAAAACTCAATCGCCACCGAACGACGACGTCGTGAGGGAATGAAGTAATCGAGCCACACGTTGGCGTCAACCAAGATGCGCTTTGGAGTCTCACTCATAGAGCCAGCTCATCTCCTCGCCATAGCGATCCGCATAGGCATTCCGTTTGAGCTCTTCGTCGTCCGATGGCTGAGCCTTGACCATATCGATTCCCGACTCACAGCAAGCGGCAGCGAACAGCTTCGACCCCTGATCCATGAGCTCGAGCTTACGTTTGGCGGCCTTTTCGCGCTCGCGCTGTTCCGCCCGGGCACGACTGGGCAGCAGGATATCCTCGAGCGCACCGGGGCGATCGGCCAGCGACGCTGCAAGCTGCCAGAGCGCTCGCACCGCTTGGCTCGGCGTCATACCGGCCTTGGAGAGAGCGGCGTCCCCACTCCTTTTAAGATCGGCATCGAGACGTACGTTGATCTGAGCGGCTGTTGTGGTCATGAGCCCTCCCTAATACTTCAAAATATCATAAAGCTCTATGGTAGATACGTAAAGCATGTATAGCATTTATAAGCATTAGCCGTACTCTGTACACAAAAAGCCGCCGAGGCACATTGCACCTCGGCGGCTACGCATCACCAATCCAGTTCGGTTTCACCCTTTGCATTCGCCCAGATAAAACTTGCCAAAATGAACCTGTCCCTTTTTGGCAGGTTTTAGAGCTCCACACTTTCGGCGCCGTTGATGGTTAGGTTTCGCTCGTAGAAGGCGGTGAGGGCGCGGATGGCGTACATTACGTCGCGCACGCCGCCGGTCTCGTAGCTTGAGTGCATGGCCAGCTGCGGCAGGCCCACGTCCACGGCGTGCATACTCACCTGCAAGTTCGACAGATTGCCGAGCGTGGAGCCGCCGGCCATATCGCTCTTGTTGGCGAAGGCCTGCGTGGGCACGTCGGCGTCATCGCAGATAGCCTGGAACACCGCGCGGCTAAAAGCATCGGTGCAGTAGTGCTGGTTGGCCGCCTCCTTGATGACGATGCCGCCGTTGAGCACCACCTGATTGCGAGCATCGCACTTCTCGGCGTGGTTGGGGTGCACGGCATGCGCATTGTCGCAGCTTACAAGCATCGAGGCGGCAAGGGCGCGATGGTACGACTCGTCGTCAAAGCCCAACGATCCGTTAATGCGGCGCAGCGCGTCGGCCAAGAACGTCGACATGGCGCCCTGCTTGGTCTCGGAGCCAACCTCCTCGTTATCAAAGCAGCAGAAAACCGAAACGTCGTGCGCATTCTCGGCACCCAAAAATGCCTGCAGCGAGGTGTAGGCGCATGCCAGGTCGTCGAGCTTGGGCGTCGAGATAAACTCATCGGCCCAGCCCCAAATGCGCGCATCCTGACGATTGACCAGGAACAGATCGCGGCCCAAAATTTGCTCGGGCTCAACGTCCAGTTCGTCGGCGATCAGGGCGTCAAAATCTCCCTGCTTAAGGTCACCGGCGCTGATGAGCGGGCACAGGTCGACGGCGCGGTTGGGCGCAAAGCCCTCATTAACGCCACGATTCATATGGATGGCAAGGCTCGGGATAATAGCGACCTCGCGCTCGGTGGAAAGCAGGCGGCTCTCAATACGGTCGCCTTCGCGTACCAACACGCGTCCAGCCAGCGCCAGCGGGCGATCGAACCAGGTGTAGTCGATCATGCCGCCGTAGGCCTCGGTGTTCAGGCGCAGCGTCTCGCCCGCGCCGTCAAGCTCAGGCACGGCCTTGACCTTAAACGTCGGCGAATCGCTGTGCGACGCCGTGAGCTGAAAATGATAGTCGCCGGCAACGCCGTCCTCGCCCCACGTAGCAGCCAGGTCCTCGCCCACCTTAAAGGCAACAACGCTCGAGGTATTGCGCTGCGTGTAATAACGCCCGCCCGGCTCGATATCCCACGCCGCGTTCTCGGGCAGGTAGGTAAAGCCTGCCTCGTCGAGCTCGGCCATAATGGTCGCCGCCGTATGGAACATGCTGGGGCACGCCTCGATAAAGTCGATAAGGTCGTTAGCGGCCTCGATATCATCGGCCGTCACATGCGCGCGCTCGGGCGTTTCCTGATCCGTCATGCTCTCCCCTTTCACTGGGTTGATGGTTCCCTCCAGCATACCCCGCCGCGCCAGTGCCGTGCCTTTCATTCCATGTTTAATCCCGCGCCGCTCGCCAAGTTGAGCCATCATGCCCGCACTCCTTTTGCGACAATTACGCTAACAGGACGAAAGGAGCCGTCATGAAGCCACGTAACATTGCCATCGCCTGCGGTGTCGCGGGAGTCGCCGTCGGCCTTGCCGCTGCCACCGGCATCGTTTATCACAAACAAATCAAGTCCGCCGCGTCACTCAAACGCTTGACCGGCTACGCGGATGGCTATGACCTGTACGCAATCGACATCGCCTACGACTACGATCTTGATCGCATCATCGCCGCTGGTGTGCGCGACGACCAGGCCTACATCGATGCCGTGGTGGCGCAGGTGCTGCCCGGTGTGCCGGCACATGTCCAGGCGCCCCAGTTTGCCTGCAGCGCTTTTGTCGCCGTAGATGCCGAAGGCCGCGTGCGCACCGGTCGCAATTACGACTTTAAGGACGACACCTCGGCGCTGCTGGTGCGTAATCACCCGCGCGGCGGCTATGCCTCCATCGGCGTTGCGGCCCTTAACAACCTGGGCGATAACACTCCGCTTGACTCCGTCGGCGGACGCGCTGCGGCGTTGATGGGCCCGTTTGCCCAGCTCGACGGTGTTAACGAATGTGGCGTGTCCATTGCCGTGCTCACCCTGGATTCCAAACCCTGTGACCAGGACACGCAACGCCCCGTCATCAATACCTCGCTCGCCATCCGTCTGGTGCTCGACCGTGCCGCCACCACGCAAGAGGCCGTCAACCTGCTTTCTGCCTACGACATGCACGCCATGGCCGGACGCGACTACCACTTCTTTATCAACGACGCCGCCGGTGACGCGCGGGTGGTGGAGTGGGATCCGCGCGATCCCAACCGTGCATGCAAGGCGACGCCCGTACGCCAGGTCACGAACTTCTACGCCTGCTATGGTGACGAGGTGCTCCCCAACCAAAAGAATGGCGAGCTGGGCCATGGCAAGGAACGCGCCGTCGCAATCGCCGGTGTCCTTGACGCCCGTGCCGGCGCCCAAGACGAGGCAGTCGCTTGGAAGGCCCTACGCGCTGCGGCGCAAGAGCCCAATCCGGAAGACATCACCAGCAACACGCAGTGGTCGGTCGTCTTTGACAACACCGAGCCCGCTGCCGCCGTCACGCTGCGCCGCCACTGGGGCGACGTCGACGCTTTCGCGCTGTAGGGAGCCAGGCCCGTCGACCTTACGCTCGCCTGACGTTGTTTACATTTCTATACGCTTGAGCTAACACGTTTTACCCCCGTATCAACAGTGTGCGGGGGTAAACTTATGCGCATGTTATAACTTGCCCGGAAGGATTCATCATGCTTAGAATCGGTCTTCTTACCAGTGGCGGCGACTGCCAGGCGCTCAACGCCACTATGCGCGGCATCGTCAAAACACTCATGACCAATAGCGAAGAGCCTATCGAGATCTATGGTTTTGAGGACGGCTACCAGGGCCTTATCTACAGCAGATTCCGTGTTATGACGCCCGCCGATTTTAGCGGCATCCTCACCCGCGGCGGCACCATCCTGGGCACGAGCCGTACGCCGTTCAAGCGCCTGGATGTTCCCGAGGCCGATGGCGTCGAGAAGGTGCCCGCAATGGTCCACACCTATCACAAGCTGCAGCTCGACTGCCTGTTTATGCTGGGCGGCAACGGTTCCACCAAGACCGCTAACCGTCTGCGCGAAGAGGGCCTCAACGTTATCGCCCTGCCCAAGACCATCGATAACGACACCTGGGGCACCGAGATGACGTTTGGCTTTACGAGCGCCATCGACGTCGCCACCAAGTGCATCGACGACATCCACACCACCGCGTCGAGTCACGGTCGCGTGTTTGTTATCGAGATCATGGGCCACAAGGTTGGCTGGATCCCGCTGTACGCCGGCGTCGCGGGCGGCGCGGACGTCATCCTGATTCCCGAAATCCCCTACGACATGGATAACGTCATCAAGACCATCGAGCATCGCATGGAGACCGGTAGCCGCTTTACCATCGTAGCCGTCGCCGAGGGCGCTATCTCCAAGGAGGATGCGGCGCTGTCCAAGAAGGAGTACAAGAAGAAGCTCGCCGAGCGTACGAGCCCGTCGATTGTCTACGACATCGCCAAGGAGATCGAGGCCAAGACCGGTCGCGAGACCCGCGTCGCCATCCCCGGTCACACGCAGCGCGGCGGTCAGCCCGACGCCCAGGACCGCATCTTTGCGACCCAGTGCGGCGTCGAGGCCGCGCTCGGCTGCCTGCGTGGCGAGTTTGGCTACATGATTGCCCTGCGTGACGGCAAGATGTGCCACATGCCGCTCGAGGAGGTCGCCGGCAAGCTCAAGTATGTCGATCCCCAGAGCGACCTGGTGCGCGAGGCCAAGGCGTTGGGCATCAGCTTCGGCGACGAATAGCCTCGGCTGGAACTGCTCTCATCGGAGGCCCCAGGGCTTTCCTCCCAAATCGTCCTCGGACATGTCAGGACCCCGCTGCGCGCTTCGCGCGGCGGGGTCCTTCCGTCCTGCGGAAAGATTTGGGAGGAAAGCCCTGGGGCCTCCTGCGGTAACTAGGGAGGCCGAGGCTATTCGTCTTCTTGCTGCAAGTGCGTGGGCTGAGATTTTGGGATGTTGCAGGCTCTTAGCTGAGAGTAGCACTGACATTTGTCCTGAAATGGCTGGTCGTTAGGGATTGCTACCGGTAGTTGCGGTAGGGTCGGAGCAGATTCTAACTAGAAATGGTGGTCGCTACCGGTTGTTCTCGGCATACTCGGCTCATTCGATTACGGTCACTACATGAAAGGAACTGCTATGGATCTTGCAATGGCACAGCGGCTCGTTGACCGCCGCAAGGCTGCCGGGCTTTCTCAGGAGGCGCTTGCTGCCCAGCTGGGCGTAAGCCGCCAGGCTGTTAGTAAATGGGAGCGCAGCGAGTCCTCACCCGATACCGATAACCTTATTGCGCTCGCCTCGCTGTATTGCGTGTCGCTGGATGAGCTGCTGTATGGGGAGGCGGTGGCTAGCGCTGATGACTCACAGGCTGATGATGAGGCGCAGAACAGCAACGCCGGCACCAAAGCTTCAGATAAGGCTGAAGAGGCTGAGGCTTCTACTGAGCACGCTGATTGCAGCGATAAGCCACTTGTCGATATTTCCCTCGCGCGCGGTATCCACGTCATTGATCCCAATAAAGGCGAGGAAGTCCATGTTGGTTGGAGCGGCATCCATGTGACCAACGAGCGCAAGGGCGAAGAGGTGCATGTGGGGCCGGACGGCGTGCATATCGATACGCTTGAGGACGATGGACATAGCGTACGCACCAATGACGACGGCACCGTCACCATCGACGGCGAGACGTTTTCCAGCTGGAAGGAAGCACACGACAAGCTCGACCATCATGGCAAGCATTTCCACACCAAGGTCGGACGTGCATGGAACAAATTCCCCTTCCCCGCACTTGTCACTCTCGCCTATCTGGTGCTCGGCATTGTCTACGGCACATGGGGCATGGGGCTTTTCCTCGTCTTTCTGGTTCCCGTCTACTACGCGATTGGTGACTTCATCGATCGGCGCCACCTGTCTAAGCTGATCGAGGCCATCTACCCGGCAGCCGCCATCGCTTGGTTCCTCTACATGTGGCTCTGTTTGGGACAGCCCCATCCTGCATGGATCATCCTCATCACGATTCCCGTCATAAAGGCGCTCATGCGCTGGTGCCGCAAACAATGGAAGCACCGCAAACAGGCCTAACACGCTCCGACCCACCAGCACCCAACCGCCCCCGCCCTTCTCCTAAGTTGCGGTGAGATAGGGACTGTTTTGAAGCTCCAAAGCGCCAAACAGTCCGTATATCACCGCAACTTACAAACAACTGGGTCAGTTCCGGCACGGAGATTAGCATTGAGCTGACCGCGCGCCAAGAAAAGGGCCTATTTACTACGTTTAACTCGAGAGGGCCGACCATACCCGCCTTTTCCGAAAACTGGCAAGCCATCTACCTGCGGTTTTAATTTCATAATCTTTGTCACGGTCGAGGGTGTGGTAGCAAACGTAGTAGATAGGCCCATTTTGTGGCATACGACCCATACAAGCCCAATCTCGAAGGCCAAAGAGAGTCTCTCATCCACGCCTGCGAGCGAAAACCAAATAGAATGAAAGGCAAATGGAAAGCCCGTTTGACGGGGCAAACGCCGGGCCACCTAATGGTTGTCCGGCGTTTGCCCCGATAAAACCTGCCAAAATAAACCTGTCCCTTTTTGGCAGGCTACTCGGCGCTCTTGAGGGCGCCGACCATGTCGATCTTATTGAGGGTGCGATTGGTAGCGAGGTTGACGATGATCGTAAAGCCGAAGGAAAGCACCACGGCAAGCACGTAGCTCAGCGGCTCGACTTCGACGTCAAAGTACAATGACGGCATCTGCAAGATGTACGTAAAGCTCTCGGCCAGCGCACCACCCAGCGGTACGCCCAGCGCGGCGCCAATCGCCGTGAGGATCAGCGTCTCCTTGTTAACGTAGTGGTGTACCTCACCACGACGGAAGCCCAGCACCTTGATAGTCGCCAGCTCGCGTTCGCGCTCCGAGATGTTGGTGTTAGACAACGTGAATACCACCACAAACGACAGGCACGCCGCCATAAAGGTCACAAGCACCACGACCGAATTGATAATCGTAAAGTTTGCCTCATAGTTTTCCCAATGCTCGGCGGTACTCGACAGCGTAATCCAACCATCGCTCTTAAGACGGTTGGTAAACGCAATCTGATCGGCCGACGAACCCTTAAGCAGCGCAAGGATGCCGTTGAGGCGCGCGCTTCGACCGAATGCGCGCTCATAGGTGCTCTGCGTCATGTAAAGCGTGTTGCCCAGATAGTTGAGCGAAATGTCGCTGACCTTGACCTTGGCAACATTGAGCGACGAATCCTGGACGTGTGCCGTATCGCCCGGCTTGATCCCCAGCACCAGCTGAGAGCTCTTGCTCAAATACACATCTCCGCCACGCAGGGCGAGCAGTTCTTTGGACTCGTCCTCGAGACACACGTAGTCGTCCAGGTCGTTCGCGCGGTCATCGGGCACCACGATCAGTTGCACGGTCTCGCTCTTGCCGCCAAATGTAAAGGTGACGTTGTCGGTCATAATCGGCAGCGTCGAAGTCACGGTCACGTCGGAATCCTTGGCTGCGCTTCGCTCGTCGAGCGCCGCGCACGTCTGCGAAAAATCGTCGGGATTGGCGACCGCCAGCAGGTCGTAGCGCGTGATATGCCCGTACTGCTTGGGCGAAAGCGCCACCGACGTATCGCGGATGCCCATACCGCAGATCACGAGCGCCGTGCAGCCAGCGATACCGAAGATGGTCATAAAGGCGCGCTTTTTGTAGCGGAACAGGTTGCGTGCAGCGACCTTGTTCAAAAAGCCCATGCGGTGCCAGATAAAGCCAATGCGCTCGAGCAGAATGCGCGAGCCGGCGCGCGGAGCCTTGGGGCGCATGAGCGAGGCAGGGGTCTCGGCCATCTCGTGGCGGCAGGCGATAATCGTGGCTCCCACCACGCCCACGGCAAACAGCGCCACCGAAACGATCGAGGACACGATGTCGTACGAAAGCAGCATCTGGGGCAGCGAGTACATGTCGTCGAACACCGTAAACAAGAACAGCGGCAGACCCACAAATCCGATGATATTGCCGAGCACGCCACCGATCAGACACGCCCACAGCGAGTAGTCCACATATTTGGACAGGATGCGCCCGCGTGAATAGCCGAGCGCCTTGTACAGGCCAATAAGCGTGCGCTCCTCCTCGACCATGCGGGTGGCGGTGGTGAGACTGATAAGCACGGCGACGATAAAGAAGATGAACGGGAACACCGTGGCGATGGCCTCGATCGAAGAACTATCGCTCTCGACGCTCGAGTAGCTTGCGATATTGCCGCGGTCCTGGATGTACCAGGTGCATTCGCCCAGGTCAGAGAGCTCGGCGCGGGCATCGGCAAACTGCTGGTCGGCGGCGGCACGGCGCTGGTCCAGGTCGGCTTGCGCCTGCGCACGCTCGTCGCTGCCCTCGGCCATGCGATTGATGTTGTCCTGCTCGATCCCAAAGACCATATTCGCCTGACGCTCAGCTGCGTCCAAGCTCGCCGGTGTGTCGACCGTCAGCTCCTGGGCGCGCGCCTTCTCACGCTCCTCGCGGATCTTCTCGATATTGCCCTTGACCTCATTGATCTTTGCCGAGTAGGCATCCGAATAGGAGTTGAGGCTCTTGGCTCCCTCGACGACCACGTGGACAGCGGAGTAGGAAGAAGATGTCGCGGCATCCTCGCTCACGTAGAACTTGTAGTCCGCAGTCGAAGCAGCGCGAAAGGCGTTGACTGTCGAGTCGGAGCTCACGTCGGTAGGATCGAGAACCTCGGCCGTGATGGTGTAGTCCCCATCGGCAAACTGGTCCTTGGCGCTTTGGTTCGACGAGCTCGCATCGTTGGCGGCAAAGCTCACCGTATCGCCGATTTTCTTGCCCGAAGCCTTCAAAAAACGTGAGGTCACTGCCACTTCGCCCGAAGTCTCGGGCAGCTCGCCGCGCACTAGCACCGGTTGGTCAATATTCTCTTTGGAGAGGCTCTGTACGACGACACGCTCGCGCGTCGTACCCACGGCGGTATAGGCGGTCTCGGTATAGATGCCCTCGGCCGTCTCGACGCCATCGACCTCTTGGATCGCGGCAATATCGTCACCGGTCAGACCATAGGTCGACTGCACGTTGATGTCATAGACATTCTGCTGGTCAAAATAGGCGTCGACCGAATCACACAGGTCCTCGCAGCCCGCCTTAAGGCCGCACATCACGCTCACGCCAAGCGCGGTGATCACAACGATAGACAAGAAGCGTTTGAGGCTGCCGCGAATCGTGCGGTAGATGCCACGGCGAAAAACCGTCGGCACCATATCGTTTGAGCTTTGGGCGGTACGGTAGGTCGTAAAATCCTGCTCGCGCTCCGTGTTCTGCGCGTCGCGGCGTTGACTGTTTTGGCGGTCCTGATTCATGGGCGCTACCACTCGATCGTCTCGATAGGCACAGGATTTTGCTGGATCGTCTCGCTCTCCACGCGGCCGCTCTTAAAGCGGATCAGGCGATCGGCCATGGGCGCCAGCGCAGAGTTGTGGGTGATGATGATGACCGTAATGCCTTGCTTGCGGCAAGTGTCCTGTAGCAGCTGCAAGATCTGCTTGCCGGTTTTGTAGTCGAGTGCACCCGTAGGCTCGTCGCACAAAAGCAGCTTGGGGTTCTTAGCCAGCGCGCGGGCGATGGATACGCGCTGCTGCTCGCCGCCCGAAAGCTGCGCCGGAAAGTTAGCGAGGCGGTCGCCCAGGCCAACCTGGCGAAGCGTTTGCTCGGCATCGAGCGAATCGGGGCAGATCTGCGCCGCGAGTTCGACGTTCTCAAGCGCCGTCAGGTTAGGGACCAGATTGTAGAACTGAAAGACAAAGCCAACATCGGCGCGACGGTATTCCACAAGCTGAGCCTCGTTGGCAGAGCTCACGTCACGCCCGTCCACCGTCACGGTGCCAGAAGTTGCCGTGTCCATGCCGCCCAGAATGTTGAGAGCCGTGGTCTTGCCGGCACCCGAAGCACCCAAAATGATGGCGAGCTCGCCGCGCTCGACCGTAAAGCTCGCGCCGTCGAGCGCGTGGATGCGGGCATCGCCCTCGCCGTATGCCTTGATGACGTCTTTGAATTCGATATAGGCCATCGATTAATTCCCATCTGGTCGGATAACTCTTTAGTATTACCCATTTCGCACCGACCAAAAAGGGACAGGTTTATTTTGGCAGGTTTTATAAGGGGAAACGTACCTCTTTGGGGGCAGCGCGGGACGCGCAGGGGCGGCCGTGCAGATCGGCACAGCCGTCTCACGTGGAATCGACCGACGCCCGCCTTTCCGTGACACCGGCAACTCGTTTTTGCTTGTTGGCATGGCCGCCATTATGACTTGGGACTGAGCACTCAAATTCTCACTCCTCATTGCCACGCTTGCCGCAAGCTATCAGGGTGACGAGATGACGACGCTCGCTGTAGCAGCGCAGCCACACTCTATAAGCGAGGCGTTTGCCAGCAAAAAAGCGCGCGACAGGGTAAGCCCGCCGCGCGCTATCCTATGCGGACTAGTTATTGTTGTTGGTCATCGAGGCCACTGCTGCCGCAAGATTGGAAATGGGCATCGTCTGCAACCAGATGCGACCGGGACCGGTGAGCACGGTGTTGAACACGCCCTCGCCACCAAACATGATGTTTTTGACGCCCTTGACCATTTGAGCGTCGATGCTCACGGTCTCCTCAAAGCCGGCCACGTTGCCGGTATCCACAATCATCTGCTGGCCAGCAGCGAGCTCGTACTCAACCAGGTCGCCGTCGATCTCGGCAAAAGCAACACCCGAGCCCGTGAGCTTCTGCATGATAAAGCCCTCGCCGCCAAAGACGCCGGCCTTTGCCTTCTTGTTAAAGTGAATGCTCAACTCGACGCCACTTTCCGCGGCAAGGAACGAACGCTTCTGCAAAATCCAGCTCTTGCCCGGACCGATCTCGATTGGCACGATGCGGCCGGGGAAGCAGGAGCCAAACGCGATCATGCCATCGCCACGCGCGGTCCAAATGTTTTGGAACAATGCCTCACCCGAAAAAGCCTTGGAGAACATCTTGCCGATGCCACCGCCCGAGGTAGACATTTCCATGTTGGGGGTCATCCAAGCCATGGCGCCGCTTTCGGTGATCATGGATTCGCCATCGCTAAGGTTGCACGTAACAACCGGGAAAGCCCCTCCGCCGATCTCGTACTGCATGACCGTCTCCTTTCCACTCAGGAGCCGAATAACGATGCCTATATTTTAGCAGGTAGAGATGCATATGTTCACACCGCCCATGCCCTCTCCTGCGGACGTTTCCCCAGATAAAACCTGCCAAAATAAACCTGTTCCTTTTTGGCAGGTTTTAAAGGCAAACGGTGAAGGTGATCTGGTTGCCGTGACCGGATACGGTGGCGGCGCCTCCATGGGCCTCGGCGATGGCACGCACCACGGACAGGCCCACGCCCGAGCCACCCGTCTTGGAGCTGCGCGACGCATCCGCACGATAGAAGCGATCGAACAATCGGTCCAGGTCGCCCTCGGGCAGCTCGTCCACGGCGTTCGATACGACAAGCTCGGCGGCGCCCTTGCCTTTGCCGTGCGAAACGGCGCACAGGCTCAGCTCAATCACGCTGCCCTCGCTCGCATAGCGCGTGGCGTTGTCCAGTAGCAACTCAACCACCTGCGCCACCGCCGCGGCATCGGCATGGGTCCGCACGCCGGTCGCAATCGACGTCGACAGGCGTTTACCGCCTGAGACCGCCACCGACTTAAACGGCGCCGCCGTCTTGTTCACCGCCTCCGAAAGATCGATCGACGCCATGGTAAAGCCCGCCGAGCCCTCGTCCATGCGTGCCAAGAACACCAAGCGCTCCGTGAGCGCCGATAATAGCGCACCCGCACTCGCCTTAGTGCTGCCTTAGCAGGTCGATGAGCATATTTAAAAAAGCAAGGTTATAGCTTAGTCGGACTTAAGGAACGGGCGGCTTCACATCTCGCCCTGCAAACAACGCCCGTACAGCGAGCGCGCTTGCCGCATGGGCGTTGCGGCCGCCTGCAGCTTATAGATAGGCACCCTCGAGGCGCAGCAGCCACTCCTTGCGATCCAGTCCACCGGCGTATCCGTTGAGCGATCCGTCGGCCGCGACCACGCGATGGCACGGCACGATAATCGAAATAGGGTTGCGAGCGACCGCAGCCCCCACCGCGCGAGGAGATACAACGGGCGCTTCATTTCCCGGCACACGATGTCGAGCCGCAACACGCTGGGCGATCTCGCCATACGTAGCGACCTCGCCACGCGGGATCGAAAGCAGCTCAAACCAAACCTCACGCTGAAACGCCGTGCCGATCATATGCAACGGCGGCGTAAACCGAGGTTCCTGCCCTGCAAAATAAGCATTCAGCCAAGCCCAGGAACGCTCAAGCACCGAAGAGGCCGCACCATTTGCCGGACTCACCGACGACATGCCACCAGTACCGGAAACCGCATCGACGCCTTCAACATGTTCGGAGTCTTCACGGAGAAGCGTGGAGCCAAAGTGCTCCTGCCCCTCAAACCAAAGCCCCGTCAGACCGCGGCCATCAGCGGCAAGCAGGATTTCGCCCAAAGGCGAAGCAAACGTCGTCGTGACCACCAGCGGCTCCTTTCAAAACTCCGCAACATAATACCGCGAATTGTGCAGACAACCCCCGCAGATACGTCCGGGCGGGCTCGCAATTACTTCAGCGAGGCTGTTTTTCCCAATCAAGCGAAGAAGACGCGGGGCTTCGACGCCAGGGCGGTACCCCCGCCAGCTGAGCTCTAATACTTTTCCCGAGAAGTGAACGAGTAAAAACGAAGTCCCGGAGCATCCACACCTTTAGACCGCAAAACCGCAGGATTCGCGCTGCAAAACCGCAGGAAATAGCGGTCAAAATATGCCAATGCTTCGGGGGTCCAAATAAGGTCCTTCACTTCTCGGGAAAGTATTAGACCTCAATTCGCACCAAGCCCAAAGTCACCCCAAGCAGCAGGCGCGAAGCGCCGCCGCTGCCGCCACGGCCCCGCAGTAGACCCAGGCGGCAGGCGCGAAGCGCCGAGGCCGCCGCCGGGACTAGGCCCCGCAACAACCACGTGCTCCCATATCAGCCCAGCGGCCCCAACCAACAACGGCCCCATCGCAAGCCGCTCGCAGCAACGTCACCGCAAGCGGGGGCCGGGCTTAGTTTTCAGAACACTCCGCAGACCAGTGTGGCGCCTTGTCCGCGGCTCCGAAGGAGCAGGACAAGGCGCCACACATGGTCGAGGACGTTCTGAAAACTAAACCCGGCCCCCGCCGGACAGGTCAACCTACTCGCAGAGCAGCTTAGCGATCTGGACAGCGTTGGTTGCCGCGCCCTTACGGATTTGGTCGCCGCAGCACCAGAAGGTAATGCCACGTGCGGCCTCGGGGTTCGAGATATCACGGCGCACGCGACCGACCCAAATCAGGTCCTGGTCGGAGGTGTCCATCGGCATGGGGAAGCGGTCGTGCGCATCCTCGGCACTCATGTCGTCAACCAGCTTGACGCCCGGAGCGGCGGCCAGCGCAGCACGGGCCTCCTCAACCGTAATGTCGCGCTCGAACTCGAGCGTAATGCTCTCGGAGTGCGAGCGCAGCACGGGCACGCGCACGCAGGTGCAGTTCACGCGCAGCTCGGGCAGGTGCATGATCTTGCGGCCCTCGTTTTGCAGCTTCATCTCCTCGGAGGTAAAGCCCTCCTCCTTGACGCCGCCAATCTGCGGAATCAGGTTGCTCGCCAGCTGGGCGGCAAAGGCGCGCGGCTCGGGAATCTCCTCACCACGGCCCAGAGCGGCCAGCTGAGCCTCGAGCTCGGCCATACCGGGAGTGCCAGCACCCGAAGCTGCCTGATACGTGGACACGATCATGCGCTTCACGCCGGCGAGCTGATGTAGCGGCCACGTGGGAACCAGGCCGATGATAGTCGCGCAGTTGGGGTTGGCGATCAAGCCGTGGTGCCACTTAATGTCATCGGCGTTAATCTCGGGCACGACCAGCGGCACCTCGGGATCCAGACGGAAGGCATGGCTGTTGTCGACCACGACGGCGCCGCGCTTGACGGCCTCGGGCAGCAGTTCCTTGGCGATATCGTCGCCGGCAGCGCCGAGTACGATGTCGCAGCCCTCAAAAGCCTCGGGGCAAGCCTCCTCAATCACAACCTGCTCGCCGCGGAACTCGACGGTCTTGCCCGCAGAGCGCGCGCTCGCCAGCAGCTTGAGCTTGCCAACCGGAAACTCCTGCTCGTTGAGGCACTCGAGCATCTGGGTGCCAACAGCTCCCGTCGCGCCCAAAATAGCAACCGTGTACTGTTTCATGCTTCCCCCTTTTAAGGTTGTGGCTTTTGCCCGCACGCCGAGCAGGCTGAATAGTCTTGCCCAGTTTATACAAAAACGGGACGGATATGAAACCCGCCCCGTCGAAACGAAACCGAAACGAAACGCCCCACGGTAGATTTTTGAGACATGACCCAAAAACCTACCGAGCAGTCACTACTTTTTGAGCGCGGCCGGGACGGGATCGACCGGCGCGGGAGCCTCCAGGTCGGAGACCTTCACAATGCCGTTCTCATCGGAGAAGGCGCGGTAAATGGTCCGAATCGCCAGGTCGAAGTCCTTCTCCTCGACACCGATAATGATGTTGATCTCGTCACAGCTCTGCGAAATCATACGCACGCTCACGCCGGCCTGGCCAAGCATGCCAAACAGGTGGCCCGAGATACCTGCGCGGCCGCGCAGGTTACGGCCGACGGTCGCGATGAGCGCCAAGCCCTCAACGACCTCGATCTCGAGCGGCTCGACCTCCTGCTGAATGTCGCCCACGAGCGAGTACAGCGAGTCGTGCACGTCCTGCTCCTGCACCACGGCGCCAAAGCGGTCGACACCGGTGGGCATGTGCTCGACGGAAACGTCATAGCGCTCGAAGACCGAAAGCGCGCGGCGCATAAAGCCGACACGCGGCTTGGTGCGGTCGCGGGCAACGTTGATGGCGACAAAGCCGCGCTTGCCGGTCACGCCGGTAATGATGGGCTCCGCCTCGCCCTCATCAGCCGTCTCGCTAATGATGGTGCCGGGGTCCTGCGGCGCATTGGTGTTCTTGATGACCAGCGGAATACCAGCCTCGCGCACGGGGAACACAGCTTCCTCGTGCAGGACGCTTGCGCCCATGTACGAAAGCTCGCGCAGCTCCTCGTAGGTAACGCGCGCAATGGGCTGAGCCTCGGGCACAATACGCGGATCGGCAGAATAGAAGCCCGAAACGTCGGTCCAGTTCTCGTACAGGTCGGCGCCCAGGCACTTGGCCAGGATCGAGCCCGAGATATCGCCGCCGCCACGATCGAGCAGCTTGATCTGGCCCTCACGCGTCGCGCCATAGAAACCGGGCATAACGAAGCCGCCCTGCTGACCGTACTCTTGCACCAGCTCGGAGGTGCGATTCATGCTGAGCGTACCGTCGTGATGGAACGCCACGACCGTCGCGGCGTCCAGGAACGGTAGGCCCAGGTACTCAGCCATCAGGCGAGCGGTAAAGTACTCGCCGCGGCTTACGAGCTCCTCAGTAGAGTAGCCACCGGAGCGAGCACGCTCGGCAAAGGCCGCAAACTCCTCACGGATGGGATAGGTGAGCTCCAGCTCGTCAGCGATATCAAAATAGCGCTGGCCAATGTCCTCGAGCAGTTCCTCGCACGACACGTGGTACTTAACGTGCGCGTTAACCAGGTAGAGCAGGTCGGTCACCTTGGTGTCGCCCTTAAAGCGGCGACCGCAGGCGGAAACCACCACAAAACGGCGAGCCGGGTCGGCATCGACGATGGCCTTGATTTTCTTAAAGTGTTCGGCGTCGGCGACCGACGAGCCGCCAAACTTGGCAATCTTAATCATGGGCTGGAGGTTACCTTTCTAAAAAGCCTCTGCGAACCTATTTTGCGCGCTCTGATACCATGGGTTCACCGATTGGGACCAAGGTATCCGAGGAGCACTGTTATATGGGAACTTATCATAGTACACGAGGACGCACTTTATCATGCTCAAGTAAGGTGGCAATCCGCACCGGCATAGCTCCCGACGGGGGTTTGTTTGTCTCGGACGAGCTTGGCACCCAGCAGGTCGATATCAGCTCGCTTGCAGATAAATCGTACTTTGAAATCGCTCAAAATGTGTTGGGAATGTTACTGAACGATTACACGGACGAAGAAATTTCGGCGTGTGTCGACGAGGCATATCGTGGCACGTTCGCAAGTGAAGAGGTCACACCGCTCGTCAAACTCGATACAGCGCCGGGCACCGACGTCCCTCAAACCTATGTGATGGAGCTCTTTGGCGGCCCCACGAGCGCCTTTAAGGACGTCGCCCTGCAGATGCTCCCCCGCCTCATGGCCCGCACCTCCGCCAAGGACGGCGGCGCCGAGCGCATCATGATCGTCACCGCCACGTCGGGCGACACCGGCAAGGCCGCACTCGCCGGCTTTGCCGACGCCCCGGGCACGGGCATTACCGTCTTTTATCCCGAGGGCAAGGTCAGCCGCGTCCAGAACCTGCAGATGTCCACACAGGAGGGCGAAAACGTCGCCGTCTGCGGTATCCGCGGCAACTTTGACGACGCCCAGAGCGCCGTCAAGCGTATCTTTGCCGATAAGGAACTGGCCGAGCGCCTGAAGGCCGCCGGCACCGTGCTTTCGAGCGCCAACTCCATCAACGTCGGCCGCTTGGTGCCGCAGGTCGTCTACTACTTTGCCGCCTATGCGCAACTGCTACGCGCCGGCGCTATCGAGGCTGGCGACGCCGTAGAGTTCTGCGTGCCCACCGGCAACTTTGGCGATATCTTGGCCGGCTACTACGCCAAGCGCATGGGTCTGCCCGTCGCCAAGCTCGTCGTGGCGAGCGACAAGAACAACGTGCTTGCCGACTTCCTGACCACCGGCGTCTACGATCGCAACCGTCCGTTCTTCACGACCATCTCGCCGTCGATGGACATCCTCATCAGCTCTAACCTGGAGCGCATGCTGTACTTCCTGTCCAATGGCGACTGCGAGCTTGTTGCCGGCCTTATGGAGCAGCTGGCACAGACCGGCCGCTACGAGGTGACCGCCGAGCTGCTGGCCAAGATCCAGAGCGTGTTTGGCTGCGGCTGGGCCACCGAGGACGAGGTCCGCGCTGCCATCAAGAGCTGCTGGGGTGCGAACGGCTACATAATCGACCCGCACACCGCTTGCGGCTATCACGTCTTTGAGCAGGTCGCCCCCGCCGAGGGCGCCAAGGCCCGCGTGCTGCTTTCGACCGCCAGCCCCTACAAGTTCCCGCGCGCCTGCTGCGACGCTCTGGGCCTCAACGTTCCCGAGGATGATTTTGAGGCTATGCGTGTACTCGAGCAGGCCACCAACACGGTCGCCCCGACCCAGCTCGCCGAGCTCGAGTCCAAACCCGTCCGTTTCGAAGACGTCTGCGACGTAGCCGATATGGCCAACTACGTAGAGTCTGCAGCAAAAAAGATGACTTCCAACTAAAACCCCTTATTAAGCGCCGGCGAAAGCCGGCGCACCTTCTTTCATCAGATAACCCTCGGGATGATGGCGAACTGACATGCGGGTCTGCCTGTTTAGTTCGTCGCGAGTTCCGCACGAGCCGGAAAGCACTTAATGTGCTTTCCGAGCGAGCCAGGACTGCCCGAGCAGCGAACTAAACAGGCAGACCGCCCAGGAGATTCCCATGATCAAGATCACCGTCCCAGCAACAAGCGCCAACTTGGGCATTGGCTACGATACCCTCGGCATGGCCGTCAGCCTCTACTCGCACTTCACCTTCGAGCGCGCCGACAAGCTCACCATCACGGGCTGCCCCGAGGAGTTCCAAAACGAGAGCAACCTAGTCTACGTGAGCTTTGTGGATGCGCTGGCCGCATGGGGCGAGCCGGCCTTCCCCGTCGCCATCGACATTCAGACTGACGTTCCCGTCGCTCGTGGCCTGGGTTCCAGCTCCACCTGCGTTGTCGCTGGTATCATGGCCGCCGCCGCTTTAACGGGCCACACCGTCGACCGCGCCGAGCTCGTCCGCATTGCCACCGAGGTCGAGGGCCACCCCGATAACGTCGCCCCCGCTATCCTAGGCGGCGCCGTCTGCTCCTTTACGCCGACCGACTCGCTCCCCCAGTGCCTTCGCTACGAGGTGAGCGATCGCTTGCGTTTTATTACCGTGATTCCGCCCTACGAAGTACACACGAGTGAGGCGCGCAAGGTCGTGCCGCAGGAGATCCCGCTCTCCACCGCCGTGTGGCAGATGGGCCGCATCGCCGGCATGACGCGCGGTTTGGAGACTGGTGACCTGGACCTGATTGCCGCCGCTAATGACGACCGCATCCAGGAGCCCTATCGTCGCCGCCTGATTCCCGACTACAACGCTGTGCGCGACACCTGCCTTAACGGCGGCGCCAAGACCATCTGGATCAGTGGCTCCGGCTCGACCCTCATGGCCGTAACTGATGACACCATCGTGGCAAAGTTCCTGCAGGTCAAGCTGCGTGAGCAGTTCCCCAAGTGTGACACGCATATTCTGACGTGCGACACGGAAGGCGCTCAAATCGAGTACCTGTAGACATCCTCCTCATATACCTGTCCGGGACGGTCGGGATGTTCCCTCAAAATCGTCCTCGCGCATGAAGGCCCCTTGTCCTGCTCCTACGGAGCGACGGACAAGGGGCCTTCGCGCTGCGGAATGATTTTGAGGGAACATCCCGACCGTCCCTGCGCCTACCTTGCTGAGGATGTCTACAGGGACCCACGCTTTGAAGGGGCGCCGGGCTGAAATTATGGCCTTTTATTGGTAGGGGCTCTTGCTAGGCTGGAGCCCTTACTAGAGGCAGGCCTCGGCGATGCGGCGTTTGAGTTCGTCGATGCCGGTGCCGGTTTGGGAGCTTGTGATGATTACGTTCTCGGCCGGGACGTTGAGCTGCTTTTTGATGGCTGCTGACTGGCGGGCCTGCTGGGTGCGGCTGAGCTTGTCGGCTTTGGTGAGGCAGACGATAAAGTTGAACTCGTTGCCTTGCAGGTAGTCGATCATGTCATGATCGAGCTTGCTGGGGTCGTGACGAATGTCAACCAGTGATACAACCAGGTTAAAGCTGCGCTCGGAGTCAAAGAAGTCGCCGATAAGCTCGGCCCAGCGATCGCGCTCAGCTTTGGAGCGACGGGCGAAACCGTAACCCGGCAGGTCGACAAAATGCACGTCATCGGCCTCAAAGAAGTTGATGTTGCTCGTTTTGCCCGGCGCACTCGAAACCTTGACCAGGTTCTTGCGGCCAAAAAGCTTGTTCATAATCGACGACTTGCCCACGTTGGAGCGGCCGACAAAGCTCACCTCGGGGCAGGTGGACTCGGGAATCTGCGAAACCTTGCCATAGCTGGCGACGAACTTGGCAAGCTGATAGTTAATGGAATCGGCCATGGACACTCCTTGGTCGTAGGTTTTTACAAAACGGGCGCGCTATTGCGCGGCGGCAATACGACGAACGATGTCAAGCGTGATGCCGCTCGCGGTGCGAGCGTACTCATCCAGATCGAACTCGCGCTCACAAAACGCGTCATATGCCTCGTCACAATTATCGCTGATAGCGCGCAGCACCAGGCAATCGACACCATTCTTGGCCGCGATGTGCGCAATTGCCGCGCCCTCCATCTCGACGCAATCGGCATGCGTGGCCTCAATCGCAGCGTTACGCATGGCGTCACCCGTAACAAAGCGGTCACCCGTGGCGATAGTGCCACACAGGAACTGCTTGGGGTCCTTCTCCGCAGAAGTCTCCTCCGTCGAGGCATCCACAAATCCATGCTCGGCAAGCACGGCGGCAGCAACATCAACCAACGCCGGCGTCGAGACAAACTCCTCGAGCCCCGGCGCCGACTCGGCAATGAGTGCCGTGTCAGTATCCAGATAGCGCAGGCACTTGCCAATAATCACGTCGTTAATATGGAGCTTAGGGTTTAGGCCGCCCGCGATACCCGAAAACACAACTGCCCGCGGGGCGTATTTGCTGATGAGATGCTGCGTTGCGGCGGCGGCATTCACGGTGCCCATGCCAGCGGTCGTGGCGACTACTGTCAGACCGTCAAGCTCGCCGCTTACAACGGTCAAGCCCGCCTCTTGCGACACATGAGCGCCGTTCAGTTCTTCTTTAATCTGCGTAACCTCTTTTTCGAGTGCGCCTATGATCGCGATGGTTGCCATGCCATCCCCCCAAATTCGTGCAAATTGCTTATCCACGGTATGGTACCAGCATTTTGGTTCTTTCACTTTTTACGAAGTCGCTAGGCCAACGAGGACCGCACATCATAGAGCGCCTTTGCAATCGCAGCCGTAACCTCGCTCGAGCGATCGCTCCACGGCATCGACGTCATGACGCTCATAACATAGCTATGGCCGTCGACGTCGATCAGTCCGGCATCGCATGTCGAATAGCAACCGTCCTCGCTGATCCAACCCGCCTTGTTGCGCACCAAGACCTGATCGTCCGCAATGCCATCGCGAATAAACGATCGGGTCGTAGAGGTCAGAAGGCCCGACAGCCATTGCGACGTCTCGGTGTCACAGCTCAAATACTCACTCATCTCGCACCACAACTTGGCCGAGGTGCGCGGGCAGTAGGTCGGAAAATCACTCATCGGATCCAGTGCCGTTTCGTTATCAACACCCAGGTTGGCAATCCAATCCTCATAGCCATCATGGTCAAACGCCGCGCGTAACGCGATAAACGAATCGTTGTCCGAGTTGACGACGGCATTCTCGATAAGGTCGCGTACCGTCTGCCAGCCCATGCTGTAACCACCATACGTGGCTAAAGCCCAATCGAGCGACACCTGCCCCGATTCGACCAACGTCTCGCAAATATAGAGCGCATACAGCGCCTTGTAACTGCTCGCTCCATACACCGCGACATCGGCGTTATACGTCACGCCCCTACCGCTCGATAGGTCGTAGAACACTACGCCTACGTCGCCCAGCTCCTGCGCCCGACTCAGGGCATCCTGGAGCGAGGTAAGGCTCTGATCCTCCAAGGTAGGAGTCTTGTTATCCACCAACGAGAAGGTTTGAACGGTATCACCCGAAGGGATATCGTTGAAGTCCGCCTTCGAAAGTCTCGTCTTGAGATCTGCCGTCGACAGAGCTTGATCTGCCGACGCTTTGGACTTTGAAACCTTCTCGTTTTGCAGCTGTACCGTTGACGCATCTGAGCGCACCGTTCGCTCCAAGGCGTGGGTTTTAACGGCAATTCCGAGGATAAAAACCGCTAACGCTAGCATTCCTATGGCGGCAATCTTCGCCCCGCGAAAGCGAGCGTCGGCAAGGCCGCGCGAAGACATGCCCTTCGTCTCATATCTGCTGCCATGCTGCGGCACATACTCGTCCCGCGATTTGCCCTTTCGCACGTGGTCTCCTGATTGTGCCCGTTCATATACGAGCAGCATAATACTGAGCAGCCATTTCTTTCCCAAATTGTTTGACACCGTTTAAGGCGTCTTTAAAGAAACCACAGGCGTATTTATCCAAATGGCACGATTCTGTTGCGCATCTCTGCCCAAAACGCAGTTGCGGTGAAATAGTTCCTGTTTGGACGGCATAGGCCGATACACAAGAACTATTCCACCGCAACTTGACGGGGCTCTTTAGCGATCAACTATGTGCCCGGGGCACTCATTTAAGTCTGTCCCCAATGAGTGCTGCTAGCCGATGGCGTTTTTGAGTTCCGCACGGCGCTTTTTCATGCCGGCCATGACGGCGTTGCGCAGCTCGGGCATGCGCGCGGTATCCATCTGGGGCACGCCCTCGAGCTTATAGGGAATACCCAGTTGCTCGTACTTGACGACACCCATCGTGTGATACGGCAGCATTTCCAGGCCCACCACGTTGTGCCATGGAGCGATCAGGCGACCGAGCTTCTCGCATTCCTCCGCCGTGTCGGTGATACCCGGCACCACCACATGGCGAATAACAACCTTAATCTTGCGACGGGCAAGCTCATCGCCAAACGCCAGGATGCGCGCAGGATCGCAACCGGTCAGCTTTTTATGCTCAACCGGATCGGCATGCTTGATGTCGAGCAGCACCATATCGGTCTCGTTGAGAACAGCATCGAACTTCTCCGGATGCTTGGGATCAAATGCATAGCCACAGCTGTCTAGGCAGGTGTGTACGCGGCCATCGGGGTTGTTGTGCATCACACGGAACAGGTCGGCCAAAAACTCGGGCTGCAGGAGCGGTTCGCCGCCCGAAACGGTAATGCCGCCGCTACGGTAGAACTCATGGTTGCTCTGGAACTCGTCCATGAGATGCTCGACGGTCACCATCGTGCCACCGTTAACAGACCAGGTATCGGGATTGTGGCAATACGCGCAGCGCATGGGACAGCCCTGAACAAACACCACAAAGCGGATGCCGGGACCGTCGACCGTACCCATCGTCTCAATCGAATGCACGCGGCCCAGGGCAAACGCAGAGTCCTCGGGACGAGCGTCCACACCCTCGAGCGTCATCTCAGCCATTCCCGCTACCTTGCCTCTCATTGGTTTTAGTTACATAAATGTCAGAGCCATTCTAGCCCATACGCATGATGGCAAAACGGTTTAGGGGTCAATTAGGTCGTCCTATTTTACTTCACGCAAAAGCGGCGGGAAGGTTGTCACAACCCGCCCGTCGCCGAGGCAATAGAAATCGATAGACGCCAGGCCTTACGCCTTAAGCGTGAGCACCGCACCGAAGGCGGTCGGGCCGCAATGGCTCGAGATGACACCGCCAACCTGAGTCCAGGTAATATCCTTAAAGCCCAGGTCATGCGCATAGACCTCCATGTCGTCGCGCAGCTCCTGGGAAAGGCCCACCGAATACGCCAGGCCAATGTGCGAGTAGTCGATCTCGCCCTTGGCAACCATGTGGTCAATAAAGGCGCGGGCGCACTTGAGCATAGAGCCGCGGAACTTCTTAGTCGCCACGAACTTGCCGCCCGTCACCTCAATGCAGGGCTTAATCTTGAGCAGATGGGCGCCTAGGAACGCGACGTTGGACAAGCGACCGCCCGCCTTAAGGAAGGCAAGGTCCGTAGGAACAAAGCCCAACAGCACGCGGTCCATGACGGAGTTCGTAAATGCAAAGATCTCGTCGACGGTGGCATCGGGGTGAGCCTCGATGTATTTGGCGGTCTCGACGACAACGAGCGACTGGCCCACCGAGACAAAGCGCGTGTCCATGGAGAACACGTAGTCGCGCCCCTGGGCCGCAATCTTTGAGGACTGATGCGAGCAGGTCGTGGCCTCGGAATACGCGAGATGCAGAATAGTCGCGTCGGGCTGCTCGGCGTGAATGCGGTCGTACACACGGGAGAAATCTGCCGGTGCGCAGCCACTGGTCTTGGGCATCACGCCAAACTCGTTGCAGCGCGAATAAATCTCGAGCGGATCGATCGAGCCGTCCTCGACGGTCTCGTCACCAATCGTGACATGCATGGGCACGCGCACGATGCCGTAGCGTTCGCAGAGCTCTGGCGTCACATCCGAACCAGATTCAACCACGATTACGTACTTGCCCATTCTTATCACGACCCATCTCGACATTGGTTTTTCAATACATGGCACGCGCCGCCGCACTGTTGCACAACGGCGTCCAAGCGCCAAAGAGACGCCGTCCCTTGCACATAACAAAGGACAGCGTCTCCCTGGAAAACTCCGTGCTTGGCTGAGATTTTACACGGTTTATAAATGAGTGTTACTTATCCCGCAAACGGTAGCTATACGCGATAAACGGTAGTTCGCTGCGGCAACTGCAACACATTCCGCCCAGCAAGTCCAATCGTGCCTCACGCATGGTTAATGCGCGAGGCGGTAGAAATCCATCGACGCCGCACTCTCGGCATGCAACCCCATCGCCGGAACCGCCGGCGAATAGGTACGGCTCGTAAGTGCCGCCTCGCCGCCATTTGCAAAAATCTCGACCATCGTAGTGTCCGAAAGCACGCGCAGGTCGCGAAGCTCGCTGAGCTCGATCGACCTCTGGTCGCGCCCATAGCCTTCGTCACCCATGTCGAGGGTAAGCATCCCGTCTGCATAGCGCACAAAGACACCCTTGCGGATTTCGAGCTCGACCATCTTGGCGCCCTCACAGGAAACCACAACATCAAACAGGCGGCCCGGCTCCTCAACGGTTTCACCGCCTGTCGCGCGAACGCAGTCGCCGCGCATCCTCTCAATCTCGTGCGCCGGCTGCTGGCAGAGCTTACCATCGCGCATGCTCAGCTCTCGCGGCACCGTCAACGCGCACTGCCACCCGCGCGCCACCGTCGGGTTTTCTGCCGTCGCGTCGGGGCAACCCGACCATCCGATCATCAAACGCCGGCCTGCAGCATCCTCAAAGGACTGCGGAGCATAGAAATCAAAACCGGCATCGACCATCGGGGGCATGCCCTGCCCGACGATTTTAAAGCTCGGCGCCTCCCAATCGGCCTCGATGGAGAACCACACGCACTGATGCGGATTGCGGTAACGCCATCCATCGGCAGGCACACCCTGCGGACAGCAAACGAGAATAAGCTCACCATCGA
This sequence comes from uncultured bacterium, assembly GCA_905215365.1. GTDB lineage: Bacteria > Actinomycetota > Coriobacteriia > Coriobacteriales > Coriobacteriaceae > Collinsella. Next base: position 18,291 of record CAJMPX010000006.1, on the reverse strand, counting down.
GCTCGAACAGATCGGGGCACTCCCACATAAAGCCAAACTTCTCGCCCAGCTCAATACGCGTCGCATAGTTCCAGTCCTCTAGATCGCGCGAGGTATAGACAAGCACGCAGCCGCGATCGTCTTTCGTACGAGCGCCCAGAACCATGTAGTAGATACCGTCGTGCTCAAGGATCTTGGGGTCGCGCACGTGCGTACCGATATCGTCGGGGTAATCGACCGGTCCAACAGCTATGCACTTCTCGCCCAATTCGTCGGGATTCTCGGCAACCATATGAATCTGGTTTTGCTCACGACCCGTCAACACGTAGTCGTAATCATCGCGGTCAAAATGCTTGACGTTGCCGGTATAGAAGTAGTGAATCTTGCCATCGCGTACAAAGGCAGAACCAGAATACGCTCCGTTCGAATCCAAATCGGAATCGGGGAACAGCACGGAGCCATGATTCTCGTACGTCACAAAATCCTTTGTCGTCAGATGGTTCCAAAGCACTGGACCGCCATGCGCAGCATCGAACGGATCGTATTGATGATAGATGTGATACGTATCACCAATCTGAACCAAACCGTTGGGGTCGTTGAGCCAGCCAAGCTCAGGCTCCACATGGAACAGGAGCCTATCGGGGTCGGACGCGATGCGACCAGCCGTCTCATCCTGTCCGGCACGCCACTGCTCATAGTCCGCGCGTGTCACCTTATTTTTTTGATTAAACATCGCCATTGACTTTCTCGTCTATAGGGAAGGACGCTCGACTCGCACGAGCCGAGCGCCCTTCCTCAAATGGACTTATCCGCACATTACGCTGAACGGCTCAACTAGAAGCTGACATCGAAGCCAGCACCAGCGCCCTCTTCATCGGTGGTCGGAACGCCCTTTGCCTTGTTGTAGGCAAAGATCAAGACGATCGGCACGATAAAGGCGATGAGATTACCAGCCACATACCACACGAGAGTCTCGGGCGTAACGATGAGCAGGCCAAGCACACCGGTCAGACCCTGACCGATGGCGCGCACCTCAAAGAACTTCACGAAGGCACCGCCGCAGCCTGCACCGATGCATGCGCAGATGAACGGAATGATCGAATAGCGCATGTTTGCAGCGAAGATAGCGGGCTCGGAGATACCGACCAGCGTCGGAATAAAGGACGACATGCAGATGTTGCGCTCTTTGGAGTGCTTCTTGTGAATGAGGTACATGCCGATGGCGCCGCCGCCCTGGGCGATGATGGAGACCGACCAGATGGCCTGGATGTAGTTGAAGCCAGTCGTGGCAACGAGGTTTGCCTCGATACCCTGGATGAACTGATGCGTACCGGTAACGACGAGCGGCTGCAGGAACGCGGCGAAGACAAAGGCACCAAAGACGCCCATCCTGTTGTACAGGACATCGATTACGCCAGCGAGGACGTCGCCGATCAGGTTGCCGAGCGGGCCGAACACGGTGAACAGGGCAACGTTAGCAAGAATCAGGGTAACGGTCGGGACAAAGACAAACGAGACGACCTCGGGGATGTACTTCTGGGCAATCTTTTCGACCTTGGCCATAAACCAGGCAGTCAGGATTGCAGGGAACACGCCGCCCTGGAAAGCAACCATGGGGATGGAGAGCGGACCGAAGTTCCAGTACTCAGCACCCGTCGGGTCCATAACGAACGTGTTACGGTTCATAAGACTCGGGTGAACCATGACGATACCGACGAGGATGCCCAGGATCGGGTTGCCGCCAAAACGCTTGACCGCGCTATACATAACCAGGACAGGCAGGTAGTCAAAGGTGGTGGCGATAATGGCAAAGAAGCTTGCGAGGTTCTTGAGGAACTCGCTGTGATCGGCGAGGCTGCCCTCCATGCCGAAGAGGCCGTTGGCAACGATCAGCGACTTAAGGCCGATGATGATTGCAGCGCCGACGAAGGCGGGAATGATGGGGATAAAGATGTCCGAGAATACCTTGAGGACCGAGAAGAACTTGCCCTTCTTGTCCGCCTCGGCGCCCTTGACCTCGGAAGCGCTGATCTCCTTAACGCCCGTCAGAGCCATAAACTTATCGTAAACCTTGTTGACGGTACCGGTACCGAAGATGATCATGAGCTGGCCGCTGTTGTACAGCACGCCCTTGACGCCATCGATGTTCTCGAGCTCGGCCTTGTTGTATTTGCTCGTATCCTTGAGCACCAGACGCAGACGGGTCACGCAATGCGTGGCGCCCTCGATGTTCTCCAGTCCGCCGACGTTGTCGACGACTTGCTGGGACACTGCCTTGTAGTCCATGTTCCTCTCCATTCCTTTTCTAAATCATAAAACGGTTCGTTGCCGCTACAGAGACGCGATCGTTGCGTTTGCGCACTTGAGCGCACCGTCGGTGACGGTAAGCGCCACACCCTGGCCCTGCTTGTTGCAGAAGCGAGCGTTGAGCGCAACATCATCGACAAAGATGGTCGCGATATCGTCGTCAACGACCAGGCGCACATGATGAGTGCCCTCGCCCTTAAAGAACAACGGACGCTCGAGGCCCATGTTGTTGACCTGGAACCACGGGTACTGGGGAGCCGGCGTGAACTCGAGCTTGCCCTCGCGCAGGTTGGCGCGGAACTCATAGGCAAGACCGGTCTCGGCGTCCTCGGCGAACTTGACCGAGAAGCCGGCAGCGTTACCGCCGAGCTCAATGTCGGTATCGAGCAAGTAGGTGGAGCCGGCGTCTGCAGACAAAACCTGCTCGACCTTGCCCGACTCGCAGGAGAGCTCGAAGGCTTCGACAGCCTTGCCCTCGCCAAAGGCGCCGAGCATGCTGTCGGGAAGCTTGGTGCCGAGCGTTCCGTCGGCACGCTGAACGATCTCGAGGGGCATGAAGGTACCACCCCACAGGTAAGAGCTGGGGTCGTCGCCCTCGTCACGCGTAGGAACCCAACCAAAGAGAACGCGACGCTCGCCATCGAATGCGGTGCGAGCGGCGTAGTACGCGCGGCCGTCGAAGGAGTCGTCAGCGGGGGTAATCCAAGGACCGTTGATGGACTTGGACATGCGGTAACGGGTCTTGTTGCCGTCGCTGTACTCGGAAAAGACGAGGTACCACCAGTCGCCCATCTTAAAGAGATCAGGCATCTCAAACATGGTGTACAGGCCTGGGTTCCACCAGTCGCCCTGGAACTCCCAGTTGGTCAGATCCTTGGAGGTGAACTTGACCAGGCGGCCGGTCATCAGACGCTTGTCCTCGCCCACACGCGTGCCGAGGATGAGCATGTACTCTTCGTTCTCCTCATCCCAAAGCACAAAGGGATCGCGCCAGTTGCGGTCATCGTAACCCTCCTGGGGCGGAAGCAGCGTCTCGGCGATGTTCTTCTCCCACTTGACGGCGTCGTCGCTCGTTGCGTGAAGAAGAACCTGCTTCATCAAACGTGCGCGGACCTTATCGCGATTGCAACCAGTGTAGAGCGCATGGTACTTGTCGCCCACCTTAAACACCGTGCCGGCATAAATGTACTGGTCGACTTCCTCGTCGCCGCCGCGCTCAAGGCTCTCGCCAAAGTCCTTGTAGTTGACGAAATCCTTGGTCGTAGCGAGTGCCCAGCCAAACGGCTCTCCGAAAGGTTCGGGGTTACGCGTGTCACGCTGATGATAGAGATAGAACGTGCCGTCCTCGCCGTACGGCATGATGTCGCCTACCCAAATTCCCTCAGGCTGGTAATACACCTTGTGCATCCGAGACTTCCTTTCCACGACATACTAACTCGGTACAATGGCAAGATATGTCAATCGTTTTCATATGTCAAACGTTTTCATATCAATACGTCTTTTCGCAGTTCCAGTCGTCGGTAAACGGTTGACATATGCCGGCGAACGGTCATCGGAGGCGTTTGAGGAATTCTTTTGGCACAGGATGAACTACGCGGTTTTGCCCTCAATGAGTTCAACGGGGAGCTTGATATTCGATTCGGGATTATCGCCGTTAATAAGAGCGATGATGGATTGCGCCGCGAGCTCTCCGATGCGATCGATATCTTGACGTACGGTTGTTAAGTCAGGCATAAACGTCATAGTTCGGCGGGCACCATCCGCGCCCACGACCTTAATATCGTCTGGAGCGCTCAAGCCGCGCTGCTTCATCACGTTGAGACAGATGGCCGCCATCGTATCGTCTCCCGCAAAGATGCCGTCAATATCGGGGTTCTCATCGAGGATCTTCGCAACGACCGCGCCCTTTTCGTCGTCGGGCTTAACGAACTCAACCTCACGGACAAGCGCGGACAAACCGGCCTGCTCAACAACATCGAGGTAGGCATCGGTACGCTTATTGGCGGGCATGCGCATGCGGCTATTGCTGCGCAGGCACAGGATACGCCTGCAGCCGTCATCAATCAGACGGCGCGTGGCGAGCTCGCCAATGCCATAGCTGTCACTTGCAATCTGGACAGAGCCCTCGCCAAGATCGCAGTCGATGCCAACCAGGCTCAAGCCCATCTCGGCATATGCCTCGGCACCGATATTGAGGGAGTTGACGATGACGCCGTCGACCATATTGCGGCGGAGCATGTCAATATAGGAACGCTCAAGATCGGGTCGATTGGCACTGTTGCACAGCAACATCTTAAAGCCGTTTTCCGCTAACGTGCGCTCGACCGCCTGCACAACCTGAGCATGGAACGGGCTGCTCACAAAGGGAACGATCATGCCGATAAGGTTCAGACGGCCGTTGAGCATGGCACGGGCGATATCGTTGGGCGTATAGTTGATGCGCTCCATCGCGGCATGGACCTTATCGCGGGTCTCTTGGCTAATATAGCCGCGATTATTAAGCACGCGAGATACCGTAGTAGGCGAAACCCCCGCCACCGCTGCAACTTCCTTGATGCCAGGCTTAGCAGAATCCTTAGAACGAGCGCCCTCGCGAGCCATAGCACCCTCCCCCATCAACATGTCATACGTTTACATACGAACAAAGCATACCCCAACAACAGCGGGAAGACGGTAACGGCACAAGTAAGTAGACGACTCATCCAAATAATTAGGAGAGTTCCGCCTAAAGGGTGACTACACAGGACCCCCGCCGGGCCGCTTTGGGTTACTTTCCAAAACATTTCCGCAGGACGCAAAGGGCTCCGCCGCGCGAAGCGCGCAGCGGAGCCCTTTGCATGTCCGAGGACGTTTTGGAAAGTAACCCAAAGCGGCCCGGCGATCCTGCGGGAGTTAAACCCCTTTAGAACTTGTTGTGGAAGGTACGCGAAATGACCTCGTCCTGCTGCTCCTTGGTGAGCGTGTGGAAGTTCACGGCGTAGCCGGAAACGCGAATGGTCAGCTGCGGGTACTTCTCGGGGTGAGCCTGAGCGTCGAGCAGCGTCTCACGGTTGAAGACGTTGATGTTCAGGTGGTGGCCACCCTTCTCGGCGTAAGCGTCGAGCATGTGGACCAGGTTATCGGCCTGAGTCTCGGAAACTTCAGAAACCTTCATAATGTGTCTCCTTCGATCGATAGGCGCCGGCCGAAACCGGCGCACTAATCAGTAATCGTTATTGTTAGTATAGCACTAACAATAGTTACTCGCCCAGCTGATCAAGGTCGATATCGCCAAAGAACACCTGGTCCTCCTTGCCGAGCGCACTCGGGATGATGGAGAAGGTGTTGGAGATGCCGTCCTGAGCATCGCGGAACGGGAGCTTGGAAACCGAAGACAGCGAAGCGATGGCGCCGTGGCTATCGCGCTTGTGCATGGGGTTAGCACCCGGGGCGAACGGCTGGCCAGCCTTGCGGCCGTCGGGCGTGGAGCCGGTCTTCTTACCGTACACGACGTTGGAGGTAATGGTCAGAACCGAGGTCGTGGGCACGGAGTTGCGGTAGGTGTCGTTCATGCGGATGTACTCCATGAACTGGTGCACAACGTCGTGAGCGATCTGGTCGACGCGGTCGTCGTCGTTACCGTACTTGGGGAACTCGCCCTCGGTCTCGAAGTCGACGATGATGCCGTTCTCATCACGGACGGGGTGGACCTTGGCGTACTTGATGGCGGACAGGGAGTCAGCCACGACGGAAAGGCCAGCGATGCCCGTAGCGAACCAGCGGTGCACGTGCTTGTCGTGCAGAGCCATCTGGATGCGCTCGTAGCAATACTTGTCGTGCATGTAGTGAATGATGTTCAGCGAGTTGACGTACACGCCAGCAAGCCACTTCATCATGTCGTTGTACTTGGCCACAACGTCGTCGTAATCGAGCGTATCGCCCTCGACGGCGCGATACTTGGGGCCGACCTGCTTCTTGGAGACCTCGTCAACACCGCCGTTGAGCGCGTAGAGCAGGCACTTGGCCAGGTTGGCGCGGGCGCCGAAGAACTGCATCTCCTTGCCAATGCGCATGGAGGACACGCAGCAGGCGATGCCGTAGTCGTCGCCGTGGTAAACGCGCATGAGGTCGTCGTTCTCGTACTGGATCGAGGAGCTGGCGACAGAAGTCTTGGCGCAGAACTTCTTGAAGTTCTCGGGCAGGCGGGTCGACCACAGAACGGTCATGTTGGGCTCGGGGCTGGTGCCCATGTTCTCGAGCGTGTGCAGGTAGCGGTAGCTCATCTTGGTAACGAGCGTACGGCCGTCAACACCCATGCCGCCGATGGACTCGGTGACCCACTGCGGATCGCCGGTGAACAGGGCCTGGTACTCGGGGGTACGGGCAAACTTGACCATGCGGAGCTTCATGATGAAGTGATCCACGAACTCCTGGATCTGCTCCTCGGTGAAGGTACCGTTGGCAAGGTCGCGCTCAGCGTAGATGTCGATGAACGTAGAGGTACGGCCGATGGACATAGCGGCGCCGTTCTGCTCCTTGACGGCAGCGAGGTAGGCGAAGTACATCCACTGGATGGCCTCCTGCGTGTTGGTAGCAGGGTTGGAAATATCGAAACCATAGGTCTCGGCCATCATCTTGAGCTCGCCGAGGGCGCGGATCTGCTCCTGCAGCTCCTCGCGATCGCGGATGTTGTCGGCGGTCATGACCGTCGGGGTGGAAGCCTTCTGGGCCTCCTTGTCCTTGATCAGGTAGTCGACGCCGTACAGGGCGACACGACGGTAGTCGCCGATGATGCGGCCGCGGCCATAGCCATCGGGCAGACCGGTGATGATGTGAGCCGAGCGGCAAGCACGCATCTCGGGGGTGTAGACATCGAAGACGCCAGCGTTGTGGGTCTTGCGCTCAAAGGTGTAGCGCTCGACAACGTTCTCGTCGACCTTATAGCCGTGCTGGCTGGCAGCCTGGCAAGCGATGCGGATACCACCGTTGACGTGCAGAGCGCGCTTGAGCGGCTTGTCAGTCTGGAGGCCAACAATGGTCTCCTTCTCGCGATGGGCGTTATCGATGTAGCCAGCGGGATGGCTCACGATGCCCGTGACGGTCTTGGTGTCCATATCGAGGACACCGCCCTGCTCGCGCTCCTTGAGCAGCAGGTCGAGAACCTCGCCCCACAGCTCCTTGGTACGCTCGGTCGGGCCGGCGAGGAACGACTCGTCGCCCTCGTAGGGGGTGTAGTTCTTCTGGATGAAGTCTCGGACGTCAACCTCTCCCGTCCAGATGCCTTCCTTGAAGCCTTCCCATGCCTCCTGCATTGTGTAACCACGCTCCTAGTTACGTGTAATGCGGCGCTCTCTCACACCGCTGCTTATTGAATTCTTGAATTATCGGCTTGCACTACCGGCTTCTTCCGTTCTTCGCCACACGTTGGTACAGGGAAAAACGTTTGTCCACCTTGGAACTGCAACCCAAAACCCAAGATTTCACCCGTTTGAGAAGGATAACATAGCCACCCCCTTCATCAGGGCTGTTATATGTTTCTTTTTTTATACCATTAGGGCGTTTTTAACAAATCCGCAGGAAATGCGAGCGCGAACAACTACCGTTCACCGATTTGTTTGGTATTTTTCCTTGCCTTTGTACGACGTCCACTCTAGCTGTTATGCCAGTTTTAGCAGGGTAAAGTGCCCCAGAGACCCCACAGAAACTGCAGGGCGGCCACGGGATTTCCCCCGGGGCCGCCCTGTGGCATGGCTAGTTATTTAGCTTTGATTGCCGCTTGGCATTAGGCGGCTGAGGCGGCCTTGTCGGTCGTTGCCTTGCTGTGACCCTGGCCCTCAAAATGCTTGTAGCACCAGCTGGTGACCAGCGGGGTCAAAATAGCCGTTACGATTGCGCAGGCAGCAACCTGTGCCGTGGCCGTCGCGAGCACCGCACCGCCGTACATGGCCTCGTTGACGCTTGCCATGGCAGCAGGCGTGGCCACATTGGCTCCGGCGCAGCTCGAAATGGCCGCACCTGCGACACCCGTACCGCCCGTGAGCTTATCGACCGCGATGACGGGAATTGCAAAGACCACCGAGCAGATCACGCCGAGCAGAATACCGGGAAGACCGCCATTAATGAGCTGGCCAAAGGTCATGGTCGAGCCCATGGCAAAGAAGACGAGCACGATGATGGCGGAAAGTGCCGGTGCCATCATCTTCTTAAAGCTGGGGAAGAGGTTGCCCAGGATAATACCGACGACGATCGGCAGGATGGCGCCCACGAGCGACCAGCCAATCGGAGCCTGGCCGGCAGCGCCGAGCACGATCATCGTGACCGGAGGGCCGACAACGAGCGTGGTGATTGCGACAGCGCCGCGCTCGGCCTCATTGCCCATGGTGCCCATCAGTCCAGCGTACATAGCGTTGTTGGCGCCGGTGCAAGCCGCCAGCATCACCATGGCAGAGATGCCAAACAGGTTGTCGTTGAACACATAAAGGATGAGCAGCGACACGGCAACGACCACGATTTGCTTGACGGCGATGATGATGGCACCGCGGGCAGCGGCGGCAGGAGCACTCTTAAACGAAATCGTCGTACCGACGATAAGCAAAAAAGCGCCCACGAGCGGGCCTGCACCCTGCTGGGTCATGCCAAGCGTAAAGCTGCCGAGCGTTTTGAATAGGTCGGGGAATAGCGTGTTGAGCAGGCAGCCCAGCAAAAGCGGCACCAAAATATTGGCACCCGGGATGGAGGACATCTTAAAGAACGGCTCCTTTGCCGCCGGCGCCTCCACCGCAGTCGATTCACTCATATATATCTCCTTTGGATGCATGCGAATCCTAGCCGCACGCGCCTATGTCAGAAAGAAGGCGACAACCCCGAGTCGCCAGGGTCGCCGCCAAACGATCACCGCAGGGTATTACCCGTCCAGGACGATGCCGCCGTCGCAGTCACCGATCTCGCCGTTCACGAAGCTGGCGAGGTCGGAAGCGAAGAACAGCACCATCTGCGCAGGCTCACTGGCCTGGGCGGCGCGGCCCAGGGGGATACCGTTGATGATGCGCTGAGAGTTCTCGTCAGAGAGAATCGAGGTCATATCGGTCAACGTGAGCGACGGGCATACAGCGTTGCAGCGGACACCAAACTTGCCGCCTTCCTTGGCGACTGCCTTGGTTAGACCGTTAACACCGGCCTTGGAGCTGGCGTAGGCAGCGGTGCCGAGCAGGCCGCCACCGATCTTGCCAGCAACGGAGCTCACGTTGACGATAGTGCCGGCATGTGCCGCCTTAAAGTGCGGGTACACGGCATTCATCATAGTGAAGGTACCGTTGAGGTTGATGTCGATGGTGCGACGCCACTCGGTGTCATCGATCTCGTCAAACTTCTTGGTGCTGATGACGCCAGCGCAGTTGATCAGAATGTTGGTTTGCGGCAGGTCCGTGAAAATCTGCTCGACGGTCTCGCGCGCCTTGGGCGCATCGGCAACATCGAGCTGGTAGAACTTGTTGCCTTCGCCAAGCTCGGCCACAGCGGCCTCGCCCTTAGCAGCGTTCCTTGCGATGAGCGCGACATGTCCGCCGCCCGCGACGATGCCCTTGGCGATCTCGAGGCCAATGCCCTGAGTGCCACCGGTAACGATCGCGGTTTTACCCGTGAAGTCAAATGCCATGACTCCAACCCCCTTGATTCAGGTGTCTCCTTGCGGGAAGTTGGAGCATCGCACGTGGCGATAAATGAGTCCCAGTCGTCATGGTGGTGACAACCCCTCGCCTAACCGCGGGCATAATAGTTCTTTGAAACGCTTCAGCAATTGAATTTTTTAACTCTTTATGCGCTCTTTATATTGCCTAGCGGCCAAGTAGTTTTTTGGGACATGTCCCAAAATCTACCGCATAGGGTACGCGTGCAAGGGTATCATCTTTCACCGAAAATAGTTTCTAGTGTTAGGGGTTTTCGGTGGAAGATACCGATTTCCATGAGCTTGGGCGTCAGCTCTTAACTGAGTTTGGCAGCATGCATCAGCGCATTTCGCGCTTTGCGGACAAAGCTCTCGGCGGCGAGATGGCTGTCATGCGCGCTCTCATGCTCGCTGGCGGTTCGCTCACGCCGAGCGAACTCGCTGATCGCGCCTGGGTCTCGAGCGCCCGCATCGCCAACATCCTGCGCGCCCTCGAAACCAAGGGCTGGGTCGAGCGCGAGCACTCAAAGACCGACCGTCGTCGCGTACACGTCACGGTGACCGACAAAGGCCGACAAGATCTCGAAATCAAACGTCGGGAATTCGAGAAACGCACCGCGGCCTTCCTCGAGCAGCTCGGCGAAACAGATACCCAAGAGATGGTGCGCCTCCTAAGGCGTGCCAACGAAATTATCGATCGCAATCAAGAAAGGAGAGATGCCGAGTGAGGATTCTCAAGCTCTTTAAAAAGCATATCCTGGCGCTACTCACGGCTATCGTACTTATCGTAATCAGCTGCAATGCCGACCTAGCGCTACCTACGTATATGAGTGACATCGTCGATGTGGGCGTGCAGCAAGGCGGCATCGCCTCGCCCGTACCCGACACCATTCGCGCCGAATCGCTCGATGACCTCAAGCTCTTTATGAGCGCCAAGGATGCCAAAGCGGTAGAGGCCGTGTTTAGCAAGGCAGACAACAACGGCATTCGGACGTACAAGGGCACCGAGGAAGAGCGCACCGATGGCGGCAAGATTGCTGACATTATGAGCCTGCCCGAGACCGTCGTCCTTTCGCTCAACCAGGGCATCGACGCTGGCTCCATGGGCGACATGACCGGCGCATCCACCGAGGCAAGCAATGGCGGCGGCGCCCAGGCCATGCCCACCCCCGAGCAGATGGCGGCAATGACGCCCGAGCAGCTCGCCGAGATGCAGCAGAAGGCCACAGCGGCGCAAAACATGCAAAAGCAGATTGATGCCGACGGCGGCAAGATCACCATGAAGAGTCTGCGCCTAGGTGTCGAGGGCGGTCTGGTAGACCAAAGCAAGCTCGTCGAGGGCGCCAATGAAATGGCGGACAAAATGGGCTCTATGTCGGGCTCCATCGTGACCCAACGCGCCGTGAGCTATGTGCAGGACGAGTACAAGGCACAGGGTATCGACCCCGCCGACGTGCAGAACGCCTACCTGGGCCGCATGGCGACCACGATGTTTGGTCTGTGTCTGGTGTCGCTGGTCGCCACCATCCTGACCGGTGCCGTGGCTTCGCGCACCGCCTGCTCCATCGCCCGCGACCTGCGCCGCGAGACCTTCAACAAGGTTATGCACTTCTCGCCGGCCGAGGTGGGCAAGTTTAGCCAGGCCTCGCTCATCACCCGCTGCACCAACGACATTCAGCAGATTCAGATGGCCGCAACCCTGTTTATCCGCATGTGCCTCATGGCGCCCGTCATGGGCATCGTCGCCGTCATGCGCGTCCTGGCCAACCACACCGGCCTGGAGTGGACCATCGCCGTGGCCATCATCGCGGTCTCGGCCGTCGTCGGCGTGCTTATGGGCCTCACCATGCCCAAGTTCAAAAAGATGCAGAGCTTTGTGGACCGCGTGAACCTTACCGCCCGCGAGCTGCTCGACGGCCTTATGCCCATCCGCTCGTTTAACCGCGAGGAGCATGAGCTCGAGCGCTTTGACCAGGCGTCCCTCGACCTGATGACCACGCAGCTCTACACCAACCGAGCCATGAGCTTTATGATGCCGCTCATGATGCTCGTCATGAACTGCATCACCGTACTTATCGTCTGGTTTGGTGCGCAGGGCGTGTCCGACGGCGTGATGCAGGTCGGCAACATGATGGCGTTTATCTCCTACACCATGCAGATCGTCATGGCGTTTATGATCCTCACCATGGTTTCGGTCATCCTGCCCCGCGCCGAGGTCGCAGCCGAGCGCGTGGAAGAGGTCATCACCTGTCCCACGAGCATCAACGACCCCGTCTCGCCCAAACTGCCCGCGGCCAACGCGCCGCGCGGTGAGCTCGCCTTCCACGACGTGAGCTTCCAGTATCCCGATGCCCGCGCCGATGTCATCAGCGGTGTGAACTTCACCACGCACGCCGGCCAGATGCTCGGCATCATCGGCTCCACGGGTTCGGGCAAGTCCACGCTTGTGCAGCTCATCCCGCGCCTGTACGACGTCACCGGCGGCAGCATTTCGCTCGACGGCATCGACGTGCGCGATATGACCCTTTCCGAGCTTCGCCGCCGCATTGGTTACATCCCGCAGCAGGGGCGTCTGTTCTCGGGCACTGTCGAGAGCAACCTCAAATTTGCCGGCGACATGGTGAGCGATGATGACATGCGCCAGGCGGCACGCATCGCACAGGCCGAGGACTTTATCGCCGAGCGCGAGGGCGGCTACGACTCCCCCATCAGCCAGGGCGGCTCCAATGTCTCGGGCGGTCAGCGCCAGCGCCTGGCCATCGCCCGCGCGTTGGCCAAAAAGCCCGAGGTCGTGGTGTTCGATGACTCGTTTAGCGCCCTCGACTACAAGACCGACGCGCGCCTGCGCGAGGAGCTGGCCAAAAACGTTACCGACGCCGCACTCGTGGTCGTGGCCCAGCGCATCGCGACCATCATGCACGCCGACCAGATCATCGTGCTCGACGACGGCCACGTAGTGGGCACCGGCACACACGAGGAGCTGCTGCGCAGCTGCCCGGCGTACCTGGAGATCGCACAGTCGCAGCTTTCCGCCGAGGAGCTGGGGCTTACCCAAGAAGAGATTGAAGCCGTTATGGAAGGAGGCGAGCGCTAATGGCAGACGAAACCAAGACTCAGATTCCCAAGCCAACCCGCCAGCGCGGTCCCATGGGCCGCATGGGTGGCATGGGCCGCGGCGAAAAGGCCAAGGACTTTAAGGGCACCATGAGGCAGTTGCTCGGCTATATCGGCCAGCACAAGATTGCCGTGTTTACCGCCGTCGCCTTTGCCGTGTGCTCGGTCATCTTTAACATTGTGGGGCCCAAGGTGCTCGGCCAGGTTACTACCAAACTGTTCGAGGGCTTGGTTGCCAAGGTCAACGGCACCGGCGATGTCGACTTTGTCTGGATCGCCAAGACGCTCGGCTTTTTGCTCTGTCTGTATCTGGCGAGCTCTGCCTGCAGCCTGATCCAAGGCTGGCTCATGACCGGCGTCACGCAAAAGATCTGCTACCGCATGCGCAAGGAGATCGCCGCCAAAATCGCTGTCGTTCCGATGAGCTACTTCAACGGCCACAGCAAGGGCGACGTGCTCAGTCGCATCACCAACGACGTCGACACGCTCGGCCAGTCGCTCAACCAGAGCGTGACGCAGCTCATCACGTCGGTGACGCAGATTATCGGCGTGCTCGTCATGATGCTTTCGATCAGCCTGCCGCTTACCGGCGTCACCGTGCTCACGCTGCCGGCCGCCGCGATTATCCTGACCGTAATGATTCACTTCTCGCAGCCGTACTTCCGCGAGCAACAGCAAGTCCTTGGCACCGTCAACGGCATTATCGAGGAGGACTTTGCCGGCCAGAACGTCATCCAGGTGTTCGACCGCGCCGAGGCCTCAATCGAGGAGTTCGACCGCCAAAACGACCGACTCTTTATTAGCGGCTGGCGCTCGCAGTTCCTGTCGGGCTTGATGATGCCGCTTATGAGTCTGGTGGGCAACATGGGCTACGTGGGCGTCGTCGTGGTAGGCGCGCAGCTCGCGCTGACCGGCAATGCCACGCCCGGCGACATTCAGAGCTTTATCCAGTACGTTCGCAACTTTACGCAGCCGGTGCAGCAGCTGGGCAACGTGAGCAACACGATGCAGTCGATGGCCGCCTCCACCGAGCGCGTGTTTGAGTTCCTGGCCGCGCCCGAGGAAGAGCAGAAGGCCGACGCGCAGATTCCCGAGAAGCGCCCCGGCCACGTGGAGTTTGACCATGTCAAGTTTGGCTACACGCCCGACAAGACCATCATCCACGACTTTAGCTGCGAGGCACAGCCCGGTCAGACCATCGCCATCGTCGGCCCCACCGGCGCCGGCAAGACCACGCTCATCAAGCTGCTGCAGCGCTTCTACGACGTGGACGGCGGTTCGCTGCGTGTCGAGGGTGTCGACGTGCGAGACTGGGATCGCGCGGCACTGCGCGGCGAGTTTGCCATGGTGCTGCAAGATACCTGGCTGTTTAACGGCACGATCCGCGAGAACATCCGCTACGGACGTCCCGATGCGAGCGATGCCGAGGTCGAGGCAGCTGCACGCGCAGCGCGCTGTGACCACTTTATCCATACGCTTGCCGGCGGCTACGATTTTATGATCAACGAAGAGGGCACTAACCTGTCGCAGGGTCAGCGCCAGCTCGTGACCATCGCCCGTGCCATTTTGGCCGACCGCCCGGCGCTGATTCTAGACGAGGCGACTTCCAACGTGGACACCCGCACCGAGGAGCTCATTCAGCGCGCCATGGATGCGCTGATGCAAGGCCGTACAAGCTTTGTCATCGCGCACCGCCTGTCCACGATCCGTAACGCCGACGTGATCTTGGTGATCCGCGACGGCGACATCGTCGAGAAGGGCACACACGACGAACTGCTCGCCCAAGGCGGCTTCTACGCCGACCTGTACAACTCGCAGTTCGACGAAGCGGCGTAAATTCTGCCGCAGGGAACGAATAACGCCCTAGAACGGGGACGCAGGACAATCTGCGTCCCCGTTTTTGTTTTGCAGCCCTCGAACCGCCTCCCCTGGGACCTGATTGACGCCCTCCCTCAAGGCCCCGTGGACAAAAAATGGCAAATATGAGTACTGTCACCTTTTTAGTAACAGCCAAAACTGCCCCAAACGACCTCATTGCGGCCTAGATATGCCTTCAAATTGATCAAAATGCCCGGTAGCATGCTTCTGTGTGCCAACGTTAATGAACATATTTACTGTTGTGTCTAATATCTTATAAGGTCGATATGATACTAAGCTAGCAACAGTACTCATATTTGCCATTTTTTGTCCACGGGGTATGCCGCAGAAGATCCAACTTGCTCCAGCATGTCGTACGCCGGCCCCCCCCTTCCGGCGAGTGCCGACATTTCCCCAGATAAAACCGACCAAAATAAACCTGTCCCTTTTCGGCAGGTTTCGCTTGCACTTTAGCGTGCGACAGCGGATAATGCCGAGCATTCGAGAATTCGCCAATTGTTGCTGTTAATTGATAAAGGAGGCCCCGTATGGCCATGGAATTCAAACGCAGGCTGCCGATCCCCATGGAGATCCGCGAGGAAATGCCGCTTTCTGCCGAGCTTACCGCCAAAAAGCAGGCATTTGACGCCGAGGTCGCCAAAGTCTTTACCGGCGAGGACGCACGTAAGGTGCTCATCATCGGCCCGTGCTCTGCCGACCGCGAGGATTCGGTGCTTGAGTACATGAACCGCCTGGTCAAGACCGCCGAGGAGGTCAAGGACAAGCTCATCATCATTCCGCGCGTCTACACCAATAAGCCGCGTACCAAGGGCACCGGCTACAAGGGCCTTCTGCACAACCCCAACCCCGAGGCTCCCGACGACCTGCTCGAGGGCGTCAAGGCCATCCGCCATATGCATCTGCGTGTTATTGAGGAAACGGGCTTCTTCACCGCCGACGAGATGCTCTATCCGTCCAACTACCAGTACCTCGTTGACCTGTTGAGCTATGTTGCCGTGGGCGCGCGCTCGGTCGAAAACCAGGAGCATCGCCTGGTGTCGAGCGGCATTTCGGTGCCCGTGGGCATGAAGAACCCCACCGCCGGTTCCACCACCGTCATGCTCAACTCTATTTACGCCGCGCAGGCGCACCAGAGCTTCATCTTCCGCAACTGGGAGGTCGAGTGCGATGGCAACCCGCTCGCGCACGCCGTCATGCGCGGCTACATCGGCCTCGATGGGCGCACCTACCCCAATTACCACTACGAGCACCTGGAGCGCCTGGCCGAGCGCTATACCGAGCATGCCGGCTATGCCAATCCGGCAGCGATCATCGACTGCAACCATGACAACTCGGGCAAGCGTCCGCTGGAGCAGTATCGCATTTGCAAGGAAGTGCTCGACAGCTGCCGCCGCAACGAGTCCATCTCCAAGCTGGTCAAGGGCTTTATGATCGAGTCTTACCTGGAGGACGGCAACCAGCCGGTCGACGGCGGCGTCTTTGGCAAGTCGATCACCGACCCGTGCCTAGGCTGGGAAAAGACCGACTACCTCATCCACGAGATCGCGGAGCGGGTGTAGGTTACGGCGTTTTACCAAACGCCGTAACCGGCCGACGCTGCAAACCCGCCAGAGCGGCAATCTGCCTTTCAGCTTCGACGGCATGACCAAAAGGTCAATGCCGCCTCGCTTCAAGGCACCTTGCTCGCTCTGGCGGGTTTTCGCTGACGTTTTTCTACCAGCGTCGTTGCCAAAGCTGGCACTTGGGGACGCTCCTTTTGGGGTAGTCGTTGGGGACATTCTTAAACGACTACCCAGAATGAGAGTGGATAATCTCCCGTTTTTGGCCTATACCAGCGCTAAAAGTGGGAGATTATCCACTCTCATCGAGCAAGTGTCCGAAATTCCGCCCTCATTCCTTCTTAGGACCCTCCGTCCCCGAGGATTCGAGGCTCGTCTGCCGAATGGTTGATGCGGCAACGATGTCGCCATGTCACACTCATAGGTGGCCTGACCCAACCTGGAAGGAGCCTCCATGAGCCTTGACAACGTAACCCTGCGCGCCGCCACGCTCGATGACCTGGCCGGCATCGCCGCCATCTACAACCAGCTGTGGTGCAACACGCTGCGCAACCGCGGCGACGTCGAAGCTGCCGATTTCTGCGCGCGCTTTAACATCGCCATGCAGCTGCAGCGCTCCCCCATCGCGCTTGTCGCCGAGGCCGAGGGCCGCATTATCGCCGCCTGCTGCATCGGCATCTTCGAAGACGGCAAGCCGCGTACCAACCCCACGTGGGTACCCTGCTACGACGAGATGTTCGCCCAGGCAACCGAGATGGCGAAGACCGCCGACGCCAAGCTCGAGGGCTCGCTCTTTGGCGACAGCCGCGAGAAGGCCACGGCCGACCGCTTTGCCGCCACGGGCAATGAGTATGCCCAGGGCCAACTCAACCTCATCATCATCGTGCCCGAGTGGCAGGGCAAGGGGCTCGGCCGCGCGCTCATCGACCTTGCGCGCGCCGAGCTCGCCCGGGCAGGCTGCACCAAGTTCTTCCTGATGAGCGACTGCAGCTCCGACTGGCAGTTCTACGAGCACCTCAACATGAAGCGCATCTTGGAAGATCACAGCCAAGACACCGGCGACGGCTTTATCGTCTACATGTACGGAGGCGACACGCAGGATTAGCTTGAGTGCCGCCTCACGGGCTTTCTCCAAGACAGCCCAAAGCAATCAGCCACGCCAAAAGGGACATGCCAAAAAGGGACAGGTTTATTTTGGCAGGTTTTATCTGGGTAAACGCCAACCGCCGCGAGGAAGTTGCCTTCCCTCGCGGCAGTCTTCTAGCAGCCAAAACCAAGTGAGTAGACTTTTTGCAGGAGGCCGAGCACACCCCGAATCGCCACAGCGCTGACCTGCGGTTTTATTGAGCACTTGTCGTGATATGCTCGGCAGATCCAAAAAAGCCTACTCACTTGGTTTTGAGGCGCTCCAGATAGGCGAACAACCGCCGCGAAAGGGATCCGATCCTCTTCGCGGCGGTTGTTCGCGCTGGTTTTGAGGCGGTTTTGCCCGCTTGCTACTCGCTGCAGCGGGCAGCGATGACAGTTCGCACCATGCCGGCGCTCATAAGGCAGGCCCCCGACGACTACAGCAGCACACGCAATAATCTGACAGTATCATTTGCCATAATCTTGCAGTAGTGTTTTCCATAATCTAATAGTGGCCCAGTTCAGAGGCGTTATTGGATAGTGACATATAACCGTTTTAGAACGTCCCCAACGACTGCCCGGGAGCGATAACAGGTATTATCTGGTCAAACACCAAAACCACCACAAAGGGGTTGATTTCCGATCTCAACCGAACACATTGAGCTGACGGCACGCTCCCGCAGT
>CAJMPX010000005.1:0-117695 GCA_905215365.1 uncultured bacterium | reverse complement strand
CCAGGCCCGATTTTGCCTCTTGACAATGTCCTGCTCATATTAAAAGGAACGTCCCCAAATGCCGGCAGTTTGGGACAGTCATTGTTGATGAGAATCGGGCGCAGTGCCAAAAGCCCCGTTGGGCGAGATGTCGAACGGGAAGGTGCCGCAGCGATTGAACGCGGCGATGAACATGCGAATGGCGTTGGACGGCGTGGTGCCCACGAGCTGGGTTGCCGCCGCGAAGGCCGCCTTTTCCTCGGGCAAGACCTTCGCGACAACCGGGGTCATGTGTTCTGCCATGGCGCTTCCTTTTTGAAACGACGGTGGTGCGGATAGATGCGGGCCACGCGGCTGGGCGACGGGCTGTGAAGGCAACCCGATTGGCCCGCATCCGAAGTTTGTTTCTGCGGCGTTGGTATTACTTGGTATTCCTAAGTATTACCCCGCAGATAGAATACCACATTCGCCCTACCCTTACAGGTAGATTATTGGGACATGCCCGTGAATCTACTTTTGAGTCTTCGAGCGACGGATCGGAACGCCCGTAAAGCAAAAAGGTGGATTTTCGGGCATGTCCCAAAAATCCACCTGCAAGGCGTTATGAGATTGGAGCTTTTTAGGATGGGGCGAAAAGCCTACTTTTCCCAGTTGATAGGCTGAGCAAATTAGGACACGGCTCGGCACGCAGTAGTCCCCGGCGGCAGTTCATTGCCGTCGGGGGCTTCTGGATAAAGGCGTTATCAACCGCTCCTCACGTCAGTGCATAAGCAAAGCGGTCAAGCGGCTATCCCTCCTGCTGGGTTCCAAAACGACCCCAGAGGCCAAAGGAGAGCACAGCAGCGACAACCCATGTGACCGCGATGCATGCCACAATCATGATGAGGTTCATCGGATTGCCGCTAGGATCAGCATAGACGGGCAGCGAGGTAATACCGGGCATTACAAAACCAAAGCACTTGGCACCCAGAATAACCGTAAGCGCGCCGCCGATTCCGTCCGCGATCATGGCAGCGGCGAGCGGGGTCTTGTTGGGCACCTGAACGGTAAAGAGCGCCGGCTCGGAGATGCCCATAAAGGCCGAGAACGCGCAGGTCATTGCTGCGGACTTAAGCTTCTCATCCTTCATGCGCAAAGCCGCTCCAAAGGCCGCGCCGCTCTCGGCAAGGTTATGGCAGAACGAGACGGGCAACAGATAGTCGTAGCCAAGCGTTGCGATGTTCGAAATCTGGATCGGGCTCGTGGACTGATGCATGCCAAAGAGAACGATCAGTGGCATAAAGAAGCCAAGCAGGAAACCGGCGACAGGCCCCAGAGTCGAGAACAACCAGACAATACCGTTTGCAAGACCGATGCCGCACCAAGCACCGATGGGTGCCAGCACAAAAAGATTGACGGGGATAACGATGGCCAGCGAAAGCGCTGGTACCACGACGAGCTTGAACAGGTCGGGGATAAACCGATCAATTGCGCGGTACACATAGGCCAGGCCGATCACGCCAAAGATCACCGGGAACACCGAGTCCGCATAGCTAAATACGGGAACGGCCATGCCGAAGAGCGTGAGCGGGGTCTCACCCGTGCCCACAGCGTTAACGAGCGTGGGATACATCAACGAGCCGGCAACGCACAGGGCGAGAGAGCGGTTGACATGGAACTTGTCCGCCGTCGACATCGCCAGCAAAAACGGCAGGAAGTAGAACGGGATATCGGAGATCATGTTAAAGATCGCAAAATCGCCCGCACCTGTATCGATTCCAAAGGCCGCAACCGCAGCTAGAATGCCCTTGACGATACCGCCGGCCACCAACGCCGGAATGATCGCGGAAAAGATACCGGTAATGATGTCAAAGATGCGTGCCGAGCGCCCACCCGCGGAATCAGACTGCCCGGGATCGGCCGCGACCTCGCCCGCCATCTTGTCGCCGAGCAGCGGCTCGAGCTCGTTGTACACCGCCTCGACGCCGGCGCCGATAATGACCTGCCACTGACCGTCCTTTATCTGGGCGCCCAGCGCACCGTCGAGTTTCTTAAGTGCATCGAGATCCGCTTTACTGTCATCCTTGAGGTTGAAACGCAGGCGCGTGATACAGTGCGTTGCAACCAAAACGTTCTCGGCCCCGCCGACCTTCTCCAACACAGTCGCGGCCAGTTCCTTTTTGTCGGTCATCAGTATCACTCCCTATTCCAGATTCTTGCCATTGGACTCGATGCACTTCTGATACCAGTAGAACGAATCCTTCTTGTAACGCTTGGCCGTTCCCTTACCGCAGTTATCGAGGTCAACGTAAATAAGTCCGTAGCGTTTATCCATCGTGAGCGGACCGCAGGCAACAAGGTCCAAAAAGCCCCAGATCATATAACCACGCACGTCCACGCCGTCGATGACGGCCTCCTTGAGAGCCGCAACATGCTGCCGGATGTAATCAATGCGGTACTCGTCGTGAACCGTCCCGTCCGCCTCGAGCGTGTCACTCGTACCCAGGCCGTTCTCGGCGATATACAGCGGCAGGCCATAGCGATCGTACATCTGATTGAGCGTGATACGCAGGCCCAGGGGATCGAGCTGCCAGCCCCATTCGCTCGTCTCGAGATAGGGATTCTTGTTGGCCATCACCAGGTTGCCCGCAGTCTTCTCCCAACCCTGGTCACAGGTGGAAACCTGGGAGAAGTAGTACGAGAAGGACAAGAAATCGACCGTATTGGCCGCGATGATATCCAGATCACCCGGTTCCATCTGGATTTCAATCCCCAGCTTGTCAAAGTAGCGGTCCATGTATGCGGGGTATTTACCGCGCGCCATGATATCGGTGTAGAACCAGTTGGAATACTGGTCATCATGGATCGCCTGCAGGTTGTCCTCGGGACGGCAGGTGGCTGGGTAGGTACAGAAGCGGGCGATCATACCGCCGACAGGAGTGCCGGGAGAGAGCTCGTGCACCGTCTTGACGGCAAGCGCGTTGGCGATGAACTCGTGATGCAGGCACTGGAAAATCGCCTGGTCAAAGTCCTCTCCTTCCTCATCCTTTACCAGACAGACGCCGTCCCACGGGGAGAAGCGTGCAGCATTAAACTCGTTAAAGGGGAGCCAGAAGTCAACGAGGTCACCAAACTCCCTCACGATGGTCTCGACATAGCGAACAAAGAAGTCGATCGTCTTGCGGCTCTTCCAGCCGCCGTACTTAACCACCAGGTTGACGGGGATATCGTAGTGCAGCATGGTGACGAACGTCTTGATGCCGTGGCGCTTGCACTCCCCCAGCATGCTGCGGTACCACTCGATGCCCTCGCGGTTGGGTTCGGCGTCGTCGCCGTTGGGAAAGATGCGGCTCCAGCACACCGAGGTGCGGAAGAGCTTGAGGCCCATCTCGCCAAACAGCGCGATATCCTCTTTATAGTGGTGGTAGAAATCGTTTCCTCGGCGGAACGGATAGAACTCGGTGCCATCGTCTGCAAGTGCGGCCACCAGCTCATCATGGCTAAAGGGGTTGTTGTGGTGCTTCTCCTCGATCTGGTCGCGCGTCCACGTGCCGTCGAGCCAGCGGCAATCTTGAGTCGACTTGCCTTTGCCGCCCTCATTCCAGGCTCCGTCTGCCTGCGAGCACGAAATCGCCCCGCCCCACAGGAAATCGGAATCGAAGCCGGTCTTGATCTTGCCCATAGTTCCTCCCTCTATGTGACGTCCCTTTCGACGCCATCAATATACGAAGGATTTTGAGCAAGAAAAATAGCATAGAAAAGGCTAATCTATGTCAGATTTTTTGATAGTCTGCCATTAGGAAGGCAAAGGATACCGTTCAACCAAACCCCTTGGAGGCATCGCATGAAAGACCACAGGCTTAAGCACCTCCTCTATGCCCACTCCCCATCGGAGGACTGGCATCTGGAACACCCGGGGCAGCTAAGTCCCCGATACCGAAACATCCCGCAGGTCGAGATCAACGAGCGCCAGGTCTACCTCTTTGATTGGGAGAGCACCCTACAGGAAAGCCCCATCGGCCTGATCAGGGAGACGAGGTTCACCGACGTCCCCGCCCATATCAACCACGATATGGAACTCACCTTTATCTATGACGGAACCTGCGAGTTTGTTATCAACGGGCGCGCTCTCAGCCTTAAGACCGGCGATATCCTCATCTGCAACACCGGGGTCGTGCGCAGCTCGCCCAACATCAAGGGGGAAAACGATATCGTCATTTCGATGGTCTTTCGCAAGGAGTTCTTCGACTCGGTCTTTCTGAGCCGCCTGCCGGGCGCAAGCTCGCTCACCAATCTCCTCTTTGATTTTGTATCCAAGAACCGCCAGGCAACGCGCTATTTGGTGCTGCCGGAGGACTATGCCCGCCAGGCCCGAGGAATCATCGAACTACTCTATGTTGAGTACCACTTTAAGGATCTCTACTCTAACGAGTTGATGACCGATCTCGCAAGCGCCCTGTTTTTAACCATTATCCAAGGGCTCTACCGCAGGCGGGAATCGTTTGACCAAAAATCAACCGACGACGACCGCATCGTACGGGTGCTCAAACACGTGGAGCAGGAGTACAAGACCTGCACGCTCGAGAGCGCCGCGGCCATCGCAGGATACAGTCCCGCCTACCTCAGCAACCTCATCAAGGAGAAAACAGGACGCACGTTTTCGCAGATCAAGCTCGACCAGCAGCTCAGCGAAGCCGCTTATCTGCTCAACAACACCGGGCTCTCGATTACGCGCGTGGCCCAAAAGGTGGGCATTTCCAACATGTCGTATTTTTACGCCAAATTCAAAGACGTGTTTGGCATGACACCCAAGGCGTACCGGGGGCTTTCAAAATAGGAGTACCTAAGGACGAGGTACGGCACGTAAAGCAAAGAGGTAGATTTTCGGGTATGTCCCAAAAATCTACCTGCAAGGCGTTATGAGATTGGAATTGTCGGAGGACCGGGTTTGCCCCGCGCATCTAAAAGGTAGATTTCTAGGCATGTCCCAATAATCTACTGGTAGCGATGTTGAGGGCCTGAGCATCGGTGGCGTCGTGCGTGGCGAGTAGGAGCGTGCGACCGTCGAGGAGGTCGAGCACGACCTCGGCCGTCGCATCGCGCGCAGCGGTATCTAAACCGGTAAAGGGCTCGTCCAGAATCACCGCGTCGCCTGGGCACAGCAGGGCTCGAGCGATCTCGACGCGACGGCGCTGCCCGCCCGAAAGCTCGGCCACGCGAGCATGTACATCGACCCCCGGCACCAGCAGGCGCAACAGGGCCGCAGCACTCGAGGCGTCCACGCGTGCATCGGCGCACACTAGCACGTTATCCAGCGCCGCGGCGGACTCGACCAAGCGTGCATCCTGAAACACCATCGAGCACGGCGCGCACTCCCCCGCTGCCAACGAAAGCAGCGTCGACTTGCCCATGCCCGAAGCGCCCATCACACAGATACGCCCACCCGCGGGCAAGTTGAGCACCAGACCATCCAGCGCCGGCGCCCAGGGCGCGCGATCGCCCACGGCGAGCGCAAGCTCCGCTGAAGTGCCATCGCTCGCAGCCCCCGCACGCCCACGCAATCCATGCCCATGCGCCCGCACGGCCGCGCGCCACGCCACGGGCCCCGAAACCCGCAGCAGCCACACTAGCACGCGCTCACATGCCCACGATGCCGCCACGACCAACACGGTCCACGCCAGCAGATCAGCCGTCTCGATCAAAAGCTTCGCCTGATAGATGCGCTCACCCACGGTGCCCACCGCCATGCCGATGAGCTCGGCTGCCACGCCGGCCTTCCAGCTCATGCCAATCACGGCACGCGCACACGAAAGCACAAACGGCAGGACTTCGCGCCAGGTATGGGCGCAAAACAGTCGCCAGCCGCGCACGCCATGCAGACGGAACATCTGCTCCAGCGGTTTATTCACCTGTGCCAAGCCCTCGGCCAGCGAAAAATACACGCCCGGCAGCGCCATCAAAAAGACTGCCGCGATGCTCACGCGCGCCGACCCCAGCCAGATTAGCAACAGGACCACCACGCAGGCGACCGGTGTCGCCTTTACAAACGACAGCGCCAGAGCCACCAGGTGCGCAAACGCCCGCGAACGTGACGAAATCCCGGCAAGCACACCACCACACACCGCGGCAAGCGCCAGCCCGCCCAGTATCCGCGCGCCCGAGCCCGCCAAAATCGCCCAGGTACCGCCATCGCACACCAGGCGCAGAAGCGCCAAGGCAACAGCACCCGGCCCCGGCAAGATCAGCGGCTGCGCCACCAGCGCCGCCACCAGCACCCACACGGCAAGCCAAAAGGCGGCAACGGCACCTGCTGCCGTCACCGCCTTCATACGCTCTGTCATTTGTCGAGCAAACGCACGCACGGGCTACTCCAAGTAGTAGAAATCGTCAGCCGGAAGTTTACCACCCACGGCGCTCGCGTCCGCATCGGCCAGCACCTGCAGGTACCCACCGAGCGCCGCCTTCATATCCTTCCCCGTCTGGCACACGAGCATGCACCCGGGAATCGCCTTTTCGGCAATCGTGGCGTTATCCACGATGTCCGCATCGACCACGGCCTGAGCCCAATCTGCCGGCGCCGCATTGACGGCTTTCACGCTCGCCTCATGGCAGCGCAAGAATTCCGCCACAGCGTCGGGATGCTCCTCGGCAAAGGAACGGCGCACCACGGTCACGCCCGTCAGCAGGCGCGAGCCCGTGTCACCTGCCAGCTCATCCCACACATCGGTCAGACTTACCGGAGCCGACAGCTTGCCTTCGCTCTTGGCGATGGCGGCGGTCTTGAACGGCTCGGGCAGCACGCCCACAGCAGACGGATCGGCAAGCAGGGCCGACAGCACCTCGGTGGGCTCGCTCTTAAACTCGAGCGTCACCTGGCCGGTCAGGCCCGCGCGCTCCAGCAGGTAGTTCATGACGTACTCCGGCGTGGTGCCCTTGCCCGTCATATAGACGGTATGGCCCGCCAGATCGCCAAACGAGGCCACACTCGCATCGCCCGTCACAACGCTCAGCACGCCCAGCGTGTTGATGTCGATGACCTGCACCGCGCCCTCGGTCTTGTTGTAGAGCACGCTCGCCACGTTGGCGGGCACTAGGGCGATATCGACATCGCCCTGAATGACCTTGGGCACGATCTCGTCGGCTGCGGCGCTGATCGCAAAGTCGAACTCGTTATCCGTCTCGCCGCTCGCCGCCTGGTCCATAAACCTCACCAGACCGATCGACGTCGGGCCCTTGAGCGAGGCGACGTGCACCTCAACCGGCTCCGCAGCAGCACCGGCGCCGTCCGTGGCAGCCGAGCCCGCGGCGGACCCGGCACCGGCAGACCCGCCACCACAGCCAACCAGCGCAAGCGACAACGCACCCGCGGCAAGCGCCGAGGCAAACCCCCGGCGCGTCATCTCAACAGTAAACGCGCGCATCGTTAGCACGTCCCTTCGTTAGGCATCGTCCATGCGTGATGGTCGGTGTGCAGCAGCTCCTCGGCCAGCGGCGAGAGTGGCTCGCCCAAAAACTCGCGGTAGCACGCCTGAACATCGGGGTTCTCGTGCGAGAAGCGAATGTCCGCAGCGGCATCCAGGCCCCACAGCACCTGGCCGCGCTCGGCCGCCAGCTCGCAGCCGTCGTGGATGGGCTGACCGCCGCCACCGACGCAGCCGCCCGGGCACGCCATGACCTCGACGAAGTCATAGCTCGCACGGCCGTCGCGAATCGCGTCGAGCAGGCGGGCGGCGTTACCCAGCCCGTGCGCCACGGCGACGCGCACCTTGGTGCCATCGATATCGGCGACGGCTTCTTTCCAGCCGTCCAGGCCGCGCACATCGGTAAAGA
The DNA here is from genome assembly GCA_905215365.1 of uncultured bacterium. Lineage (GTDB taxonomy): Bacteria > Actinomycetota > Coriobacteriia > Coriobacteriales > Coriobacteriaceae > Collinsella. The sequence continues at coordinate 109,907 of CAJMPX010000005.1, read as the reverse complement.
AGTCCGCATCGGGGTTCTTGCCCGTCACCAGGTAATATGCCGAGCGCACGGCTGCCTCCATCACGCCGCCCGTGGCGCCAAAGATCACGCCCGCGCCCGTGCCAAAGCCCAGCGGCGTATCGAGCGGCTCCTCGACCAGCGTGTCAACGCTCACGTGGCTCGCACGGATCATGCGCACCATCTCGCGCACCGTCAGCGCAACGTCCACATCGGGCGTGCCGTCCTCGCCCACCATGCTCGGCAGCGCGCACTCGGCCTTCTTGGCCGTGCACGGCATAACGGACACCACGAACAGGCGCTCGGACTCCACGCCCAGCACCTTGGCGTAGTAGGTCTTGGCAATAGCGCCGAACATCTGCTGCGGCGACTTGGACGTGGACAGGCTGTCGACAAACTCCGGATAGCGCGCCTTCACAAAGCGCACCCAGCCCGGGCAGCAGCTCGTAAACATGGGCCAGCCGCGGCTGTCGCCCTCGCCCTTGGCGGCGGTGCCCAGGCGCTCGATCAGTTCGGATCCCTCCTCCATAATGGTGAGGTCGGCCGAGAAATCGGTGTCGAACACGTACTCAAAGCCCACGCGGCGCAGCGCGCAGGCCAGGCGCTCAACGGTGGCCTCCTCGCGAGATATGCCGAGTTCCTCGCCCCAGGCGCTGCGCACGGCCGGCGCGATCTGCACCAGCACGATCTTGTCGGGATTAGCGAGCGCGTCAAACACGGTCTCGGTATCGTCGCGCTCGCGCAGGGCGCCCGTCGGACAATGTGTAATGCACTGGCCGCACGCGATGCAATCGGTCTTGCCGATCGGTGCGCGCCCGCGGGTACCCACGGCGGTATGCGTGGCGCGGTTGGTCAGGTCCCAAATCCCTAGGCCCTGCACGCTCTCGCACACCTTGATGCAGCGCATGCATTTAATGCACTTGTCGTTTTCGCGGATGATGGGAAAATCGAAATCCCAGCCCTCGCCCGCCAAATGCCTTTGATACGGCAGATAGAAGATACCCAGGTCGTTGGCGATGGTCTGCAGGTTGCAGTTACCACTGCGCACGCAGCTCGTACAGCGCGAGTCGTGCTGGGACAGCAGCAGCTGCACGTTGGTGCGACGCGCCTCGCGGGCCTTGGGGCTGTTGGTGTGGACCACCATGCCGTCGAGCACGTAGTTGTTGCAGGCGGCAACCAGCTGGTCGCAGCCCTCAACCTCGACCACGCATACGCGGCAGCCGCCGATCTCGTTTAGATCGCGCAGGTAGCACAGGGTGGGAATCTGGATGCTGACGGACTTGGCCGCATCCAGGATCGTGGTGTGCTCGGGAACCACGACCTCGCAATTATCGATAGTGAGCTTGACCATGTTATGCGCTCCGTTTTCGGTGTTGTCGCTGACGGTGGTGTTGTTGGGCTCTACCATTCCAGGTTCCTCCCTCCGCGGAACGCGCCAAAGCCAAAGTGATCGCAACGCAGGCAGCGGCTCGCCTCCTGGCGCGCCTCCTGCTCGGTGAGACCCTGCTCGACCAGATCCCAATCGTGAATACGCTCGCCGGCCTCGCGCTCGCCCAGCTCGCAGCGGCCGCACTCATGCTTGCCCTTAAACTGGACGGTCGGCAGCTCGACCTCGAGCTTGATCTTGTGGTCAAAGCCCAGGTAGCGGTCGATATTTGCCGAAGCCACGCGGCCGGCGTTGATGGCACGGATGACGGTGGCGGGACCGGTCTGGCAGTCACCGCCGCTAAAGAGGCCATCGAAGTTGGGCACGGCGCCATCCGAATCGGTGACCACGCAGCCCCACTTACAAGCGATGCCCATGTCCTCAAACGGCTTGGAATCGATGTCCTGGCCAATGGCCACAAACACGCGCTCGCAGGGAATGACGCGCTCGGGCGTGGCGGCGGCACGCGGGGCCGGACGCCCACGACGGGGCGCGCCGATAATCTGCGGCTGCACGCGCAGGCCACTCACGCGACTTTCCTCGCCCGTCTCGATAGCGAGCGGGGCGGTCAACTCCAGCACCTCGCAGCCCTCGGCCTGGGCGCCGGCGATCTCGGCGTCCTGGGCCGTCATGTCGCAGATGCGACGGCGGTAGACGATGCTCACCTTTTCGGCACCGCAGCGCACGGCGGAGCGCGCCACGTCCATGGCCACGTTGCCGCCGCCGATGACGCACACGCGCTGGCCGCTCAGGTCGGGCAGCTCGTCGTCGCCGATGGCGCGCAGCATCTTGACGGCCGACTCCACGCCGAGCGCTTCCTCGCCCGGAAGGCCGAGCTTCTTATCGCTGTGGGCGCCAATGGCCAGGTAGACGGCATCGAACTCGTCGCGCAGGTGGGCAAGTTCCTCGCCGTTGACGGAGTGATCGAGCTCAACGTCGATGCCGGCGCTCAAGATCCAGTCGATCTCGGCCTGCAGGCGCTCGCGCGGCAGACGATAGCTGGGGATGCCATAGCGCAGCATGCCGCCCAGGTGGTGGCGCTGCTCAAAGATGGTCACCTTATGGCCCATCACGGCCAGGTAGTAGGCGCAGGAAAGGCCGGCCGGGCCGCCGCCGATCACGGCGACGCGCTTGCCGGTGTTGTCCACTACATGCGGCTTGTGGTCGTTGAGGTCACTGTGCTCGACGGCAAAACGCTTGAGGGCGAGGATGTTCATGGGGTCGTCGACCATGCCACGGCGGCAGTGCATCTCGCAGGGATGCTCGCACACCAGGCCGCAGACGAGCGGCAGCGGATTGTTCTTGCGGATGACCTTGACGGCGTCGGCATAGCGGCCGGCCTCGACCAGCGAAATGTACCCGGGAATGTCGACGTGCGCCGGGCAGCCCGAGACGCACGGAACGCGGGCCTCGCGGTCAAAGCCGCAGGAGTGCTCGCGGATGTGATGCTCAAAATCGTCGCGGAAGCCGCGAATGGCCGTGAGTGCCATGGCGCCAGCTTCGTAGCCGATGGCGCAGTCGCTCGAAAGGTAGATGGTGCGGGCGGTGCGCTCAATCAAGTTGAGCGTGGACTCGTCGGCGCGGCCCTCGAGCACATCGGCGAGCAGGTCGCTCAGCGCGCTCAGGCCCACGCGGCAGGGCGTGCACTTGCCGCAGCTCTGGGTGGAGCACAGATTGACGAGCGCTGCCGTAAACTCAACGGGGCACGGGGCGAGCGAACTCACCGCCAGACGACGTCCGAGCGCATCGTGCAGGTCGTCCATGACGGCCTGAGCGTGGCTGCGTTCCATTACGTGCAGTCGAGCCATAAGATCCCCTCTCACATGGCAGCCCGGAGGCGAGGCCGGGCGAAGTTGCTACACGCACAACACTGACCTAAAAAGTTGTTAGGTCTCCACGCAGTTCGGCAGGCGGTATGAAATGTCACCCTCGGCGGTGAAATAGAACATTACCGCAGATAAATGCCATATTTGGTAAAACGCGTTACCAAATGACAATGCCCCGCCCACGCAATCACGTGGACGGGGCATTGCTCCAGGTATGCGGCCAGCGACCCTGTTGCTTTTACTTAAGCTCGGGCCAGTAACCCTTGTTGGCCTCGATCATGTCGTCGAGAACTTCCTTGGCGACCTTCATCGAAGGCACGGTCTTGTTGAGCGTAAAGGCCTTGAGCGCCTTCTCGTACGAACCCTCGATCGTGGCCTCGACCACGAGCTTCTCGGAGTTCAGCTGCTGCATCATAAGACCCTGCTGGAACAGAGGAATGTTGTCACGGCTGATGACCTCGGGGCCGTTCTTGCCAATGTAGGCAGGCAGCTCGACCATGGCGTCGTAGGGCATGTTGGGGATAGCGCCCTTGTTCTCGCAAATGACCAGGAAGCGCTGCTTGGTATCGTTCTTCAGAGCGATGGCCAGGTCGGCAATCCAGTCGCCGTGGCTGCCCGCATAGAACGTACTCTCGTCGATCTCGCCGGTCTTCTCGTAGTGGTCGATGCCGTCGAAGAGGTTCTTCTCGCGCGTCTCCTCAACCTCGTTAGCACGGGTGCGCTCGGGGTTGGAATGCTCGACGAACTCCTTCTGCTGCAGGTAGTAGTTCAGATACGTGTTAGGCAGGTACTCCGGGAAGCACTCCATGATCTCGTACTCGCCCTTCCAGACGTAGTACCAGCTGCCCTTGGTGTGGCGATTCTGCTCGGGGTGCTCGTCAGTGGCCTCCTCGGGCTTCTTTGCCATGAGCGAGCCCATGCCCTTGAGGTAGGAGTCGGGCAGCAGGATCTGATGCTCCTTGATGTACTCGCGCAGCTGCGGGAGCACCTCCTCGCCCTTGTGGCGGATCGAAGTGAACCAACCAAAGTGGTTGAGGCCAAAGTAATCGTACTCGACATCCTTCTTGTCGATATCGAGCGCGGCGCAAACCACGTCGATAATCGCGATCGGCATGTCGCAGATGTTGATGATACGAGCGTTGGGACGCAGCACACGGCAGCCCTCGGAGACGATAGCGGCAGGGTTGGAGTAGTTGAGAATCCAGTAATCCTTCTTAGCGTACTTCTCAACGTCATCGATTAGCTCGACCATGGGGAAGATGGTGCGCATGCCATAGGCAAGGCCGCCGCAACCGCAAGTCTCCTGGCCCACGCAGCCGTGACGCAGCGGAATCTTCTCGTCCTGCTCGCGCATGGCGTAGCCGCCCACGCGCATCTGGGCAAACACGAAGCTCGCGTCGGTAAAAGCCGTCTCCTTGTCGGTAGTCACCGTGAGCTTGATGTCCAGGCCAAGGTCCTCGTGCAAAATCCAGTCCACGAGCACGCCGATCTTGCGCTGGCGCTCCTCGTTGATGTCGTACAGACGAATCTCGTCAACGTCGAGCTCGTCCTTGCGCAGGGCGATGGACTTGACGATGCCGGGGGTAAAGGTGGATCCGCCGCCACACAGAGTAATGATCATTGTTTACTGCTCCTTCTCAATTGCGTTCTCGACCTTGTCGCGCATCTCGGCGACCTTCATGCCAAAGATGATCTGGATATTGTTGCCGTTGCGGTTGATACCGCTGTTGGGCACGTGGTTGATGAGGTTCTCATCGATGAGATCCGGGTTCTTAACGTTCACGCGAAGACGCGTAAAGCAGTTCTCGAGCTCCTCGATGTTGTCCTTGCCACCAAGACCCGCGACCAGGTCGGCAATACCTGCATCGACGCCCTCTGCGGGAGCCGCGGCAACAGCGCCCTGCTTCACCGCAACAGATGCGGCGGCCTCGCCCTCGGCAACGGACTCGGCGAGCTCGGACTCCTCCTCGCGACCAGGCGTGTGGAGGTTGAGCTTCTTAATAAGGAAGGTGAAGAGGAAGAAGTACAGAGCGGCGTTGACGACTCCGAGCACCAGCATAACCGGCCAGTTGGTCTTATCGACACCAAGAACCAGGTTGGAAACCACGATGTTGATGATGCCGCCTGCAGTCGAAGCGGGCACGGAGAGGACCTTGAGCAGAACCAGGAAGATGCCGGAAAGAACCGAGTGAACGACAAAGAGCACGGGAGCGGCAAAGACAAAGAGGAAGTCCATGGGCTCGGTCACGCAGGAGAGCACGGCGGTGATAATCAGCGGGATGATAACGGCTTTGGTCTTATCCTTGTTCCCCTTGTAAGCGGTGACGATAAAGGCGAGACCGATACCGATGTAGGGCCACAGGTTGTTGAAGGTATAGCTGTTGAAGTAGGTGCTATCGGAGAAGGGCTGGCCCGTCATTGCCATCTCGGCGACACGGATGGGATAGGCGCCGGCAATAACCTGATCACCCAGCGTCAGGGTGCCGCCCACATCGGAGAACTGGAACGGGGTGTAGATGAGGTGGTGCAGGCCGGTGGGAACGAGCAGCTTGTTGAGCATGCCGTAGATAAAGAGGCCGATGTTGCCCGACTCCTTAATGATGCCGGCAACGGAGGAGATGGCGCCCTGAACCGGAGGCCAAACGATGCAGAAGCCAGCGCCCATGATCCAGGAAATGATGATCATAATCAGGAACGGGAAGCGAACGCCCGAGAACATCGAAAGGGCAATGGGGAACTGCTTGTTCGAGTACTTGTTGAACACGGCACCGGTGATGCAACCGAGAATGATGCCGCCAAACACGCCGGTATCGAGTACCTGGATGCCCATAACGGTGGCCTGGCCGGTTCCGGTAAGACCGAGCATGCCGCTCGCATCGGCAAGAGAGCCGGTGGCGTTGAGCACGATGTTGTTAGCCTGCAGGAACAGGAAGAACGACATCAGGGCGATCAGCGAAGCATGGCCCTTGTTCTTCTTTGCCATGGCGCCGGCGATGCCCACGCAGAACAGAATCGAGAGGTTGTTGATGATAAACATCAGCGACTGATAGACAACGGCGCCCACAAGCTGGAACGGACCGGAGCCCAGTACGGGGACCAAAGCGCAGATGGTCTTGTTGGTCAGAATGATGCCCACGATGAGCAGGATGCCGGCAACCGAGAGATACATCATCGGCTGGACGATCGACTTCGCGAACACCTCCAACGGCGCTTTGAAATTGAACTTCTTTTTTGCGGTCATAGCGGTACTCCCCTTCCTTTTCCGCAAATTAAGACAGATGTGCCCTGGGCAAGACCGTAAGCCCTGCCTTATATCAATCGATGTGTGGGCACGTTATGCCTAGAGACCAGGTTCTCCAAGCAGGTTAACAATGTGATATGCGAGATAACTCTTCTCGGCATCGGTAACGACAACGTTAAAGGTAGACGCTAAGTGGTCGGCAATTGACTCCGCACACGAGAACGCCCTCGGATACGCCGTTTCATCGATACGGAACAGCGCGTCGCCATTGACCTGCCCCGCCGCGGGATCGAGCGCCCGCTGCGCAAAAAACTGCAGATGGCGAACGAAACGCTCGTACGGCAACGAGGTGACGTCAAGGGTCGTGGCATAGTGCTCGGAAACAATCGCGAGCACGTCGCGAACAAGCTGGACCGAGATGATGAGACGGTCGGAGCGTTGCGGCATGGTGGCGTTGACGATATGCAGCGTAATAAAACCCTGCTCTTCTTCGCTCATCTGGATGCCCATATACTCCTTGACAATCTGCAGCGCACGGCCCGCAAGCGCATACTCCTTGCGATAGAACTGCTGGATCTCGAGCAGCAACGGATTCTCGCAGGGGACGCCCTTGCGCTCGCGCTCCAAAGCAAGGCTGATATGGTCTGCGAGAGCAATGAGAATCTTGTCGTTGATATCAACATTGAGCTCTCGACGAAGCATCTGAACGATGTCCTCGGAAATCACGAGGTTGACGGTGGGGATGGACTCCAAAAGATGTGCCAAGCGGTCAATCGTACGCGAATCCTGAGAAGTTCCCTCCTGCAACGCGTAGGTCTTTTCGATCGACGCCTCGTCGATGGCATCGCCGGCATGACGGCCAAAGCAGAGGCCTCGACCGATGACGATGAGCTCGGAGCCATCGTCCGAAGTGACCATTGCGACGTTGTTGTTAAAAACTCGCTTGATAACCACGGTACCCACCATAAGAATTTACTCGGAAAGCCAGACGACAGGCTCTTTAACAGCAACAGGGCCGGAAGCATGCTCACGAAGAGTCGAGTTCTCCGAACGCTCGCACACGATAACGAAGACCGTGGGATCGAAGCCGGCAGCGCGAACCGCGTCGAAATCGACCTCGACGAGGGGCTGGCCCGCGTCGACATGGTCACCCTGGGCAACAAGCGCATGGAAGCCCTTGCCCTCAAGCTTAACAGTGTCGATTCCGATGTGCAGCATCACCTGAGCAGAGCTGTCGTCGGACATGATGCCCAGCGCGTGCTCAGTCGGAAACAGCGCCGCAACGGTACCGGAAACAGGAGCGCACACCGTTCCCTCTTGGGGAACCACGGCAACGCCATCGCCCACTGCACGACTGCTAAAAGCGGGGTCATTGGTATTTTCTAGATTAACAAGCTCGCCGGAAACAGGGGCGAGAATCTCGAACTCGGAAGTCGCAGTCGCCTGCTTGTCCGAGCCACCCATAAGGCGAGAAAAGAAACCCATGGTGGCATGTCCCTTCATAAATATAGCCCAACCAAAATCAACCGAATGCATCCATAGAGACACACCCGTTCAAAGACTTTGGTTAGGCCCACGTCCGAGGGGACTCGGTAACCTTCCGCATTTCTTTTTACGGGGGTTATTGTAGACAAGCCCAAAGCCGGAACAATCATTATGACCGGCGAACGGTATTTTTTCTTCGATAAACGGTATTTAGGCGGCACTTAGGGACGTTCCTTTCCTGCCGGCACCCAGGGGCACTCCTCACTCTGGTGCGTTGGGGACAGGTTTGTTTGCACCAGGTTGGTGCAGATTAACCTGTCCCCAACGCACCAATTTCGTATGCGCTAGATGAAGAGCTCGCATTCCTTCCGCACGACGCAAACCTTGCTCAACATCTGGGAAACAGCGGATAGCTTGTTGGGATCAAGCTTGCGAGCGCCTCGCGGACATACGGCGATGCAGCGCATGCAGGAGATGCACGCCTCGCCAGCTGCTCGCTTGGGGTCGCCCTTGTCGATAGCACAAACGGGGCACGCCGCGGCGCATGCACCGCAGGAGGCGCAATCCTCTGTTGCCTCGGGTGCCATGCGATGACCTCCAGCTTGTTTATAAGGACGATTGCCGGGAATAGAGGGCTCGGATGCGTCCTCAGCCAACAGCTTTTGCTGAATTTGCTGCGCAAACTCTGCGAGCTGCGCCGCATCCTGCGCATCCGGTCGCCCAGCAGCAAACTGACGAGCAACGGAATGCTCAGCAATAGCAGAAACCGCTGCAACCACCCTAAATCCGGCGCGCTTCGCAACGTCCTCCAGCTCTACGAGCGTGTCCTCAAACGCGCGGTTTCCGTATACACAAACCAAAACAGTCCGAGCCCCGTTGCCGCGCACCATGCCCAACCGGTCAGCCACCACAGCCGGGATTCTACCGGCATACGCCGGCGCAGAGATTACGGCCACGTCGTCCTTAGTCATCGACACAGCGCTGAAATCTAGCCCGCTATCGGTCAAATCGACGGTAACGGTATTCTTGTCCAGCGCCCCGGCCACAAGGCCAGACACCTTCCGCGTTCCGCCCGTCGGACTAAACACAATTTCGAATACGCTCATCGAGGCACCCTCTCCCTACGCCAGGCAACACGTCAAGCCGTTTTCACATTCAGACAGAGTATACGGCGCATGGGGGGGGGAGCTCCCCGTTTTGGTGCGCTAGGCAGCCCGATACACCAACCCATACTGCCCGCCTTTTCGGTTTGCATAATTCCCGGTACAGATTGCATATATTTACTGGATACCGCCGCGTTCTCCTGAGGTACCCCATCCTGGCCCGTGCAAAAAACGGAGTATTCTGCAACGTGACCGCGCCAGCACCGCCGCGGGTGGGCAAAACTGTAGGGCGCCGTATCATTCTAAGTCCCGACATGGCGAGAATGACGCGCCCCTGCTCCGGAAAACGGCGAAATCTGACTCGGAACGCTCGCTAGGGATATCCGAAGGCCACCGTTGGCGACGTCGAATCATATGCAGACAACTCGAACTGCAGAATACTCCAAAAAATGCACGGCGCACCCCATAGGACCCATTGCTGCATGGCGGAAAATAGGTCCTCAGCATCCCCCAGATGCATTCCCGAGAACATCACGTTTGAATTAGCGATGGACACGGCAAACAAAAGGGCCCGAGCGTTATTTGCTCGGGCCCTTAGCTTGTCTCACGCTAGCGCGCGATGCGCATCTTACTTGCGCTTGCCGCCGCCGTCGCCGGGGCGACGGGAGCTGCCACCGCGCTTGCCGCCACGGCTGTTGCCGTAGCTGCCACGGTTATCGCGACCGCCGGCACGGCCGCCACGGGAGCCGGCCTGGTTGCCGCCACGACCACCACGATAGCCGCCGCGACGCTCTTCGCGGGTATCGTCGTAGTTGCGCCAGTCATCGCGACGATCACGGCTGGCACGCGGGTCACGACGATCGCGCGACTCGTTAGAACGACCAGCGCCGCCGCGGCCGCCATTGCCGCGAGCACCCTCGCGACGCTCGCCGCCGCGGCTACCGCGCTCTTCAAAGCGCTTGCCGCCACGGGACTCACCGCCACGGGCACCTCGCTCACCGCGACCCTCGCCGCCGCGACGCTCATCACGGCCACCGCGCTCGTCATCACGACCGGAACGACGGCGGTCGCCCGCACCGCGCTTGCCACCGCGCGAACCGCGGCCCTCGTCCTCGCGCTCGACACGACGACGGCCGCCACGGTCCTCGTCCTCACGACGACGGCGGTGTGCCTCGCCCTGGAACTGCTTGGCACGACGCTCGGCACGGTTGCCGCGCGCAGGCTGCTCAGCGGCACCAGCACCGCCGCGCTCCTCGGCAGCTACCTCGCGAGCCACGCTCTCAACAGCCTCGTCCACGCGAGCCTGAACGCCCTCGCGCACGCGGGTCTTGCCGCCGCGCTTGGAACGGCTCGGACGCTCGCCGTCGCCGCGGCGCTCGTCGCGACCGCGGTTGGAACGACCGGCAACATCGCCGTAATCGTCGCCGTTGCGCTTGCCGTCGCGACGCGCCTGCTCAAGCTTCTTCTTGCTCTTGGACTTGCCGCGCTTGGTCTTCTTCTTCACCTTAAAGGCCGCAGGGTCGCGCTCGGGATCAACCGCGGGCGGGTTGGGACCCACGTGCAGGTCGCCGGCCTCGTAGATGTCGGCGGTCTTGTCCATGAGCTTCTCGATCTCGTAGAACTCGTCGACGTCCTGCTCGGTCACAAACGTAATGGCCCAGCCCAGCTCGCCGGCACGGCCCGTACGGCCAATACGGTGGATGTAGTCGGTCGGCTCGGCCGGCACGTCAAAGTTCACGACGTAGCGCACGTCGCTAATGTCGATGCCGCGGGCGAGAACATCGGTTGCCACCAGCACGTCGACGGTGCCGTCGCGGAAGGCAGAAAGCGCGCGCTCGCGCTGGGCCTGGCTGCGGTTGCCGTGAATCGCGGCGGCCTTGATGCCCTTACGCTCCAGACGACGGCAGCAGCTGTCGGCGCGATGCTTGGTGCGCATAAAGACAATGGTGCGCTCCGGGCCCTCCTTCTTGAGAAACTCGGGCAACAGGTTATTCTTGGCCTCGATGGACACCGGGAACACAAACTGGTCGACGGTGTCGGCGGTCGACGTGGCGGGCGCGATCTCCACGCGAGCCGGGTCGCTCACCAGGTCGGTGATCTCGCCCACGGCCTCCTCGTCGAGTGTCGCCGAGAACAGCAGCGTCTGGCGCTCGGCCGGCGTCTCGCGCACAATGCGGCGGACGGCGGGCAAAAAGCCCATGTCGAGCATGCGGTCGGCCTCGTCGAGTACCAGCACTTTGACCTCGCCCAGGTGGCAGGCACCCTGCTCGATCAGATCGACCAGACGGCCCGGCGTTGCGACCAGGATGTCGCAGCCGTACTTAAGTGCCGCGGTCTGCGGCTTGTAGCTCACGCCGCCCACGACGGTCACGGCAACATGACCGGTGACGTCGGCGATTTTGCTTGCGACCTCGTCGATCTGCTGGGCAAGCTCGCGCGTAGGGGTGATGACGAGCATCACAGGGCCGCGGCCGTTGCCCTCGGGCTTTTTAGCACCGCGACGACGGTTGCGGCCGCTGCGCTCGCGCACGGGTTTGGGAGGAGCGATGTGCTCCAGGTTGTTCATGGTCGGCAGCAAAAAGGCAGCCGTCTTGCCGGTGCCGGTCTGAGCGGCGGCAAGCAGGTCTCGGCCTTCGAGCACCACAGGGATCGAGCCGGCCTGAACGGGCGTCGGCGCCGTGTAGCCCAGGTTCTCGATAGCACGAAGTATCTCGTCCGAAAGTCCCAGCTCGTCAAAGGCGGGCAGGTTCTCGGTAGCGGACTCGACGGCCTGGGCAGCATTGGCCTCATCGGCGGCATCGAAGGCAGCCTGGGTCATGGCCTCACGGGTCTCGTCCAGGATCTCGGCGTCGGTGACGTCGGATACAGAATTACGCATATGTTGTTGTTCCTTATCTGCACGCGCAATGGGCACGGCATGCGGCCGCGCGGGCGTGCTTGGTAGTGCGCTAATACATACAAAAACGGGTGCGCACAGAGAGGACGTTGCTCAGCACGCTGGCGATCGCTTTGGCAGCCCTATCACGCGCCGTCCAGACGCAGCAGCTCTAAGCGATGGAGCAGATTCGCCGCTGGTTAGTATACCCGTGCATCGCATGCCCCCACGTAAACCACAGATGACGAGGCGGACGAGGCGGGCCCGGCTGATTGTCTCAATCTGTAACAGTTACGGGGCAAATCTTCCTCTACGTGTTACAGATCGAGACAAACGGTCGACACGGTTCACAAACGTCTCAATCTGTAACGGCTGCGAAGCAAAACCGGCCCCAAATGTTACAGAACAAGACAGAGGGGGATTTCCGTCCAGTCCAAACCAAATCTCTCAGTCTTCCTGCAATTTCGAACATGTGGCCTATAATGTTGCTTTGGTTACGCTATATATTGCGCAGCCATTTAATACGTCGCCCACCGGGGGCCATTAATTCCTATCGCCATATTGGCTAGGAAGCAATCAAAGGAGGTATCCGTGGCAGCAGAGACGCCTTGCTCGGTCCTCTATAACGATATTCGCTCGTTCGGCGGTCTTAAACATCTCGAGATCGCCCGAATGCTCATCAATGGAAACTCTTATCTCGGCAGTACCCTGCTCGAGAAATGCTCTTCCAACCGCTCGTATCTCACCCGTTACATCGTCCATCGCGAGCCTGACCAGTGCGCGCCCGCCATCTACAGCGACTTTGCCATCACCACGCTCAATCTTTCCGCGGCAATCTGCAGCAAGCTCGGCAGCGGCGAGTCCGCCTATCAGGCAATCGCCGAGCACTATCGCGGCCCGGCCGCCAACGAAATGATGTCGGCTCTCGCCAGCTACAAGTTGGACAGCTGCCTATATGCAAATGCCCTCAATCGCATCGACAACTTTGACGGCAATGCCGTGCGCGAGAAGAGTACGCTTTACCTTATGCTCTTTGTGGCAACGGGGGCGCTCGCTGACCCCATCCAAGGCGTGGCCACCGTCGAGCGCTTTTGCGACAGCAAGACAGGCGGGCACTTTGGCACCACCGAAACTACCGTCGGACGTGGCTTTATGAGCAGCCTGGAGCAGCCGCGCACTGTCGCCCCCAACCTCGGTCTGCTCAGAACCCATGCCGACAACTGCGCCGACATGCAAATCCATCCCCTCACACGCGATCCGCGCGGCACGGTAATTGGGTCCTTGCCCAAAACCTCGCCCAGCATCACCGATGTAGGCACCGATGCATCGCGCGAGCATCTCCGCATTTGGCTCGAAGGTGGACGCTGGTACGCCCAGGGCCTTGGATCGACCAACGGCACAGTGCTCGAATCGGGCGCGGGCGACGGCGATATTGTGATTGAGCCGCCGCGCGACCAACGCGAACCCGGCAAGATCTATCCCCCGGTGGAAATCGAAAACAGCGACAGGCTCCATCTGGGTCTCTACACGACATTCCTTGTCATTGTGGACTAGCGCGGGCGGTGATCGAAAGACGGTCACCGCCCGTCTTTTGTCTTCTACCTTCTGCGTCGTAAACGACAATACCCAGCGGTATACGTGGGCAGTGCGGCTATCATAGTACTTTACCGATATCCGCACTGCCCACGTATACGCGCGGCAACCCATGCCAGACAAAGGAACGCCATGGATACTACCGATAGCGCCTATGGCGACAAACTCATCCGTCTCGATACGTTCGATACCGCCGTGGCAGTCGACCCCAGTGCCGAGGACGACGCCAGACGCCGGTTTATGACGCTTATTCTTCAGACGGCATACCGCGACAGCGGCAATATCGGACAGTGCTTCGCGCGACCAACACAAGCGGCGAGGTTTTTGCCGTCAAGCTACTCAAGGACAACGCCATCCTTTCCGGCCAAGCCCCCGACCGCTCCGCCGAGCAATCGGCCGCGCACCTGGCCAACACCGCCGCACTGTTCGAGGAGTACCGTCATCTGTGTACCGTCTCGTACCTGCGCGGATTTCCGCGCGTCTATGGCTACGGATCGTGCGAGGACGACCCGCTTATCCTCATGGAGTGGGTCGAGGGCACCTCGCTCAAACAGGCGCTGCCCTTGCTTCCGCACGACGCCTCGGGCGGGCTGACCACCCAGATGGTCGCCGCCGTCGGAAACGCTGTGCTTCGCGCGCTCTTGATGACCCAAGGCCTTGTGAATCCGGTCGTCCATCGCGACCTGTCGCCTGCCAATATCATGTTCCGCACCACCAGCCGAACGCTCGAGCAGCAGATTGCCGATTGCTCCTTTGACCCCTGTCTCATCGACATGGGCTCCGCGACCATGGCCCTCGGCGACGACACGATCACCCGGCGCGCCGACATCTGGCGCTTTGCCACGCCCGCATACGCCGCGCCCGAAATGCTCACGCAGGATATCGAAGGCATCGCGGCCCTTCGCCGCTCGCCCGCGATCGACGTCTATGCGCTTTCGAGCATTCTGTACCAGCTCTACAGCGGTCGCAAACCGTTCGATGTCGAGTCGACGGGTGCCGCGGCGACCGGCTAGTTCTACCTCATAAAGACCAAGACCAAACCGGCGCCGCTCGAGCCGCGCTGCGAGGGCGACAAAGCGCTTGTCCAGATCATCATGAAAGGCATCTCGGTCGAACAGGGCGATCGCCCTACCGAGCAGCAGATGCTCGAGGTGCTCTCGACATACCTCCCCGCTGCAGAATCTGAGGACCACGAGGGTGCAGGAGACGAGGCCGCAATTGATATCGATTCTGGCACGCACCTTAAGGTCGACGTCGCCGGCGAGCGCGCGCGAGAGATTTTGGAGCAGGCCCGGCACGACGCCATGACACGCCGTCGCTTTGTCATCGGCGGCGTCGTTGCAGCCGTTGCGGGGCTCGGCGTTATCGGGGCGGCAACCCATGGCTTTGGCATCCCCGACTACCTGGACGGCATCCGCGGTTCGCTTGACGACTACACCTGGGCTCAGCTGCAGGAGATTTCGCTCAAGATTAAGGCCGCCGAGACCCGTAGCGAGGCACACGAGATTGCCAAGCGCTACCACCTGCTCGACGTTGATGGGCATATCCCCTATCCGTGCACCAAGCGTGTGAAGCTCGCCAACGGGCTGGAGGTCGGCGCTCAGCTTGTGGGCATCCGCCACGATGAGCTTCTGGACGGGACGGGCAAGGCCGGGCTGACGTTTATGTTCGACGCGGGTATTGCCGAGCGCGATGCTGCGACTGAACCGCCGAGCGCCGGCTGGGCAGATTGCGAGCTGCGGGAATGGCTCGACGGCGACGGCCTTAAGCTGCTGCCCAACGAGTTGCGCGCGCTCATTAAAGGGGTCAAGAAGGTCTCGAACAATGTGGGCGCCGCCAACAGTGCATCGTGTCTGAGCGAGTTGCCCGCAACCCTTTGGCTGCCCGCCATGGTCGAGCTGTGCGGTACGCAACCGCCCGATTCGTTTGCCGAGGGCTATCACTACCTGGCAGACATCTACAACGGCGAGGGCAAGGAGTATCAGCTCTTCCGCGAGCTCAAGGTGAGCCCGTATTCCACGAACGAGACGATGGTCCGCCAGTGGAAGGGCAAGGACACCTGCTGGTGGGAGCGCACGGTGAGCCCTGACACATCGGAGAGTGGAGGCACACTCTATTTGAATCGTGTGGGACACGACGGCGACGTCTTTACGTACGCAACGCCTGCGGACAAGCCAAATAAGCGAACCTGTGTGATCCCCGGGTTCTGTATCTAGGCGGCGGGCGTCTTGCCGTGACGGGACCCCTCCCCGGCAATTGTCTCGATCTGTAACATTAGCTCGGCAGATACAGGCCTAGATGTTACAGAACGAGACATTAGCTTGCCGAGAACTTCGCCTCATAAATGTGACTCAAGTGTGTCGACATTTCCTTGCCAATGTTGCGCAACAGGAACCCTTTCGGCGGTTGTAACGTACAAATTGTCATAGGTACCCCTTCAACGATTGGGAGAAGAAATGGCAAAGTACGCACCTAAACACTTGGAAGTCTCAGGCGTCGCCGAGCCTCGCCCCACATTCTCGGGCCACAAGGCAACACGACTCGCCGTCACCGCGGCAACCACCATCGCTATGACTGGCTCGTCGCTGCTCGCGCCGTTCTCGGCATTTGCCAACGATGCGAGTGACACCACGGCACAGGACGCGATCATGTCCCCGCTTGCTGTCCACGCCGGCGAGGCGGCAGGTTCCGCAGTAAAGACAAACGCCCAGAAGATTGCCGACTTGCAGGCTGCAATCGACGCCGCAAAGGCTGCCGAGGCAGACGCCAAATCCGACTACGACACGGCAGCTGCCCCCTATACCGAAAAGCAGGCGGCCCGCGACAACACACAAAGCACCTATGACGCCTCCGCCTCCGATAATTCGCAGGCAGAGGCCGCCGCGCGTGCCGAATATGCTCGCCAGCTCGATGAAAGCGTCAAGGCGGCCGACAGCGCCAGTGCCACGCTGAAGGATGCCCAAGGAAAGCTCGATGCAGCCAAGACCGATGCCGAGGACAAGTCGAAGGCCCTTGATGCCGCGAAGCAGGCGGCAGCTGATGCGCAGGCAAAGCTCGAGGCAGCCCAGAAGGCAGCCGTCAACGCAACGCCGGAGGAAATCAAGGTCGCCGAGCAGGCTGCCGCAGATGCGCAGGCCGCTCTGGACCAAGCAAAGGCTGCGAAGGCCACTGCCGATTCCGCGCTCGCCGACGCTCAGCAGGCTCAGAGCGCCGCGCAGAGCGCTTACGACGAAGCGGCAGGTACGCTGGCTTCCGCTCAGCAGGAAAAGACCGCCGCGGATGGTAAGGTAGTCGCAGCACAGACAGCGCATGACAGCGCACAAGCCGATTTGGCGGCCGCAAAGGCAGGCGCCGAGGGCCCGGAGTATGACGCCGCCCAAGCAAAGGTCGATGCTGCCCAAAGCGCACTCGACCAGGCGAAGCAGCAGCAGGCGGCTGCCGAAGCAGGCCTTTCTAAGGCAAATAGCGACGTTGCATCCAAGCAGGACGCCCTCACCGGTGCCGAAAGCGAGCTCGAAGCCAAGAAGCAGACAGTCGCAGCAGCCGAAAATGATGTAACGGCAGCCCAGACGAAAGCCGATGCGGCGCAATCGGAGTTGACCTCGGCAAAGCAGGCACATGCTACCGAACTGGAGAAGGCAAAGGCCGCTCAGAAACAAGTCGACCAGGCAAAAGCCGAGAAGGAGCAGGCAGACAAGGCGCTCGAAACTGCCAAGGCAAACCAGGCGGCCGCCGATCAAGCCGTTGTCGATGCACAGAAAGCATACGATACGTGCAAGGCAGCAACCGATAAGGCAACGACGGCGGAGGCGCAGAGCGTCATCGGCTTCTACCAGTTCATCGGTGCCAATGACGCTGCAAACATCATCTATAGGCAGAGCGATAAAAACCCAACGACCATTGGCGATAAAAAAGACGGCACGTCACTCGACAACGCCAAGCTTTCGTTTGGCAAGCTGCGCGAAATTAATGAATATCGCAAAAGCGTCGGCCTTAGCGAGCTTAAGGTGACGGCAGAGCAAATGGCAATCGCTCAGTCTGATTCCAATTACTCCGACGCAACGAAGGGACACTCAGACTATGCCGGATTTGAAAATGCCGCTTGGAACTTCAGCACTAAAGAAAACATCGCGCACCAATGGGTTGATGGCGAAAAGAAAATATTTGACGATGCTGCAGCGAAAGCCGGCCTTGGCAACGTTGCCCCCAAAGATGCTTGGAAGACTTTCTGGAGTCACGGTACCGAATTCGGAGCCCAAGGCGTGGGTTTTGGCACCATCGGCCACTATTTGAATATCGTACAGCCTGACGCCAAAACCATGGGATACGGCATCAACTCGCGCGGAACCCTTTGGCCGTATGTGTTCGCCTTGGAGATCGACAACAATTACGGTTCGTACGAGAAAGAATACTCGATCGATGAACTCGAGAATCTCTTTGATCAGTATCAGCTAAACCTCTCCAAGGCCAGCGACAACCTTGCCGCCGCGAAAGCAAATCTCGAGCAAAATCGCAGCACGGCGGCATCGAAAGCCGATGCCGTAAAGGCAGCTGAAACCCTCGTCGCTCAAAAGCAGAAAGGCATTGTTGCCGCGAATAGCGACCTTGCCGCCAAGAACGACAGCACAGCAAGTGCCGCCGCCGCTGTTGCCCTAGCAAGGCAGAATCTCGCCAAGGCAAACGGAAAAGTTGCCGAAGCCGAAGACCAGGTCAAAGCCGCCCAAAGCAACGTGGCGACCGCAGAGCAGGTCGTCAACCAGAAGCGCGCCGAGCTTAAGGCATCGAAAGAGCAAGCCGCTCAGAGTCAGAAGAAGGTTGATGACGCCAAGGCAGAGACTCTCGTAAAGCAGCAGGCTCTGCAAGATGCAAAGAAGGAACTTGCCAAGTATTCAGCCGATGTTGCTGCGGCTCAGGAGAAAGCCGACAAGGCCCATCAGGCGCTTGATGAAGCCACGGCAGCCCAGACGTCTGCCCAGAGCGCTCTCGAAAAGGCGAAGCTCGACGAGGCTGCCAAAAAGCAGGCCCTCGACACCGCGAAGGACAACGCCGAGGCCAAGGCGGCGACCGCGGGGCACGCTGCGAGCGATCTGACCACGGCGAAAAACGACTTTGCTTCAAAGAAGGCCCGTGCCGACGCCCTGAGCAATGCAGCCGATAATCTTGCCACCGCCGAGGCGGCCAAGAAGGAGGCCGACGCAGCAGTTACCGATGCCGGAGTCGCCCTTAGCACGGCAAATGATGCCATCGCGAACGCCGAGCAGGCGGTCGAGAATTCTCAGGCCGCATCGGACGCCGCTGCTGCTACTCTCGGAAAGCTCAAGTCCATCAACGTCGAAAACGGCATTGCTACTGGCTCTGACGCAAACGCGAACGATACGCTCAATGCCCTCTTTGCCAAGTGCGTCGCCGCCAAGCAGGCAGAACATAACGCAAAGGCCGCACTTGATGCCGCTCAGGCAGACCTTGATGCTGCGACGCCAGCCTACACCGCGGCTCTCAACGGTTACAACGAGGCGAAGGCAAAACGCGTAGCCGCCGAGCAAGCCCTGAAGGACGAGATCGCCCGCCAGGAGCAAGAGGCGGCGAAGGTCGAGCAGGCCAAGATCACACAGGCTGCCGCTAAGCCGGTTACTGGAAAGCCGCCTGCCGGCAACGCCAAGACGGCCGCCAACTCGACACTTCCCACCACAGGCGACAATGCTGCGCTCGCCGGTGAGACGTTTGTCATCGGAGGTGTCGTGCTCGTAGCCGCCGGCGTCTTTCTGACTGACAAGAAGCGTCGTCAGGAGTAAGGATTTCGGGAGGACGGCTTCTCCTCCCTCCCACCGCTTCGCAAACCCTGCCTAACATGCGCCGGGACGTTTACCACACGGGCGCCCCGGCGTTTTACGTTGTATGGCCGGGGCATCTGCTCCGAGATTGTCTCGATCTGTAACATCTAGCAGGCAAACCGGTCCAGATGTTACAGATCGAGATGTTTGGCAGGGACGGTCCATCGGCCAACCATCCATCTTCATCTGTAATGAAATCTCATATATTTTTCTGCACTGGACACCCCCAGGGGGTATGGGTGTATAGTATCGGTTGGTTAACATTTCCGACACTACGTCACAGAAAGGAGAAGCCATGGCTCAAGATAAATTCGATGTGGGCGGCATGACGTGTGCCGCTTGCCAGGCGCACGTAGACCGCGCCGTGAGCAAGCTCGACGGCGTCGAGAGCGTCGCGGTCAACCTACTCGCTGGTTCCATGATGGTCGACTATGACCCCGCGCAGGTCACCTCCGACGATATCTGCACCGCCGTCGACCGTGCGGGCTACTCGGCCTCACCCGTCGATGCGGGCACCGGTGCCGCCGGCTCAAGCGGCAACACGCAGGTCAGGTCCGGCGCCGCCCACATGGAGTCGCCCACCAAAAAATTGGAGGCCGCCGCCTCTGCCATGCGCGCCCGCCTCATCGTCTCGATCGCCTTCCTCATCCCGCTGTTCTACATAGGCATGGGGCACATGCTCGGTTGGCCACTGCCCGGCATCTGCACGGACCACATCCACAGCATGACGCTCGCCCTCACCGAGCTTGTCCTGCTCATCCCCATCGTCTACGTCAACGACGCATACTTTATCAACGGCTTCAAATCACTCGTGCACGGCGCGCCCACCATGGACGCTCTCATCGCCGTCGGCGGCACCGCCTCCATCGCTTGGTCGCTCTATGCCATGTTTATCATGGCCGACCAGCTGGCCACAGGTCAGGTGCACGAGGCCATGATGACGGGCATGGACAACCTGTATTTTGAGAGTGCGGGCACGATCCTGTCGCTCGTCACCGTGGGCAAATACCTCGAGACGCGCAGCAAGTCCAAAACCGGCGGCGCCATCGAGGCGCTGATCGACCTGGCGCCCAAGACCGCGACCGTCGTTGCCGACGACGGTACCGAAACCACCGTCGACGTCGACAGCATCCTTCCCGGCCAGGTCCTGCGCGTGCGCCCCGGAGAGTCCATCCCCGTCGATGGCGTGGTGCTCGAAGGCAGCTCGGCCGTGGACGAGAGTGCGCTCACCGGCGAGTCCATCCCCGTGGAAAAGACCGCCGGCGACACCGTCAACGCCGCCACCGTCAACCGCACCGGTTCGTTTACCTTCCGCGCCACGCGGGTGGGTGCCGAGACATCGCTCGCCAAGATCATCCAGCTCGTCGAGGACGCCAACGCCACCAAGGCGCCCATCGCCCGCATGGCCGACAAGGTCGCCGGCGTGTTCGTGCCCGTGGTGTTTGTGATCTCGGCCGTGACCTTTGCGGTGTGGATGGCACTGACCGGCAGCATAAACGAGGCGCTCACCTCCGCCGTGGCCGTGCTGGTGATCAGCTGTCCGTGCGCACTGGGTCTGGCCACGCCCGTCGCCATTATGGTGGGCACCGGCAAGGGCGCCGAAATGGGCATTCTGTTTAAGAGCGCCGAGGCGCTAGAGAACCTGCGCAGCGTGGGCACCGTCGTGCTCGACAAGACGGGCACCGTCACCCGCGGCAAGCCGGCCGTGACCGATATCGTGGTTGCCGCACGCGCCGACGGCTCGCCCGCCATGAGCGAAAAGGCGCTGCTCAAGCTGGCCGCCGCGCTGGAGCGCTCGAGCGAGCACCCGCTGGCCGAGGCGATTATGGCCGAGTGCGAGTCGCGCGGAATCGTCGCGCGCATGGTCGAGGACTTTGCCGCCGTGCCCGGGCGAGGCGTTACGGCACGCGAGGGGCAGAATGTCATCGCAGCCGGCAACGTGCGCCTGATGAACGAGCTGGGCGCGGAGGTGCCCGCCGGTCTTGCCGAGAAGTTCGCTGCCGAGGGCAAGACGCCGCTGTTCTTTGCCAAGAACGGCGAGCTTGCCGGCACCATTGCCGTGGCTGACGAGGTCAAAGAAACGAGCGCCGAGGCCATCGCCGCGCTCCGCAAGCTCGGCGTCGACGTGCGCATGCTCACCGGCGACAACCGCGTGACGGCCGAGGCCATCGCCCGCCGCGTGGGACTGAGCAGCGAACAGGTTATCGCCGACGTCCTCCCCGCCGACAAGGAACGCCACGTGCGCGAACTGCAGGATGCGGGCGGCAAGGTCGCCATGGTGGGCGACGGCATCAATGACTCCCCCGCCCTGGCGCGCGCCGACGTGGGCCTTGCCATTGGCACCGGCGCCGACATCGCCAAGGAGGGCGCCGACGTGGTGCTCATGCGCAGCGACCTCATGGACGTCGCCCGCGCCATCGAGCTGTCGCGCGCCACGATCCGCAACATCAAGCAGGACCTGTTCTGGGCGCTGTTCTACAACGGCATCGGCATTCCGCTGGCAGCGGGCGTGTTCTTCCCGCTCACCGGATGGCAGCTCTCACCGATGTTCGGCGCCGCCGCCATGAGCCTGTCGAGCGTATGTGTCGTGTCCAATGCGCTGCGCCTGCGAACCTTTACACCATCAGTTGCGGTGAAATAAGGCGTAACATGCTTAGCTAAACCGCTATTTAGTCCGTATTCCACCGCAACTTTAGGTACTCAACGAAAAGGAGATAATCATGAACTACATCGTTAAAACGTCTGGCCTTATGTGCGGCCACTGCGACGCCACCGTCGAGACGGCGTTGCTCAACGTGGTCGGCGTGACCGACGCCGACGCCGACCATGAGACCCAGACCGTCCAGGTAGAGTGCGCCGACACTGTGACTGCCGAGCAGCTCGCCGCCGCCGTCGAGGCCGCGGGCGAGAAGTTCCACGCCCTGTCCGTAACCGCCGCGTAACGACCCGCACGTACCCCCCCCGACCAGAAACGAGAACCCGCCATGATGGCAGACCATAAATCGGTGACCCGCATGCTCAAGACGGCACGCGGTCAGATCGACGGCATCCTGCGGATGGTCGATGAGGACCGCTACTGCGTCGATATTTCTACGCAGCTCATGGCCACACAGGCGCTCCTCGCGCGCATCAACGCCGACGTGCTCAAGGCGCATATCGAAGGCTGCGTGACTTCGGCAATCGAATCGGGCGACGAGGAGCTCAAGGCCGCCAAGCTTGCCGAGATTGAACGCGTCGTCGACAAGCTCTCCAAGTAATTGGGACATTGGGAACAATCTTCTTTGCACCGTCTTGGTGTTCTGGGGACAGGTATGCTTGCACCACACTGGTGCAGATTAACCTGTCCCCCTTGCTCTAAATCGGGTATAAAGGCGTGCAGTATATCGAACGAAAGGCAATTCGCATGAATGACTTTATGAAGGGTCGCAACGGCGCCGATGAGCTCACCGTCGTGTTGGGCTTCGCAGGCATTATCATCGCGATGATCGGGTCGATGGCCCGTATCCAGTGGCTCAGCTGGATCGCCATCGCCGTGATCGCGCTCGGCGTGCTGCGCGGTCTGTCCAAAAACATCGACGCGCGCCGCAAGGAGAACGATGCCTTTGTCACGGCGACCGCAAACGTCCCCGGCCTAGGTAAGTTCGTCGCCAGCTTGGGTGGCGGCGCCGCGGCTGCCAACGCCTCGCGCGCGGCCGGCACCAGCAAGGAAGACTTTGAGCGCGCCAAGCGCACGGCCAAGAAGATGTGGAAGGGCCGCAAAACCACGGCATACCTCAAGTGCCCCAACTGCGGCCAGATGCTCTCTGTTCCCAAGGGCAAAGGCAAGATCCGCGTCACCTGCCCCAAGTGCCACGCCAAGATGGAAACCCGCTCCTAGCGCCCGCACGCGGGACAAATTAATCAGGTTTGTTTGTCCCAAATCTTAAGTATTTGTTCGATAAAAAAGCCGAGGCCTCGTGTTGAGACCTCGGCTTTTTGCATGCGGCAACGGAGCTGTCCCTTTGTCTCGTCTACGCCACGCCGTCGCGGGCAAGCTCCTCAGCCAGCGCTGCGGCAGGCATGGCCACAATCGCGTCGAGCTCGGCATCGACCTCGGGGATGCGCTTCACCTTCAGCTTGCGTACCAGATCGCCGCGGCACATCACGTGCATCGGTTCGCGCAGAACGCACAGGTTATTCAGCGGGTTCTCGCGCGTCACCAAGATATCGGCCGACTTACCGCACTCGATCGTGCCGGTCTCGCTACCCAGCCCCAGGAGCTCGGCATTGACCTGCGTGGCCGTATGCAGCGCAAAGGCGTTGCTCACGCCCACGTACTTGGCAAAATAGGCCACCTCGCGCCACATGTCGTACTGCGTCACGAACGGGCAGCTTGAGTCCGTGCCCAAGCCCACCTTAACGCCGGCATTCAGCGCCGCACGAGCACTCTCGATAATGCCCGAGCACACGATGTCGCCGTTCTTCTTTTGCGTATCGGTCGAATGGGTCTTTTCCGGGTCGAGCAATACAAACGGTAGCGCCGGGCTGATCGTGCAGGTAACGCTGGGCGCACGTCCCTCGAGCTGCGTGCCCGCGGCGCCACGGTACAGCTCCAGGATCTCGGGCGTCATCGGGGCACCGTGCTCGATCGTATCGACGCCGGCCTCAAGCGCGGCCTTCACGCCCTCGGTACTCTCGACATGGGCCATAACCGGCAGGCCCACCTCGTGCGCCGCCTTGCACGCCGCCGCGGCAACCTCCACCGGCATACGCAGCACGCCCGGCTCGCCCACCTCGGTCGCATCGAACACACCGCCCGTTACGAACAGCTTAATGACGTCGGCGCCGCGCGCATACAGGTCTCGCACCTGCTCGGCTGCCTCGACGGGGCTGTTGGCCACCTGGGCGAACAAGCCCGCGCCATGGCCGCCCGGCACCGTGACGCCCGTTCCCGGCGCTACCAGGCGCGGACCCTGATACTTGCCGGCGTCGATAGCGTCGCGCACGGCAATGTCGGCAAACAGCGGGTCGCCCGCGCCGCGCACTGTGGTCACGCCGCTTGCCAGCTGCTGCTGGGCACTGCCCTTGAGGATGCGGCGGACGATGGCACGGCCCACGGGATTATCGAGTTTCTTCATCAGCGCTCCCGCATCGCCGGCCGAGACAGGCTTGCCCGAGCCGCACAGGTGCACGTGCATATTGATGAGACCGGGCATGAGATACGCACCACCCAGGTCGATAACCTCGGCACCTGCAGGCGCCTGTGCCACAGCACTCGGCCCCATCCAAGTGATGACGCCGCGCTCAACAGTCACGGCCATATCGGGTTGCGGCTCCATATGTTCCGAACCATCCAGAATGGTCGCATTGATAAACAACGTGGAACGATCGGCAGTCGCCATATCGAGCTCCTCCCTCACGATTAACTTGAACATTTGTCCATTATTACCTAGTCCCGCTGGATTGCTGCAGACGCATCGGTTAACGGAAGGAAGAGAGGATGTGGGGGACGGAATACGTTGCAGTCCCATCCCAGCGGCACTAGGGAAATCTCTCGATCTATAACAGGTACAGGGTTATTGGGCCCCTTGATGTTACAGATCGAGACATTCGGTCGACGTTTCACCGGCTTGTCTCGATCTGTAACAATTACGAGCTCAAACAGCCTCTAAACGTTACAGATCGAGACAAAACCTCTCAGCGCCCATACCACTGGCATCTCCACTCCTCAGCCAATTCAGCCTGCCGAGGAATACCAGCCAGCCTCATTTTCTCGACCAGCTTCCCCGGGTCTTTGAGTTCGTTAAACGTAAACCGAAGCACCTTATGCCCGAGCATTGTCAGAGGAGATTCCCGCTGACGCTCTGTCACGAATGGGTCGACCGACTCCCGACCCTCGCCGTTCTGCAAGGTATACTTCCCCTTTCCGTCGAGCTCGCCGATGACACATGTTCCGTCCTCGAGCCGCCAAAAATAGTCGACACGAAACACTTGGCTCGGATCGAGCGGGTCGCGAAACTCCACCTGCAACTCTGGCACCGGAAAACCGTATGCAATAAAGAACGCCCGAAAACGAGACTCGCCGCCGTTTTCGGACAGCCCGTCCGCATACGACGCGATCACCTGCGCTCTGCGATACCCTCGTCTGCCCTCGCAATCGGAGCGGAGGCGCTCGCACAGACCATCGTGCGATACGCCTCTTGCCCTCAATGCAGAATCGGCAATCGCCAACCCGTACGAAAACGGCGCGCGCAGCAGGCAATCCTCCACCGTGCGCCAAAACGACGTCACCTGCACGCCGTCAACTTGTTCAAGTGCGCCCGCCGCTTGCGGACGCAACAGCCGACATCCTGCGCTCAGCGGCACCGAGCAACCTGTCTTAACAAGATATCGTGACCCAAGCAGATCATTCGGCACCTCCAGACCCCACAAAAGCGCCGCGTCATAGCCCCAAAACGCCCAATCGGGATGAAACTCTGCAAGCCCTTTGATGGTACGCAGCGCTCGCTCCGCCGGCGTCAGTACACCCCAATCATGTTGAAAGCAGAACAAATACGGCTCGGGTTCCGCGATATCGTCGGTTCCAACATGACGCCGCAGCCACATGAGCTCGGCATTGTCATGCGTTGCGAGCAGCGCACCTTGCTCGGTCGCCTCCGTGAGTCGCGCGAGCATCCTATTCCGCGCCAACGTGTTGCGAGTCGTATGCTTGTGCTTGAAAACGGTATTAGGCACTTCCATCACCACCACATCGGACAAATGGACCATCGTCACCGTTGCCTCCGCCGACAAACGTCTTGATCTGTAACAAGAAGACCGATTTTTGGACTGTAGATGTTACAGATTGAGACATTCCCCCAGCCAGGTGACAAACGTCTCGATCCGTAACAGTAAGACGTTCTCCAGACCCCTAAACGTTACAGATTGAGACAAACCAGCGGCGCCCAAGCATTCGTCTCGATCCGTAACAGGTAGACCGGTTTTTTGTCCCCAAACGTTACAGATCGAGACATAAAGGCAGAAGGCGAGGCAGGCGACAACCGCCCATCCCCTACTCCCATTCTTGCTCGTAAATATTGAGCGACTTTACGTAACGCCCCTGGGCGCCCATGATGTCGCGGACCAGACGCAAGAAGAAGCTGATGCACGAGGTGTCAAAGCCGTCCTGCAGGTCCTCGGGATGCACCGCACCCGGCCCGTCGACCGCCGTGTCGTTCAGGCGCGCGATGTCATACAGGTAGAGCTGTCCCGCCGTAAGCCAGACATCGTCGACGCAGGCGAGGCGCACCGCAATCGCGCCGTCGTTCCAATGCTCCTTCCGCACGATATGCGGGTCGTAGACATCAAAGCGATGATCGGTGCGCGTGTCCTTCAGCACGACCATGCCGGACGCAGGATTCTTGTCCAAAATGCCAAAGCGCGAGAAATACTGCGTGTCGCGTACCTGCTCGAGCCGCTTGAGCGAGGCAGGCGAAAGCGATGCCGGCGGCTCGTCAACATATAGCTCGAGCAGCGTTTTGCCATGGCGATAGGGGCGCTCGAAGAGCAGCCAATCGGTAAACGCCATGTTGTAGGCCATGATTTCGTTTTGAGAAGGCCCCTCGCAATAGCTGAGCCACGGGTCGACAATGACTTCGAACTGTTCGCGCGCCGGCTCCAGGAATTGAAACTTCCGCAGCATCCAAAAGTGAGCCATGTCGGCAATATCGTTGCCGACGGCTTCAGCCAGCTCTGCTCGGTCAAAAGCGTGGTCAGTCATGGCATCCTCCTCAAACTGATGGACCTCAATTTGAGCTTACGAGAAGGGTGGGCAGCCACGACCAGCGCGGGCAAAATAGGCCTCCGGCTGCAAACCAGATGCTGACCAAACACTTGACGAAAAGCTTGACCGAAAATGCGCGCCGCAACAAAACCGCAGGTAAACATCGACGGCCAACCCGCCCTTTTGAGCCAGATGCCCGCAGCCACCACAGAAACAACAGGTGACCACAGCCCAAGAAGTCGACAAATGAACACCCGCACGTCGACAAACGAGCAAACTGCTCGCAAATCCGCAAGGAGCGTCCCCGAATGCCGGCACAAAAGGAACGTCCCTAACTGTCGGCACTTAGGAACGTTCCTTTTGTGCCGGCAGTTAGGGACAGCCCTTGCCGATTCGATTGTTGAATATCTCCGTGACTACTTTACAGTTCCAGCGCGTCGGCGACTTCGGCAGCGCAGGCCAGGGCATCGGCCATGGCACTCACCACGAGCGAGCTGCCGTTGCGGGCATCACCCGCCACATACACCGGCGCGGCATCCGCGGCGACACCCTCCGTGCGAGCCGCGAGATGCGAGCCCTCGGCAGCCATCACCGGCAGCGGACGACCAGCGGTGGCAACAGGCACGCTCACCGCATCGAACACGCCGTGCTCCGGACCCGTAAAGCCGCAGGCGATGAGCACCAGCTGCGCCGGCACCTCGTGCTCGGAGCCCGCGATGCGCTCGGGCTTTCCCGCCGACCAGTCCAGATCGACCACGCGCAGGCCCGCGGCCGCGCCCTTCTTGTCCAGCAGCACCTCGAGTGTATCCACGGCCCAGACACGCATCTCGCCACCCATCGCAGCGATAGCCTCCTGCTGGCCGTAATCGGTCTTCTTAACGTTGGGCCACTGCGGCCAGGGGTTGCCTACCGCGCGCTTATCGGGCGCAGCCGGCAAGAACTCAAACTGGCGCACGCTGCGCGCGCCCTGACGCACCGCGGTACCCACGCAGTCGTTGCCGGTATCGCCACCGCCAATGACCACGACGTCCAGGCCGCGTGCGTCAATAGCAGGCTCACCGCCATCGAGCACCGAGACGGTCGAAGCCGTCAGGTAGTCCACCGCGTACACCACGCCCGGAGCATCCACGTTCGCAGCCGAAAGACCGCGGGGCGCACGAGCGCCGGCAGCCACCACGACGGCGTCAAAGCCATTGAGCTCGGCCGTCACCGCAGGGTTCGTAACGTCGACACCCAGCTCAAACACAATGCCCAGTTCGCGCATGAGCGCCACGCGGCGCTCGACCACGGACTTCTCGAGCTTCATGTTGGGAATGCCGTACATGAGCAGACCGCCCGGGCGGTCGTCGCGCTCAAACACCGTCACGCGGGCACCGCGACGTGCAAGCTCCCATGCTGCCACCAGGCCAGCCGGGCCGGAACCAACCACGGCGACCGAGGGCGCGTCCTCCCCTGCCGGCTCAAAGCGACGTGGGCCGCCGTTGGCCCACTCATGGTCGCTGATCGCACGCTCGTTATCGTGAATCGTCGTGGGTTGGCCGTCGACCGAGCCCAGGTTGCACGCGGCCTCGCACAGTGCCGGGCACACGCGGCCCGTGAACTCAGGCATGGGCGAGGTGAGCGACAGGCGCTCGGCAGCCTCATCCCAGCGGCCGCGGTACACCAGCTCGTTCCACTCGGGAATCAAGTTGTGCAGCGGGCAGCCGCTCGGACGTGCCTTGCCAAAGCTCACGCCCATCTGGCAAAACGCCACGCCGCACATCATGCAGCGGCTCGCCTGGGCGCGACGTGCGTCGTCGTCGAGCTCCACGTACAGCGGATCGAAATCACGGCTGCGCTCCTCCACGGGGCGAAGCTCGTGGGTCACGCGATCGATATCAAGAAAAGCACCGGGCTTACCCATGGCACTTACGCCTCCTTCTTGGTCGAAGCAACAGAGCTGGCGTCCACGGACGCAGCACCCGCAGCACCACCCGCAATATCGAAGCGAGCGACATCCGCGGCGCTCGCGCGACCGGTCACGATGTCAAACGCCAGCTCCTCTGCCTGCGCATGTGTCTTGCCGGCAGCCTCGCTCGCGGCGACAATCGCCAGCACACGCTCGTACTCGGTCGGAATGACCTTCACAAAGTGCTTGCTCATCGTCTCAAAGCTGTAGAGCAGCTTGATGCCGCGCGGGCTCTGCGTCGCGTCCACGTGCTCCTGGATGAGCTCGCGAATCTGCGCCAGCTCGCCGGCCGTCGGGGCCTTGAGCTCAACGCTCTCGTGGTTCACGCGGGCATCGAGCGTGCCGTACTGGTCAAAGACATAAGCCACGCCACCCGTCATGCCGGCAGCGAAGTTCTGCCCGACCTCGCCCAGGATGAGCGCCAGGCCACCCGTCATGTACTCGCAACCGTGGTTGCCGCAACCCTCGACCACCACGGTGGCACCGGAGTTGCGTACGCCAAAGCGCTGGCCGGCCAGGCCGTTGATGAAGCCACGGCCGCTCGTGGCGCCAAAGAACGCAACGTTGCCCACGATGATGTTTTCGTCGAACTTATAGGTCGCATGCGGGTTGGGGCGCACCGACACCTCGCCGCCCGAAAGGCCCTTGCCAAAGTAGTCGTTGGCGTCGCCGCACACGTTGAGCGTAATGCCGCGCGGCAGGAAGGCGCCAAAGCTCTGACCGGCCGATCCATCGCAATCGATGGTGATGGAGCCGGCGGGCAGGCCCTCGGGATGTGCCTTGGTCACCGCGTTACCCAGGATGGTGCCCACGCAACGGTTGACGTTGGCGATATCGGCGCGGAAGCGAATCGGGCGCAAGTGGGCACGGGCATCGGCCGTATAGGGCACGAACAGCGTGGAGTCGAGCGTCTTGTCGAGCTCGCTGTCCGCGGCCATCTGCGGCAGGAAGTGACGACCGTCGGCACCCGGGATATGGGCACCGAACTCGCAGGTCGCGCTCGCCAGCACGGGCGACAGATCGAGCAGGTTGGCCTTACGGTTGCCCGGGACCTCAATCTGGCGCAAGCACTCGGGATGGCCGACCATCTCGTCGACGGTGCGGAAGCCCAGGCTCGCCATGACCTCGCGCAGTTGCTCGGCAACAAAGAGCATAAAGTGCTCGACGTGCTCGGGCTTGCCGCGGAAGCCGCGACGCAGGCGGCAGTTTTGCGTGGCGATGCCGGCGGGGCAGGTATCCTGCTGGCAGTCGCGCTGCATGAGGCAGCCCATCGAGATGAGCGGCATGGTCGCAAAGCCAAACTCCTCGGCGCCCAGCAGGCAGGCGACGGCAACATCGGTGCCGTCCATGAGCTTGCCGTCGGCCTCGAGCACCACGCGCGAGCGCAGGCCGTTTTGCAGCAGCGTCTGCTGAGCCTCGGCAAGGCCAAGCTCCAGCGGCAGACCGGCGTGCCAGATCGAATCGCGAGCAGCGGCACCCGAGCCGCCATTGTGGCCGCTGATCAAGATCTTGTCGGCAGCGCCCTTGGCCACACCGGTGGCGATGGTGCCGACGCCGGCCTCGCTGACCAGCTTGACCGACACGCGTGCGCCAGGGTTGGCGTTCTTAAGGTCAAAGATGAGCTCGGCCAGGTCTTCGATGGAGTAGATGTCGTGATGCGGCGGAGGCGAGATCAGGCCGATGCCGGGCGTGGACTGACGGACCTCGGCAATCCAGGGGTAGACCTTCTTGCCGGGCAGGTGGCCACCCTCGCCGGGCTTGGCGCCCTGGGCCATCTTGATCTGGATCTCGAAGGCGCTGCACAGGTAGCGGCTCGTCACGCCAAAGCGCGCACTTGCCACCTGCTTGATCGCGGAGTTCTTGGAATCACCGTTAGCCAGCGGGGTCTCGCGACGCGGATCCTCACCGCCCTCGCCGGAGTTGGAACGGCCGTGCAGGCGGTTCATGGCGATGGCCATGCACTCGTGTGCTTCCTTGCTGATGGAGCCGTACGACATGGCGCCGGTGTTAAAGCGGCGGACGATGTTGAGCGCGGGCTCGACCTCGTCGAGCGAAACCGGCGTGCGGCCGCTGGCATCAAAGTCGAGCAAGTCGCGCAGACGCACGGCACGGCCGGTGCGGTGCAGGCGGGCGCTGTACTCCTTAAAGGTGTCGTAGCTGTCCTCACGGCAGGCGGTCTGCAGCAGGTAGACGACCTGGGGGTCGATGAGGTGTTCCTCGCCGCCGAGCGGGCGCCACTTGGTCAGGCCCAGCGTGGGCAGCTGATCGGGAGCCGGGCTTTTAAGGATGGCGAGCGCAGCGTCATAGCGCTCGTTTTGCTCGCGCTCAACGTCCTCGACACCCATACCGCCCACACGGCTCACCGTGCCGGCGAAGTACGCGTTGACGAACTCCGGAGTAAAGCCGACGGCCTCGAAAATCTGCGCGGAGTGATAGCTCTGCACCGTGGAGATACCCATCTTGGACATGATGGAGACGATACCCGCCGTCGCGGCCTTGTTGTAGTTGTCGATGCCCTGCTCGGCCGTCACGTCCAGGTCGCCGCGTGCTGCCAAGTCGCGGATGCACGCATGCGCATTGTACGGATAGATGCCGCTTGCGGAGTAGCCCACCAGCGCCGCAAAGTCGTTCGGGGACACGGCATCGCCGCACTCCACCACGATGTCGGCAAAGGTACGCACGCCAGCGCGAATCAGGTGGTTGTGCACACAGCCCACGGCAAGCAGCGACGGCACGGGCACCTCGCCCGCAGCGGCACGATCGCTCAACACCACGATGTTCACGCCGTCGCGGACCGCAGCCTCAACGTCCTCTGCAAGCTGCTTGAGCGCAGCCTGCAGCGCGCCCTCGCCGGCGTCACGACGGTAGACGGCACGGAAACGGCGAGTCTTAAAGCCCACGCGGTCGATGGCGCAAATGCGGTCGAACTCCTCCTCGCTCAGCAGCGGACGCTCCAGGCGAACCAGCTGGCAGGCCGTACGGGAATCCTCGAGCAGGTTGCCGTGGTTGCCCAGGTAGAGCGTGGTCGAAGTCACCATGTGCTCGCGAAGGGCATCGATGGGCGGGTTCGTGACCTGAGCGAACAGCTGATAGAAATAGTCGAAGAACGAACGCGTCTTCTTGGACAGACAAGCCAGCGGCGCGTCGATGCCCATCGAGGCGAGCGGGGCCTTGCCCTGCTGGGCCATGGGACGCACGACCTCATCGACGTCATCCCAGTGATACCCGAGCTTAGCCATGCGCACGGCGGCGGGTACCTCGGCATCCTCGGCGGGCGCGGGCGCGGCGGGCTCATCGAGCGCGTCGACGGCCAGCGTCTCCTCGGCAATCCAATCACGGTAGGGCTTTTCCTTGGCGTAACGGGCGCGCAGCTCGTCGTTGTAGATCACGCGGCCGCGGGCAAAGTCGACCTCGAGCATCTGACCCGGTCCCAAGCAGCCACTCGTCAGGATGTTCTCGGGGCGCACCTCGATGGTGCCCACCTCGCTCGCCAGCATAAAGCGGCCGTCGCGCGTCACGTAGTAGCGAGCCGGGCGCAGGCCGTTACGGTCGAGGGCGGCACCCAGGGTACGGCCATCGGTAAAGGCGATAGCGGCAGGACCGTCCCACGGCTCCATGAGCATGGACTGGTAGGCGTCGTAGGCGCGGCGCTCCTCACTCAGGCTGTCGTTGTGGTCCCACGGCTCGGGCAGCAACATGGACGCGGCACGCGTGAGCGGACGACCGTTCATGACCAAAAACTCAAGCACGTTGTCCAAAATCGCGGAGTCGGAGCCCTCGCGGTTGATGATGGGCATCACGCGCTCAAGATCATGCTGCAGCACGGGGCTGTACAGGTTGGGTTCGCGGGCGCGAATCCAGTTGACGTTGCCCTTGAGAGTGTTGATCTCGCCGTTGTGGATGATAAAGCGGTTGGGGTGCGCGCGCTCCCAGCTGGGCGTGGTGTTGGTGGAGTAGCGCGAGTGGACGAGCGCAACGGCCGTCTTGACGGCGGCGTCGTTGAGATCGATGAAGAAGCGGCGCATCTGCGTGGCGACGAGCATGCCCTTGTACACGATAGTGCGCGAGCTCATGGAGCAGACGTAGAAGATCTTGTCGCGCAGGGCAAACTCGGCGTCGGCCTTCTTCTCGATGGTGCGGCGGCACACATACAGACGGCGCTCGAAGGCGTCACCCGCCGGCGTATCGTCGGGGCGCCCCAGAAAGGCCTGCAGGATGGTAGGCATGCAGGCGCGGGCTGTCTCGCCCAGGTCATGCGGATCGACCGGCACCTCGCGCCAAAAGAGCAGCGGCACGCCGGCCTCAGCGCAGCCCTCCTCAAACACGCGATGGGCATCCTCTACGCCCCTGTCGTCCTGTGGGAAGAACAGCATGGCCACGCCATAGTCGCCCTCTGCCGGCAGAATCTGGCCGCACTTTTGAGCCTCTTTACGGAAAAAGTGATGCGGAACCTGGAACAAGATGCCAGCGCCGTCGCCGGTGTTCTTCTCGAGTCCCGTGCCGCCGCGGTGCTCCAAGTTGACCAGAATGGACAGCGCATCGTCCAGAATCTGGTGATGGCGCTCACCGTTGATATCGGCAAGCGCGCCGATGCCACATGCGTCGTGGTCGAATTCGGGGCGATAAAGGCCCTGCTGCTGAGCGGAATCTGCCTGCATCGCGATCCTCCCCTAGATATTTAGACAGTCAGTTGAATAGGCATAGTAGGAGCATCGCCGGCCCGTTGTGTTTCCCACCCGTTTCGAAACAATCGCGTAACGCACGCCCTACGAGTGGACACCGCCGACCTCAAGGGCGACAACATAGGCCCCAAGTTCGGCCTGTTAGCTCACCACTTCAAACATCTCAATCTGTAACAGGAAGGCCCAATTACGACGACTAACTGTTACAGATTGAGATGTTTTCGAGAGACAGTTCCGAATGTCTCGATCTGTAACACGAAGGGCCGGTTTTGGCGGCAAACTGTTACAGATCGAGACATTTCGGCAGCCCCCTTTCACCATCCCATTCAAATACAACAATTTTGTTAGTCTTGGTTAACTTTTAAGCTTAAAACGGGTATCCTTTGCGGCGTCAAGCAAACGGCACGCACACCGTGCCAGATCAAGGAGGCCCCTATGGCGCACCAAGCAGACCAGCAGACGATGCAACTCGTCCTCATCCGTCACGGAGAGTCCGAGTGGAACAAGCTCAACCTGTTCACCGGCTGGACCGATGTTGAGCTCACCGACACGGGCCGCGAAGAAGCCGCAGCAGGCGGTCGAGCCCTCAAAGAAGCGGGCTTCGACTTCGACGTCTGCTACACCTCGCGTCTCAAGCGCGCAATTCACACCCTCGACATCGTGCTCGGCCAAATGGATCGCGAG
This sequence comes from uncultured bacterium, assembly GCA_905215365.1. GTDB lineage: Bacteria > Actinomycetota > Coriobacteriia > Coriobacteriales > Coriobacteriaceae > Collinsella. Next base: position 75,475 of record CAJMPX010000005.1, on the reverse strand, counting down.
TGGTTGCCCGTCATCAAATCCTGGAAGCTCAACGAGCGCCACTACGGAGCGTTGCAGGGTCTCAACAAGGCCGATGCCGCGGCAGAGCACGGCGACGAGCAGGTGCTCATCTGGCGCCGTTCCTTCGATGTCTGCCCGCCGGCGCTCGAGCCGGGCGACAGTCGCGACCCCCACACCCAGGAGCAATACCGCGACGTCGCGCCCGATCAACTGCCCTATACCGAGTGCCTCAAGGACACGATCGCCCGCGCCTGGCCCTATTTCGAAGACGAGATTCGCCCCCAGATGCTCGCCGGCAAGCGCGTACTCATCGCCGCGCACGGCAACTCCCTGCGCTCACTCGTCATGAAGCTCGAGCACCTCACGCCCGAGGAGATCCTCAAGGTCAACATCCCCACCGGCGTGCCGCTCGTCTACACCTTCGATACCGATTTCAATGTCCTCGACAAGCGCTACATCGGCGACCCGGCGACCATCGCCGCCAAGATCGACGCCGTGGCCAATCAGGGCAAGGCGCGCAAGTAGCCCAAACCTAAACCCAGAGCGTGGCGCCGCGCAACCCAAGTGCAGCGCCACGCCACCCCAACGTAGGAACCAGCCATGCTCAACCATCTCAAACAACACTTTGGCTCCCGACGCACCGGCGGTCACGGAGGTCTAGACATCGCGCGGCATATCGGCCCCGGGCTGCTCGTGACCGTCGGCTTTATCGACCCGGGCAACTGGGCCTCCAACATGGCCGCGGGCTCGCAGTTTGGCTACGCGCTGTTGTGGATCGTCACGCTGTCCACGATTATGCTCATTGCGCTGCAGCACAACGCGGCACACCTGGGTATCGCCACGGGCGCCTGTCTTGCCGAGGCCACGACCCGCTTTCTCCCCCGCATCGTGGGACGCGCGGTGCTCGGCAGCGCCTATCTCGCGACCATCGCCACCACCATGGCCGAAGTCCTGGGCGGCGCGATTGCCCTTCAAATGCTCTTTGGGCTACCCGTGCGCGCGGGCTGCGTCATCGTGGCGGCAGTATCGATGGCGATGCTCATGACCAACTCCTACAAGCGTGCCGAACGCTGGATCATCGCCTTCGTAGGCGTGGTAGGACTCTCGTTTTTGGCCGAGCTTGCACTGGTCAAGGTCGACTGGCCGCAAGCCGCCGCAAGCTGGATCACGCCCAGTATGCCCACTGGCTCTGCCGCGATTATCGTGAGTGTCCTGGGCGCGGTCGTTATGCCCCACAACCTTTTTCTGCACTCCGAGGTCATCCAATCCATGCACTTCGAAGGCCAAGGCGAGCAGGTTATCGAAGAGCGTCTGCGCTACGAGCTCTTCGACACGCTCTTTTCGATGGGCGTGGGCTGGGCAATCAACTCGGCCATGGTCATCCTGGCCGCAACGACCTTCTTTGCGCACGGCATTGTCGTAGACGACCTCGCCGTCGCAGCGGCCACGCTCTCCCCCATCTTGGGCCCGGCGAGCTCGGCCATCTTTGCTGTAGCGCTGCTGTTCGCAGGATTATCGAGCAGCGTGACAGCGGGCATGGCGGCGGGAACCATCACTGCGGGCATGTTCGACGAGGAATACGACATCCACGACCGACATTCCTCGGTCGGGGTGGCGGCCTGTTTCGCCGGCGCAGTGGCGGCGTGCCTGGTCGTCCCGAATCCTTTTGAGGGTCTCATTTGGAGCCAGGCGCTGCTGTCGCTTCAGCTGCCGATTACGGTCTTTGTGCTCATACGACTCACCAGTTCGCCCCGCGTCATGGGCAAATACGCCAACTCGCGCCCGCTCAACGCGCTGCTTGTAGGGATCGGTGCCATCGTGACGATTCTCGATGTCGTGTTGTTGACAGGGATGTAATGGGGCGGGGCACCTACCCAGGCAAACGTCTTGATCTGTAACATCTAGACCCGCTTTTGATGTCTAGATGTTACAGATTGAGATCTTTCCGAGGGACAGCTCCGTTTGTCTCAATCTGTAACAGATAGAGGGGTTTTACGTGTCTAGATGTTACAGATTGAGATCTTCTGCCGAACGGTTTTGGTTTGTCTCGATATGTAACAAGTGGGCCCAATTTCCACTTCTAGATGTTACAGATCGAGACATTTCTTCAGCTCCAACCTTTTGTCTCAATCTGTAACAGACAGGCCCGTTTTGAGCCGCCACATGTTACAGATTGAGACAAACGGTCGGCCAGACTCACGACAGACAGGATCGGCTAACAGCAGCCGTGATCCCTTAGGGACGGAAGAAAAGGGCCCCGGCCGAGAATTCGACCGGGGCCCTTGGACAGAGCTATGTGTTGCTGCAAGTCGTGTGCCTGCGAGCTACTCCTCGACGAGCTCAAACTGATCGGGACCGACGCCGCACACCGGGCACACATAATCCTCGGGCAGCTCGGGCGTATCGACCTCAACCTCGTAACCGCAAACGACGCACACAAACTTATACGTCTTCTTCTCCTCAGCCATGATGTTCTCCTCTCGAACGTGACTGGTGATGTACTTCATTTATCAGTATAGATTCTCAATAATATAATGCAAGTATTTTTAAAACATTTCTAGCCTTGGTACGAGGACGCCTTCGGAGGCGTCTTGCCCTTTAGGACCTTGTGATAGTAATCGTAGGTGAGCGGCGTCTCGTCACTCAGGCGTTCGGCATCCTCGACCTCGCCGATAAACAGTAGATGCGTGCCCACATCCACAGTGTCGATCAAACGGCAGCTAAACAGGGCCGCCGCATGCTCGGGCACATAGGGCATGCCCAGAGCCGTCTCGCGCGTCTCGTACTTGGCAAACTTGTCATAGTTGCTGCTGGTGCGAAATCCAAAGTTGCCAATGTAGAGCATATCCGCCGTCTGGTCGATCACGGTCAGCGCAAAGGCCTTGGCAGCCCCGATCACGCCAGCGGTCACATTTTCCTTGTTTACGGCAACCGAGATGCGAGGTGGTGCTGCCGTCACCTGCACCGCCGTGTTGATAACGCAGCCGGCACGCAGCCCGTCGGCCGCGGCACTCACCACATAGAGCCCACTCGGCATGGTAAAGAACGCAGTTTTGTCCATAACAAGTACTCCCCTAACCCGGGATTGAACCTTAAGGCTGTATGTACCCATAAAAAGCGGCGCCCATAACGGACGCCGTCTTTTGGAAATATATGGCAAAACAGCAAGGAAGACGGGGCAGGCGCGGTAGGGCACCTTCCCGTGAACTCGCTCCTAGCGGTTGCGTTCTTTAAGGGCGCGATCGATTTCGCGTTGAACATCGCGTTTGGCCATGTCCTCGCGCTTGTCGTAGAGCTTTTTGCCTCGGCCCAGGCCCAGCAGCAGCTTTACGCGGCCGTCGGTATTAAAGTAGAGCTCCAACGGCACCAGCGCATAACCACGGTTGCGAAGTTTGCCGTCGAGAAAGTCAATCTCCTTGCGGTGTAGCAGCAGACGACGACGGCGATCAGGATCGCGGTTCCACACGCCACCATGGCTATAAGGGTGAATATGCAGGCCAACGAGCCAGCACTCGCCGCCACGAATCAGCGCGAAGGTATCGGTGATCTGGCAGGCGCGCTCGCGAATCGACTTGACCTCGGTGCCACTCAGCTCAATGCCGCACTCAAACGTCTCATCGATAAAGTACTCGTGATGTGCCGAGCGATTCTTGGAAATGAGCTTGCGTTCGCGCTTACTGGGCATCGCCGGCCTCCTTGGCGCCATCGGCGTTTGAGCCCGCGGCGTCGCGCTTTGCCTTGCGCTCAGCATTGAGCTCGGCGTCGCTCTCGCGCACCAGTTTGATAATCGCCGCGCAGGCCTCCTCGCCCACCAAATCGCGAGCACGCACCGTCAGGCGCGTCGCCTCCTGCTTGTCGCCGTCGCTTGCAGCATCGGTCGCACACATGATCAGGCAAATGGCAATCTCAGCCGAAGGCGAGGTCGGCACGCCTTGCAGGCTCAGCTCGCCCATCACGTGCTCATCGCTCTCCTCGGCGGCATCGGGGTAGGCAGTATGAATCTTGTTGAGCAGGCGCGTCGTATGCGCATCGCCAGGCGCCAGACGCAACGCCAGGCGCGCACAACCCACGGCGGCCGAGACATTCTCGGTCTCGGGCTCCAAGAAGTACTGGCCCAGGTTGGCATAGGCGCGGGCGGCGCACTTGCCATCGCTTGCACGCTCCAGCACCGAGTACGAGAGCGATGCCCATTCCTGCTTGTCCTCGAGCGCGCGGAACAGCTCGGCCAAGTCCAAGCGATAGTTGCAGTTCATGGGATCCCAACGCACAGCCTGCATCAGGGCATTACGAGCGCTCACATAATCCTGCTGGCGAATGTAGGCAAACGCCATGTCGGAGTACAGACGGTCAAACGGCACCTCGACCTGCACGAGCTCGCGCGGATCCTTCTCCACGCGGCGGTAGGCCAGACGCTCAAACTTGCTGTCGAAGCTAAAATACTGGCGCTTCTCCTCCGTCTTGCATTCAGCGTCGATATACTCCTCGGCAAGCTCCACCAGGCGCTCCAACAGCGGCGTCGCCGTGGCCAGGTCGCCCTGCGCCAGGTAGTTCTCGGCATACGTGATGTCTTGCAAGCTGATGGGCAGATCCATGACAACTCCTCGGTCCGGGCGGCAGACTCAACGCGCGCCTTAAATATCGGTCAATACACAAAACCCGGGTCTCTTACGAGGCCCGGGCGTTCAATTTTGGTAGCCCGTACCAGATTCGAACTGGTGATCTCCGCCTTGAGAGGGCGGCGTCCTAAACCGCTAGACGAACGGGCCATATGTAGCAAATGCAATGGCTGGGATGGAGGGAGTCGAACCCCCATTGACGGAACCAGAATCCGCTGTCCTGCCATTAGACGACATCCCAATGACTGCATCGCTGCGCTCGGCTGTGCCTTTGCGCAAGAAAGAAATATACGGGAAGTCCGGCCGTGACGCAAGCCCCAATTTTGACTTTTTTGAAATTCAGTCAAATACGGCCAACACGTGAAGGACCTGTGAAGCGCCAGCGACACGTACGGCGCCAAAGCCCGTAAAACATCCCGCATCTACCGCTGGTAGATTACAACAATGCAGCACTCACGGCTGATGGCACAATCGAACCGTCATCATTGCACGGATATCGAGGTACCATGGACGAAGAGCTTGATTACCTATGGGAGACCCTGGGCCTCGAAATCACTGCCGACCTTTGGCCCGAGCGGGACAAAATCCATCCCACACTGCGCCCCGCCATTACTGTGGTGCAGGCAAAATACCGCCGTGCATCCTTTTTGATCATGCGGATGTCATGGCACGCGGGACTCCCCGACCTTAAGCGAATCCAGGCAAGCCTCGTCGAGTTGTCCGGTATGCCGACCGTCATATCCGAGGCGCACCTGGAGCAGCGACAGCGCGAGCGACTGCAACAGCAGCGGATCCCCTTTATCTGCCCCGGCGTTCAGGCATATCTGCCCTTTATGGACGAGGAGTACTGGAGCGGCAAGCCCAACAAGCACGTAAAGGTCTACGATCCGCACGAATGGGCACAGCTCGATGATTGAGCCGAGCGAGCCCGCCGATGGAAAACACGTCCCACCCTGAGCACTCAAAACGGGTCGCACTTTCCGCAGCCGCTACAGCAACGCCTCGACCCAAGCCGATTCCCTAAAGCCGGGAATCGCAAAGTCGTCGCCCACCAACAGCGGACGCTTGACCAGCATGCCGTCGGTCGCCAGCAGCTCGTAGCACTCCCGATCCGTCATGCCCGCATCTAGACGCGCCTTCAGACCCAGCTCTCGATATTTCATGCCCGACGAATTAAAGAAGCGCCGCACCGGCAGTCCCGAACGAGCAATCCAGGTCGCAAGCTCATCAGCCGTGGGATTGTCCAAAACGATATCGCGGTCGATATACTCTACCCCGTGTTCGTCCAGCCATGCCTTGGCCTTCTTACAGGTCGAGCACTTGGGATATTCAACAAACAGTACGGTCATGGAAATCCTCCGAATATAGATCGGCCAACGCAGACACACGCCACACGAGGCGCCTTCGCATGATGGGCCAATTGTAGCCCACGGGTCACACGCTAAACGAACCGTACCCCGAATCCGCGTTTGATGAACGGCAGCAGCTCCATTGCCTCGGGCGTGATATGACCCGCAACGTTCATGCGCTCGTCACCGGGAAGATCGACCCGCGCAATCTCAAGCTCGCCTTCGTAGCGCCCATAGCCGCTATTGCTCACAGCAATCGACCCCGCCTTTCGAAACAGGCCGGCACCGGCATCCGTCGGCACGGAATCCGGCTTAAGCGTCGTACGCGACTCCTGAGACCTAAAGATGAGGGTGCTCGAATCGGGCCGGTCGTGATGAATCTGCCCACGTACATAGGCATAACCGGGCTCAAGCTCGCATTGCAAGTCCACGTATCCGGCGGAAACTTGAGCAAACTGCGCCCAGCCCGCATCGGAAAGATCGGGGTCGCCGACCAACACAATGTCGCAATCGGCGCCATGTGCAAGCTCAAGCATATTGAGAGCAACCTTTGACGCGCGACCGCGCTGCGCCTCGACCGTCGGCAGTCCCTCGAATACCGGCCCGCGAACGTTAGCATCACCCGGCACAAAAGCCATGATTTCGAATCCAAGCGCCGCAAGACGAAGATTCACCCGAGCAATGTCCTCCAGAGCTAAACCGGTATAAGGCTTGGGGTAAAAATTGTGGCAGGCGGCAAAACGAGTCACATCGGCACCGGCCTCACGCCACGATGCGATTTCATCAGAACTCACCGTCGATGCATTGACCACAATGCGAAATACACCGGACAGCTCCGCGACCCGCTGGGCGCTAAAGCCATAGTCCAAACGAAGGTATTCCAACCCCAGGTCGCGCAGGTCCTCGATGCGCTCAAGCCCGAGCAAATCGCACGTGCGCGGCCCCACATCGGCAATGAGCGCAATGCCGCGGGCGGAAAGCAACGACAGCACCTGGCGAACCTTATCGGCATACGCCGCTCCCCCATCCTCGGGAATATGCAGTGAGGTAAACGCATAGCGTGCACCCGCCGCGGCACCACGCTCAATTGTCCGCTCAATATCCTGCAGAGGGCTGGAAAGATAAATCGAAATACCCGTTTTCACGCTTCAACACTCCTTTAAAAAAGGCCGGCGGAGCAGTTAGCCCCGCCGGCACAACCATAGCATCAAGAAATCTACCGCGCGCCGCGAGCCCTGAGCAACACGGCTCGCGATATCAAACTACTCGCCAAAGAACTCGTTGATCTTCTGCTCGTCGACGCCGAAGAACCACGTCAGGACAAAGCCGGCGGCATAGGCAAGCAGCATAGCGGCAACGTAGCCGAGCTGCTGGCCAGGAACGACGATCAGCAGGCCAAACAGACCGGAAACGCCCTGAGAAACCGTGCCGATGTGAAGCAGCGCCGCGAGCGCGCCGCCAAATCCGGCACCCAGGCAGGCCGTCACAAACGGACGAACGAGCGGCAGCGTAACAGCATACATCAGAGGCTCGCCCACACCCAGGATTCCAACGGGAATGGACTCTGCGACGTACTTCTTGAGCTTGGCGTTCTTGGTCTTAAAGTACAGCGCCAGACCGGCACCGACCTGACCGCCGCCAGCCATCATAAGGATGGGGAGCAGGTAATTGATGCCCTTGGTAGCGCCGTCGGGATCGTTGAGCATAGCGTGGATCGGCGTGAGCGCCTGATGCAGGCCGACGGAAACCAGCGGCAAGAAGCCTGCCGACAGGATATAGCCGCCCAGGACGCCCAGCTTCTCGAAGATAAAGGTCAAAACGCTAAAGATGGCAGTCGTCAGCCATGCGCCAACCGGCTGGATGACGAGCATCAGAGCAAAGGCGCCGATGATGAGCACCAGCAGCGGGGACAAGAACGTGTCGAGTGCGTTGGGCATAACCTTGCGAATCTGACGCTCCATCCAGGCAAAAAATGCGCCAGCGATAAGAGCCGCGATCATGCCGCCCGCTGCGGGGTTGTACTGCGCATTGGTGAGCGGCAGCAGAATGGCAGTGGCAGGATCGGCCGCGCCAGGCGCAAGCAGGGGCATGGCACTGTTGGCGATACACATCATGCCGGCGATGCCGCCCAGCGCAGCGGAGCCACCAAACTCACGTGCCGCGTTATAGCCCACCAAGATGGGCAGATAGGCAAACAGGGCCCAGCCCATGGAACGAATGCCCTGGTACCACCACTCGCCTGCAAGCGCGCCTGCCGTCGAGACGTTAATGACGTTGCAGATGCCGTTGATGAGGCCAGCCGCAATGATGCCGGGAAGCAGGGCAACGAAGACATTGGAAATCTTCTTGAGGAAGGCCTGAACCGGCTTGGACTCGTACTTGGCCTTCTGCGCGGCCTTGTTTGTGGCCGCAGCGTCAACCACGCTCTCGTCAGCAACGCCTTTCGCAAGGCCGGTGAGCTTGGAGAACTCCTCGAGCACCTTATTCACCTTGCCTGGCCCCAGCACGATCTGCATCGTGTCGTCCTCGACCAAGCCCATCACGCCGTCGAGTGCCTTAATACCCTCCGTGTCGACGCTGCCCGTGTCTTTGACGGTCACGCGCAGGCGCGTCATGCACGCCGCGTTTGCCAGCACGTTGTCTTTACCGCCCAAAAGGTCCAGCAGCTTTTGAGCCAGCTCTTTGTTCGTCATAACTCCTCCTTGTATTGGGTATCTCGTTTGGATGTCATATCAGCTCACGCCGCGCACCTATTGGGCATCGGCATTGCTCTTCTCATGGCCACTCACCGCAGCACGGACATGGCCTCGCGCTCGCTCAAGAGCTACCGCAGCCTGCTCGACATCGCAGTCCAGCAGTACCGAGACAATAGCGGTTTTTACGTGGCCGCCGGCATCTGCAAGCGCCTGAATAGCGCGCTCGCGCGTGCAGCCGGTCGCCTCCATCACGATGTTCTGGCCGCGCACCACCAACTTCTCGTTCGTCTGCTGCACATCGACCATCAGGTTTTGGTATACCTTGCCGATCTTGACCATGGCACCGGTCGAAATCATGTTGAGAATGAGCTTTTGAACCGTTCCCGCCTTGAGCCTCGTTGAGCCGGTCAGCACCTCGGGACCGGGCACGGGTTCAATGGCAAGATCTGCGCTCTCCCCGATCTTCGACCCTTGGTTGCAGGCAATTGCAATGGTCTTGCACCCAGTTGCCTTGGCGTACACAAGGCCGCCCACCACATAGGGAGTACGACCGCTTGCCGCCAGGCCAACGACAAGATCCCTGTCCGAGAGTCCACGCCCCCGCAGGTCGCTCGCGCCGAGCTCCTCACTGTCTTCGGCACCTTCGACAGCCTTGATAAACGCCGTCTCGCCTCCGGCAATGAGCCCGACAATCAGATCGGGTGACACGCCAAACGTGGGCGGACACTCCGAAGCGTCGAGTACGCCCAGACGACCGCTGGTGCCTGCGCCCATGTAAAAGACGCGCCCGCCGCGCTCGAGTGCCTCAGCAGCCCAGTCGATTGCTGTGGCAACCTGGGGCAGCACTTTTGTGACCGACTGGACGGCACGAAGATCCTCATCGTTCATCGTCGTAACGATTTGCAGCGATGTCATCGTATCGAGGTCCATAGACCTTTGATTACGCTTTTCGGTCGTGAATTTTGTTAAATCGAGCATTTCATTCACCTCATCTTTCCTGTTTCTCGATGTAGTTTTGCTTAATGACATGCGTCGCCCGTTCGTAGTCGCTGGCAACGTAAGCAGCGTACAGGGCATCGACAACCATAAGCTGGGCCATACGTGAAGCCATGGCACCGCTGCGGACCAAGGGCTCACTCGCAGCGACGCCGAGCACGGCATCGGCCATGGTGGCAAGCTTGGATGATCCATCTACTTTGGTCACGGCCACAACGGGACAGTTGTGACGTTGGGCCTCGGCGGTGCAGTCCAGCACCTCTTGCGTCAAGCCCGAGTAGCTAAAGGCGATTGCCATATCGCCCTCATGCATGTTCTTGGCACACAAGAGCTGATCATGCCAGTCGTCGTACAGATGGCACTCTTTGTCGACACGCATGAGCTTTTGCGCCAGATCGTGCGCGACCAAACGAGAGGCACCGATACCGAACAGATTGACTGCGCGTGCCCGCTTAAGATAGGCCGCGCATCGCTCCAAGACGGTGTAATCGAGCGTTCGCGCCGTCGCTTCGATCGTGCGCACGTTGCTTTTCATCACCTTCCCCACGATACGTTCGACGCTGTCATCCATGGAGATGTCCTCGAGGGCAACGTCTTTCTTGTCACCCAAGAGCGCCAGCTCGGCAATCAGTTCGCGCTGGAACTCCTTGTAGCCCGCAAAACCCAAGCGCTTGCAAAAGCGCAAAATGCTCGAGGGCGAGGAGAACGTGGCATCGGCAAGACCGCGAACGGACAGCCCGACCACCTCGTGCGGATGAGCGCTTACATATGCGATGACATTGCGTTCCGCCGGGCTCGCGCTGAGCTCACGCTCGCGAAGCCGCAAAAGCAATCCGTTTGCCATCTCAAACACCTCCGTTGAGAAGAATTAAAGACCAACGAACGATTCGTACCGAATACAAACAGCTTTTACGGTACATTGTGCCGCATCGTGGCGCACAAAGGACGAGCGTTCTACCGCTCGCCCCTCAAATCCGACCGCTCGGAAATACGCGCGACACAAAATAATTCAACAAGGTCGCATGATCAGAAACGGGTTTGTTACCGGCTAGCGCCTCGCATGGGCGCCGATGGGGCGCGTCTCGTGGTGCACCCATGCGGAGACCAGCAATACCAACAGCATCGCGGTGACATAGCCCGCAGCATCGAATCCTAAATCGATAACGTCGAAATGCCTGCCGGGAACAAAGATCTTATGTACCTGATCGCCAACGGAGCAGACGGCGCAAAAGAGCAACACGGGCACGCAACGGGAGCAAACGCTCCACGGACGCCTGGAAAAGCAAACCACGGCCACCGAGGCGAACAATCCGACGAAGAAAAACTCTACGGTATGGGCAACACGACGGACGTTCGTGCCCACCCACATGCGAATGGAAGCAAGTCGGCCAGACCGGACATTCGAGGCAGCCGAATCGATGCCCCCGGTCATCCCGTTCTCGGTCTGAGCTTCACCCGTGGCATCGGCAGCCTGAACGCCCGTAGCCTGACCCTCCACCACGCGCGCGGTGGACTCGCTCAGCAACGACGTCTCCACCGCATTTTGCTCCGTCAGCACCCAGATGCCCGCCAGCGTTGCAGCGAACAGAATGATCGCGGTCCATCCGATTATTTGTTTTATGCGCGCCAAGGGCCTACCTCCTTTTTTGAATATCAGCGAGTGTAGCCCAAAATGACATCGTCACCGTATCAAAATTTGAATCGCAACAGGAAGCGACAAAGCGACGCAAACCCCTACCCCGCCTCGCGCATCCAGCGATCGAACGTCCCCACGCACACGCCCAGGCACTTTGCTGCCTGGCTGCGGGTAATATCGCCCGCCTCATAGCTATCGCGCACCAGCTCAAACTGAGGAGGGCACGGCTTGCGAGGTCGACCGAAACGGACCCCTCGCGCCCGCGCCGCTGCAATTCCCTCCGCTTGGCGCCGATGGATATTCTCGCGCTCCACCTGCGCCACGTAGCTCAGCAGTTGCAGCACAATATCGGCAATCAGGGTATTAGTCACATCCGGCGTGCCGCTTGCCCTGGCGCACGTGTCAAGCAATGGCATGTCCAACACCACAATGGCAACCCCGAGCTCCTTGGTAATGCGACGCCATTCCTCAAGAATCTCGGAGTAATTACGACCAAGTCGGTCGATAGAAAGCACCACCAGCACGTCCCCGTCTCCCAGGACGTGCAGCAGCTCGCGATAGCGCGGTCGATCGAAGTCCTTGCCGCTCGCATGGTCGGCATAAATATTCGCCGAGCCCACGCCATAGGCGCCCAGCGCATCCAACTGCCGATTAAGATTCTGATCGCGCGAACTCACCCGCGCATAACCATACACCGTCGCCATCTCATCCCCGCTTTCTTGTAAACCTGCCAAAAAGGGACAGGTTTATTTTGGTAGGTTTTACCTCTCGAATAGCAGGTAAGCGGGCGGCCGAGCAGACGGCAAGGTAGCCATGATCCAAATGCGGAGGGCGGCCCCGAAAGACCGCCCTCCGCTCTCCCGCCATGAGTCGAGATTTGGCTAATGGATAAGCTTAAAGTCCAAGTGCCCACGCGTGGTATTGACGCGCGAGACCTCGATAATCACGCGCTGACCCAGTTCATAGCGAGTCCCCGTGTCGGCACCTGTGAGCGTGAGCGCATCCTCGTCGAACTCGAACCACTCGTTGCCCAGGCTCTTGATCGAAACCAAGCCTTCGACCTGCGTCAGGTCCAAGCGCACAAAGAGACCCATGCTGCTAACCCACGAGACGGTTCCGGCATAGCGCTCGCCCAGACGGTCCTCATAGTACTGGGCAATCTTGATCTTTTGCGTCGCATGGCTAGCGGCATCTGCCGCGCGCTCGGCATCGCTGCATGCGCGGCAGATCTGCGGCAGAATGCGCGGCAGCGACTCGCGCCCCTTGCCGATCAGCCGCGGCGTACGGACCAGGGCGTCCTTGCCGCCGAGCTGCTCATAGGCCAACTGCAGTTTGAGCACGCGGTGCACCACCAGATCGGGGTAGCGACGGATGGGACTCGTAAAGTGACAGTAGCACGGCGCGGCGAGCGCAAAGTGGCCCTCGTTGCGCGGCTTGTACAGTGCGCGCTGCATGCTGCGCAGAAGCAGCGTGTTGACGAGCGGTGCGTTGGCCGTACCGGCGGCAGCATCAACTGCAGCCTGTAGCTCATCGGGACTCCCCAGGGCGATACCGGCAGCACGGCGATCGTCGATGATGCCTAACTGCGCCAGCGCAACGGCGGCACCGTGCAGGCTATCGGGGCTCGGATCCTCATGCACGCGATAGCAGGCCTCGATATCACGGTCTGCCAGCCACTCTGCAACGCACTCGTTGGCGAGTAGCATGGCTTCCTCGATAAGCGACGTGGCACACGAACGCTCGCGCGCCACAATCTGCACGGGTACTCCGTCCTCATCCAATAGAGCGCGAATCTCGGCCGTGTCAAAATCGACTGAGCCGCGGGCACGACGAATACGACGGCGAAGTTCGGCGAGTTCGTTGGCGGCGACAAGGAAATCGCCGAGGTCGACGTTATAGCCGCGAGCAGTTTCCTCGCACGCAAGACCGCGCTCAAGCGCCTCCTCGCGCGAGGCCTCAGCAGCCGCAACATCCTCAGCGGCGCCTTCCAGCACCGAATACTCAACCGCGCCGGCACGCACCAGCAGCGCCTCGGCGCCGTCATAGTCCATACGCACACGCGAGCGAATCACGCTGGGGTAAGGATCGTAATGCCGCACGCGACCCTGCGCATCGAGCTCAATGTCAACGGTAAACGCAAGACGGTCCTCGTCAGGGCGAAGCGAGCATAGGTCACAGGACAGGCGTTCGGGCAGCATGGGAAGCACGCGATCGGCCAGATACACCGATGTCGTACGATGGCGAGCCTCAAGATCGATATGCCCGTCCCAAGCCACATAGTGAGAAACGTCAGCGATATGCACACCCAGCTTGTAGCCACCCTCGGGCGTGCGCTCAAGCGAAATGGCATCGTCAAAGTCGCGCGCGTCGACCGGGTCGATCGTGATGACAAAGCGGTCGCGCAGATCGCGGCGGAGCGGGTCCTTAAGCGCCGCGGACACATCGAGCGAAAGCCCCTCGGCCTCGTCCAGCGCGGCCTCGGGATAGCTATCGGCATAGCCGTAACGCGCCATCACGTATTGAACGCCCAAATCGGGCGCGTCATCTCCGCCAATGCGGCGTTCGATCGTCACGGTGCCCGATTCCAGGCGCGTCGGGTAGGTCAAAATGCGCGCGACAACGGCATCACCCGGGTGGACGCCCAGACGATCCGCCGAGGTATCCTCGGGCAGAATGAAGAAGTCGGCCTTCAGGCGCGAATCGAGCGGCTCGATCACACCGAGCGGACCAGCGGTCTGGTACGTACCCACCACGCTTATGGCTGCGCGCTCAACCACGCCTTCGATCACGGCGCGCCGCTCACCGTGCGGGCTGTTCTTAATGCTCACGGCAACGGTATCGCCATCCATGATCTCGCGCTTACCGCGGCCCATAACCTTGTAGTCGCCGCTCTCGGTTATGACATAGGCGCCATGCTCATGGAGCTGCACGCGCCCGGTCAGGCTCGGACGGCGTTCGCTGCGCACCGGCCCACGCTTATTGCGAGCACCGCGCTTATGCTTGTTATTGCGCCCCATGGCGCCTCCTTGCTATCGATGACGAACTCCAAAGAGTCTACCCAAATGATTCGCTTTCCTGCCGTCCCCTAGAGATCAAAAAACGGGCCGCCCCATAAGAGACGACCCGTTGGAAGGGATGAATTCCAGGCATGCCTACACGCGCAGGTAGCGGCGCATGGCTATGGCAGAACCAAAGAGACCGATAATCACACCGACCAGAATCAGCGCGGCGTAGGTCACCAGGTAGTACTGCATCGGCAGCGCAAACGACATCCAGCCGATGCTCTCCTGCAAACGCGGAACCATCAGGTTACGCAGCAGCTCCAGCACGCCGATGGAAAGCAACGAGCCCAAAATGGCCTGCAGCACGCCCTCGGTAATGAACGGCCCGCGAATGAAGCCGTTGCTTGCGCCCACCAGACGCATGATCGCAATCTCACGACGACGCGCCGTAATGGACAGGCGAATCGTGTTGTTAATGAAAATGAACGCAATAAAGGTCAGCAGGCCGACGAGCACCACAGCGGCGATACGGATGTAGTTCGTCACCTGGAACAGGCGGCTCACTTCCTCCTGGCCGTACAGAACGCTCGCGTTAACGTCGCCGTCGTCCGCGATCTTCTGAAAATCGGCGTTCTTCTTGAGCTTCTGGGCCGTGCTCTCGACCATGGACGGATCGTCCATCTCGATGGCATACGAAGCCGGCAGCGGGTTCTGACCGTCGAGCGCGCTCATGGTAGCGTCGGCGTTACCCGACATCTTGCTCGTGTACTCGGCCAGCGCGTCGTCCTTGTCCTTGTATGTCACGGACTTGACGTTGCTCCACGTCTTGAGCTCGGCCTCAAAGGCCTGAACATCTGCCTGATCGGCGTCATCGCTAATAAAGGCGTTGATGACGACCTGATCCTCGACGGTGCCGATCACGGAGTTCAGCATCGCGGAACCCATAATGAACAGGCCGATGATAAACAGCGAAAGGAAAATCGTGATGACGGCGCCGAGCGAGGTGGTCCAGTTACGGAAGAAGTGGCTGATCGCCTCTTTGAGCGAGTAGCCCACGTTAGTTGGTGCCATAGTTGCCGTAACCTCCCCTCTCCTGGTCGCGGATTACGTGGCCGCCCTCGAGGGCGATCACGCGACGGTGCATGCTATCGACCATCTCGCGGTCGTGCGTAGCGACGATCACGGTGGTACCGGTGCGGTTAATGCGCTCGAGCAGCTTCATGATACCCAGCGAAATCGCCGGGTCGAGGTTGCCCGTGGGCTCGTCGCAGATAAGCAGCGGCGGGCGGTTGACCATAGCGCGGGCAACGGCCACGCGCTGCTGCTCGCCACCGGAAAGCTGATCGGGCAGCGAGTCCATCTGGTCGGCCAGACCGACCAGACGCAGCACCTCGGGCACCTGGCTGCGAATGACGCCCTTGGGCTTGCCGATGCACTGCAGGGCAAACGCCACGTTTTCGTAGGCGGTCTTTTGCGGCAGGAGCTTAAAGTCCTGGAACACGGCGCCAATCTGACGACGCAGGAACGGAACTTTGCGGTTCTTGATCTTCATGAGATCCTGGCCGGCGACCAAAATGCGACCGCTTGTGGGCTTGACGTCGCGGTTGAGCGTCGACAGCAGCGTGGTCTTACCCGAGCCGGAGTGACCGACCAAAAAGACGAACTCGCCCGGATAGATCTCGATGTTGATGTCGTCGAGTGCGGGCTTGTTGGGCTGCGCCGGATAGATCTTGGTGACGTGCTCCATAAGGATGACGGGCTCGACACCGGCCTGCTTGGCCATCTTTTTGCGGCTGGCCTGCGGGTCGATGGGCGCAAACACCGACGTGAAGTCGGGGTTGTTGAGCGCGCTGTCGAGGCTTGCGACCTCGGCGGCCTGATCGCTCTCGACCACCGGGGCAGCAGGCTGCGTGGGATCGGGAATAGCGGCAAAGAGACCGGACTGCGCAGGCTGAGGAGCCGGCGTCGCAGGGGCCAAGGGGTCGGGAATGCCGGCCATGGTAGGCTGCGGCGTGGCGGCGCCAGCCTGAGGCTGCTCCACGCGAGCGGTCACGGCCTGAACGGGCTCAAAACCCGCCGTGCCGGAAAGCGCGACATCGCTGGTGGGATTGTAGGCAAAGGGATCGGATGCCGGCTGTGCCTGATCTGCCGGCTGAGCGGGGGCCTGAGCAACAGGCCGGCCCTCTGAATCCGGAGTGGCGAAACGACTGCCCTGGACGCCCGTCTGCGTCTTGGGGGCATCATCGCCCGCACCGGAGGTACGGAAGTGGTTACCCACTGGTGCTCCTTATCGTCGTGCGTTTAAACTACATGAGCGCTTTACATTTTAGCAGCATTAGCTTTGCTGCACATAAGAAGCATGGCGGGCTTTGGGATCTGTCCGGCCGCGCACAGGGTTACCTCCCAAATCGTCCTCGGACATGTCGGAGCCCCCGCTGCGCGCTTCGCGCTGCGGGGGCTCCTCCGTCCTGCGGAAAGATTTGGGAGGTAACCCTGTGCGCGGCCTGCGGCTACTAAGGAGTCGATGCGTTCGTCTTGAATGCAGCAAAACCATGCATGGGTCTGGCTGAATTGCACTTTGTTGTGCTGGGCCCTTTTCCCAATAGAAGCCTTACTTGATAAGGCCTCTTTAGAAGTTGTGGTGAAATAGGGGCTGTTTTAGCAGTTAAAAGCCCTAATCAGTCCCTATGTCACCGCAACTTATATTGGGGCTCATTGTTGCGCAACTTGGGGTGGGGTTTTCGCTTTACAGTTGGGCTAGATGGGTAGCTCTAGGCTTGCTGGAGGTTGATATGGTTTGTCCTTATTGTGGTGCTGAGCTTGCTGATGAGGCTCGGTTTTGCGTGGGATGCGGGGCTGCACTTGACGGGACACGGGCTATGCCCGTAGCCGAGTCCGCGGTTGCGCCGGCACCTGTGGGTTCGCCCGCCCCCAGCAAGAAGCCCAAGAAAGGCGTCGCGATCGCTATCGTCTGCGCGGCGGTAATCGTTGTTGGCGGGGGCGGTGGGCTGGCGTATCACCTGCATCAGCAGCATGTTCAGGAGCAGGAGCAGTATGAGTCGGCGCATTCCAAGCATGCGCTCGTGGTGAGTGTAAAGGCTGAAGGATGGGACACCGATAGCGGCGCTTCTCGTGTGCCGGTTCGCGTAAAGGGCAAGACAGTCGACGGAAAGAAGGTCGACAAAGTCGAATATGTCGCATCCGACGGTTCGGGCATCAAGCTTATCCAGGGCAAATACACGCTCAAGGCGGCAGGCTCCCCCATCGCCGCCGATGGCACCATCTACCAGGTGCCTTGTACAAAAGCCGAGCTTACTATCGACGACGTCTTTGCCAAGGGCGAGAAGATCGACTTGGCAGAACTCGCCGAGCAGGATTCGGTTTTGGACTTTACGCCCATCGACGCCACCGAGGTAACCGACGACGAGATCAACGAAGCCGTGACACTCGCCATGGCATACCAGGGCAAGGACGCGCCCAACGTCGATGCGCTGCAACACGCCGCAACGAACCGCCGCGACACCGCCGTCGCGGCCAAGAAAGCCGCCGAAGAGGAAGCGGCGCGCCAGGCCGAGGAACAGCGCAAAGCCGCCGCACGCCACATCGAGGCCCAAACCTTCAGTGTCGACCTGCCCGAGTACTGGGACGGCAGGGTCACGGCAAAGGTCAACGGGGATTCGATAGGGCTGTACTCGACCGCCTATCCCGACAAATACATCGGCAGTCTTACCGGATACGACCATGAGGTATGGGGCGGCGGCGATATCGGCGGCGGGTGTGTAAAGGACATCAACCTCGGCGGCGGCCGCTATGTAGAAATATGGATTACGCGCTGGTCCTACGACGCCGCGGTGGCTCATCTTTCCAAATTCTCATCGAGCTCGACCGGCTGCTCTGATGATGCCGCCCGCGAGACCCTCGATTTACAGTCCTTGGGAGCCGTCTCATTCGATACCATCGTCTCCGAAATGAAAGCCGCAAACGCGCCGGAATCCAAAACGCTCTTCAAGGCAGATGATATCTTTGCCGGCGCCCTCGCCCCGACCGTAAAACCTCTCTAGCTTCTTCCCTGCTTTCCCTTAAACAAAAAGCCGGGGCGCCTCCACATGGAAGGCACCCCGGCTTATTTTTTGCCCAATACGGGAACGACACTCAAATTAAGGCCAACACAAAACGCCTTAGGCCAAGAACTCCTTGGTGGTCGCCACGATGTTGGCGGCGTCCAGGCCGTACTTGTGCAGGAGCTCGGCACCCGGGCCGGACTCGCCGAACGTGTCGTTGACGCCGATCTTCTTGAGCGGCGTCGGGCACTGCTCGCACAGGACATCGGCAACGGCGCTGCCCAGGCCACCGATCACGGAGTGCTCCTCGACGGTCACGACGTGGCCGGTCTTGGTGGCGCTCTTGACGATCAGGTCGGAGTCGATGGGCTTAATGGTGTGCATGTTGATGACCTCGGCGTCGATACCCTCGGCAGCAAGCTGCTCGGCAGCCTCGAGGGCCTCGCCGACCATCAGGCCGCAGGCAATGATGGTAACGTCGGCGCCCTCGCGCATGATGATGCCCTTGCCCAGTTCAAACTTGTAGGTCTCGGGGTCATTAATGACCGGCGAGGCCAGACGGGCAAAGCGCATGTACACAGGGCCGTCGCACTCGTAGGCGGCGCGCGTCACGGCGCGGGCCTCTACGTCGTCAGCGGGAACGATCACGGTCATGCCGGGGATAACGCGCATCAGGGCGATATCCTCGCAGCACTGGTGCGTGGCGCCGTCCTCGCCCACCGAGATGCCGGCGTGCGTAGCACCGATCTTAACGTTAAGGTGCGGGTAGCCGATGGAGTTTCGGACCTGCTCAAAGGCGCGGCCGGCGGCGAACATGGCAAAGCTGCTCGCGAAGGCAACGCGGCCGGTGGTCGCGATACCGGCGGCAACACCCATCAGGTTGCTCTCGGCAATGCCCACATCGAAGAAGCGGTCGGGGCAGGCCGCCTTGAACTTGCCGGTCTGCGTGGCGGCGGCCAGGTCGGCGTCGAGGACCACAAAGTCATCGTGCTCGTTGGCGAGCTCGACGAGGGCCTCGCCGTAGCTTACGCGCGTGGCGATTTTCTTGACGTCTGCCATCCTAGAGCTCCTCTCCGGCGGCCGTGAGCTCTGCCATGGCCTGCTCAAACTGTTCATCGTTGGGGGCCTTACCGTGCCAGCCCACCTGGTTCTCCATAAAGGAGACGCCCTTGCCCTTCGTGGTCTCGGCGATAATGGCGGTCGGCTGACCCTTGGTGGCGCGAGCCTCGGCAAAGGCGGCGCGGATCTGATCGAAGTCGTTGCCGTCAGCGAGCTCCACCACGTGGAACTTAAAGGCGCGGAACTTGTCGGCGAGCGGCATGGGATCGTTGACCTCCTCGACGGGGCCGTCGATCTGCAGGCCGTTGTGGTCGACGATCACGCAGAGGTTGTCGAGCTGCTGGTTGCCGGCAAACATGGCGGCCTCCCAGACCTGGCCCTCCTCGCTCTCGCCGTCGCCCAGCAGGGCGTAGGTGCGATAGTCGTCGCCCCAGTGCTTGGCGGCAACGGCCATGCCCACGGCGGCGGAGATACCCTGGCCGAGCGAACCGGTGGACATGTCGACGCCCGGGGTGTCGTTCATGTTGGGGTGACCCTGCAGGTGGCTGCCGATATGGCGCAGCGTCTCGAGGTCCTCTTTGGGGAAAAACCCGCGCTCGGCGAGCACGGCGTACAGGCCCGGAGCGCAATGGCCCTTGGAGAGCACAAAGCGGTCGCGATCGGCCTTGCGGGGATCGGCTGGGTCGACGTTCATTTCCTCAAAGTACAGATAGGTCATGATGTCGGCAGCGCCGAGCGAACCGCCCGGATGGCCGGACTTGGCAGCGTGCACGCCGGTGACGATGCCCTTCCTTACCTCGTTGGCAACCTTTTTGAGCTCTTCGTCGCTCATTGTGCCTTCCTTTCATCCTCTTAAGACAAGATGCGCACGGCACCGAAGGTAATCCCAACACAGCCGCAATGCACGTACGTCATTCATTATGCTGGAAACCGATGGCTTTACCAGAGTTTTTATCATTATTTGAACAATTTAGCAGGCAGAACCGCTGATGAAACGGTTTATCAATGTGAACGTCTTTTGGATGGAAGGCAGTCAGCCCTACGCGTTAATGTCCTTGAATCCCTCACCGAAGGCTTCCGTAACGTCGGCGACCGTCACAATGGCGTGAGGATCGCGCTCGCGCACGATCGTTTTGAGGGTGTTGAGCTCTCGACGGCTAACGATCACCATGATCACCGGCTTCTCGACGCCCGAATACATACCGGTCGCCTTTAATTTGGTGCAGCCGCGGCCCAGACCATACATGATGTCGGCCGCGATATCGGGAAAGTTATCCGAGATGATGAGCACCATACGACGCTTATTGCCGCCATCGACCACAGCATCGATCACATAGCCGCTAATCACCATCGAAAGTCCTGCGTATAGAGCATTTTCGAGCGAGAATACCGGAGCAGATGCCGCACATACGGCAACGTCGATTGCCATGACGGTCGAGCCCACCGGCAGCGAGGTGTTACGCGAGATGATTTGGCCAATCGTGTCCGAGCCGCCGGTGTTGGCGCCGGCGCGCAACACCATGCCGTAACCAATGCCCGTGATAATGCCGCCCCACATAGCGGGAAGCATCAGGTCCGCATGTGCCAGAGGCGCTACAAACGGGGCAAACAGATCAGTAAAGAAGCCCAGCAGCACAAAGCCCGTCGCCGTCTGCACTACATAGAACATGCCGCCCTCGCGCATAACGATCAGCAGCAGCAAGGCATTCATCACGATGGTCTGGATACCGACAGGAAGCGACACGCCTCGCGCTGCGCCGACTGCCTGGATAATCGTCGCAAGGCCCGTAACGCCACCGGCTGCAAGACCGTTGGGAATCAAAAACAGGTCGGTCGCGATGGCGGCCAAGGCACACCCCAACATGATCTGGGGCAGATCGTGAAAGAAGTTCATCGAAAGAATGCGCTTGATGTCCAGACGATATGCCATGCTGCCTCCCTCAAAAAAGCGCACCCCATCGGATGCGCTTTGAACTTCTTCTTGTATTCGATTCTACCGATTCGCCCAACAAATACCACCCCTGCGCGGGGTTTGTTCTGGATACAAAACCGCCCTGCTCGGAGGGTTTTAATCCATTTCCACATAAACCGAGCGGTTTAGGCAGACGGGGCCTCCGCGTCAGCGTTTCCGGTAGCCCAGCGATGGTAGCCGATCACAAACGGATCCAGATCGCCATCGTCGAGAACGGCCTCGACGTTGCTGGTCTCCACGCCCGTACGCAGGTCCTTGACCATCTGGTACGGGTAGAGCACGTAGCTGCGAATCTGGTTACCAAACCCGATCGTGGTCTTGGGTCCACGAATCTCGTCCAGGGCCTCGGCGCGCTTTTCGAGCTCAATCTCGTACAGGCGCGCCTTAAGGATCTGCATGCACGCGGCCTTGTTTTGAATCTGGCTGCGCTCGTTTTGACACGTGACCACGATACCGCTGGGAAAATGCGTCACGCGCACGGCGGAGTCGGTGGTGTTGACGCCCTGGCCGCCCGGGCCGCTTGCATGGTACACGTCGACGCGAATGTCATCGGGACTAATCTCGATATCGATATCGTCGGGCAGCACCGGAATGACCTCGACGCCGGCAAACGTAGTCTGGCGGCGCTTCTTGTCGTCGGTGGGGCTAATGCGCACCAGGCGGTGAACACCGGCCTCGGCACGAAGCATGCCAAAGGCATCCTTGCCTTCGACGGTAAAGGTCGCGCGATCGATGCCGATAACCTCGGCCGCGGGGCAATCGTTGATGGTGACCTTCCAACCGCGGCGCTGGCAGTACTTCATGTACATCTTAAAGAGCATGAAGGTCCAGTCCTGGGCCTCCAAACCGCCCTGCCCGGGCTTGATGGTCACAATCGCGTCGCCATGGTCGAACTCCCCGGTAAACCAGCTCGCAAGCTCAAGCTCGTCGATGGCGCGGGAAAGCCGCTCCGCCGTGGCGGCAGCCTCCTCACGCAGCGCGGCAGCATCGGGGTCATCGCCCATTTCCTCGGCAAGCTCCAGCGCGGCGCGAGCATCGGAAAGCTCACCGCGCGCCGTATCCACGGCGGCGATGTCCTCCTTGGCGCGTGCAATCTCCTCCATCGTGGCGCGAGCGGCATCGGCATCGTCCCAAAAGCCTGGGGCGACGCTTTTGGCCTCGAGCTCCGCCACGCGGGTGCGCTTCTCGTCCAAATGGAGATACGACTCGACCTCGCCGAGTCGGTCCGCAAACGCGTCCAACTCGGCGGGAGTTACCTCTAGAGTCTCGGCCATTAACGATTCCTGCCGTGGCAGTACTTAAACTTCTTACCGCTACCGCAAGGGCACAGGTCGTTGCGGCCCACGTTGACATAGGGGTCATCGCTCTCGGACTTGCGGTAGGTCGTCACCTTGCCACCGTTGTTAACGGCAGCCGGACCACCCTGGACGGCGGTGCGGGCCTGCACCTGAGCCTGCTTGCGCAGTACCGAATCGCTGTTGTCGCCATCGACCTCGGCGGGACCAGAGAAGCGCGCACCCTTAAGGGCGGGGTCCTCCTTGTGCTCCACAGCCTGCGGGGCAGCTTTGAGCTCAATGCGCAGAACAGTGCGCAGGTAATCCTCGTACATGGTATCGACGAGTATCTGGAACGCGCCGTAGGCCTCGGTCTTGTACTCAACCAGCGGGTCGCGCTGGCCAAAGCCGCGCAGGCCGATACCGGTCTTGAGGTAGTCCATTTCCTGCAGGTAGTTCATCCAACGCGTATCGATGACGCGCAGCATGACCTGGGTATTGAGCTCGCGCATCAGGTCCTCGCCCAGACGCTCGGCCTTCATGTTGTAGCACTTCTCAACATAGGCCAAGACATCGGCGGCCAGGGCCTCAAAGTCCTCGTCGGGGAACTGAGGGGTATCGATATGCCCGGTCAGCTCGACGACCCATTTGCGCAGACCCTCAAGATCGCGCTCGCCCTCGTGGCTGTCCTTGGTGCAGAACTCCTGAACACAGCGGTACACGGTATCGTGCATGACCTCGGTGATGTGGTCGGTCAGGTCCTTGCCGTCCAGAATCTTGTTGCGCTCGGCGTAGATGACCTGGCGCTGCTTGTTCATGACGTCGTCGTACTCAAGAACGCTCTTACGCATGGAGAAGTTGATGCTCTCGACCTTGTGCTGGGCATTCTCGACGGCCTTGGAAATGATCTTGTGCTGGATGGGCATGTCGTCGCCCATGTCGGCCGTGACCATCATCTTGGAGACGCGGTCCATCCTGTCGCCGCCGAACAGGCGCATGAGATCATCCTCGAGTGACAGGTAGAACTGGGTCTCGCCCGGATCGCCCTGACGACCGGAACGGCCACGCAGCTGGTTGTCGATACGACGGGACTCATGGCGCTCGGTGCCGATAACGGTCAGGCCGCCGGCGGCAAGCACGCGCTCGCGCTCGGCCTTGCAGGTCTCCTTGGCCTCGGCGTTAAACTGCTCGAGCTGCTCGGGCGTCACGTCCTCCATGGTCAGGCCCTCGTACTCCAGGCGTTCGCGCACCAGCTCGTCGGGGTTGCCGCCCAGCAGGATGTCGGTGCCACGACCGGCCATGTTGGTAGCGATGGTCACGGCGCCATAGCGACCAGCCTGGGCCACGATATGGGCCTCGCGCTCGTGGTGCTTGGCGTTGAGGACCTCGTGCGCGATACCGCGCTTAGTGAGGGCGGCGGACAGTTTCTCGGAGCTCTCGATGGAGACGGTGCCCACCAGGACCGGCTGGCCCTTGGCGTGACGACGCTCAACGTCGTCGGCAACGGCGTTGTACTTGGCCTGGATGGTGCGGTAGACCAGGTCCTCGTGGTCAACACGCTGCACGGGCTTGTTGGGGGGAATGACCTCGACGGGCAGCTTGTAGATCTCGCGGAACTCGGCGTCCTCGGTGAGCGCCGTACCGGTCATGCCGGAGAGCTTGTCATACAGGCGGAAGTAGTTCTGCAGGGTGATGGTGGCAAGGGTCTGGTTCTCCTCGCGCACGAGCACGCCCTCTTTGGCCTCGATGGCCTGGTGCAGGCCCTCGGAATAGCGGCGACCCTCCATGATACGACCGGTGAACTCGTCGACGATCTTGACCTCGCCGTTGGTGACCACGTACTGCTTGTCGCGGTGGAACATGTACTGGGCCTTCAGCGCCTGCTGCAGGTGGTTGACCAGCTGGCCGGAAAGATCGGCATAGATGTCATCGATACCCAGGCGGCGCTCAATCTTCTTAAGACCGCGCTCGGTGGCGGCGATGGTGTGCTTGGCCTCGTCCATGACGAAGTCGCCCGTGGGCTCCACGTCCTCGGTGGCGGTGAGCATGTCGTGCGAGACGTCCTCACCGCGCTCAAGGCCGCGCACGGCGCGCGCGAAGTCCTTGTAAGTGCTGGCGGACTTGGTGCCGGCGCCCGAGATGATGAGCGGCGTTCTGGCCTCGTCGATCAGGATGGAGTCGACCTCGTCGACGATGGCGTAGCTGTGGCCGCGCTGAACACGCTGCTCGGGGCGGGTAACCATGTTGTCGCGCAGATAATCGAAACCGAACTCGGAGTTGGTGCCGTACGTGACGTCGGCCTGGTAGGCGGGGCGCTTCAGCTCGAGCGGCATGTTGTTCTGCAGCAGACCGACGGTCATGCCCAGATACTTGTAGATGCGACCCATCCACTCGGAGTCGCGCTTGGCCAGGTAGTCGTTGACGGTGACGACGTGCACGCCCTTACCGGCGATAGCGTTGAGATAGCCGGCCAGCGTGGAGACGAGGGTCTTGCCTTCGCCGGTCTTCATCTCGGCGATGTGGCCCTCGTGCAGCGCCATGGCGCCGATGAGCTGTACATCAAAGTGACGCATGCCCATGGTGCGCTTGGAAGCTTCGCGCACGGTGGCAAAGGCCTCGGGGAGCATGTCGTCGAGCGACTCGCCGTTGGCGTAGCGCTCACGGAACTTATCAGTCTGGGCGCGGAGCTCCTCCTCGGTCATCTTCTCAAACTGGGGCTCAAGACCGTTGATCTTGTCGACGATCTTGTAGTAGCGCTTCAGGTCCTTATCGGATCCAAAGGACAGCAGCTTTGACATGAATCCCATGTGGTTTTCCTTTTGGCCATCGCCCGCGGCATGAAACCTTGGACGAGTTAAACACAGATATTTGTACTTTAGCCAAACAAGGCGCCGCCTATGCGGTCGACACGCTCGACCACGTAATAACTACGACAGCCTGCCAAAAAGGGACTGGTTTATTTTGGCAACTTTTATCTGGGAAAACGCTGTCTCTCTGCCATTTGGTGCAAATCAACCTGCCCCATTCGCACCAACCTGGTGCAATGGGGACGGGTTAGCTTGCACCAATAAAAAGAAAAGGGCCGCGCACCCAAATGGATGCGCGGCCCTTATGCCATGAATGCGAGTGTTTCCGCGGCGAGCTATTTACTCAGCAGCCTCGGTGGTCTCGGCCTCGGCAGCGACCTCCTCGACGGGAGCCTCTGCGGGAGCCTCGGCGGCCTGCTTGGCAGCCTCCTCGGCAAACTTAGCGGCACGCTTAGCCTTCTCGGCAGCCTTAGCCTCAGCGGCGGCCTTGCGAGCGGCCTCGGCCTCAGCAGCCTTGGCGGCCTTGGCAGCCTTGGCCTCCTCGGCCTTCTTGAGCTGAGCGGCAGCGGCGCCACCGAACTTGTCGGCGAAGCGCTGGACGCGTCCACCGGTGTCGACGAACTTCTGCTGGCCGGTGTAGAACGGGTGGCACTCGTTGCAAAGCTCGACCTTCATCTCGGACACGGTAGCGTGCGTCTTGAAGGTGTTGCCGCAGGAGCACGTCACCGTGCACTCGACATACTGGGGATGGATACCCTGCTTCATGGTAGGACTCCTTATTGGTCAGGCGCTGGTTACCGATCAGCGCATAAGGCGTCTTGGTTTCCGACCAAGACAACAAACTCGGCTATGGTACCACGGCGCCGAGCGTCCCACAAAAGGTTCACGGTCTTTTCGGAACGACACGAATCTGACCCATCGAAACACATCTCCACCGTTCCTTCAACTGGGAAAATGCCGTCCCCGGGGCCTGAGAAGGGCCCCGGGGACGTTCGACTGACTGCGGGAACGGCCTTTCCGCTCAATGTGTTCGGCTGAGATCGGAAATCAACCAAACTGAACTAGGTTCAGTTGACATGGTTAAAAACGAGGGGCGACACTTTTGCGTCACCCCTCGTCCCGGCCGGTTGCTTTAGTTGTACACACGGTAGTTACACTTGAACTGGGTTATGTGTCCATAGTTGGAGCGGTACCAACCCGACGTATAGCTGATTGCCTCTGCGCCTAGATAGTCGTAGCCCTTGTTGTAGCGAAGCTGACGGTAGGTCGTGTCGTACTCTGCTACGTAAAACGTGTCTCCAGAGAAGGCTTTGTACCGGTCCTTAACCGTCGAAGCCATGTACGCGGGTTCGACATCGCCTTTCTCCCCGTTGAGCGCATAGACGGGTGCCGCGATTCCGCATAAAGCCGTTGCCACGAGGATGGCGTAGACAGCCATGCGCGACGCATTGGACTTCAGCTGTTCAAATAGTTTCATGTCATTCACCTCGCTCGTATGTATCGAGGTATTCCTGCTTGAGCGTCTGCGAGGACGACTCGATCTTTTCCACGAGCGTGCCGGCCTCGATGAAGTAGAACGAGTTGGTGAGGTCTGCCAGGTCGTCGAGCAGATGGCTTGAAATGAGCACGCTGCGCCCCCGCGCCACCTCGCTGCGCATCGCGTCGCAGGAGGTTTTCCGCTTTCCCGGATCGAGGCCGTTCAGCGGTTCATCGAGGATGAGGTACGGGCAATCGGTCGATATCGCCATGGCAAGCTTTACCTGCTGCTTCATTCCTGTCGAGAGTTTACGGGTCGGCTTGTCGAGATATGGGGAGATTCCGAGGGAGCTGCAGAGCGAGTCGATGTCGGCGGCCGATTTCCACGCCTCCCTAACGAAAGAGAGGTGCTCGATGGCCGATAGCGTGGGATAGAGATCCGCGCCGCCCGAAGAGCTCAGGTAGACGAGTTCTGCAAATTCGGCTGATCGACGTTGGCAGATTCCGTCTGCCGCCAGGCTTCCCGAGCGGATGCGGGTGGGAAATTGGCCCGACAGCGCTTCAAGAAGGGTGGTTTTCCCCGAGCCGTTGGGAGCAATGAGGCCCGCCGCCGTTCCCGGGCTCAGGAAAAGCGATCCGATTGAAAGTATCGTCGTGCTCCCGTATCCCACGCTCGCGTCCAGAAGCTCGAGCCCATGGTGCTTTTTCGCGGGTCCAGGCTGTTTGGGGGAACGTGCCGCAACGGCGCCGACCGTAAAAAAGACCGCGACGTATGCCAGGGCCACGGCAAGCATCGATGCGCTGCCTGACCCGGAGCCAATGAATTCTGTCGGGAAGCATCCTACGTAACCCGTTGCCTCGATAGGCGAGAATACGGGCAGTGGCAGGAGCCCGAGCACGGCATTATGCCCTAGTGCCGAATCGGACAATAACGGGAATGCCGGGGCCGCGACAAGCAGCGCGGAGGTAAGGGGGCCCGCGAGGACGCGCCTCGTTGCGGTCGATAGGACGGCGGAGCAAACGGATATCAAGGTTCCGCCCGCAAGCAGCGCGAGAAGCAGGGCTGTGAAGACGTTTCCCGCGGTCGTGGTGGTAAGCGCGCCGTCATGGAAGAAGGCGATCGGGTACCCAATTTGCCCGAAGCCGTTTAGGACCAAGGCGTAAATGCCCCCGGGTGCGAGGCCGGCGAGGAGCATCGCGGTCCCCGCGACGATTATCGAAAACACGATCTGGATAAGGCGCCGGAATTTGGGCACGGGCGCCTTCGCCGCCAGGGTCGCAGGCCTTGTGGCGCCGAGCACGAGTATCGACGAGAGAAGGAAGGGGATGAAGGGAAGGAAAGACGGCGCCGTGGCAATGGCGTAAGGCAGGAAGGAAAGGAATGGCAGGTCGTTTGCGGAGGCCGGGATATCCGTGATGCCGGAGCTGCTCAGGGCACGGCAATATGCGAGCGCTGCGTCATTGGTCTCTCGGTCTCCCACGATGGACCCGGATTGGAAGCCTTCGCCCATGAGCGCGTAGTAGCTCTCGGCAGAATCGAGAAAGGCGGCGTCGGTTTGAGCGGCAAGGGCGGCGTTCGCGTATCTTGCAAGCTCCGCGTCATTTTGCTGCTCTGGAGATAGGTCTGTGCCGCTGGCCTGGGGTGCGCGCGTATTGAATGCGTCGACAAAGCCCTGCATGCCCTGCTTCATAAAGAAGGGCCCGTAGATGGGTGAATTGAACGCAATGGGGACGGAAAAGGCTGCAGCGAGAACGAGCGTACAAATCCATACGGCCCTGTCTCTTAGGATTAGTTTGAGAAGAAGTCGACAGTACATTCAGAAGCACCTACGTTCCTCAAAGAATTGTTAGATTAAAAGTAACAGACCGGATGAAGATACGTGCGACGGGGGCGAGGCGAATGGCTGAGCGGTATCGATATGCGGGTTCAACGGTATCACATTGGCCACATAGATTTTTAACTTGCATTTCTACCCGCCCTTTTCGTAGAGTCGCCGATACGTGCTTAGCGCACCCTCGGCGCGTCCGGCAGGCTTTGCGAAATGGGATCCAGGAGACTTCGGCGCAGCATCATCTTGCGGAATGCTTCTAATGAGCCTCCCATCCTTCAAAAACAGAATCTCATCGCACAGCCTATCGACCGAATCCAAGATGTGGGATGACATGATGATGCACGTACCAGAATCGGCCAGCTTCCTGAGAATCTCGGAATGCAAGTCCACCCTGCTGGGGTCGAGCGCGTTCATGGGCTCATCTAATAGAAGGTACCGCGCGCCCGTCGCATACGCAATCGCCAGGGTAAGCTGCTGCTTCATGCCCTGGCTCAGAGTGCGGATCCTCATCTTCGCGAACTCGCCTATCTGCGTTTGTTCCACTATCTCTTCGATATCGCGAGCATGCGGCCACATATCGCAAACCATCTTGAGGTGATCTTCCGCACGCAATCCGGGATACAGCAGCGTCCCCTCACCAGGTGCATAGAAGATCATAGAACGGACCTCTCTCGCACCCGTACCCTGCACCTCATCCAGAACGATGCTCCCGTCCACGCGAGGACCCGGCAAACCTGCCATCGCACGCAGCAACGTCGTCTTTCCATGCCCGTTCGGAGCGACGAGACCGTAGACCGTACCCGGGGCAAACTCAGCGTTCACCGAATCTACGAGCACCTTCTTTCCATAAGAGATCGTCAGCGTTTGAAGGTCAATCATCGAGATCATCCCCTTTCGATCTTTGGAACACTCAGGCGCACCATCAACGGAGATACGGCGCCCAAGACCACCAGCAGAGCGCCCGATGCGCCGACGACCTCTCCAAAAGGCATCGCGTTCGTCCCTCGCCCAAGGAACCCAATCGTCCCCACCTGGGAAGCGGGATCAAACGAGGCGAATGGAGCCAGCAGCGCGACGCCCATGCCCACGCTTTCAACATGAGCGCTCAACGAACCCAACACCAAGAGAACCGCGCAAACCATTCCGGTGACAACGGGGTTGCGGCTAATCGCTGCTGTCAACGCAGCGACGACGGAAATCACGCCGTATGCCATGACCAGCAACGGAATACTGCACAACACCGCCTCCCCCACCATGGACGTTGTCGAAGCTCCCGCCCGAATGAGAGCGACGGGATACTCCGATCCACCCGCACCGTTCTTAATCACGGACACAACGACAGCGGGAACCATCGACACCAAAAGCAGCACCAAGCCAAGCAGGAGAGCCAGCGCAACAGCCGTCAGAAAACGCACATGCGCTGTTGCGGGGATCTGGAGAACCAGAAGGGAACGACACTGCAGGTGGGTGCACGCGAGCGATGTGACAACCACGGGCAACAGCAAAAATAAGGAGGGAAGCGCTGCCTGGAGATACGAAAGGAGGATTAATGGGGGCATCTTCGTACTTAACTCGTAAACCTTGGGGTCCGGCAAGCTCGCGATCGACTCAAGCAGAAGGGCGCGCGCCTCCGCACGAGAAGGAGTCTCCGGCTCGATTCCGATCGATTGCAGGAGAGTCGCATCTGCCGCGCCCAGCTCACCTCGAGCGCGCTCGTACGTCGCAAGGCTTCGAAACCCCTCCGCAGGCATAGGCGCGTACACGAAACCCGAAAGAGCATCCCGCATGTCTTCCAGGGCCGCTTTGCCCTCGACGTCCATATTCGCAGCGTTCTGCTCTAAATACCGATCTATTGAACGGAGCTCCCCATCCCTATACCGAACAGCGGAAACGTTATCAGCGTCAGGAAACATCTCGATCAGAGCCGGGGCCAGCATCGTCGTCGACATTGCAATCGCGCATACGGCGAGGGTAGGAGAACGCAGGAGCAGTTTCCCCATCGTTCTTACGTATGCAACGGCGGAGGCACAAGCGCTCGAACGAGTTGCCGTTCTCGATGCAGTGAAGGAACCTCTCTCAAGACAAATCGGGGATATCGGGCACGCGCAGCCGCTCTTTCCAGCAACGCAAAGCAGGCTAATTGCCAGCACCTCGATCCCGATTGCGCATACGAGGGCAATCGCGCCACGCTCGAAGCAAAGTCCAGGCAGATTCACTATCTGCGTTGTCGGGTACGGGCTATAGGCGCCGACGGTCAACTCAGTGTTCGCATACGTAAGGGGATTCAACAGGGCGAACTCACGTAAAGCGATGGATCTTCCGTAATACCCGGGAACCATCGTCACCCCCATCAGGGCACATACGAACACGATTCCAAGCGTAGGGTTATTGGCAATCTTCACGGCAAGGTGAACGACAAGCGAGATGAACGCTGCCACCAAAAATTGCAAGATGGCCGTCTGCGCGAACACCAGCCAAGCCGGTTTGATAACCGGAGTCGCATATTGAATGTAGCCTATCGGATAGAACGGCGAGCCCGGGCCATTCTTCACAAGCGCGGCGATTATCCCTGGAAGATTGATGGCGAGGACGGCAAGCATTGCAAAAACACTCGCCCATACGCTCGATGCAACAAGTCTACCCAGCTCGCCCATCGGTGCCTGGATGATGAGCTTTTCACGTTTGTTAAGACGCGCGGCAAGGAACGAGACGGCAACGGCCGTTGCGACCCATAGCAAGTACTCCTTCGATCCGTCATAATAGGTGTACTCTCCATCCGATATCTGCAGAAACGGAAGTAGGGGAGAGAGCGGTGCCAAGATAAGACGTCCCGCGGCAAGAGGGTACAGAAGCGCGGGCATGCTTGATGAAGAGGTATAGACACCGTCCTCCCCCGCATTCACAAGCGCATCCGCATAGGATGCTGACAATTCCTGCTCAACACGGGTTATTCCCGACTCGAGGTATTCGACCCGTCCGTCGATGCCAGCCGCGCTCCTGAAGACGGGCAGAGCACAAAGAACCATCAACGCAACAACGACAACACAGAGCGACCTGGAGGAGAGAAGCGACCTAAAGATCGCCTTCGAGATTTTGAGCATATTCATCGCCAACCTTAACCTCATCCAGTCGGAACAGAGGGGCCGAACAAAATGCTCGGCCCTTATTACTTGCCGGCAAAGTCAATTTAACATAAACTGTTAAAAAGTAACCTGAGTTTTTTAAATTCATCGGAGGTTATTATGAGTTCCGACAATCGCACTCCCCGGCTTCATTCCTTCCGCATCGCATGTGCGATAGCCTCTGCGACCCTTTGCGCCACCGCTATCGCACAAGTGGCGTTCTCCTTAAAGCCAGCAATCGAAGTGCTCGACAACCCTGTAATTGCAGACTCCCCCGCGTATCCAGCCCTTGCGATCTCGACATTGGTCCCTGCCGTCATCGGTATCGCTACGACCATCCTCAGCGCCGTTCTCGTGTGGACGATCAAGAGCGGAGACCCCTTCAAGAAAGGGTCTGCGACATGCTTGAAGGTGCTCGGCATTCTCTTCGTTGTTCAAGCTGCCACCAGCCTCTACGCCGGCTCACTCAAAACCTCCGTTTCGATGTTTGGCGGCGAGGGGGCCGTCGGCGCCCAAGAGATCGCTTCATCATTCGATTGGACCTCTCTGGTTCTCGGCATCGTCCTGTTCATGCTTTCCCAGCTCTTCTTGTACGCCCGAGAGCTGTACCTCGACTCCGACGAGATTGCGTAAGGAAACGCCATGCCCGTAATTGTTCGCCTCGACAAGATCATGGCCGAGCGAAAGATTTCCTCGAACGAACTTGCCGAAAGGGTTGGAACCACGCCCGTGAACCTGTCCCGTATTAAAAAAGGGCATATTCGCGGCATTCGCTTCAACACACTCGAGCAGCTATGCCTCGCCCTTCGTTGCCAACCCGGAGACCTTCTCGAAGTCATGAGCGAAGAGGATGCCCGAAAGGAGTTCGGACTCGATTGGTCCGCCGAGGATTAGAGGGCGGTCGTACTCGCCCTGCACACGGGGATGCGAATCGGCGAGGTCTGCGGCCTTCGGTGGTGCGATGTGGATTTCGAGACGGGCCTGATCTCGATCAGACACTCGGTGGCGTACGCGAAGGGAATGGGTTCGTTCATCAAGGACACCAAGACCCATGACGCCAGGGGTATCCCCATCGACCCGGTCGGCCTACTCCCCTTCCTGAAGGAGACCCACGAGATCGACTGCGGAAAGCTGCGCTTGCGCGGCCTTACCGGGGCGGTCGAGATCGGGGACTGCTACATCCTGTCGGAGCCGGGCGCGACCTTCGCGACGACAAGCTATATCCGCAGGGCGTTCAAGACGTTCTCGGAGACCAACGGCCTCATGGGCACCAACGACGAGCTGATCACGTTCCACGGCCTTCGCCACACGTTCGCAACGCAGTGGATCCGCCAAGGCGGCGATATCAAGGCGCTCCAATCGATCCTCGGCCACAAGGACGCCATGGCGACGCTCAACGTCTACGCCGACATCGAGCCCATCTCCAAAATCCATAACATGCTGCGCGCCACGCCGTGCCTTTGGCGCGGGCACCTCGGGCCGAGGGTCGATCCGGATCCCATGTTCCAACAGAGGATCCAGGAGTCCATCGAGACGCTCCAGGCGTTCGGCTACGGCATCACCGAGCCGGACGACCGAAATATCGCCATACGCGACGTGAAGACGAACAGTTGGCTCTAGCTCACCGAGTACGCGGCAGTGCTGGGCCCATCCCAACTGAGGTCACGGTGGTCCGATAGGGGCGCCGCCCGCGGCATGCGCCGCGGAGGGCATCCCCTACCGAAGGGCGGGGATGCCCTCCGCTTCCAGTTCGGAATCAGCCGTCGGAGGCGTTCGGCTGACTGCGGGAACGGCCTGTCCGCTCAATGTGTTCGGCTGAGATCGGAAATCAACCCAACACGAGCCGGACACGCGCCAGACGGCTCTTCCCCGTACGGCCTTCCCCCTTACGCTCATGTTGCAGGCATGTAACGCCGCAGCGAGCGCGCCTTTTTTGCGCCAGACAGGTACAATGATGAACACTGTACCGTAGCGGAGCGCCCTCGCGCGCCGCAACCACGCGAAAGGGTTTCCCATGGCCGAGATCTCGTCCTCCCGTATCGTCATCACCGTCCTTGGCAAGAACCGCCCCGGCATCGTCGCCGGCGTCACCCGCGTTCTGGGCGAGGCCAACGTCGACATCCGCGACATTACGCAGTCCATTATCGAGGACATCTTCACCATGACCATGCTGGCCGACACCGCCGAGTCCAAGCTCGACTTCGCCGAGCTGCAGAAGGCGTTGGCCGAGGCCGGCGAACTTTCGGGCGTCAACGTGTCCATCCAGCGCGAGGACGTCTTTAACTTTATGTACCGCCTGTAGCGAACAGACCGCGTGGCGACGGCCCAAGGTGCGCCCAGGCGCAACGTCGCCACATGGGCCGGAGAGGAGCGCGAATGGCCTACGACGCCAAGAAAATCTACTACCGCTTCGACGACCACCTGAGCCGCCTGGTCTTGGATTACGAAGCGAGCCGTCAGATTTCGCCCGAAAGCGAAAACCTCTACCACGGCCTGCCGACCGACCCTTATGACGAGGACCTGTTTGTCGAGCACAATGTCAAGCGCGGCCTGCGCAATGCAGACGGCTCGGGCGTGGTCGCGGGCCTCACTCGCATCTCTGATGTGCATGGCTACAACAAGGTCGACGGTAAGGTCGTGCCCGATCAGGGCAAACTCACGCTTCGTGGCTACAGCATCGAGGATCTGGTCAACAACGCCCAGGCCGAGAATCGCTACGGCTACGAAGAAGTCGCCTATCTGCTCATCACGGGCTCTCTGCCCACCAAGGAAGAGCTTGACGGTTTTTGCGAACGTCTGGGTGCTTTTAGGCACCTGAGCGACGAATACGTCCGCGAGTTCCCCATGACCACGGTGTCGTCGAGCATCATGAATGTGCTTCAGCGCGCCGTGCTGCTGCTCTACGCCTTCGACGCCGAGCCCGACGCCATTACACCCGAGCACGAAATCGACGTCGCCATCTCCATGCTCGCCCGTCTCCCCCGCATCGCCGCCTTCGCGCATATGGCCTCGGTCGCCAAGCGCCGCGGCTCCGAGGTTCATGTACCGCATCCCACACCCGGTCTCTCCACCGCCGAGACCATCCTGCAGGTGTTGCGCGGCGGCATGGCATTCACTCGCGACGAAGCCATGCTGCTCGACGTGATGCTCATGCTGCATGCCGAGCACGGCGGCGGCAACAACTCCACGTTTGCCTGCCGCGTGCTGTCCTCCTCGGCCACCGATCCGTATTCCGCCTACGCCGCGGCCATCGGCTCGCTCAAGGGCCCGCGCCACGGCGGCGCCAACGCCAAGGTCGTGTCCATGCACGAGGACATCCGTGCGCATGTCTCCAATTGGGAGGACGAGGACGAGGTCGCAGCCTACCTGGGCAAGATTCTCGACAAGCAGGCCTTCGACGGCACCGGCCTCATCTACGGCATGGGCCACGCCGTCTATACGCTGAGCGACCCGCGCGCCGAGGTCTGCCGCCGTTACGCGCGCTCGCTTGCCGCCAAGAAGGACTTGGGCGAGGAGTTCGCGCTCATCGAGCGCATCGAGCGCCTGACCCCGCAGGTGATGCGCGACCACGGCATGACCAAGCCCATCTGCGCCAACATCGACCTGTACACGGGCTTTATTTACAAAATGCTCGGCGTGCCCGAGACGCTCTTTACACCGCTGTTCGCCGTCGCCCGTATGGCCGGCTGGTCGGCGCACCGCATGGAAGAGCTCTTCTGCGCGCACCGCATCATCCGTCCCGCGTATCGCCCGGTTATCGAGCCGCTGGAATACAAGCCGCTCGCCGATCGCTAGGACGCGGACCGTTATAGAACCCGAACGTGGCCAGGGCATCACCGCCCTCGGCCACGCTTTTTATGCCAGCAGAAAGGGCTGCATCAAATGATTGTATTTTCCGATATGGATGGAACGCTGCTGACGAGCGATAAGCAGATGAGCGACGCCACCTGGGCAATGCTCGACGAGCTTGCGCGCCGCGGTATTGAGTTTGTGCCCTGCACGGGGCGCCCGCTGTCGGGCATCTTTGAGCCCATCCTCGCCCACCCCGCCGTACACTACGCGGTCTGCGCCAACGGCGCCAGCGTCTGGCAGCTCGACGACGACGTGTCCACCGATACCTCACGTGCTGCGCGCATTTTGAGCCGACCGCTCGACCGCGCCATCGCCCACCGCGTCCATAACATTGCCGCCGGCCACGATGTCACCTTCGATATCTTCGCGGACGGGCAGTGCTTCCTCCCCCGCTCGCTCTACACGCGCCTGGACGAATTCTGCGGCGGCGACCCCCACATCGCGGCTTCGCTCAAGCGCACACGAACACCGATCGACATGGATATCGACAGCAAGATCGACGAGGTCGAGACACTCGAACGCATCGCCATGTACTGGCACGACCCGGCCGATCGCGACGCCATCGCGGCGGAGCTCGACACGCTCGGAGGCATTGAGGTCACGCGTTCGTACGCCATGAATATCGAGGTCATGGGCGAGGGCGCCACCAAGGGAACGGCCCTCACGTGGCTCTGCGAGCACCTGGGCGAGCGTCTCGCCGACGCTTGGGCGTTCGGCGACAACATCAACGACATCCCCATGCTGCAGGCAGCGGGCCACGGCATGGCCATGATCAACGCCGAGCCCGAGGACCGCGAGGCCGCCGACGCCATCACCGAGTTCGACAACGGCCACGACGGCGTCGCCCGCACCATCATGGCCGCCCTCGCCTAGCAGCAGCAACCCGGCAGGGTAGCTAATTTGGAGACACTCTTCGCGGGGCGCCGCAAGGGCTGTCCCCATCTGCCGGATTAAGCGAGACTCTCCAGCACGCGACGGAGCTCATGCTGAACGGCGTGGTCGCGGTTGCAGCCTACGACGCGATCGGCCACCGCCTTGAGCGCGGGGCGCGCGTTTTCCATCGCGCAGCCCGTGCCGACAAAGCGAATGATCTCGTAGTCGTTCATCGAGTCGCCAAACGCCATGACCTCGTCGCGTCCAATGCCGTAATGCTCCGCAAGCTGTGCGATGCCCGAGGCCTTCGACACACCGGGCTGCATGGCATCGATCCATGCGTTTCCAGAAGGCGCAAAGGTAAAGAGCTGGCCAAGCTCGCGCTGCAGTACGTAGGCACTGTCCATAACGGCACAGTCATCGCAAAAGATACTCGCCTTGATGATATTTACGCTGGGATCAGGCAGCTCCCAAATGCGCTCGGCATTGGGAAGGTCCTTATCGACCTCGCGTACGAACTTGCACTCGTCATCGAGCAAGAAGGATTTGGTTCGGTCAAAGAGCGCAAGATGCAGATTGGGAAACGTCCTGACGGCTTGGGCGAGCCTTCGAATCGCCAGGTGGGAATACACCTCACGGTCTACCATCTTACCGTCGGCGTAGACCTGGGCGCCGTTAGCGGCGACAAAGTCCATCTTGTCGCGGACGGGCGCAAAGAACTCGCACAGGCGATCGTAGCGACGACCTGACGATGCGGCGAAATGCACGCCATGCTCGTGTAGCGCCAGAATCAGTTCGTAGGTCTCGGGAGGCACCTGGCCGTTTTCGTCAAGCAGTGTGCCGTCCATATCGGATGCAATCAGTTTAAACATAGAAAAGCTCCCTTCGGGCCTGTTGGAATCGGATGTATATCCAAAATCACCGTACCCAAAGGGAGCTCAAATAAGACTCCGCGGACGCAAACGTTACAAGGACCTGGCAAATAGCTCACGCGCGCCAGAGGCCCTACGGTCGCGGCGTCAGGCGACACGCCACCCCGACGGCCAGTCGTTTAAAAACGTCCCCGATGACTAGTCGGCGTAGGTGAAGGTTGTGACGTCGAACATGCCCTCGGGGCGGATGCGGAGCGTCGGGATGACCGGCAGGGGCAGGAAGATGATGCCCATGATGGGGTCGAGCGGCGGCTCAATACCCATGGCGCGCGCCTTGACCATAAAGTCGTCGTGCTGCGCCGCAACGTCTTCGGCAGCGCCCTCGCTCATCAGGCCGCCGAGCGCCAGCGGAATGCGCGCCACGACCTCGCCGTTGCGCACCAGCACGTGGCCGCCCTGGCCCACGGCCTCAACGGCAGCCATCATATCCGCCGCATTGTCGCCCACCACGCACACGTTGTGCGAGTCGTGGCCGATCGTGGAGGCAATGGCGCCGCCCGTGATGGTAAAGCCGCGCACCCAACCACGGCCGATATGCTTGCCGACCAAGCCCAGACCCGCGGGGCCGTCGCCGTCGGCGCCCTCGGCCTGCAGCGACACGCCACGGCCATGGCGCTCAATCAGCATAATGCGGCGCAAGTCCTCGTCAGTCTCAGGACGAACCATACCCGTGATGGCCTTACCCGGCACCACGTCAATCACAGCCTCGCCCGGCTTAAAGGCATAGTCGAACACGTCGAGCGATAGCTTCGGCAGTTTAACGGAAGCACGCAGCTCATCGGCAAGGGCCGCAACCTCGGCCATCTCGGGTGCAATCTCGCCCACAAAGGTGCCGTCCTGCGCCACCAGGGCACCGGCGGCATATACGCGATGCGGAGCCTTAGCAAACGTCAGGTCATCGAGCAACAGCAGGTCAGCGCGCTTGCCCGGGGCGATTGCGCCGCGGAGCTCGTGCGGGTCGCGACAACCGTGGTCCAGACCAAACGCCTCGGCCGTAGAAAGGGACGCCATAGAGATGGCAACCACGGGGTCAATACCGGCCTCGATAGCCACGCGGCAGGCGTTGTCGATCATACCGGTCGAAAGCGCATCGGAGGGAGCACGGTCGTCAGTCGCAAAGCAGCAGCGGCGGGCACGAGCGGGGTTTTCCAGCAGCATCGGAGACAGGTTGGCCAGGTCATGGCTGCACGTGCCTTCGCGCAGCATCACATACATGCCGCGGGACAGCTTGTCGAGCGCCTCCTCGGGAATCGTCGACTCATGGTCAGCGATAATACCTGCTGCGGCATAGGCGTTGAGATCCTTGCCGGCAACGAGTGGGGCGTGACCGTCGACCTGCTTGGACGGCGTCTGGTTGGCAGCGTCGATGCGAGCGCAAGTCTCGGGATCAGCCATAAAGACGCCCGGCAGGTTCATCATCTCGCCCAGGCCAAAGACATCGCCCGGATGCTCGGCAAAAAAAGCCTGCATATCGGCGGCGGTAATCACGGCGCCGGCCTGCTCGTCGGGCAGTGCGGGCACACACGAGGGCATCATGTACTTAATGGAAATAGGAGCGCGACGACCGTCCTCGATCATAAAGCGCAGGCCATCGAGCCCCGCCACGTTGGCAATCTCGTGGCTGTCGGCAATAGCGGTGGTGGTACCGCGCGTCGCCGCCATGCGCGCATACTCGGCAGGGCGGATGTTCGAAGACTCGATATGCAAGTGTCCGTCAATAAAACCGGGGGCAAGATAGCGGCCCTGGCAATCGATGACCTCAGTTGCCTCGTAGGTGCCAGCGGCATCGTCGCGACCATCGTAGAGCACGCCGACGATCACACCGTCCTTGACGGCAACGCTACCGGGCGCCACACGCTGGCCATACACGTCGACGATCTGCGCATTGGTAAACAGCGTGTCGACGGGCACGCGGCCCTCGGCGGCCTCGATCACAGACCTCATGACCTCAACGGACATACATACTCCTTTAACCGTAGAAAAAAGCTGCGGAGCGGACAAGCCTTCACCGCAGCAAGCCAATAGCAATTGTATGCCCAAAAGAAAGTCCCGCTAACACCCCTTCCGCTTAACGGCACCGTCAAATGATCCCTCCGTCCCCAAGGGATCGTCGTAACCAAAAAGGCCGCAGTCGGGATTCCCGGCTGCGGCCTTTTTGCACTTGTGAGGTCAACTCGCTCGTTAGACCAACTTAAAGCCCTTGCGCTTGCCCACGGAGAGGGTGTCGCCCAGTTTGAGGACGCTCGGATCGATGTTGTAGCTCTTGGGAGCCACAGCCTTGCCGTTGATCTTGACGCCGCCGCCGTCGATGTCGCGGCGGGCCTGACCGGCGCTGGCCGAAAGGCCCAGGTCCTTGAGCAGGCCGGCGAGGTAAATCTGGCCCTCGTCGTTGACGGTCAGCTCAACGTGCTTCTCGGGGAAGTCGGCAAGCTGGCCCTCCTTGAACACACGGTCGAACTCGGCCTGGGCCTCGTCGCCGGCGCCGGCGCCGTGGTAGGTATCGCACAGGTCGCGGCCCAATGCGCGCTTGAGCTCGTAGGGGTCGGCAGAACCGTCGGCCAGGGCGGCGTCGATCTTGTCGACCTCGGCCGGAGCGAGCGAGCTGGCCAGACGATAGTACTTGCCGATCATCTCGTCGGGGATGGACATGGTCTTGCCGAACATATCCTTGGGAGCGTCGGTCAGGCCGATGTAGTTGCCATAGGACTTGGACATCTTGCGCACGCCGTCGGTGCCCTCGAGCAGCGGCATGGTGAGCGCAATCTGCGGCTCCATGCCCATCTTCTCCATGAGCTCGCGGCCGGCGAGCAGGTTGAAGAGCTGGTCGGTGCCGCCCATCTCGACGTCGGCCTTGATCTGAACGGAGTCGAAGGCCTGCATCACGGGGTACAGAAACTCGTGCAGGGCAATCGGCGTCTGGGACTGGTAGCGCTTGGTAAAGTCGTCGCGCTCAAGGATGCGGGCGACGGTGAACTTGGAGCACACCTGCAGCAGGCCGGCCAGGTCCATCGACAAGATCCAGTCGCCGTTATGCACGATGGTGGTCTTCTCGGGGTCCAGAATCTTCATGGCCTGGCTCACGTAGGTCTCGGCGTTGGCCTCGATCTGCTCCTGCGAAAGCTGCGGACGCGTGGAGTTCTTGCCCGAGGGGTCGCCGATCAGCGCGGTGCCGTTGCCGATGATGAGGGTGACGTTGTGGCCCAGGTCCTGGAACTGACGCATCTTGCGCAGGGGCACGGCATGGCCCAGGTGCAGGTCGGGGCTGGTGGGATCGACGCCGAGCTTGATGTTGAGGGGCTCGCCCTTCTCAAGCTTCTTGCGAAGGTCGGCCTCGGGGACGATCTGCGCTGCACCCGAGGTGATGATACGCATTTGCTCGTCAACAGACAGCATTGGGTATCCTCCTTTTGCTATAGCACCCTCGCCGAAAACGGCGGTGCTGGAAGTCCATAAACTCTCTTATGATAACAAACTGACGCGACGCGGCACTTACGACAGGAAAATCCTCGTCCTGCCGCATGCGTCAATGGCAACTGGCAGACGTGTACCGTCACGCTCGACCAGATAGCGTACCTGCCGACGACGCAAGCAGTCGCGGCAACGGACCTGTCCCGTCGCATCGGTGGCGCAGACGCCCTCGGCGGTCAGCAGGCAGTGCTCGCACACCATGAGCTCGGGGCAATCGGCATCGACAGGGCTCAGAACACCAGGTTCGGCCGTCAGTTCGGCAATACGCTCCGCATCATTGCCGAGCAACTCGGCCGGCAAGTACACCCGCCCCGCACCGAGTCCGCGCAGCCAGGTAAGCGTGGCCCGATTCGCGCAGAACACCGGCGCCGCCACGTCAAACGTCACGCCCAGCTCGCGAGCAATCACCACCTGTCCCAGGTTGCGGCAGACGACGCGCCCGGCACGCTGCATCAGCGAGCGGGTCCGGTCAGCGTCACCCGTGCGGCACACCTCGTCAAGCACCACAACGGTGTCGGACAAATCGAGTTCTCTGCGCGGGTCGGTATCCATCAGCTGCCAAGCAAAAACCATGCGAGCGGGAACCGCGCACTCCACCAACTCCGGCGACGCACCGCTATCCACCGCAACGTCCTCAAAGGGCAGCACCTCAACGGCACGCGCAACGGGCGCAATCGCATCCGCCTCGGCCCGCATGCGCTCCAACACCGCCGCCGTCTGATCCAACACGCCGGCGCTACGAATCAGGTATACCTCGCAGCCCGCGTCCACCTTACGCTTGCAATGCACGACGACGCGCTTCCCCGCTGCGGCATCCACCGGGCAGGGCACCTGCGGCCAGCGCTTGGGCACATCGGGACGCGCGTCGACACCCGGATAGAACCGAATCTCGAGCGTGTCACCCGCCGCCACGGCGGCATCGAGCTCAACGGTCACCTCTTCGTGGCCCACAGCGACCAAGCGCCCCACGCGCACGCCCTGGTTAATTGCACGCTCAAAGCTCATCAGCTCGGCACCCGAACGCCCTCGCAGGTACGCATCGGTAAACCCACGGTTAAACGACCTTCCCAGCTCGCGCTCAAGCTCTTCCACGGCACCGGGGTCCCACGCGCCGTCGCGCAGCATATCGAGCGCCCGGCGCCAAACCCGCACCACGTTGAATACGTAATCGGGGTTCTTCATGCGTCCCTCGATCTTGAGCGACGCAACGCCAGCATCTACAAGCTCGGGCAGATGCGCAATACCCAGATAGTCATGCGGACACAGCAGACGATCCCCCTCAACGGCGACAACGCTCTGCCCCGCCTCGTCCACTAGGTCGTACGCCAGACGGCACGGCTGCGTGCAGTCGCCGCGCATCGCCGATCGTCCACGCCGCAGGGCCGAGAACTCGCACGCCCCCGAATAGCCGATGCAAATCGCACCGTGGCAGAATACCTCGATGGGCACGCCCGTGGCACATAGCGCCGCAATCTCGTCGACCGTCAGCTCGCGTGCCGTCGTCACGCGCTCGACCCCCAGCTCATCGGCGGCAAGCCGCACGGCACCCTCGCTATGAGCGCCCGCCTGCGTGGACAGGTGAATCTCGACCCCGGGAATCGCCGCGCGCAGCGCGCAGGCCAACCCGGCATCGGCGACAATCAGAGCATCGGCGCCCAGCTCCAGTGCATGAGCTCCCAACGCCACCGCGTCGGACAACTCATCGTCAAACACGAACACGTTGAGCGTTACGTACACACGCACGCCATGGGCATGCGCCACGGCGCAGCCGCGCGCAAACTCGTTATCCGTAAAGCCATGGGCGCTCACACGGGCGTTAAAGCCGCCCAACCCCGCATAGATGGCATCGGCACCCGCGGCGATGGCCGCAAGCATCTGGTCGAGTCCGCCCGCCGGCGCCAGCAGCTCGGGCAGCGCCGCACCGGCAGCATCCAATCCAGTCTCGTATTGTCCGCTCGGCCCCATCGTCCGAATCGCCATCGACAAACTCCTTACCAAGGTATGCATTCACTCTGAAAAATGCCGTCTTCCAGCATACACGAGGCCTCGCGCGCCCCGTTTGGTTTATCGTGTAATAACTTATGTCCATCCTGCCCCGACGGCACATCCACCGTCCGGCACGACATACCTGGAGGTCAATATATGGGTCCTCGCCAACGACAGGGACGCAGCCGTTCAAAGACGCATGCTCTGCCCATAATCCTGCTCTCGTTTTTGGGCTTTCTGCTGATTGCGGGCGTGGCATTTGGCAT
The DNA here is from genome assembly GCA_905215365.1 of uncultured bacterium. GTDB lineage: Bacteria > Actinomycetota > Coriobacteriia > Coriobacteriales > Coriobacteriaceae > Collinsella. Next base: position 32,200 of record CAJMPX010000005.1, on the reverse strand, counting down.
CGGCATGGTCGGCAACGTCAACCGCTGGCTGTCCGATCTGCCCGACTACACCGACGCCAACGCGTATCTGGTGAGCGAGCCCACCGAGATCGTCGACTGCAACGGCAACAAGATCGCGAGCTTCTACACGCAAAACCGCAAGTCCATCACCAAGGACGAGGTCTCCCCCTACGTGCTGCAGGGCACCGTTGACGTCGAGGACGAGCGCTTCTACGAGCACGGCGGTATCGACCTGTGGGGTATCGCGCGTGCTGCGGTGGCAACCCTCGGTGGCGGGCACGAAGGCGCCTCGACTATCACCCAGCAGCTTGTGCGCAACACCATCCTGCAGGAGGAGCAGTTCGACTCGACCATTGAGCGTAAGGTGCGCGAGGCCTACATCGCCATCAAGATGGAGGACATGTACTCCAAAGACGAGATCCTCATGATGTACCTCAACACCATCTATTACGGCCACGGCGCCTACGGCATCGAGGCCGCAGCCGAGACCTATCTGTCCAAGAGCGCCGCCGACCTCACCCTCAGCGAGGCCGCGCTGCTCATCGGCCTTCCCAACTCGCCTTCGCAGTACGACCCCACGGTCAACCCCGACCTGGCGCTGTCTCGCCGCAACAAGGTTCTCGACAACATGCTGCGCCTGGGCCACATCACCCAGGAGGAGCACGATGCCGCACAGGCCGAGCCCATCACCCTCAACGTGACCGAGATTTCGGGCAGCGGCGTCGACGTATACTCGCAGCCCTACTTTGTCTCCTACGTCAAGCAGCTGCTGGAGCAGGAGTTCTCGACCGACGTGCTCTTTAAGGGCGGCCTGACCGTCAAGACCACCATCGACCCCACGATGCAGCAGGTGGCAGAGAATGCCGTCCGCGAGCAGCTCGACACGCTCTCGCTTGACGGCCTGGACATGGGCATGGTCGTCGTCGACCCCAAGACCGGCTACATCAAGTGCATGGTGGGCGGCTACGACTACAACGCCGACGAGAACCACGTAAACCATGCCACGGCCAAGCGTCCCGTCGGCTCCACCTTTAAGGCCTTTACGCTGGCAACTGCCATCCAAAACGGCATGAACCCCAACGTCACCCTCAACTGCAACTCGCCGCTCAAGGCCAAGGGCACCACGACCGAGGTCCAAAATTACGCCAACCAGAGCTACGGCAGCATCACGCTTAAGCAGGCGACGGCATACTCCTCCAACACCGGCTACATCCAGGTGGCGGAAGCCGTCGGCAACAGCAAGATCATCTCGCTCGTCAAAAAGCTCGGCATCGACCCCGCCAAGGACAACATCGAGGACGTTCCCGTCATGACGCTCGGCACCGGCTCGATCTCGCCACTCGAGATGGCCGCCGCCTACGCGACGTTTGCCAACGGCGGCTACTATCGCCAGCCGATCGCCATCACCGAGATTGATTCTCGTACCGGTTCGGTGCTGTACCAGCACACCGACAATCCCTCACAGGTGCTTACCGAGGGCGAGGCCGCCGCGGTCACCGATGTTCTGTCCGGCGTCATGAAGGGCAGCGGTACGGGTGCTGCCGGCGCCCTGAGTGTCAACCAGCCCTATGCCGGCAAGACGGGCACCACCGACAACACCACCAACCTGTGGTTCTGCGGCTATACCCCGCAGCTGGCGTGCGCCCTGTGGACCGGCTATTCCGCGGGCGAGATCCCCATCCAAAAGTACGGCACGGACCTGCTGGGCGACAGCACCAACCTGCCTGTCTTTAAGCGGTTTATGAACACCGTTCTGACCGGTACCGAGCGCGAGGAGTTTGCGACCGGAACGGCGCCCACCTACAAGAACAACAGCGTCTGGAAGTTCTACGGCACCAATAACACCAAGAAGTCGGAGAACGACGACAAGGACAAGGACGAAGAGGAAGAGGAAACCACCACAACGACTACCACGACGACCACGACCACCGAGACCACGGGCGGCGACACCACCGGCGGCACCGGTACGACCGGTGGCTCGACGGGCGGCTCCACTGGTGGTTCGACCGGTGGCGATGGCGGCACGCCTACGCCTACGCCCACTCCCACTCCCGACCCCTCGCCCACGCCTGACGATACGGTCGGCTAAGAAGTACGCGACTAAAGCCAACAAGGCCCCGAGCAGCTTATTGAACTGCTCGGGGCCTTTTAGTTTGAAGCGACTGGGCGGTCGTTATACCAGCAAACAAAAAAAGGGGATACCGACCAACGTCGACACCCCTTACAAGCCACTATGTAAGCGCACGCAGTGCCGAGCGCACGACCCGCACGCCTACTTGCGAGAATTGCTCAGCTTATTGATCAGCGCCTCGAGACGCTCGCCGTCCTCGGCCGTCTGGGCAATAACCAAAATCGTATCGTTGCCGGCAAGCGAGCCAAGCACATCGGGCAACTCTGCCGCATCAACGGCGGCGGCGATGCCGGAAGCCGTGCCAGGCTGAGCCTTGATCATAACCAGATTATCGGTACGCAGAACGCCCGTTACGAGCTCGGAAACCATGCGCTGCAGGTGCAGGTCCTCTGCCAGAACATAGATGCCCTCAGGGAGCTTACGCAGCCCCATATCGGCAATATCGCGAGAGACAGTCGCCTGCGTGCAATCAAAGCCCATAGCACGGAGCTCATCGACCAGCACACGCTGCGTGCGGACGTCCTTATTGCGCACAATATCTCTAATGGCATCCTGGCGCCCATTGCGTTTTTTAGCCATACAAACCCTCACTCCAAAAGATGGCGGAGACAATCAATCAGTGATTGAATAGTTTAACGCTATTTGAAGGCTTTTGTGTATAAGAACGCATTTCGAAACAATTCTATGCAAGTTTGTTTCGTAATGAGCCGTTTAGGCGGTTTTTGCGCCCGTCCGGTTAAGAAAAGCTGCCAGATGCGTACACATCACGCAACGCGCGGGCTTGGCGCTAGCGATCGGCCCAAACAACAGACCGAGCCCCCGATGGTTATCCTTGAGCGCGGCGACCATCTGACGGGTTCGAGGCGCCTCGAGCATATCACGCATGCGGGCGGAACGCTCGATTGACGACACCCCATGCGGGCTCAGACACAAATTCTCGATGCAGGCGACCAGTCCGGCAAAGTAGAACTTTTGGCTTGCCAGCTTGAGCCGGCCACCGCTATCTGCTTCCGAGAGTGAGTCCGCAAGCTCGTCGAGTGCTCGGGTGTCATCGGATACCCTGGCATACATGGTGGGATCAAAGGCATCTGTAAGCTTAGGCGCCACCGCGTGGAAACAAGCGTCGCCGCATCCGGAGACGCGCTGCGCCTGCGAGAGCGCGCATGCCATAAACCCAACTGTGCGAAACGCCTTGTCGCACAAAAGGCATGCCTCAAACAGCGGACGGCTATACATCACGCCAGAGACTTGAGCAACCAAGCCGCCTAAAATCAACTGAGGCAGCCCGGCCACCATCGAAGACTTGTCTTCAATGACAATAGAGGCAGCATCCAAGACACGCGAATGGCGCTCTCGATGTGCATCATAGCGGTCGAGCGACACCGTGGGGAACACTATGTCTGCCGCAGTATCGCACGCGATATCGACCATCTTGGAAAGGGATTGCGGAGCAAACCACTCATCGGCGTTCATGGCGATGATTTGAGAGCCGCGCGAGGCAGCAAAACCGGCACGAAGACACGCGCCGCGCGTCGCGTCCTCGACGTCAATCAAATCAATATGGATGTCCCTGTCGGCAGCAACTTGAAGCGAATGGCGCACACCGGGCGCAGTATCGCGACAGACAACGACAATCTGCAAATCGTAGAGGTCTTGGTTCTGGATACTCTCGAGCGCACGCATCGCATAGCTGGGCGAACCTTCTACCACAAGGATCACCGAAAGTCGCGGATGCGAGCCACGTCGAACCAAATTATCCGTCCTCTCGACAGTAATGAATCAAACCGTGGTTCATGGTACACCCCGGCAATAAAAGCAATGAGACACCGGTTGCATTGCACGCCAAGAACAGATGTTGCACACGCGCAGCCCACAGATGACAGGTGTCGACGCACGACACGTCGAGCCCTCCCCTAGTCGAGCACGACAAGCTCGGCGGGATCGTAATCCACGCCCATAAACGTAAGGCCGCAGGCAGGAGCCGTGGGGCCCGCAGCGGTACGGTCGCAAGCATCGATAACCTCGCGCATCCACTCGGGTTCACGGCGATGCATGCCAATCTCGACAAGCGTGCCCACGATCGTACGGACCATCGAATGCAGAAACGCATTGCCCTCGATGGTGAACGTCAGGATGTCCTCGCCAAACGCAACCTCATGGCCAAATTCGGCACGCATCACGCAGCGATGCGTGGGCTTGCCAACGGCCGAGGCAACCTTGCAAAAGCTCTTAAAGTCCTGCTCGCCCAAAAGCGCAGGGCAGGCGGCCGCCATCGCATCGACGTCGAGGGGATAGCGATGCCACCACACCGCACCGCGCGAGAGCACGGGGCGCGCATCGCGATCGGCAATACGGTACGTATACGTACGGGACCGCGCGTCAAAGCGGGCAGAAAAGCCCCTACGGGCCTTGTAGACCTCGTTTATGGCAATATCTTTGGGCAGGAGGGCATCCATAGCCCTCAGCCACCTACGGCGCGTCAGAGCAAGCTCAGCGTCCGTTACGGGCACGCTAATGTACTGGGCCACCGCATGCACGCCGGCATCGGTACGACCCGCACACGTCAGATCGATCGGGCGGCGCAGCAGCGTCTCGATAGCGCGGCGTAACTCGCCCGCAACGGTCGTCTGGCCCGGCTGCTCGGCAAATCCGCTATAGGACGAGCCATCATAGGCAACACGGAATACAAGCGTGGCATCGAGCTCAGGAATCGAATTGAAATCAGACGGCGCGGTCATGGGCGCTCCCAACAAACAATCAACGGTATCGCGACAAAAAAAGAGGGGTACGCGAACGTACCCCTCGAATATAGCCTATGCAGACGGATTGTCTACTCAGCGGTCTCCTCAGCAGGAGCCTCCTCGACGGCCTCGACCTTCTTGGGAGCAGCGGCCTTCTTGGGGGCCGGAGCAGCCTTCTTGGCCTTAGGCGTGCAAGGCTCGGTGACGAGCTCCATGATAACGATAGGAGCGTTGTCGCCCTTACGGTTGCCGAGCTTCATGATGCGGGTGTAACCGCCGTTGCGGTCCTGCCACATGCCCTGGGCAGCCTTGTCGAAGATCTCGGCAACGAGCTGCTTATCGCCGAGCTTGGCGATGGCCAGACGACGAGAGTGCAGGTCGCCCTTCTTGGCCCAGGTGATGATCGGATCGACGACCGAACGCAGCGCCTTAGCGCGGGTCTCGGTGGTCTTGATGCGGTCGTTCTCGAAGAGGGCCTTAGCAAGGCTCTTCTTCATGGCCTTGGTGTGGCTCGCATCGGTGCCGAGCTTCAGGCCCTTCTTAACGTTGTGACGCATGGTCTAGTTTCTCCTCAAATATGCGAAGCATTAAGCCTTCAGGCTCAGGCCCATGGACTCAAGCTTGTCCTTCACTTCCTCGATCGACTTAACACCGAAGTTACGGATGTTGAGCAGATCGTTCTCCGAGAACTCAACGAGCTGACGGACCGAGTGAATGCTGGCGCGCTTAAGGCAGTTGTAGGAACGGACGGAAAGGTCCAGATCCTCGATCTGCTTGTCCAGCTCGGCGTTGTCGTTGGTGACCTCGGGAGCGAAGATCGAAGCCTCCTCCTCGACCTCGGGGGTCTCGGCAAGGTTCATAAAGGCGGCCATATGCTGGTTGATGATATTGGCAGCCTGGACCACGGCGTCGCGCGGTGCGATGGAGCCGTTGGTCTCGATCTCGAGGACAAGGCGGTCGTAGTCGGTATGCTGACCGACACGGCAAGCCTCAACGAGCTTGGCGCAACGGGAAACCGGCGAGTACAGCGAGTCGACATGGATCACACCGATGGGATCGTTGTCGCGCTTGTTGGCCTCGCCAGAAACATAGCCGCGGCCATAACCGATGCGCATGCTCATGGTAAGATGGCCACCCTCGGTGAGCGTAGCGATGTGCTGCTCGGGGTTGACCAGCTCAAACTCGGACGGAATAAAGAAGTCCGCACCGGTGACCTCGCAGGGGCCGTCAACCGAGATGGTGGCGGTCGCCTCGTCGGTCGTGCCGAGAGCCCTGAAGACAAGACCCTTGACATTCAGGACGATGTCGGTGACATCCTCGACCATGTTAGGGATGGTCATGAACTCGTGCTGCGCACCATCGATCTGAATAGCCTCGACGGCGGCACCCTCGAGCGAGGACAGAAGAACGCGACGAAGGGAGTTACCCAGCGTATCGCCGTAACCACGCTCGAGCGGCTCGACGGAGACACGAGCAGACGTCTCGTTGATCTCTTCGACCTGAACCTGAGGCCTAATGAATTCTGACATGTATTACCTCCAGCCTCAGCAGCCCGGATGGACTACTTAGAGTAGAGCTCGACGATGAGCTGCTCGTTGATATCACCGCTGATCTGCTCACGCGTCGGCAGAGCGAGCACGTTACCAGACAGCTTCTCGATATCGACCTCGAGCCAGCCAGGGACCTCAAAGCGCTCGGAGGAAATCAGGGCCTCCTTGATGGGGAGGAGGTCACGGAACTTCTCGCCGACAGCGACGACGTCGCCGGCCTTGACGCGGTAGGACGGGATGTCCACACGCTTGCCGTTCACGGTGAAGTGACCGTGACGGACGGACTGACGAGCCTCTTTGCGGGTGCGGGCGAAGCCAAGACGGAAGACGACGTTGTCGAGGCGAGACTCAAGGATGATCATGAGGTTCTCACCGGTGACGCCGTTCATCTTGCGGGCCTTGTTGAAGTAGCCGTGGAACTGCTTCTCCAGAACGCCATAGATGAACTTGACCTTCTGCTTCTCGCGCAGCTGCATGCCGTACTCAGATTCCTTGCGACGGCGCTTGGGCTGACGGATAGATTCCTTCTTGCTGCTGTAACCGAGCTCAGCGGGATCGATCCCGAGCTGACGGCAGCGCTTAAGAACAGGAGTCCTGTCGATTGCCATATTGATACGATCCTTTCAGTTACACGCGGCGACGCTTCTTGGGGCGGCAGCCGTTGTGCGGAATGGGGGTCTTGTCCTGGATGCTCGAGACCTCGAGGCCAGCAGCCTGGAGGGAGCGGATGGCGGTCTCACGACCGGAGCCGGGGCCCTTGACGAAGACGGAAACCTTCTTCATACCGTGCTCCATGGCCTGCTTGGCAGCAGCCTCGGCAGCCATCTGGGCAGCGAACGGCGTGGACTTACGGGAGCCCTTGAAGCCCACCTGGCCAGCCGACTTCCAGGAAATGACGTTGCCCTGGGGATCGGTGATCGAAACGATCGTGTTGTTGAACGTAGAACGAATGTGAGCCTGGCCCACGGAAATGTTCTTACGGTCCGCGCGCTTCAGACGGGCAGCGCGAACGTTCTTCTTAGCAGTAGCCATCTATCTAGCGCTCCTTATTTCTTCTTCTTAGCACCGATCTGACGCTTCGGGCCCTTGCGGGTACGAGCGTTAGTGTGGGTGCGCTGGCCGCGGACCGGGAGGCCCTTGCGGTGACGAAGGCCGCGGTTGCAGCCGATGTCCATAAGGCGCTTGACGTTCTGGTTGCGCTCACGGCGGAGGTCGCCCTCAACCATGATCTGGTTCTTATCGATATAATCACGGATGGCGTTAACCTCATCCTCGGTGAGGTCCTTAACGCGCGTATCCACGTTAACGTTGCACTCGACGCAGATCTTCGTCGCAGTGGTGCGGCCGATGCCGTAAATGTAGGTCAGACCGATCTCAACGCGCTTCTCACGCGGGAGGTCGACACCATTAATACGGGCCAACGTAGTCTCCTCTCTTAACCCTGACGCTGCTTATGACGGGGGTTCTCGCAAATGACGAGGACCTTGCCATGGCGCCTAATGATTTTGCACTTATCGCACATCTTCTTGACCGAAGGACGTACCTTCATCGTTCTTCCTTTCGGTAGCGCTCAAACTACTTCCCTACTATCTACTCGCCCAGCCGCAGGCGTTTAAAACTATGGCTGGTCTTCACACACAATCCGACCGTAGGTTGAGCTAAGCCTGCAGTCGGAAATGGAGTGCGCGTATGCGTGCCGCTATTTGTAGCGATAGGTGATGCGGCCGCGGGTCAGGTCGTACGGGGAAAGCTCCACGACAACCCTGTCACCGGGGAGAATACGGATGTAATTCATTCGGATCTTGCCAGAAATGTTGCACAGAACCGAATGACCGTTCTCGAGCTCGACCTTAAACATGGCATTGGGCAGCGGTTCCTTTACCGTACCCTCGAGCTCAATTGCGTCTTCCTTCTTCACAAGCAATCATCTTTCTCTAGAAAACGACAGCGATTGAGTATTCTACAACACGTATGCACGCATCGTAATAACTTCGTAATGGCTCCACAACTAAGTGGAACTTGTTACATTTCTCCGCCTTGGAGCGAACACCAAGCACCTTGGGCATCCGTGGTGATAATCACCGGACCGTCATTGGTAATGGCGACGGTGTTCTCGTAGTGCGCGGCGGGCAGGTGGTCGTTGGTCGTAACAATCCAACCGTCGGAGCCCGTGCTCACATGGTTGGAACCCATCGTAACCATCGGCTCGATGGCAATGACCATGCCGGCCTGGAGGCGAACGCCCCTCCCCTTCTTTCCATAGTTAGGAACGTTGGGGTCCTCGTGCATCACGCGGCCAATGCCATGGCCCACATAGTCACGAAGCACGCCGTAACCGTGAGACTCGGCGAGGGACTGAACGGCGTAACCAACATCCCCGATATGGTTACCGGGAACAGCCTGCTCGATGGCAGCCTTAAGGCAATCGCGCGTGACCTCGCACAGGGCCTTGGCCTCGGGCGTGGGTGTGCCGACAAAAAACGTCCAAGCGTTATCGCCAACCCAACCGTCGACAACGGCTCCCGTATCGATGGAGATGATATCGCCATCGCGCAGGATCATGTCGGGGTTGGGAATACCGTGGACCACGGCATCGTTAATCGATGCGCAAATGGTACCGGGGAACCCGCCGTAACCCTTAAAGGCCGGGGTGCCGCCATGCATACGGATAATCTGCTCCGCGAGCTGATCGAGCTCAAAGGTCGAAACACCAGGGCGCACCATGGCTCCAACGTGGCGGAGCGCCATCTTAGATAGCGCTCCTGCCTTCTTCATCTGCTCGATTTGCGTTGCAGACTTAATCTTGATCATAGACCGAGAGCCTCTTTGACATCCCCGTACACGGTCTCGCGAGCCTGGTCACCGTTGACCGACTTGAGCAGACCCTGGCCACGATAGTAGTCGACGAGCGGGCTCGTGGACTTCTCGTAGACGTCGAGACGGTTCTTGATGGTCTCGGGCTTGTCGTCGTCGCGCTGATACATCTCGCCGGCGCACTTGGGACAGGTAGCATCGGCAGCGGTGCCGGTGTAACCGCAGGCGCGGCAAGTGCGACGCGAAGACAGACGATCGATGATGACCTCGGGGGCCACGTCGACCAGAAGGGCGCAGTCGATCTCGCGACCCATGGCGGAGAGCTCGGAATCGAGCGTCACAGCCTGGGCGGTGTTGCGCGGGAAGCCGTCGAGGATGAAGCCCTGCTGGGCGTCATCGGCAGCAAGGCGCTCCTTGACAAGGTCGATCACGAGCTGGTCGGGAACGAGCTCGCCAGCGTCCATGTACTTCTTAGCCTGAATACCAAGCTCGGTGCCACCCTTGACGGCAGCACGCAGCAGGTCGCCCGTGGAAATGTGAGCGACGCCAAACTCGGCGACGAGCTCCTGTGCGACGGTGCCCTTACCGGCACCCGGAGCTCCGAGCAATACGAGGTTCATGAGCAATCCTCCTCTAGCCTATTTAAAGAATCCATCGTAATCATACATCTTGATCTGGCCTTCGAGCTTATCGACCGTGTCGAGCACGACGCCGACCATGATGAGGATGGACGTGCCGCCAAATGCCTGGATCAGATGGTTACCCGTGAAGGAGAAGATGATCGAAGGCACGATGGCGATGAGCGCCAAAAAGACAGCGCTGGGAAGCGTGATCTTGTTGAGCGCGTTCTTGATGTAGGCCGCGGTAGCCCTACCCGGACGGACGCCCGGAATAAAGCCACCCTGCTTCTTAAGGTTGTCGGCCGTGTCATCGGGGTTGAACACCATAGAGGTGTAGAAGTACGCGAAGAACACGATGAGGACAACGTTAAGCACCCAGTTGAGCCAACCGGTCGAAAGCGCAGAGGCAACTGCCTGAATCCAGCCGATGCCGGGGAAGAACACGGCAATCTGAGCTGGGAAGTACAGCAGCGCCGAGGCAAAGATGATCGGCACGACGCCCGCGGTGTTGACCTTGATGGGCAGGTAGGTGGTCTGGCCACCCATCATGCGACGGCCCACGACGCGCTTGGCATAGGAGACCGGGATGCGGCGCTGGCCGCGCTCAAGGAAAACAATCAGCGGGATAACCAGCAGGATGATGGCGCAGATGATCACCATGGTGATGATGCCACCGGCATTGCCCTCGGTACTGGAGAAGATCGCCTGCGGCAGGCCGGCCATGATGTTCGCAAAGATAATCAGCGACATGCCATTACCGATACCGCGCTGGGTGATGAGCTCACCAATCCACATGATCAGCATAGCGCCCGCAGTGAGCGTACCGACGATCATGAGGTCGAAGATGATCTCGGGAGCGCCGGCGCCATTGAAGCTGATGCCGAAGCTCTTAAAGAGGAAGAGGTAACCCACGGAGTTGAGGATTGCCAGAGCCAGGGTGAGGTAACGCGAATACTGCGTAATCTTGGTCTGACCGACCTCGCCCTCGCGAGCAAGCTCATGCAGGGAAGGCACAACGGCCTGGAGCATCTGGAGGATGATTGAGCTGGTGATGTAAGGCATGATGCCCAGCGAAAACACCGACACATAGCTCAACGCGCCGCCAGAGAAAAGATTCAGGAGGGCCATAGCACCTGCGGCGACCGAATTGTTATCGGTCGAGAAAAGGCCCAGCATCCCCTGGAAGGGAATGCCGGGCACAGGAACGTGCGCACCAATGCGGTACACGACGAGCATAGCTATGGTAAAAAGAATCTTTTCGCGCAATTCTTTGATGCGGAAAGCATTCTTAAGACCATTTAGCACGGCAGCTCGACCTTTCCGCCGGCGGCCTCGATCTTGGCCTGCGCAGAAGCGCTGACCTTGTCGACCTTGACCGTGAACTTCTTGGTGAGCTCACCATTGCCGAGCACCTTGACGGGCTCGAACTCGCTCTTGGTGATGCGAGCGGCCTTAAGAGCGGCACCGTCGATCACAGCGCCGTCCTCGAACTTACGCTCGAGACGCTCAACGTTAACAGCGGTGTACTCGATACGACGGGGGTTGCGGAAGCCCGGAAGCTTGGGCAGGCGCATAGCCAGCGGAGTCTGGCCACCCTCGAAGCCGGCACCCTTGGTGCCGCCAGAGCGGGAACCCTGGCCCTTCTGGCCGCGGCCAGAAGTGGTGCCGTGACCCGAAGAATTGCCACGGCCGACGCGCTTGCGGTTCTTGGTGGAACCGGGCGCGGGAGTAAGATCGTGAAGCTGCATTTGCTACTCCTCTACAATCTCGACAAGGTGCTTGACCTTGAAGATCATGCCGCGGACGGACTCGTTGTCAGCAATCTCGCGAACCTCGCGGATCCTGTGGAGACCGAGGGCACGGACAGTACGGACCTGGTCCTGCTTGCAACCGTTGGTGCTGCGGACCTGCTTGATCTTGATGGTGTCAGCCATGCTTAGTTCTCCTTACCGACGAACATCTCGGAGACCGTCAGGCCACGGCGAGCCGCGACGTCCTCAGGGCTGGAGAGCTCCTTGAGGCCCTCGACGGCAGCCTTGATGATGTTGAGGCCGTTGTCGGTACCGAGGGACTTGGACAGGACGTTCTTGATGCCAGCAAGCTCAAAGAGGGGACGCACAGCGCCGCCGGCGATAACGCCGGTACCCTCGACAGCGGGCTTGATGATGATGCGGCCGGCACCAAAGTGGCCGAGAACCTCGTGCGGGATGGTGCCCTGCTCGGTCACCGGCACGTGGAACATGTTCTTCTTGGCATCGAGAGACGCCTTGGAGATGGCCAGGGGCACCTCAGCGGACTTGCCCATGCCAACGCCGACGTTACCCTTGCCGTCGCCAACGACGACGAGAGCGACGAGGCTCATGCGACGACCACCCTTGACGGTCTTCGACACGCGGTTGATGTAAACGACGCGCTCCTCGAACTCGGAGGCCTCGCGCTGCTGCTTCTGATTACGAGCCATGTGCTACATACCTCCTAGAACTCGAGACCGGCGGCACGAGCACCGTCGGCGAGGGCCTTGACGCGGCCATGGTAGATACGGCCACCGCGATCGAAGGCGACCTTGGTGATGCCGGCCTCGATGGCGCGCTTGCCAACGAGCTGACCGACCTTCTCCGCAGCCTCCTTGTTCGAGGTGTGGGTGCCCTTGAACTCGGCCTCGAGGGTCGAGGCAGAGACGAGCGTCAGGCTGGAGCCCTTGCTGTCGTCGATGATCTGGGCATAGATGTTGGCGTTAGTACGGGTCACGCGAAGACGCGGACGCTCGGAGGTACCCGAGACCTTGCCGCGAACACGACGCTGACGACGCTTGAGGCCTTCCAGCTTCGCCTTATGCTTGTTCATACGTAAACTCCTAAAAAGGTTGATCTTGCCAGCACCTGACGGGGTGCTGGTCTTATGCGAGTGAGTCGGTTACGACTACTTGGCGGCCTTACCCAGCTTGCGGCGGATGTGCTCGCCAACGTAGTGGATACCCTTGCCCTTGTAAGGCTCGGGAGGACGATGGCCGCGGATCTCAGCGGCGATCTGACCGACCTGCTGCTTGTTGATACCCTTGACGTTCACGTGGGTGTTGTCGGGAACCTCGAAGGTGATGCCCTCGGGAGCCTCGACGATCACGGGGTGCGAGAAGCCCAGGGAGAACTCGAGGTTCTTGCCCTTCTGCTGCACGCGGTAACCGACGCCGGCGAGCTCGAGCTTCTTCTCGAAGCCCTCGGAAACGCCAACAACCATGTTGTGGATGAGGGCGCGGGTGAGGCCGTGGCGGGCACGGGTCTCACGCTCGTCGTCGGGACGGGAAACGGTGAGGACGTTGTCCTCGACGTTGATAGCGAGCTTCTCATAGATATCGAGCTCGAGCTGGCCCTTGGGGCCCTTGACGACAACGTTGTTGCCGTTGACTGCCACTTCGACTCCGGCGGGAATCTGGACAGGCTTATTACCGATACGAGACACGGTGATCTCCTTTCCTTCTACCTACCGAGCGAATTACCAGACGTAAGCGATGATCTCGCCGCCGACGTTGTGCTTGCGAGCATCGCGGTCGGTCATGACGCCATGGCTGGTGGAAATAATGGCGGTACCAAGGCCACCGCGGACGCGGGGCATGTCGGCAACGCCGGTGTACTTACGCAGGCCCGGCTTGGAAATGCGGCGGATGCCGTTGATGACCTTAGCCTTCTTGGGACCATACTTAAGCGTGATGTGCAGAGTCTTCTGGGGAACGGTGTCCTCGACATCGTAGCCCTCGATGTAGCCCTCCTCGTGCAGAACACGAGCGATCTCGACGAGCTTCTTGCTGCTCGGCATGGAGACCGTGGCCTTGTTCACAGAGTTAGCGTTACGGATGCGCGTAAGCATATCTGCGATCGGGTCTGTAAGGTTCATACAGATTCTCCTTCGTTCTTGATGAACACGTGCTCTTGGTTCTTCGCCGCCCTTAACGGCAAAGCCTTTTTAGCGCGTTTTCCCTGTTCCAAACTGATGCTTGAAACGCTGGTAGTGACTTACCAGCTGGCCTTCTTAACGCCGGGAAGCTCGCCCTTGAGTGCAAGCTCGCGGAAGCAGACACGGCACAGGCCGAACTTGCGGTACACAGAGTGCGGACGGCCGCAGCGCTGGCAGCGCGTGTACTCACGAGTAGAGAACTTCTGCTTGCGATTGCACTTGACGATCATCGATGTCTTAGCCACTTATATCCTCCTCACATAGAGTATTGTTCGCCCCAAGCGCCGCCCCCTTCTGGGAACGGCGCTCATAGGGCAGGTGAACCTATTTCTTGAACGGGAAACCGAAGGCGTCCAGAAGGGCCTTGGCCTCCTCATCGGTGTTGGCGGTGGTCACGAAAGTGATGTCCATACCACGCTGGTGATCGACGGAGTCGAAGTCGATTTCGGGGAAGATGAGCTGCTCGGTGACGCCCATGGAGAAGTTACCACGGCCGTCGAAGCTCTTGGCGGAGATGCCGCGGAAGTCGCGGATACGGGGGATTGCGACAGAGGTCAGACGATCGAAGAACTCCCACATACGGTCGCCACGCAGGGTAACCTTGCAGCCGATCGGCATACCAGCGCGCAGGCGGAAGGTAGCGATGGACTTGCGGGCACGGGTGATCATCGGCTGCTGGCCGGTGATGGCGCGCAGGTCGCGCACGGCACCGTCGATGGCCTTGGAATCGGTAGCGGCCTCGCCGACACCCATGTTCACGACGATCTTCTCAAACTTGGGGATCATCATGACGTTCTCGTACTGGAACTTGTCCTGAAGCTGCTGCTTGACCTCGTTGTTGTACTTGGTCTTCAGACGCGGCACATACTTCTCTTCTGCCATTGTTCACTCCTTCTTGGGGTTTTAAGCACGGGGCGTGGCCACGATGGGTTGTCCTCGTGCCTCCTGGCTGCATCCGCGCCGCTCATGGCATTACGCGGTTTGGACTCGACACAGCAGGAGCCGACAAAACAATCGGTACTATACGCGCATCGGGAGCGTTTTTCCAGAAAAACCTCGTCTGCCTGCACAACTCCACAACTCCCCCGCACAAATGGGTCCCAAAAAGCAGTTGCGGTGAAATAGGGACTGTTTGACGGTTTAGAAGGCTTAAACAGTCCGTATTCCACCGCAACTCATATATGGGGCGTTATTTTTGGTGGGGCAGGACCAGGTTGAGGACGACGGCGACAAGCGCGGCGACGGCAATAGAGGATCCGCCAAAGACGGTGCCGACCCATGCGGGGAATCCAGCGCCAGCAAGCGCGCCGGCCGTGCGCTCAATGCCCGTGCCAAAGGCGATAGAGAGACCCATGAGCGTGGTATCGCGCTGAGACAGGCCGTGGCGGGCAAACATGACCACACCGTTCATGCCAATGGTCGCGAACACGCCGATCGTGGCGCCGCCGATGACCGGCTGCGGAATAGACGTGAGCACCGCCGCACACTTGGGCAGCAGGCCCGCGATGAGCAGGATGGCAGCCGCAAGCGTAAAGACCATGCGGTTGACGACCTTGTTCTCGGCGATAATGCCCACATTCTGGCCAAAGGTTGCCGTGGGGACGCCGCCAAAAAAGCCTGACAGCATACCGACCAGGCCGTTGGCGATCAGGCCACCCGAGATCTGGCTATCGGTCGCAGGGGTATCGAGCGCAGCGGACGACACGGCGGCAAACTCGCCCATGACCTGTACTGCGTTGACAATGGCGACAACGCCCACAACGGCGCACGCGGCCGGGTCGAACACCAGGCGATGGGCGCCCAGGGCCGGCGGGGCGAACCAGCTGGCGGTCGCGATGGCCGAGAAATCGACCATGCCCAACACCGCAGCCAAAACAAAGCCCGCGCAGATACCAGCCAGGATGCTGCCCAGCCTAAGCGCGCCCTTGCCGTAGTTGCCAGCCATAAAGGTGACGACGAACGTCACAAGTGCGACGGCCCAGTTGGTGACACTGCCAAAATCGGCCGCGCCCTCCCCGCCCGCCATGGAGGCAACTGCCACTGGGCATAGCGACAGGCCAATGACAAAGATGACGGTGCCAAGCACCGGGGCCGGAAACAGAAAACTCACGCGCCTAAACAGTAGGCCGAAGAGCGCGACGAGCGCGCCGCCGATTACCTGGGCGCCCAGTACGGCCTCAAAACCAAGCTCAAGACCGACTGCCTTGAGCGCCGGCACGAAGGTAAAGCTCGCACCCATCACAATGGGCAGGCCCGAACCGACGACACCTTTTATGGGAAACTGTTGAAGGAAAATGTCAATCGCCGAGAGGACGAGCGACGCCTGGATGACAGCGGCTTCCTCTTGAGGGGTAAAGCCACAGACCGACGCGATAATGATGGCGGGCGTGACGATACCCGCGAATGCCGCCAGCACATGCTGCAGTGCATGGGGTAATACCTGCACAAACGAAACTTTTCCCGTACGCTCGAACAGGGCATCCCCTGCTGCCGACTCTGCCATTTGCGCCTCCCATACCCTAGGCAGCGGCCCCATGCCGCTCAACGGTCGGACATTATAGGGCATATGGCACAGGTAGCATTTTGACCCGCATGCGGCAGAGGGCTGGGGCAGCTCATTTGGGATGCGACTAGCGCTTGCGGGGGACGAGTTTGGTGCGACGCAGGTGGATCATCTCGGCGGCGATGGAGATGGCGATCTCCTCGGGGTCCTCGGCCTCGATGGCGACACCGATCGGCAGGTGCAGCTCGTCGATCTGGCCCTGCGTGAAGCCCTCCTGCTCCAGGCGGGCGCGCACAAAGGCGGTCTTGCGGCGCGAGCCCAGGCAGCCCAGATAGGCGGGTTTAGCGCGCATGGCCTGAATCACCACGTCGATATCGGACTTGTGACCCGCCGTGGCGACGACCACCAAGTCGCGCGGGCCGATGGGGCACAGCTCGCTCAGGTTCTTATAATCGACCAGACGACGGTCGTAGACGCCGG
Source organism: uncultured bacterium (assembly GCA_905215365.1). GTDB lineage: Bacteria > Actinomycetota > Coriobacteriia > Coriobacteriales > Coriobacteriaceae > Collinsella. The sequence goes on along the minus strand of CAJMPX010000005.1, from coordinate 15,413 downwards.
GCACCCATTCGGGGGTCAGCGTGCCGGGGCGGTCGTCGCAAGCCACGACGGCAAAGCCCGCCGCTGTGAGCACCCGCGCCGTCGCAGCGCCCACGTGGCCGCAGCCAAAGATATAGGTCAGGCCCTCGGGGCAGAGCGTCTCGATGTGCGCCGGGGGAATCTCGGAGGCGGCGTTGGTGTAGGTGACGTTGCTCCCCTCTTCCGCCAGCGAAAGCCCGGGGCAGCCCGCAATGGTGCGGCGCGATTCCTCGCCATGGTACTCGGCCACATCGCCCTCGAGCGCGCTCGCGATAAACGGCTCAAAGTCGATGGCGAAGTCACCGATGCGCCGATACGCCAGCACATTGGCAATCTCCTGGAACAACGGTGCCTTGGTCGCGTCCAGGTGCAGATAGCACAGGCAGATAGCTCCGCCGCAAATCATGCCGGTATCGGAGTTCTCGCCGCCCATGGTGTAGCGGACCAGACGCGATTTACCCCCGGCCAGGAGCTCGCGCGCCTCATCCAGTGCAAAGAGCTCAATTTTGCCGCCGCCGATGGTGCCCGCCTGGCTGCCATCGGCAAAGACGGCCATCCAGGCGCCCACGCCGCGCGGCGACGACCCTGCCGTGCCGGCCACGACCACCAGCTCGCACGTCTTACCAGCACGCAGGGTAGCAAGCGCCGCATTCACAACATCGAGCTTTTCCATTGCCGCCTTCTATCCTCTAAAGACATCGGTGAGCATAGCGAGTGCCTCGAGCACGCCGCCGCCGACCGACGTCGCTTTGTCCGAAATGTAGTTGATATAGCTGGCATCGCCGCGCGGATCGACATCGGCGCATTTAAAGCCCTCAGTCACCTGCACGCCGTTCGCCAAAAGCCCGCGCAGACAGCCATCGATCTGCGTGCACATGGGCATATCGCCCGCGTAGCCAATCACGTCTCCGGCGCTCACGATGTCGCCGATGGTGCGGTCGGACCGAAACACGCCGGCGGCGGGGCTGTGGATAACACGTTCCTTGCCATAGCCGGCGATAATGCCCGGCACGCCCGTGTTGGGCTGGGGCGAACCTTGGGTAATGACACGGCCGAGAAAATGCCCGCGCATGGTCTCGACCACGGCGTCGCAATCGACCGGCGTGGTAAAGCCCGGCCCCACAGCGATGACGGCAGGCGCCATGTCGCGCGTGGTGCCCAAGTTGCGCTTAGCCAAAATCGCGTCGACCACAGCCGCGGGTTTAAGCTCATCGAGCATCTTGGCCTGAGGGTCCACCACAACGGCGACGTCTCCAGCCTTGGTAATCTCAAGCGCCTCAGCCGGCGTCTGTGCCAAGCGAGCGCGAATGCCTTCGACCTCGACCTCGCCCAGGCGAATGGCCTCGCAAAAACTGATTGTGCGACGGATGCACGTGGGAACCGCGATATCTGCCATAACGACCGACACGCCGGCGCGCACCAAACGGGCAGCGACACCCGTGGCGATATCACCGGCGCCGCGAACATAAACGAGCATTCCCGGGGCACCTCCCTGTGCTACGGTTTGAGCAGAGCAAAAGCGGTCCGACCGCTACTCTGATGATTATTTATTATCACAGTATTATACGGCGGTGAACAGATGGAAACGACGAGCGGAAACCTTGCCTCCGCGCTCAAGATCGAGCCGGGCGTTACCGCAATTATCGGCAGTGGCGGTAAGTCGACCTTGCTAAAGACGCTGGGTCTCGAGCTCATGCGCGCTGGCGGCCGCGTGCTCCTCTGCACCACCACGCACATGTTTCCCGTCGCCGGCGTGCCGTGGGACGGGTCAAACCGTCGCCTGGATGCCGCGCCTTGGAAGCCGGGTGCCGCGCATGCCCCCGGCTGCACCTGCAAGGTATGCGCTGGCATGAGCCGCGGAAGCATCTGCCAGGCGGGTGTTTTGGACCAGGAGACAGGCAAGCTCTCCGCCCCCGCCGAGCCGCCCAACGAGCTGGCGCAACGCTTTGACTATGTGTTGACCGAGGCAGATGGCAGCAAGCGACTCCCGCTCAAGGCGCATGCCGCCTGGGAGCCGGTAATTCCCGCCGCCACGGCAAACGTTGTCTGGGTCGTCGGCGCCTCGGGGCTGGGCAAGCCCGTCGCCGAGGTTATCCACCGCCCCGAGCTCTTCTGCGAGCGCTGCGGCTGCGAGCCTACCGACATCGCCACGCCCGAGCGCGTCGCCCAGGTGCTCAATGCCGAGATGCAGGCGCTGGGACTCAGCACCGCACGCGTCATGCTCAACCAAGCCGACACGCTTGCCGACCCAACAATGGCAGATCGCTTCGAGGCAGCCCTCAACCGCCCCCTCATCGCCACCAGCCTCCAGGGGTAGCAAATTTGGGACGGGGCTCTTTTTGCTACCCCGTCCCGAAAAATCATCTCCCAAATTAGCTACCCCGGCGGTCTTCCTGTTAGCGGGGCACGTAGCGGCCGGGTTGGGCTCCGGTGGGCTCGCCGTCGCGTGCCGCCAGCACGCCGTTCACAAACACGGCCTTGGCGCGGCCGTGTGCCTCAAAGCCCTCGAGCGGCGTATAGTCCACAGCCTGATGCTGCGTCGCCGCGCGAATGGCCCAGCGTGCCTTGGGATCCCACACGCATACGTCGGCATCGGAGCCCTCGGCAAGACAGCCCTTGCGCGGATACATGCCAAAGACGCGCGCCGGGTTCTCGCTCATCAAGCGGCACAGATCCTCGGGGCCCAGCTGTCCCTCAAAGCTCGTAGCGATCGCGACGGGGCGATGCTCCACGCCGGGCCCGCCGTTGGGAATCGCGCGGAAATCATCGCGTCCTCGGTCCTTTTGCCCGTGCAGGTTAAAGCTGCAATGATCGGTCGCAATAGTATCGATCTCGCCAGCCACAAGCGCCTCGCGCAGCGCGGCACGGTCACCGGCATGGCGCAGCGGCGGGCTCATCACGTACTTGGCGCCCGCAAAGCCGTCCTCGCCCTGCTCCAGATAGCAGGTGTCGTCGAGCATCAGATACTGAGGGCATGTCTCGACATAGATGTTCTTCTGCCCGCGCGCTTTGGCAGCGCGAATGGCCTCGAGCCCCAGCTTGGTCGAAAGGTGCACCACGTTGACCGGAGCGTCCCCGGCCAAGTGCGCCAGATACAGCAGGCGGCTCACGGCCTCGGCCTCACACACGTCCGGACGGCTGAGCGCATGGCCCTCGGGCCCGTGGATACCCTGCTCAAACACGCGCTTCTGCAGCGCGTTGACCAACGTGCCGTTCTCGCAATGCACGCACAGGATACCGCCCACGCGCTTGAGCTCCTCCAGCACCTCGAGCGTCTCGGCATCGTCCAGGCGCAGATGGTCGTAGGCAAAGTAGGTCTTAAACGACGACACGCCCGCCTCGCGCATGGCCGAAAGATCGGCGCGGTTGCGCTCATTCCACTCGGCAAGCGCCATATGGAAGGCATAGTTGGCGGTGCAGGTGCCGTCGGCGCGATGATGCCACTCGACCAAGGCATCGGGCATGGTCACGCCGCGATCGGCCGTCGCGTAGTCCACAATGGTCGTCGTGCCGCCGCAGGCAGCCGCGCGCGTGCCGGTCTCAAAGCTATCGGCTGTCCAATCCATGCCGGTCCAGCACTGCATGTGCGTGTGCCCATCGATAAAGCCCGGGAACACCCAGCAGCCCGCAGCATCCTCGACGGTATCGCCCTCGGCCGGCTCAATCGCCGCGGCAATCCGCACGATCTTATCGCCATCCATGGCAAGATCGGCGCGGCGAAGCCCCTGGGGCGTCACGAGTGCGCCGTTTTTGATGATGATCATAATTGCTCCTTATTGATTGATGCAGTTGGCCACGCGATCAAAATACGAGCAGGCGGCGATATGCTCCGTTATGCGTCGCTGTCCCTTGACGGTATCGACGTCCCACAGCTCGTAGGCACGCGCCTCGACCAGCACCACGTCGGTACGGTCCTTGAGGATCGAACCGCCGCCGTCCTTACCCTCAAGACACATAAGTGCATCGAACAGTTCCGCCGGAAAGAGCACCGGGCTCGAAGGCTCACCGTTGCACGCAAGACGCACCGGATGCTTGCGGCCACGCTCGTCAAATGCACGAACCATAGCCTCAAAAGAATCCGAACTCACGAGCGGCTGGTCGCCCGGCAAAAAGAGGCAACCTTTCCAGTTACGTTCGACTCCCCACGAAAGGCCCGCACGGACGCTTTCGCTGCGCAGCTCGCCATCGTGCAGCACGCACGGGCAATGCTTGTCATCACAAATCTGAGCGACCTCGGGCCAACGCGTCGAAACCACGACGTCAAAGCCCCGGGGAACCGAATCGATAGTCCGGGCAATCAGCGGCTTGCCATAGATATCGGCAAGCATCTTGTTAGAGCCAAACCGCTTGCCCTCGCCCGAAGCCATAATGACGCAACCGAGTTTCATGGCGATACCTCCCCTGAAACCATCGTACCCATAACTCGCGTCGCGGGGCATCTACATCGAAAGCGCTTATCCCGCACGCCCACGATGCAAAAAGGGGCACCCCGCCGGTTGGCAGAGCGCCCCCTTTACATGGCTTACCTCAGCGCGGCTTTAGGCCTGGAACCAACGGGCGGTGTTGCGCTCGTCGAGGGCCTTGAGGGTAGCGGCGGGATCGGCAACCTTCTGCAGGAACATCATGGCTGCGATGGCGTACGGCTTGTAGCTGGCCTCCTTGTACATGCCCACGCGGTGCATGTCAAAGACGTCGGCGTTGACCTCGCCGTGCTCGCAGGAGACACCGGAGATGTCAGCGGGCAGCGGGTGCATAAAGATGGTGTCCTGGCCGTTGGCGGTCTTCTCCATGAGCTCGGTCGTGGAGCACCAGTCCTGATGGGTGGCGTTCTGGGCGAGCAGCTCCTTCTCAAGCGCGGCGATGCCGGCGTCGTCGCCCTCGGCGTACAGGTTGGTGCGCTTCTCCATGGCGGCAAACGGAGCCCAGCTCTTGGGGATCACGATGTCGGCGCCCTCGAAGGCCTCGGCCATGGTGTTGACCTGCTTAAAGGTGGTGCCGGACTCGGCGGCATAGCCCTTGGCGCGCTCGACGACCTCGGGCATGAGGTCGTAGCCCTCGGGGTGGGCCAGGGTGACGTCCATGCCAAAACGGGGCAGCAGGCTGATCAGCGACTGCGGGCAGGACAGCGGCTTGCCGTAAGAGGGCGAGTAGGCCCAGGTGACGGCAACCTTCTTGCCCTTGAGGTTCTCAAGACCGCCAAACTCGTTGATGAGGTAGAGCATGTCGGCAGAGGACTGCGTGGGGTGATCGGAGTCGGACTGCAGGGAGATGAGCGTGGGACGGTGATCCAGAACGCCGTCCTCGTAAGCCTGCTGCACGGACTCGGAGACCTCGGCCATGTAGGCGTCGCCCTTGCCGATGTACATGTCGTCGCGGATGCCGATGACGTCGGCCATGAAAGAGATCATGGTAGCGGTCTCGCGGACGGTCTCGCCGTGGGCGATCTGGGACTTCTTCTCGTCCAGGTCCTGCAGCTCAAGGCCGAGCAGGTTAGCAGCCTTGGAGAAGGAGAAGCGCGTACGGGTGGAGTTGTCGCGGAACAGGGAGACGGCCAGACCCGAGTCGAAGATCTTGGACGAAACGTTGTTCTCACGCAGCTCGCGCAGGGCGTCGGCGACGATGTAGAGAGCCTTGAGCTCATCGGTGGTCTTATCCCAGGTGTGCAGGAAGTCGCTGCCGTACATACCCTTAAAATCGAGGCCGTTCAGCTGCTCGACGAGCTCGGTAAACTTAGCGTCCATGTAAATATCCTTTCCAAAGATGAAACGATCGCAATGAGTAGATGTGCTCCGGCATGCGCGTGTGGCTAGAACATGCAGCGCGCTATGACGAGGACCCGCTACCGTTGAGGAAGCATGGGAGATAACGACCGCGGGCCCCAAGTCAACAGGGGGGGGTGCCGGGGACACGAGCGGCCCCCGGCCCAACAAAATCGAGGAATGGGACTAATCGATCTTGTTGTTGGTCAGACCGGCGCGGAACACGGTGGCGTCGCCATCGGCCTGGCTCGGATCGTAGAGGTTCAGGGCAGCCACATACATGGCGGCAGCGGTGACCAGGTCGTCCTTGTAGGTGACCTCGTTGGGAGCGTGAGCCTGAGACTCGGCACCCGGGCCAAAGCCGACGCAGGGAATGCCATAGCGGCCCTGGATGGAAACGCAGTTCGTGGAGAAAGTCCACTTGTCGCACAGCGGACGACCGGTGCGCTTGTCCATGCTGGGCTCGCAGCCGATGCGCTCGTCACCGAACATGGCCTTGTGGGCGTCGACGAGGGCCTTGACGTGCGGAGCGGTCTCCTTGTTGATCCACGTGGGGAAGTAAGCCTCGGTCTCGTAGACCTCGCCGGTCCAGGACGGACGGTCGTACATGTACATGGAGACCTTCACGTCGTCGCCGTACTTCTTGGCGGCCGGCAGGTTGCGGATCTCGTCCAGGCAGGACTCCCAAGTCTCACCGGCGGTCATGCGACGGTCGATGGAGATGGCGCAGGAATCAGCCACGGCACAACGGCTGGGGCTGGTGTAGAAGATCTGGCTGACGGTGCAGGTGCCGCGGCCCAGGAAGCGGGCGTCCTCGAAGTGCTCGGGGTTGTACTTGGGGTCGAGCATCTTGACGAGCCCCTTGATGTCGGTCGACTCGTCGCAGCCGTTGTTGTTGAGGGCGCGGACGTCGGCGATGATGTCGGCCATCTTGTAGATGGCGTTGTCGCCGCGGTCGGGAGCGGAGCCGTGGCAGGAGGTGCCGTGAACGTCGACGCGGATCTCCATGCGGCCGCGGTGGCCGCGATAGATGCCGCCGTCGGTGGGCTCGGTGGAAATGACGAACTCGGGCTTAATGCCGTCCTTGTTGTAGATGTACTGCCAGCACATGCCGTCGCAGTCCTCTTCCTGGACGGTGCCGACGACCATGATCTTGTAGCCCTCGGGGATGAGGCCCATGTCCTTCATCATCTTGGCAGCGTAGGTAGCAGAAGCCATGCCGCCCTCCTGGTCGGAGCCGCCGCGGCCGTAGATGATCTCGTCGGTCTCGTAGCCCTCATAGGGATCGGCATCCCAGTTCTCGATGTTGCCGATGCCGACGGTGTCGATGTGAGAGTCGATGGCGATGATCTTGTCGCCCTCGCCCATAAAGCCCATGACGTTGCCCAGGCCGTCGACCTTGACCTCGTCATAGCCAAGGCTCTCCATCTCGGCCTTGATGCAAGCGACGACCTCGCCCTCCTCGCAAGACTCAGAGGGGTGCGAGATCATGGCGCGCAGGAAGCGGGTCATGTCAGCGCGGTGAGACTCAGCAGCGTTTTTAATTGCCTCGAAATCGAGTTCCTTAGTCATAACAGTCAACCTTTCTACAAGGGTTTACCTACAGGTAGATATTTCAGATAGATCACTTGTGCCAAGCAGCGTGAGGTCGAGCACCCGGCAAGCAAGCAACCATAGGAGGCGGACGGAGGACTTTGCTCCGTCGCGAGTTCCGCACGAGCCGGAGAGCACTTAATGTGCTCTCCGTGCGAGCAGGACTGTCCGAGCAGGGAGTAAAGTCCTCCGGCTGCCTCCGGACAGGTCAGTCTGCTAGCAAGTCGGGTACTCGCCCTCCCAGACGATGCGACGGTACTGATCCGGATCGGTGTCGCCCTCGGTGGAGAAGCAGAGCACGGAGCTCGTCTTGTCCAGGCCGATGAGCTCCTTGAGCTCGGCGTACTCGGGATCGAGCATGAGAGTCTCGACCAGGCCGGTGGTCACGGCGCCGGACTCGCCGGAGATGACGCGCGGGTCGCCCTTCTCGGGAGCGCCCAGGGTGCGCATGCCGCGAGCGGTGACCCAGTCGGGGCAGGACACGAAGGCGGTGGTGTGGTTGCGCAGGATATCCCAGCCAAGGATGTTGGGCTCGCCGCAGCACAGGCCGGCCATGATGGAGGGCATGTCGCCGTCCACGATACGTGGGTCGCCGTCGCCGGCGGCAGCGCCCTTGTACAGGCAGGCGGCCGGTGCGCACTCAACCACGACGAAGGTGGGCGGGTTATCGGGATACAGGTTGGTGAAGTAGCCCACCACGGCGCCGGCGAGCGAGCCTACGCCAGCCTGGACAAAGACGTGCGTCGGGCGGTTGATAGCCATCTCGCGCAGCTGCTCGGCAGCCTCGGAAGCCATGGTGCCGTAACCCTCCATGATCCAGGACGGGATCTTCTCGTAGCCCTCCCAGGCGGTGTCCTGAACGATGACGCCGCGCTCGCAGGCGTCGGCCTCGGCGGCGGCCATGCGCACGCACTCGTCGTAGTTGACCTCTTCGATGGTCACCGTGGCGCCCTCGGCGGCAATGTTATCGAAGCGGGGCTTGGTGGAACCCTTGGGCATGTGCACGACGGCCTTCTGGCCCAGCTTGTTGGCAGCCCATGCCACGCCGCGGCCATGGTTGCCGTCGGTGGCGGTAAAGAAGGTGGCCTGGCCAAAGTCCTTGGCAAGCTGATCGGAGGTCAGGTAATCGAAGGTGCACTCGGCAACGTCCTTGCCGGTCTCGTCGGCAATGTAGTTGGCCATGGCAAACGAGCCGCCCAGCACCTTAAAGGCGTTGAGGCCAAAGCGGTAGCTCTCGTCCTTAACGCACAGGTTGGACAGGCCCAGGCGCGCAGCCTGGCCATCCAGGCGGGCAAGCGGAGTGACGGTGTACTGGGGGAACGACTGGTGGAAGGCGCGGGCCTTCTTCACGTGGTCGAGGCTCATGATTCCCAAGTGCTTATCATCGCTCTTGGGCATCGTGTTGCCCGCCCACTGGATCTTATCGGCCATACGGTGAACTCCTTAAGTCCTCTCTTGCCGGCCCCCGCATACGCGTTTCAGTCCATTCCCATTCATGCGACTGAACTTTTATGTGGATGCCAAACAAAAAGTTTGTTAGTACTGTTCTATCACACTTTTTGATTGGCAAACCTAACAAATTGTTTGTTGCCGTAATCGGTACCTTTTCGCCGCCGAACGGTCACATAACGCAGCGACGCTTTCGTTATTTGCGAACAAGTGTGGTTTATGGCAAAGTGTGCCCAAACTAATTTTTAGGAAGGCACCCATGACCCCCGCACAGATTGAGTTTTATAAGCGCCTTGCACACGGCCTGGCGCTCCAATTTGGCCCCAACTGCGAAGTCGTCGTCCACGACCTGGAAACCGACGACGTGGACCACTCCATCGTGGTGATCGAAAACGGCCACGTCAGCGGGCGCAAACTGGGTGACGGCCCTAGCCATATTGTGTTTGAGTCCATGCACGAGGGCACCACCGACGTGCACGACCGCGAGCCATACCTCACCAAAACCACCGATGGCAAGCTGCTCAAGTCCTCGACCATCTTTATCCGCAACGACGAGGGCAAGCCCGTCGGCATTTTGGGCATTAACTTTGACATTACGCTCATGAAGGCTTTTGAGCGCTCGCTCGATGCCTTTACCGGCACCGGCGGCTCGGGCTACACCGAGCCCGAGCCCATTACCAAAAACATCGGCGACCTGCTCGAAGATCTGCTGCGCGAGTGCGAGCAATACGTGGGCAAGCCCGCAGCCCTTATGACCAAAGATGAGCGCATTCGCGCCATCGGCTACCTCGACCGTCGCGGCGCCTTCCTCATCTCCAAGTCGAGCGAGCGTGCCTGCGAGTTCTTTGGCATCTCTAAGTACAGCTTCTATAGCTACCTCAACGAGGCAAAGGCTGCCGCCGGCGACAAGTAGTCAGCGCGCCTGCGCCCCTCCCCTTTTGGGCACGAGTTCTGGAATGCACGAATCCGAGAGTCGGCCGCAAGGCAAGTTCCATATAATCGATGAGATAGACAGTTCGAAAGGATGGAACAAGATGGGGTCGAGCAACGCATCACGCAACGGCCGCGGAGGCTTCGCTTCTGCCGCCAGACATGCGAAACGCGCGTTTGACGAGGGCGAAGACGATCTGTTTGCGTTGAGCCTGGACGACGTGATGAGCGACCGCCCTTGGACCGCCGATGAACTCATGGGCGGCGGGGCTCGCTCGGCAGGCCCAAAACCTACGTCGGCCGCCGCTCCCGCCCCGGCAACTACGCCCGCGCCGGCATCCGTGCCCGCAGATGACTTTGCCACCCGCCCCATCATGCAGGCACCGCGTCAGACCGCCCCTGCGCCCCGCCCCACCAGCGATCCGTCCGAGACGGCGGCGTTTCTCGCCGCGGCGACACAGCGCCATGCGCCCAGCAGCACACCCGCGCATGCCACCCCGCAGCAGCCGACATACGCGGCTCCCGAACCCCAGCCCGAACCCGAACTCGAGCCGCCCGTTATGGATCTGGACGATCTTGCCAACCGCCAGTTTGCCTTTGATTCCTGGGCCGCGGCCGACTTGGACGAGACCTCGGCCGGCATGCCGGCGCTCGATATTCCGGTCAATCCGCTGTTTGCAGCTGCCGAGGATCACGACTCCGATCACAACGAAACAACAACGCACAATGACCGCTTTGATGCCGCGCCCCGCGCCTCCCGCATTGAGACCGAGGACTACGGTTCCGTATCGAGCGCATACGATAACGGCCCGCTTGCCGACGCGTCTGCTCCCAAGTACAGCAAGACCGGCGTAAAGGCCGCATCGGCATCGTCGTATACCCGCGGCACCGACGACGAGCGCTTTGCCGACTACTACACCGAGGAAGAGCCGCCGCACTTCTCCGAGTTTCCCCAAGCGGCAAAGATTGTCTTTATCGCGATTATCGTGGCCCTACTCGGCGTGATCGCATTTGAGGGATTCCAGCTATTCCGCGGCCCCACCGCGTCCGAATCGGCAACGCAGCAAAAAGAGAACGACAACCAGCACCTGGACATCAACACCCTCAAGGGCGACCCCAACGACGGAGACGACGAGTAGCGAGGGTTAAGGGAGGGCCGGCGGCATGTTACGGCTCCAAAAGCCCTGCCATAAAGATGGGCAGATACAGCACGTCACCATCGCGGCGAAGATTACATTCCGCAAGTACCAGGGCGCGATCGATTCCGTAGCCCTTCGTCGCGAGTGCGTTGTCGAGCGCCGCATGGGACTTAAAGCTCTTGCCCGACTTGACCTCGATGGCAAACACTTCCCCATCGAATGTCTCTTCCACAAAATCGAGCTCACCGACCTTTTTGGACGTAAAGTAGCGCAATCTAAATCCATGAGCTTTGAGCTCTTGGGCAACGAAGCCCTCAAACGCCGCCCCCATGTTCATGCCAAAGGGGTCTTCCGCCTCCCCATCAAAAACGCCTTGGGCGACCTTCTTGGAATACGACGACATGAGCATTCCGGTGTCCAAGTAAAACAGCTTGAACAGATTTCGTTGCTCCCCCAATAAAAGGGGTGCCACGGGCGCCGTTACGTTATACACGGGAAGCGCGACACCCGCCTCCGATAACCAAAGAAAATGATCTGTCACCTGCGAAAAACGTTTGACACCGTTAATCGATGACAGTTTGAATCGCTTGTTTTTGGAGCCGACCTCGCTGGGAATCAGATCATAGATATCGCGAATAACCAAGCGTAGCTCAGGCGGAGCGTACTTTGCGATGTCATCGCGATACAGGGCGTGAAGATCGCGATGGATGTTTCGAACCTCGTCGACATTGCGCGTCGCCAAGAAGGAATTGACCGCGTCGGGCATGCCCCCCACCACCACATACTGATGGAACAGATTGAGCAAGCGGTCATACAGATAGCCGGGGAGCTCCTTTTCGTCCTTTAGACAACCCCTGAGCATGTCAAACGCTCCGGCAGCAACGCCGCTTGCCCAGCAGAACTCCTCAAAGTCGAGCGGGTACATCTGGACCTGCTCGACATACCCCACCGGCAGGGAATCGATGCCCTCGAGCTCAACGCCAAGGAGCGATCCGGTAAGGATGTATCGAAAGTCGCCGCGCTGGACCAGGTATTTGATAAACGTCACCACATTGGGGCATCGCTGCACCTCGTCGATAACCACAACGGTCTTGTTCGCAACCATCGGCTGCGTTGCAGCAATAGACATGCGCATAAGCAGGTCATCCGCGCTTTTCGCCGCCAAAAACGAATCGCGCACGGACGCGTCGGCGATAAGGTCGAACGTCACGACATTTTCGAACGATTCGCTTGCAAAGACGTTGACCAAATATGACTTTCCTACCTGTCGGGCGCCCTTGACCAAAAGAGCCTTGTTGGGCGACAAGGCAAGCCAAGATTCAAACTGTGCTTTCGCTTTTCTCTGTAGCATAAGCGTACCCCTTATTACGTGCTGTTTTAGCACTAGGATACACTTTTCCGTGGTTGCTAGGTGCTCATTTCGACACTTTTTAGAGATTTTGAAGTATGTATTACGACACTTTTCCGTACTTTTATACCAGCCAATATTGCACTTTTCCGGATTTAGGCCGAATAATTGCCCGCGATTCCGACACCAACCGACCAAGAGCAGCCTCTCCCACCAGATGCGCTTTACGGTGAAGAGCCACCAACAAATCTGAGGCAATGAAGGCCGGGGGGCCAATCCCCGGCCTTCAACCTAGCACTGCTTTATAAGATCGAGCACCGCGGGAATGTCATCAGCGTTCCGAAGTGCGACATAGGTCGGTAGACCCGGGCCAAATCCGCCCTGTGAGCGCTTGTCCTGACACAGGCCCTCTGGATCCGTCAGATCGTCAACGCTCTTTGCCAGGCCGACGGCAATCCAACCACCGTTGCTGGTCCTGCCTTCTAGCACGGCGTGTAATTTTCGCTTGCCCGACCTGAAGCCTACATAGTACTTGGCTATATAGGACTCCCACGAAGGGTTACCACTCAGAACGGACTCGCGTACCTCATCGAAAAGCTTCTGGTTGAGTCCGCCTTCAGCAAAAGTGGGGTGGTTCTCCTGCAGAGTCCAAATAGGCACCTCGTCAGACTTCCCACGAGAGGGGCGATACTTGTCGACGACATCTGCCGGAAGGTCGGGATATTTCCATATCTCACACGCCTCTTTCGCCAGATCGTCCGCGCGCTGCCTAATCTCCTCCTCGCCCCATTTTTCATGCGAGGCGATCGACTTGTTTAGGTAGAGCGGGCTGCATTTAAGTCCCACGTTCGGAAGATTGAGCTTGTCCGAGAACGACCGGTTTGAGTACTCCTGGTTGTAGCCCGTCAGCGTAAGATTTCCCAAGTTGTTGCACAGCCTGTCGTGGATGTCTTCCCAGTTCTCACCAAGCGATTCCTTTCAGCCGTGCTCACCATCGATCGTCTGGGGCATGACGTGCTCGATCTGGTAATCGTCAGCCGAGATGGGCTCCTTCGGGTGGTGCCAGTTCTCCATGCGCTCCAGGTAATAGCGCTTTTTAGAGAAGCGGTTGTAACAGTCACGCGTCTTAAGCTCCTCGACAAAATGCTCGTCTGTCGGGAAGTACGCGGTCATACCGCTGCTGTGGATAAGGAGCATCGCCGTAACGTACTCCTCTATATCGTCCTGTTGCTCAAGGCTGCGATACATGCCGGCAAAGAAATTATTTAGGCCCGTGGTAAGCCTGCCGCAAACCGCCCGCCTGAACAGGAACGACTCGATAGTCTCGCAGATACGTAAAAACGCATTGCGGTCAATCCTGCCTCCTTCATAAACCGAGTAAAGCAGCATCAGCAAAGGTCTGACCGATTTCACATAAAGACAGGCAATCCTGCCGAACACTCGGCGCAGATCCTCGTCTTTCTCCTTGCCAAGGAACAGCCTGGCATATCTTTGCGCATATTCGCGGAGCTCCTTCAGCAGGCCCTCGGTATCCCCATCGTAGTCGTCAGCGAAATAGCGTTTGAACTCGTGGTAGGCCTCGTTTTCCTTCGGCATCCTATTGGGAACCTTGAGCCACAACCAGTACCAGATAAATGCATTGAACTCTTCTTCGCCGCCTTTACCGAACAGGCGCTCGAGCGGATGCCAGTAACCCTCGTAAAGCTTGGTTTGCTCGTCGTTGGGAAGCGACATAAGAACGTAGTTACGAATGAGGTCGATAGGCGTGAGCGGCTTGCCCTTGGAGTTCATGGACTCAAATATGAGCTGGGCATTATCAACGCCAGCGGTGAGCTTAGTGTCGATGACCTGCACGCGGTTTAGTCCCGCCCAAAGCCTTGCCGGATCAAATGATTTACCACGCATCTTCTCGCGGAAGAACGCATGGTTCTCGACGATCCGATCCGATTTTTCATCTGGCACGGGAGACCCGGACACGATGGAGAACAGCGTCTCTTTATCGTCCTGTGAAAGCACCAGCTTGTAGCGCGCCAGGCCGTTGTAGTCGTCATCGTTAAAGAGGTAGTTCTTCCGCAACGCTGAAATCTTGAGATCGCCAAGGAAGCCGGCCTTGTCGGGATAACCCTCCAGATAGTCAGCCAAGGCGGCGATCATCAACGAAAACGTCGTCATGCGCTGCTGCCCGTCAATCAAAAGCACGCGCGAAATGCTCGTGGCAGAGCTCTCGGGCTCGGGGATATAAAGCATCGACCCCACGAAGTGCGATACGCCATCACGACCCGCTCGCATGACGTCATCCCAAAGCACCTCGCACTCTTTTACACTCCACGAGTAAACTCGCTGGTACACGGGAATGACGAACTGCATCTTCGCCACGCCCATAAGGTCAAGCAGATTCGCCTCGGTTGCTTTCATTTGCGCAATCCCCCTTGTCTTGTTTACGCCGTTTGCAGTCAGTCCTCCACTGAGCGGAGGGCGCTAAAGACGAGAGCATCGAAGCGCTGAAGCAACCGGGATGCTCATATCACTAGATTTTACAACGCTTGTTGCGAACACAATTGAACGTCTGAGCGGTTCCGATGGCTCCCCCTATGAGAAGAGGGTGAACGCCAAGGGGCGCGTGCTAAGCGATAAGTGTATCGCGGATGAGGTGCCGTTTGAGGAGTTGCCCGAGGGGTGGTGCTGGACGAGGTTGGAAAGCGTTGCCCAAATCCTTAATGGCGACAGAGGAAAGAACTATCCAGCAAAGTCGAGGCTGCACGATTCCGGAATTCCTTTCGTTAGCGCTATCAATGTAGAACGAGGCGTTGTTTCGGAAACAAACATGCTCTATATGACGGAAGATCAATACGACCTGTTTAATGCTGGGAAGCTGGAACATGGCGATATGGTTTTCTGCATACGAGGGTCCCTAGGTAAATTCGGTATCTTTCCTTTCGAACGAGGCGCCATCGCGTCTTCGTTAGTAATTGTTAGACCGATTGACAGCATTGGAATATCCGTTAAATACCTAAGCGTCCTATTTGACTCAGCGTTAACAACGGCAAGCATAAAAAGATTCAACAACGGAACTGCCCAGCCAAATTTGTCGGCAGCTAATTTCCAATCGTTTTTATATCCTATCCCGCCCCTCGCCGAGCAGCGCCGCATCGTCGAGCGCGTCAGCGAGCTTATGCC